>JBBRVW010000021.1:0-74092 GCA_038246545.1 Actinomycetes bacterium | reverse complement strand
GTCGGCCTTGGCGGTCAGGACCCGCAGCTGGGCGAGCAGGGCGGTGGACTGGTCGTGGCTGAGGTGGTCGACGCCCTGGTGCAGGGCGGCGGTCAACGCGGTGTCGGCGGAGGCGACACCCGCCTCCACCCCCACCCCGCGGATTGTCGAACACATGTTCGAATACTAGCGCAGATGGACCTGCCGCGGAACCCCGGAAGCGTTGCTGTGCAAGGGATTCCGGCCTGTGCACAGCTGCAGGTCGGGAACGAGTCGAGGGGCCGGCAACGGCCGACGGCGAGCACCCGGGAACGGCTAGCGCCTCGTCCCCCGCTGCCCTGAGCCCGGCGCTCGACGGGGGCTCGATCGCCGACGGCAGCCACCGCACGCCGTACGACCACCCCGTCCGCCAGCACGCGAGCATCCTCGCGCACGGGCCCGGCCAGCCGGCCCCGTACCCTCCTGGCGGACCCGTCACGACGCACCCGGAGGACCCCGAAGCGATGGCCACCCCAGCGCAGTGGCTCGAGGGCGCGCGCCCCCGCACGCTGCCCGCAGCTTTCGCACCGGTCGCGGCCGGTACCGGGGCGGCCGCGGCCGTGGATGCCTTCGACCTCGGCCGGGGACTGCTCGCGCTGCTGGTGGCCGTCGCGCTGCAGGTGGGCGTCAACTACGCCAACGACTACAGCGACGGAGTGCGCGGCACCGACGCCGACCGGGTCGGCCCGCTGCGGCTCGTCGGCTCGGGCGTCGCGACACCGCCCGCGGTGAAGCGCGCCGCACTGCTGTCGTTCGCGGTGGCATGCGCGGGCGGCCTGGTCCTGGCGCTGCTGGTCGCCTGGTGGCTGGTGCTCGTCGGCGCCGGCTGCCTGATCGGCGCCTGGTACTACACCGGCGGCCGTTCGCCGTACGGCTACCGCGGGCTGGGCGAGGTCTCGGTCTTCGTCTTCTTCGGGTTGGTGGCCACCGTCGGCACGACGTACGCGCAGGCCGAGCAGGTCACCACCGCATCGGTGCTGGCAGGTGTCGGCTGCGGTGCGCTGGCCTGCGCGATCCTCGTCGCCAACAACCTGCGCGACATCCCCACCGACGAGGCCGCCGGCAAGCGCACCCTGGCCGTGCGGCTCGGCGACCACCGCACCCGGCTGCTCTACGTCGGCCTCGTGTTCGCGGCGTATGCCGCCGTGGTGCTGATCGCCCTCCGGCACCCCGTCGTGCTGATCGCGCTCGGGACCGCGCTCCCGGCGGTCCGCCCGACCCTCGGCGTCATCTACGGGGCGGTCGGCCGCGAGCTCGTCCCCGTCCTGAAGGAGACCGGGCTGCTCCTGCTCGTCTACGGCACGAGCCTGGGCATCACGCTCGCCCTCGCGTAGCCCGACCGGCGGCGGGTTGCCGCGGTCGCGGAACCGCTAGTGCTGGTGCCGCCGCGGGATCGGCACGAGCAGCGGTGTCAGCAGCTCGTTGAGCTCCCTCGACGGGGCTATCGCGAGCATGGTGCGCAGCAGATGTCGGTAGTCGCGGTACTCGGTCACCGCAGAGGACTGGTTGCCGGCCATGAGGTGTGCCCGGATCGCGATCGCGTGAGCGCGCTCCCGCAGCGGTTCG
Source organism: Actinomycetes bacterium (assembly GCA_038246545.1). Lineage (GTDB taxonomy): Bacteria > Actinomycetota > Actinomycetes > JACCUZ01 > JACCUZ01 > JBBRVW01. The sequence goes on along the minus strand of JBBRVW010000021.1, from coordinate 72,508 downwards.
ATGGCGATGGTCTCGATCGCGGCGGTGAGCGCGAGGTCGAAGTCGCCCCTGTCGAGCGCGGCGCGCGCCACCGACTCCAACGAGAGCAGCCGCAGCTGCTGGAGACGTTCCCGCTCGACCACGACCCAGTCCTCGTACCAGCCGGGCAGCAGGTCGGCATGGCGGAGAAGGTTCACCTGCCGAGCCGGATCGGCAGCGACGTCGGTCACACACTGCATCACCTCGTTGACGTCGACCTGGACTTCGGCAGCGAGGGCAAGGCTCGTCCGCCCACCGTCGAGCAGCTCCGGCGCGGACCGACGTACCCGCAGAACTGCGGCTCGCAGGCTGCTCAGCGCCCGCACGTCGGTCGTGTCGGGCCACAGCGTGCCGGCGATCTGGGTCGACACGCGGGACAGTCTCGTCGAGATGGCTGCCGCCGTCGCGGACAGCTTCCCGCTCGCGGCGGGTGCGACGCGATGACCGGCCGGGTGTCCAGGGCCGGGGCGGCCGGCCTCCTGCTCGCAGTGGGCCTGGCCGGGGGTTTTCGCACCGCTCCTCGGGCGAGTCGCACCACGACCGCAACAGCGGTCTCGACCTGGCGGCGTCCGCGTTGACCGGACCGGGCGTGCCCTCAGCTGCCGACGACGAGTACCTCGTGTCGCGGTCCGAGGAGCGCCGGACCCAGGTCGACACCACCGCCTCGGCCAACGCCTCCTGCGACGACTGCACGGCCGACTCGACGGCTCTTCACATCGTGTACCTCGACCGCACGACGGACGCCACTCTGGACAACGTCGGCGTCGCGTGGTCCCAGTGCACCGGGTGCCGGTCCACCGCCCTGTCCGTGCAGGTGGTGGTGCTGCGCTCGGTCCAGCTGCTCCGGGCGAACAACCGTCCCCTCGCCGTGAACACGACCTGCGACGGGTGCGTGACCGCGGCGGCGGCCTTCCAGCTCGTGGTCGTCGGGGGCCGGGACAGGCGCCTGTCCGGGTCCGAGCGCCTGGAGCTGCAGCAGTGGGTCGCGCAGCAGGCGGCAGCGTTGCGAGGCACGGCCCCGGCCGCTCGAGGCTTCTCCCGCAGCGCCGCGCCACCAGCAGCGACCGGGGCGCTCGACCAGCTCGAAGCGTTGGTGAGCGAACCCTGGGAGGGACCAAGACCCTCCAGCGGGATGCGGACGTGCGCACGGCGGCACCGGAGCCGACGGCCCAGCAGCAACCCGGACCGAGCCCCGAAGCGACTGCCGACCCGGCAGCTGCGCCGACCCCGGACCCGGCGACGAGCCCTGGCCCGGCCGCGGCAACGACTCCGGCGACCGACCCGTCGGCGGACCCAGCCGCCACCTGATCCGCCGAGACCCGACGGCCGACGCGGCTAGGCCGGGGTCTCGGCCGGCGCGACCCGACCCTCCCACTTGGTCGAGAGCACCACCGTCGTGCGGGTGCGCGAGACACCGCGGATGCGGCGCAACCGCGACAGGGTGCTCTCCAGCTCGGGGACGTCCGGGACCCGCACCTTGATGAGGAACGACTCGTCGCCGGCGACGAACCAACAGTCCTCGACCTCGTCCAGCCGTTGCAGGGCGACGGTCACGGCGTCCTGGTCGGAGGTGTCCGAGAGGTGCACGCCGACCAGGGCGGCCACCGACCGGCCGAGGGCGGCGGGATCGACGGCAGCGTGGTAGCCGGTGACCACCCCCGCGGACTCCAGCCGGGAGACCCGGTCAGCCACGCTCGGCCCCGAGAGACCGACCAGCCGGCCGAGCTCGGCCCAGCTGGCGCGGCCGTCGCGGCGCAGTGCCTCGATGAGCGCCCGGTCGAGGTCGTCCATGAGGCACCTCACACTTATGTAGGAACGAAATCAGGTCGAGGCCTGTTCTACACCTTAGTATCGTAGGTACATCAGCCGATCAACCTTGGAAATAGAGGCACCACCGTGTACACCCTAGACCTGGCCCGCGCTCAGACCCGTGAGCTGGAGCGCGTCGCCGAGATCGCCCGGCGCTATCCGCGGCCAAGCCGCCGCACCCGCTGGTCGCTGCGCACGCGCTGACGCGCGGACGCGGCCCGGCGTGGCTCACCCATCGGCCGTAGGCTCGGTCGCGGAGGACCCCTGACCCATGCTGCGCATCCTGCTGTACGCCGTACCGGTGATCCTCGCGGTCTACGCGCTGGTCGACCTGGTCCAGACCGACGACAAGGACGTCCAGGGGCTGCCGAAGCTCGTCTGGGTCCTGCTCATCGTGCTGGTCTGGATCGTCGGGCCGCTCGCCTGGCTGCTGGCCGGACGCAAGGGCCGGGGCTTCCCCGGCCTGCCGCCCCGCACCGGGCCCGGACCGGCGGCCGGTCCGCGCCGTACGCTCGCTCCGGACGACGACGTGGACTTCCTGCGCGGGCTGAACCCGCCACGCCCGCGGCCCCGGACCGAGCCCGACGAGGACGACCCCCGCTCCGCCTGAGTCGTTCTGCTCCCACCTGTCAGCCTCTCGGAGCCATATCTGGCGGCGAGAGGCTGACAGGTATGGCGCGGGTCAGCCGACGCCGGCGTAGGAGTGGAAGCCGACCAGCCAGATGTTCACGACCAGGTAGTTGAACAGGAACGTGCCGTAGCCGAGCACCGCGAGGTAGGCCGCCGGGCGGCCTTTCCAGCCCGCCGTGGCGCGCGCGTGCAGGTAGGTCGTGTAGACCATCCACGTGATGAAGGCCCAGGTCTCCTTGGGGTCCCAGCCCCAGTACCGGCCCCACGCGTTCTCGGCCCAGATGGCGCCGGCGATGACCGCGAACGTCCAGATCGGGTACGCGAACGCGTGCATCTTGTACGCCGAGCGGTCCAGCGCCGCGGCCGCCGGCAGCCGGTCCATGAACGAGGGCTGCCGGACCTCCGCCGGGACCCGCTCGCGACGGTCCTGCACGAGGAAGCAGATCGACTGCGCGAAGCCGATGGTGAGGACGCCTGCGGCGATCATCGCTGCCGACACGTGGATGACCAGCCACACCGACTTCAGGGCCGGGACCAGCTGCGCGGACTCGGTGTAGAGCACCGCGACGGCGAGCCCGAGCGTCAGCAGCACCGGGAGGACGACGAAGGTCCCCAGGTAGCGGATCGGCTTCCGGGCGAGCAGCACCAGGAAGACCCCGGTCACCGCGAGCGAGCCGGCGGTCGAGAACTCGTACATGTTGCCCCACGGCGGGCGCGAGGCTGCGATGCCGCGCGCGACCACCGCGCCGAGGTGCAGCAGGAACGCGAGCACCGTGAGCGAGACGGCGACCCGGCCGATCCGGTCGGCGCGCGCGAGGCGCGTCGCGCCGTCGTCCTGCGGCCCCGTGTCGGCGGCGCTGGTCTCGACGTCGGCGGTGGGAGCCCCCACGCTCGCCAGCTCGCGGACCTCCGCGGCCACCGGCGCCGCCTTCCCGCGGCGCCGCGGCGAGCCGAACGCGAGCTCGGCGGCGTAGCAGTACATCGCGCCGGCGTAGACCGCCATCGCGGAGTACAGCAGCTGGTTGCTCAGCCCCGCCAGCGACTCAGAGGTCACGTGCACCCGTCCCGTCGTCCGATCCGATCTCCGCGACCAGCTCGCGCAGCTCGTCGGCGAGCCCGTCGCCACCCTCGCCGTCGCTGCGAGCCAGCCCCGCCACCTCGACGAGGGTACGCCCGCCGTCGGCGGCGTCGACATCGTCCTCGCCGTCGGCACCGACGCGCACCCAGACCCGTCGCCGCCGGACGAACAGCGAGGCCATCAGGCCGGCCAGTGCGAGCAGCGCGGCGACCAGCGCCGGGCCGGTCCCGGGGTCGCGGGCGACCTGCAGCGAGGCCCACCGACGGACCCCGTCCAAGGTGATCGTCTCGCCCGTGGGCAGCGTGGCCGAGGTGCCGGGAGCGAGCCCGACGACCAGCTTGCGGCCGTTCTCGCCACGCAGCTGGGTCAAGCCGCTCTTCTGCAGGCTGTAGACGGACTGCGGCGTCCCGCCGTCGACACCGAGGTCGCCGGTCCAGACGCTGAGCAGCGCCCGCGGCAGCTTCAGCCCCGGGTAGATCGAGTGCGGACCGTTCTGGTCGATGACCGCGGTCGGCAGGAAGAACCCGTCGAACCCGATCTGCGGTGACGTCCCGGTCACCTTGACCACGCCGAGCGACGTGGCGTTCCCGTCGCGCGGCAGGAACGGCGCCGGACCGCGCGACACGACCGCACCGTCCTTGTCGCGCACCGTGAACACGGGCGCGTAGCCGTTGCCGAGCAGGAAGACCTTGACGCCGTCGACCTTCAACGGGTGGTTGACCCGCAGGTCGTAGCTGCTCTCAGCCGTGTCCGGCGAGGTGGTGTAGCGGACCCGCGCCTGGAAGTCCCGCGGGGCGCCTGCCTGCGTGCCGGTCTCCTGGTAGCGCACCTCCAGGCTCTTCAGCGCCACCGTGAACGGCGCCAGCGCGCCCTCGTCCGCGAGCGGTCCCGGCGTCCACGTGTCATAGGCCGACACGGTGTTGGAGAAGGCCTCACCCTCGACGATGAGGATGTTCGCCTTGTATCCGGTGAGGTGGCCGAACGCGACGGCCAGCAGCAGGAGCAGCAGGGCGACGTGGAAGACCAGGTTGCCGGTCTCGCGCAGGTAGCCCTTCTCCGCGGCGACGGCTCCGTCGGCGACGTCGACCCGGTAGCCGCGCCTCCGGAGTGCGGCGCGGGCACGTTCGAGCACCGCGTCCGGCGCTCCGTCGACGGTGGTCGACTCGTGGAACGGCAGGCGGCCGAGCCGCTGCGGCGCGCGCGGCGGCCGCGCGAGCACGGCGCGCAGGTGCAGGCGGCTGCGGGGCAGCACGCAGCCGACCAGTGAGACGAACAGCAGGAGGTAGGTCGCAGCGAACCACGGCGACGAGTAGACGGTGAACAGCGAGAACCGGTCGTACCACGGGGCAAGGGTCGGATGGTCGGCCGCGAACTGCGCAGCCCGCGCGGCGTCGATGCTCCGCTGCGGAACGAGCGACCCGGGTACCGCGGCCAGCGCCAGCAGGAAGAGCAGCACGAGCGCGCTGCGCATCGACGTGAGCTGCCGCCAAGCCCAACGGGCCAGCTCGACCGGCTGCAGCGCCGGCGGCCGCGGCTGCGGTGGCAGGTCGCGCGACGGCGCGCTGCTCAAGGTGTCGGTGACGGGGGTCTCGGTCACGATGCCTCAGACCGCCACCGTGAAACCGTTGACCCACACCTGCAGCGCACCGATCCAGCTGTCCCAGACGCCGGTGACCATGAGGATCCCGAGGACCACGAGCACGCCGCCGCCGGTGCGCATCACGGCGACGTAGTGCTTCTTGAACCAGCCGAACACCGTCATGGCGCGGCCGAACGCCAGCGCCGCCAGGACGAAGGGCAGGCCGAGGCCGAGGCAGTACGCCACCGCGAGGACACCCCCGCGCGCTGCCGTACCCTCGCCCAGCCCGAGCGCGAGGACGGCAGCCAGGGTCGGCCCGAGGCAGGGCGACCAGCCGAGCCCGAACACCATGCCGAGCACAGGGGCGCCGAGCAGCCCGACCGCCGGCCTGCGGTCCAGCCGCACGTCACGCTGCAGCCACGGCAGGAAGCCGACGAACGACAGCCCCAGCACGATCGTGAGGGCACCGAGCACCCGGCGCAGGACGTCCTGGTTCTCGAGCAGGAAGCCACCGAGGCCGCCGATCAGGACCCCCGCGCTGACGAAGACGAAGGTGAACCCGGCGACGAAGAGCAGGGCACCGGCGACCAGCCGCCCCCGTCGGCGGGACGAGTCGTCGAACACCTCGGCCGCCGTGAGGCCGGTGGTGTACGCGAGGTAGCCGGGCACGAGCGGCAGCACGCAGGGCGAGAGGAACGAGACCAGCCCGGCGAGCATCGCGAGCGGCAGCGCGAGCAGCAGCGACCCGTCCGCGACCGTGCTGCTCATGACTGCTCGCGCAGGACGTCGGTGACGAGGCCGGTCAGGGTGCTGGCGTCGACCTTGCCGAGGACGCGGGCGGCCACCCGGCCCTCGCGGTCGAGGACCAGCGTCGAGGGCTTGGCGCTGGGCTGCAGCGAGCCGCGCAGCGCGAGCAGCACCCGTCCGCCGTCGGACTCGATGCTCGGGTAGGTGACGGAGAAGCGCCGTTCGTGGGTGCGGGCGGCGGCGAGATCGGTGTCGGTGTTGATGCCGAGGAACTGCACGCCGTCCCCTTCGGTGGCCCGGTGCACCTCCTCCAGGCCCTTCGCCTCGGCGATGCACGGCGGACACCACGACGCCCACACGTTGACGACGACCACGTGGCCGCGGAACGCGCGCACGTCGAGGTCACCGCCGTCGAGCCGGGTCCCCGCGAACGAGACGGGCGCCTTGCGATCGGCGGCCGGCAGGGTCGTCACGGTGCCGTCACCGGAGATGTAGCCCTGCCCGGCCACCTGCCCTGAGGCCCGCGTGCAGCCGGTGACGAGCAGGACACAGCCCAGCAGCAGCACGACCGCGAGGGTCGTGCGACGTGGGCGGTGGCGGTGGCGGGTCGTCATGCGCCGGCGACGAACTTCTTCCCGGTGACCGCGGGCGCGGGGAGCAGGTCACGGGCCGGCTCCTCGTAGGACACCGACACCAGCTCGTCGCCGTCGTAGGTGAAGGTGGTGAGCGAGGCCAGCGAGCACTGCCTCCTTCGCGGGTCGTGCCAGAGCCGGCGGCCGGTGGCGAAGGAGCGTGCTGTCCAGATCGGCAGCTGGTGGCTGACGGCGAGCGCCTGGTGGCCGCGGGCGGCATCACGTGCCGCGGCCACCGCGGCGAGCATCCGCTCGGCGATCTCGCTGTAGGGCTCGCCCCACGAGGGGCGCAGCGGGTTGCGCAGGTGCACCCACTGCGCGGGCCGTCTCAGCGACCCGTCGCCGACGCCGAAGGTCTTTCCCTCGAACACGTTGCCGGCCTCGATCAGGCGGTCGTCCGTGGCGACCTCCAACCCGAGCGCCGCGGCCGAGGGGCGGGCGGTCTCCTGGGCCCGCTCGAGCGGCGAGGCGACGACGTAGGTGACGTCCTCGTCGCGCAGCCGTTCGGCGATCCGGTCGGCCATCGCCCGGCCCAGGTCGGAGAGGTGATAGTCGGGCAGGCGCCCGTAGAGGACCCTGTCCGGGTTGTGCACCTCGCCGTGCCGGAGGACGTGCACAGTGGTGGTCTCGCCCATCAGGAGGTCTCCTCGGGGACGGCGCGCGCGGCGGCGCGGGCGGCGTGCGGCAGCGCCTCGGCGACCCTGCCGAACGCCGCATCATCGTGGGCGGCCGACAGGAACCACGCCTCGAAGGCCGACGGCGGCAGGTAGACGCCGCGCTCGAGCATGGCGTGGAAGAAGGCAGTGAAGCGGAACGACTCCTGGCGCCGGGCGCCGTCGTAGTCGACGACGGGGTCGGGGGTGAAGAACACCGAGAACATGCTGCCGGCGTGCTGCACGACGTGCGCGACACCCTCGGCTCCCAGTGCGTCGGAGGCCAGCCCGCCCAGCTCGCCGGCCGCCTTGTCGACGTGCGCGTAGACCTGGTCGGTGGCGAGCCGCAGGGTGGCCAGGCCGGCGGCGGTGGCGACCGGGTTACCGCTCAGCGTCCCCGCCTGGTAGACGGGACCGACCGGAGCGAGCCGCGCCATGACGTCGGCGCGACCGCCGAAGGCCGCGGCGGGGAAGCCACCGCCCATCACCTTGCCGAAGGTCATGAGGTCGGGACGGACGCCGTCGAGGCCGTACCAGCCGGCGGCGCCGACCCGGAAGCCGGTCATCACCTCGTCGCTGACGTAGAGAGCGCCGTGCGCACTGCAGAGCTCGGCCAGGCCGGAGTTGAAGCCGGGAAGGGGCGGGACGACGCCCATGTTGCCGGCCGCGGCCTCGGTGATGACGCACGCGATCGCGCCGTCGTGCACGCGGAACGCCTCGGCCACCGCACCGAGGTCGTTGTAGGGCAGCACGACGGTGTCCGCGGCGGAGGCGCCGGTGACCCCGGGGGTGTCGGGCAGCCCGAGGGTCGCGACGCCGGAGCCGGCCGCGGCCAGCAGCGAGTCGACGTGACCGTGGTAGCAGCCGGCGAACTTCACCACCTTGCTGCGGCCGGTGAAGCCGCGTGCCAGCCGGATCGCCGACATCGTCGCCTCGGTGCCGCTGGATACCAGGCGGACCTGCTCGACCGGCTCGACCCGGCCGACGATCTCCTCGGCGAGCGCGACCTCGCCCTCGGTCGGGGTGCCGAACGACGTACCGCGCGACACCGCGGCCTGCACGGCGTCGAGGACTGCGGGGTGCGCGTGCCCGAGCAGCAGCGGTCCCCACGAGCAGACCAGGTCGACGTACTCGCGGCCGTCGGCGTCGACGACGTAGGGGCCGTGCCCGGAGGTCATGAAGCGCGGGGTGCCGCCGACGGCGCGGAAGGCACGCACCGGGGAGTTGACGCCACCGGGGATGACGGCGAGGGCACGCTGCATGAGGGCGGCAGACGCCGGAGCGTCGTACGGGTAGCTACTCACTGACGCCGGCCACCGACGTCGGGGCTGACAGGAGCCCGGCGGCCTCGACGGCCCAGTAGGTGAGGACGATGCCCGCACCGGCGCGCCGCACCGAGGTGAGCGTCTCGACGATGGTGCGCTCGCGGTCCAGCCAGCCCTTCTCGAAGGCCGCCTCGGCCATCGCGTACTCACCCGAGACCTGGTAGGCGGCCACCGGGACGCCGTGGCGCGCGGCCTCGTCGGCGACCCGGCGCAGGACGTCGAGGTAGGGCAGGGCCGGCTTCACCATCACGATGTCGGCGCCCTCGGCCAGGTCGAGGGCCAGCTCGCGCAGCGCTTCGTCGGCGTTGGCCGGGTCCTGCTGGTAGCTGCGCCGGTCACCCTGCAGCGTCGACTCGACGGCCTCGCGGAACGGGCCGTAGAACGCCGAGGCGTACTTCGCCGTGTAGGCGAGGATGGCTGTCGAGGTGAGCCGGTCGGCGTCGAGGGCGGCGCGGACCACGCCGACCTGGCCGTCCATCATCCCGGACAGCCCGAGGACGTGGGCGCCGGCCGCGGCCTGGGCGAGCCCCATCTCGGCGTAGCGCACGAGGGTCGCGTCGTTGTCGACGCTGCCGTCGATCGCGACGACGCCGCAGTGCCCGTGGTCGGTGAACTCGTCGAGGCACAGATCGCTCATGACGACCGTGCTGTCGCCGACCTCGGCCACGACGTCGCGGATAGCGACGTTGAGGATGCCGTCGTCGTCGGTGGCCCCGGTGCCGGTGGCGTCGCGCCGCTCAGGGACGCCGAAGAGCATCAGCCCGCCGACGCCGGCCTGCACCGCCTCGACCGCTGCCTTGCGCAGCGAGTCGCGGGAGTGCTGGACGACACCGGGCATCGACCCGATCGCCGTCGGCTCCGACCGGCCCTCGCGCACGAACATCGGCAGCACGAGGTCGGCCGGGGCCGGCCGGGTCTGCGCGACGAGTGCACGAATCGCCGGAGTGGTGCGCAGCCGGCGTGGCCGGCCGGCGGGGAAGCGGGCGTCAGTCACGTGTCAGACCTCAGGTCGCCTTCCGGCGGGAGGCGGCGCGCTTCTGCGACGGCCGCAGCACCGGCACGCCGGCCGCGGCGGCGGACGACCGCAGGCTCGCGCCGTACTCGGACAGCGCGCAGGCCAGCTCGGCCACCGACGGCGCCGGGGCGAGGACGTCGACGCGCAGGCCGTGCTCCTCGGCGGTCTTGGCCGTGGCCGGGCCGATGCACGCGATCACGGTCGAGGTGTGCGGCTTGCCCGCGATACCGACGAGGTTGCGCACGGTCGAGGACGACGTGAAGACCACGGCGTCGTAGCCACCGGACTTGATCGCCTCGCGGATCGGCGCAGCCGGCGGGGCCGCCCGCACGGTGCGGTACGCCGTAACGTCGTCGACCTCCCAGCCACGCTCGACGAGACCGGCGACGAGGTTCTCCGTCGCGATGTCGGCGCGGGGCAGGAAGACGCGGTCGATCGGGTCGAAGACCGGGTCGTACGGCGGCCAGTCCTCGAGCAGGCCGGCGGCCGACTGCTCGCCGCTGGGGACGAGGTCGGGCTTGATGCCCCAGGCCAGCAGGTCCGCAGCGGTCTGCTCGCCGACGGTGGCGACCTTGATGCCGGCGAACGCGCGGGCGTCGAGGCCGTACTCCTCGAAACGCTCCCGGACCGCCTTGACCGCGTTGCGGGAGGTGAAGGCGACCCACTCGTAGCGGCCGGTGACCAGGCCCTTGATGGCCCGCTCCATCTGCTGCGGGGTCCGCGGGGGCTCGACCGCGATGGTCGGGACCTCCTCGGGCACGGCACCGGCGGCACGCAGCTTCTCGGACAGCGCGCCGGCCTGCTCCTTGGTGCGCGGCACCAGCACCCGCCAGCCGAACAGCGGCTTGGTCTCGAACCACGAGAGCTGCTCGCGCATCGCGACGGTGTCGCCGACGACGGTGATGGTCGGCGGCGCCAGCTTGGCGGCCTTCACGTCGACGGCGATCCGCTCCAGTGTGGAGGTGACGGTGCGCTGCTCGGTGGTGGTGCCGAGCTGGGTCATGGCGACGGGGGTCTCTCGCGAGCGGCCGGCAGCGATCAGGGCCTTCGCGACGTCACCGATGACCGCGGTGGCCGACAGCAGCACCAGGGTGGCGCTGCCCGCGCCGAGCGAGCTCCAGTCGGCGCTGCCCTCGCCGACGTTGACCACGCGCACCTCGCGGTGCTTGGCGGAGGTCAGCGGGATGCCGGCGTAGGCGGGCACCGCGGAGATCGAGGAGACGCCGGGCACGACCTCGAAGGCGATGCCGGCCTTGGCGCAGCCGGCGGCCTCCTCGGAGCCGGTGGCGTAGAGGAAGGGGTCGCCGTCGAGCAGCCGCACCACGAGCCCGCCGCTCTTGGCCGCCTTGACGACGAGCCGGGCCCGGACGGCGTGGCTCAGGGGCTGCCCGTCGTCGCCGAGCGAGCCGTCGACGACCTCGACGTCGGCTCGGCAGAACCGCTGGACGAAGGTCTCGTCCTGCGACTCGGTCACGACCACGTCGGCCCGAGCGAGCAGCTCGACGGCGCGAACCGTGAGCAGCTCGGGGTCGCCGGGGCCGGCTCCGACGAAGGCGACGCTGCCGATCGTCTTCACGGGCTTCTTCTTGCTGGTGCTGGACGGGCGGGTCGTCACTGGACGCGCTCCCACATGAGATCAGCCGCACCTTCGGCGAGCAGCTCGGTCGCGAGGTCGCGACCGATCCGTGAGGCCTCGTCGAGAGGTCCGGTGGCGGACAGGCGGACCTGCGTGGACCCGTCGACGGCACTGACGACGGCACGCAGGTACAGCTCGGGGGTCTGCTCACCGGGCTCTGGTTCGGCGGCTTCGCCGTAGGCCCCGACAGGGGCCGAGCAGCCGGCTTCCAGAGTGGCGAGCAGTGTTCGCTCGGCATCCACGACCAGCCGGGTCACGGCGTCGTCGAGGGTTCCGAGCAGGTCGAACGTCGTGCTGGTCACGGCATCGTGCGGCATAAGGCACTCGATCGCCAAAGCGCCCTGGCCAGGGGCGGGCAGCATCTGGATCGGATCGAGGGTCTCGGTGACCTCGCCGAGCCGGTCGAGGCGGGCCAGCCCGGCTCGCGCGAGTACCACGGCGTCGACGGTCCCGTCGGCCACCAGCCCGATTCGCGTGTCGACGTTGCCGCGGACGTCGACGACCTCGAGACCGAGGCCGAGCGCGCGCAGCTGGGCGGCCCGCCTGGGCGAGCCGGTGCCTACCCGGGAGCCGGTCGGCAGCTCGCCGAGCGTGAGCCCGTCACGGGCGACCAGGACGTCGCGCGGGTCCTCGCGCGGTGGTACGGCGGCCAGCGCGATGCCCTCGGGCGCGGCGGTCGGCAGGTCCTTGAGCGAGTGCACAGCCAGGTCGACGTCGCCGGCGAGCAGCGCGTCGCGCAGCGCGGAGACGAAGACACCGGTGCCGCCGATCTGCGACAGCGCCGCGCGGGAGGTGTCGCCGTACGTCGTCACCGGCACCAGCTCGACGGCCCGGCCGGTGCGGGCGGTGAGCTCGGCAGCGACCTGCTGCGACTGCGCTGTCGCGAGCGCGCTGCGGCGGGTGCCGAGCCGCAGCGGGGTCGTGCCGGCGCTCATGGCGTGGCTCCATCGGTCGCGGGGCCGTCGCCGATGTCGACGGTCGTCATGGCCTCGACGGCCTTGGGGTCGAGGTCGAACAGCCGGGTGAGCGCGTCCGCGTAGGCCTGGCCGCCAGGCTCCTCGGCGAGCTGCTTCACCCGCACCGTCGGCGCGTGCAGCAGCTTGTCGACGACCCGGGAGACGGTCAGCTCGAACTCGGCCCGCGCCCTCGGGTCGAGGTCGGGGAGCCGGCCCGCGAGCCGGACCAGCTCGGACCGCACGACGCCGTCGGCCATCGCGCGCAGCGCCACCACGGTGGGCGCCACGCTGACCGCGCGCTGCCAGCCGAGGAACGCCGCGACCTCCTCGGCCACGATCCCGCGGGTGGCGTCGACGTCGGCGGCGTGCTCGCTCGTGACGAGCACTGCGGCGAGCGTCTCGAGGTCGACGACGGTGACGCCGTCGAGGTGGTGGGCGGCCGGGTCGACGTCGCGGGGCAGCGCGAGGTCGAGGACGACGAGCGGGCGACCCTCAGCGACTCGCCGGCCGGCGACGGCGCCGAGCAGCTCGGCGTCGAGCACGTGCCCGACGGCGCCGGTGCAGGACACGACGAGGTCGGCCGCGGCGACCGCGTCGGGCAGCTCGGAGAGGGGCCGGGCCTCACCGCCGACCGACTCGGCCAGACGCTCGGCGTGCTCGAAGGTGCGGTTGCTGACGACGACGCGGCCGGCACCGGCCTGCGACACGACGGTGGCGGCGAGTGCGCTCATGGAGCCGGCCCCGACGACCACCGCGGAGAGCCCGTCGAGCGGGCCCAGGACCTTGACCGCCTCCTCGAGACCGGCCGTGACGAGGGACCGGCCGGCGCGGTCGATGCCGGTGTCGGTACGCGCCCGCTTGCCGACCCGCAGGGCCTGCTGGACGAGAGCACCGAGCTGGCTGCCGAGGCTGCCGGCGTCCTGCGCGGTGCGCAGCGCGGCGCGCACCTGGCCGAGGACCTGGCTCTCACCGACGACCATCGAGTCGAGGCCGCAGGCGACGGAGAACAGGTGGGCGACGGCCCGGTCCTCGTAGTGGACGTAGAGGTGCGGCGTCAGGTCGTCGAGGTCGACCCCGGCCCGGCGGGCAAGCAGCTCGGAGACCTGCGCGAGACCGCCGTGGAACTTGTCGACCTCGGCGTAGACCTCGACCCGGTTGCAGGTCGAGAGCACGACAGCCTCGGTGGCGTGGTCACTGACGAAGACGTCGTCGAGCAGCTTGACGACGGCGTCCGGGCCCAGGACGACCCGCTCCAGCAGCTCGACCGGGGCGGTGCGGTGGGACAGGCCGATCACCAGGGTGCTCACTTCCCCACCACCTTCGCCAGGTCGGGCGTGAGGTCGGACGAGACCTTGCGCTGCTCGTGGAAGGCAAGGATCTGCAGCTCGATGGACATGTCGACCTTGCGCACCTCGACGTGCTCGGGGACGACGAGCACGCTGGGTGCGAAGTTCAGGACGCTGCCGACGCCGGCGGCGACCAGGCGGTCGCAGACGTCCTGCGCGACCGCGGCCGGTGTGGTGATCACTCCGATGGCCACCCCGAGGGTCTCGACGACCTGCTCGAGGCGGTCGAGCGGCTGGACCACGAGGCCGCCGACCTCGGTGCCGACGACGGCCGGGTCGTTGTCGACGAGGGCGCGGATAGCGAAGCCCCGCGTGGTGAAGCCGCCGTAGTTGGCGAGGGCGTGCCCGAGGTGCCCGAGACCGACGATGACGACCGGCCAGTCCTGGGTCAGGCCGAGCTCGCGGGACACCTGGTAGACGAGGTAGTCGACGTCGTAGCCGACGCCCCGGGTGCCGTAGGACCCCAGGTAGGACAGGTCCTTGCGGAGCTTGGCCGAGTTGACCCCGGCGGCCGCGGCCAGCGCCTCGGAGCTCACGGTCGAGACACCCTCGTCGCCGAGGGTCCCGAGCGCACGCAGGTAGATCGGGAGCCGGGCGACGGTGGCCTCGGGGATGCCCTGCCGGCCGGTGCGCCGCTGCCCGTCGCGCACCGGGCGACCGCCACCGGGGCGGTGCGCGTGCACATCAGGGCTGGTCACGGGACTCCATCCGCCGGCGGCGTGCTGGGCGGGACCGCCTCGACGTGCTGCCACCGGCGCCCGCCAGGCTAAGCGCTTGTGAACGAGAGCACAAAGTGAGTGACGAGCGTCACCTACGGGGCCCGAGATGATCACGCAAGCGTGGTCATTCCGTACCAACCGCGGCCTGCAAGCCTCGCAAAGTCCTTGTTGATCACGTGAGCGTGATCAACTCCGGGGAGGCTGGGTGATGAGGCTCAGCGGGTGAGGGCCGCGCGCAGGCGGTCGGCGGACACCCGCCAGAAGTCGTGCTGCTCACCGTCCACCAGGGTCACCGGGATCTGCTCCCAGTACCTCTCCTGGAGGTCTGGGTGGTCGAGGATGCTCAGCTCCTCGAACCGCTCCCCCAGCTCGGCCGTCACCCGGGCGACCACGTCGCGCGCCTCGTCGCAGAGGTGGCAGCCGGGCTTGCCGATGAGGGTGACCCGGACCGGGCCGGCGGCCGCCGGCGTGGCGCTCACCCGAGCTCCTCGACCTCGCGGGCCCGGAGCCGGGCCTTGGCGACCTTGCCGGTGGCCGAGTGCGGCAGCTCCGGCACCAGGGTCACGATGGTCGGCCGCTTGAAGCGTGCCAGCCGGGTGGCGGCGTGCCTGGTGACGTCGTCGGCCGTGAGCGAGGATCCCGCCCGGGGCACGACGAACGCCTTGACCGCCTCACCGGTGTACGGGTGCGGCACCGCGATGACCGCGACCTCGGCCACGTCGGGGTGCCCGGCGAGGGCGTCCTCGACCTCACGCGGGTAGACGTTGAAGCCGCTCACCAGCACCAGCTCCGTGCGGCGGTCGACCAGGAAGAGGTCGCCGTCGTCGTCGTGATACGCGACGTCGCCGGTGGCCCACCAGCCGTCGTCCCTCGGCCCGCCGGAGCCGTCCGGCCAGTAGCCGGAGAACAGGTTGGCACCGCGGACGAGGACCTCGCCGGGATCGCCGTCACCGACGTCGTTACCGTCCTCGTCGACGAGCCGGACCTCGACGCCGGGCACCGGACGGCCGATCGAGCCGGCCTTCACGACGTCCGAGGCGAGGGTGCTCGACACGACAGGGGCGGTCTCGGTGAGGCCGTAGCCCTCGTGCACGGGGCGGCCGACGCCCGTCAGCACCTGCTCCAGCACGGCCGCGGGCAACGGCGACGCCCCGGACGCCATCAGGCGCACGCCCCGCAGGGCGTCCAGCTGCTCGGCTGCCGACCAGCCGACGTACATCGGTGGGGCGCCGGGGACGTTCGTGACCTGCTCGGTCCGCACCAGCTCCGCGGTCGCGACGGGGTCGAACCGCTCGACCAGGACGCCGGTGGCCGCCGTGGCGGCGACCATGCCGAGTCCGGTGTTGAGCCCGTAGATGTGGAAGAGCGGCAGCACGAGCAGGACCACATCGTCCTCGGTCATCGGCGCCGGCTCCAGCCGGCGGCACTGGTCGAGGTTGGCGAGCAGCGCGCGATGGCTGAGCATCGCGGCGCGTGGCCGTCCGCTGGTACCCGACGTGAACATGAGGACCGCGACGTCCTCGCCACTGCGACCGTCGGTGTCGGCGGCGTGGCCGCGCCCCGCGGCGGTGACCGAGTCCAGCCCGGCCGGGTCGACCAGGGCGCGGTGCGTGCCGGCCACGGCCTCCTCGACCACGGTGAGCGTGGCGTCGTCGCAGAGGACCACGTGCGCGTCGGCGTCGTGCACCAGCTGCGAGACCTCCGGCGCCGTGTAGCCGGTGTTCAGCGGGACCGCGACCAGCCCGGCGCGCAGCGCCCCGAAGTAGGCGGTGACGAAGGCCGGCGTCGACCCGAGCGCGAGGGCGACCCGCTCGCCGGTGTGCAGGCCGAGCTCGGAGCGCAGGCCGGCGGCAGTGGCCTCGACGTCGGCGTCCAGCGCGGCCCAGGTGGTCGTCGTGCGGTCGCCGGCGGTGGGTACGTGGACCAGGGCGGTGCCGTTGGGGCGTCGGGCCGCGGCGGCACGGACGAGGTCCGCGACGTTGGCGCGCTCGGTGCCGACCACCGGCGCAGTTTCGCACAACACCCCTAGGCTCGGGCCATGTCGGCGCAGCGCAGCGAGCACGACCCGGACGCCGTTGCCGCCGGTCGGGCCTCCGCCGCCGCGGCCGAGGTCGAGGCGGCCCGCGAGGTGCAACCCGACGTGCACGCCGCCGCCTTCTTCGACGTCGACAACACCGTCATGCAGGGCGCCTCGATCTTCCACCTGGCACGTGGCCTCTACCGGCGCGACTTCTTCACCGCGCGCGACATCGGCCGCTTCGCCTGGCAGCAGGCGAAGTTCCGGGTGGTCGGTCGCGAACAGCTCGATGACGTCCACGAGGCCCGCGAGACGGCGCTGTCGTTCGCAGCCGGGCACACCGTCGCCGAGCTGACCACCATCGGCGAGGAGGTCTTCGACGAGGTGATGGCCACCAAGGTGTGGCCGGGCACCCGGGCCCTGGCCCAGATGCACCTCGGCGCCGGCCAGCGGGTCTGGCTGGTCACGGCCACCCCGGTCGAGGTCGCGACGGTGATCGCGAAGCGGCTCGGCCTCACCGGCGCCCTCGGCACCGTCGCCGAGACCGAGGACGGCGTCTACACCGGCAGACTGGTCGGCGAGATCCTGCACAGTGCGGCGAAGGCCGAGGCGGTGACGGCGCTGGCCGAGCGGGAGGGGCTCGACCTCAGCGCCTGCTCGGCGTACTCCGACTCGGCCAACGACATCCCGCTGCTGTCACTGGTCGGCCACCCGTGCGCGATCAACCCGGACGCGAAGCTCCGGGCGCACGCCCGGGAGCACGCCTGGCGGGTCCGCGACTACCGCACCGGCCGCAAGGCCGTGAAGGTCGGCGTCCCGGCCGCGGCCGCGATAGGGGCGCTCGCCGGTGCGGCGGCCGCCGCCACCGCTCGCCGCCGTCGCTGACCCGCCGTTGTGGGCGGTCCGGGGGGATTGGCCGGGATCGCCCGGCCCGGTTACCGTCGGGTAGCCCACCGAGACGTTCGTCACACCGGATGCTCGGGTATCTGCCCTCCGTCCTGTCGGTCCACGCCCGCGGAGAGGGGTGCGTCGTGCCGCTGCCGCCCCTCGCCGCCGGCCTCGCCGGGCTGCGGGCTCTCGTCCGGCTCGCCGCCACCGCAGACGGGCCGGGCGCGCTCGGGCTGGCGATGGCCGCCGGCGCCGGCACGCTGCCGGGCAGCCCGGTGGGCGGCGGCCCCGGCCGAGACGCCGACGACCCCGAGCGGTCCCGCATCGCCGGCCTGGTGGTGCTGGCCCAGCAGGGCGACGCCGAGGCGTTCGGCATGGTCTACGACGCCTACGTCGACCAGATCTACCGCTACCTCTACTACCGGGTCGGCTCGCACGCCCTGGCCGAGGACCTCACGTCCGAGACGTTCCTGCGCGCGCTGCGACGGATCGACACGTTCACCTACACCGGCAAGGACATCGGCGCGTGGTTCACGACCATCGCCCGCAACCTGGTCACCGATCACGTGAAGTCCAGCCGCTTCAAGCTCGAGGTCACGACGGCGGACATGCTCGATGCCGACCGCGCCGACGACGGCATCGAGCAGGAGGTGCTCGACCGGCTCCAGAACGCCACCCTGATGGATGCGGTGAAGCGGCTGAAGCCGGAGCAGCAGGAGTGCATCGTGCTCCGCTTCCTCCAGGGGCTGAGCATGGCGGAGACGGCTGGGGTGATGTCGCGCACCGAGGGTGCCGTCAAGCAGCTGCAGCTGCGGGCCGTGCGGGCGCTGGCGAGGCTGCTCCCGGAGGCGGCCCGATGATCACCGCCACCGGACCCGTAACCGCCGCCACGGGCGGTCGTTGTCAGATCAGTCGCCGCACGACGAGCGACCGGCGCGACGACGGGACCGGGGGTGGCAGATGAGCGTGATCATGACGGCGCGGCGGCGGCAGGCCGACGACCTGCACGCCCTGCTCGAGGGCGGCCGGGCCGGCACGCGGGAGGCCGCCGTCGAGCTCGCGCCGCTGGTGGCCCTCGCCGGCTCGCTCACCGCCCCCGCCCTGCGCCCCCGGGACGACTTCCGGACCGCCCTGCGTGCCCAGCTGCTCACCGAGGCCGCAACCCGCGCGCAGCAGCAACGCGCGGTCGTCCCGGCAGGCCCCGTGACCTCCCGCCGCAGCGCCGGTCATCGCGTGAAGCAAGCGGTGGCGGCCGTGGCCGTGACCGCCATGGTCGCGGGCGTCGGCGCCGCAGCCGCGAGCACCCGGGCGCTCCCCGGCGACTCGCTGTACGGCCTGAAGCGGCAGATCGAGAACGTGCAGCTCGCCCTCGCCCGGGGCGACGTCGGGCGCGGACGCGAGCTGCTCGAGCAGGCCGACGCCCGGCTGGGCGAGGCCGAGGCCCTGGCTGCCGGCGCGGACAGCAGCTCCCCCGAGACGCGGACCCGGCTGTCCGGGGCGCTCACCGACATGGACACCGCCCTGACCGCGGCGGCCGAGGACCTGACCCGGGCCTACCGCGAGACGGGCAACGAGGAGCCGATGCAGCTGCTGGGCCGGTTCGCCGCCGAGCGACGGGACCGGCTCGACGACCTGCTCGCACTGCTCGACCCCTCCCTCCGGGACCAGGTCCGGGCCCTCTCCGCGCAGCTGGCCGCGCTCGACCAGCGGGTCGTGTCGGTGCTCGGCCGCAGCGTCGAGGCGGCCTCGACGGGCGCTGCGTCCGGCTCCGTGACCGACAGCTCCACCACGGGCGTCCCCGAGGTTGCCGCGACGGGCGGAGCGGGTCCGGCCGCCGGATCCACCTCGGGGCGGCCCGGTGACGCGGGCGGGGCGGGCGGCGCCGTCGAGGACGTCGTCGGGGCGGTCACCGGCTCGGGTGGCACCGCGACCACCGGCGGCAAGGCCGGCCCGACGGGCGGGGGCGGGGTCCTCGGTGGGTCGGCCGGCACTGCGTCCGCGGCCACGCCACTGCCCACGGTGTCGGTGCCGGTGCCGGTGCCGACCGGCCGCCCGCTGGTGACCGACCCGGTGGGCACCGTGACGAGCGCCGCCCCGCTGCCGAGCTCCTCGCTGCTGCCGCCGGTGAGCGGGTGCGTGCCCGTGCCACCGCTCACGGCCTGCTGAGCAGGCTGGCGCTGGTGGACACTCCGGGCCGCTGAGGCGCACTCGGGCCTAGAAGAAGATCGACTTCCGGGACATCAGCAGCCGGTAGAGAGTGTGCTGGATGGTCTCCCGGACCTGGTCGGTCAGGTTGAAGACGAGCATCGGGTCGTCCGAGGATCCCGGGTCGTAGGCATCGGTGGCGATCGGCTCGCCGAACTCGATGATCCACTTGCTGGGCAACGGGATCGCCCCGAGCGGCCCGAGCCAAGGGAAGGTCGGCGTGACCGGAACGTAGGGCAGCCCGAGCAGGCGCGCGAGCGTCTTGACGTTGCCGAGGATCGGGTAGATCTCCTCGGCGCCGACGATTGAGCACGGCACGATCGGCACCCGCGCCTTGAGCGCCGCCGAGACGAAGCCGCCGCGGCCGAACCGCTGCAGCTTGTAGCGCTCGGAGAACGGCTTGCCGATGCCCTTGAAGCCCTCCGGCCAGACGCCGACCAGCTCGCCCTTGCCGAGCAGCCGCTCCGCGTCGGCCTGGCAGGCCAGCGTGGTGCCGCTCCTGCGCGCGAGCGTGCTCACGACCGGGGTCTGGAACACCAGGTCGGCGCCGAGCATCCGCAGGTGCCGGTGCGCGGGGTGGTGGTCGAGCAGTGCGAGCTGGGTCATCACCGAGTCGAGCGGGACGGTGCCCGAGTGGTTGGCGACCAGCAGCGCCCCGCCCTCGGCCGGGATGTGCTCCAGGCCGCGCGCCTCGACCCGGAAGTAGTGCTCGTACAGCGGTCGTACGGAGGCCAGCAGCACCTTCTCGGTGAGCTCGGCGTCGAAGCCGAACTCGTCGACCTCGACGTCGCCGGTCATGCGCCGCCGGACGAACGCCAGCGTCGAGGCCACCTTGCGCTCCCACTCCGGCAGCTCCGGCTGGCCGGCCTCCGGCACATCCGGGTGGAGAACCTCGTCGGCGTCGGCACCGTCGTGACCGACGGCGTCGGCCGCCCGGGGCGTCGTCGGTCGGTCCGGCCTCGGGGGGCGTCCCTCCTGCGCCGAGGCGACGCTCTCGGCGTCCACCGCCGCTGCCGCGGCCTCGGCCTGGTCGAGCAGCGGGGTGCCACGGCGACGGCGGGCCCGCTCGTTGCCGGCCCGGGACGCGCCCGCGGCCACGGCGTCGGCTGCTGTGCCGGTTCGGCGCCGGTCGTCGCCGCCGTCGATCGGGATGACGCGGGCGTCAGCCATGCCGCACCACCCGGCTGCGGCCCGCGGCGGAGGCGAGCACGTCGCCCAGCTTGTCCTCGACGACCCGCACCACGTCGGCGGACAGCGGGCCGTGCAGCTTCTGGCCGGTCACGAAGTCGTCGAACGCCTCGCGGGTCGAGTAGCGCGGCGTGAAGCCCAGGACGTCGCGCATCCGACTGGTGTCGACGACCCGGCCGTAGGTGAGGAACCGGATCTGCTCCGCGCTGAAGTCGGCGAGCCCCAGCCGGCGAAGCCCCTGGCCGATCCAGGGTGCCGCCGGGTGCGGCAGCGGCACCGACGGACGACCGGCCCGGTGGATCGCCTGGGACAGGGTCATGACGCCGTCGCCGGCGATGTTGAACGTGCCGCCGTGGTCGCCGAGCGTCGAGCGCCAGAGCACCTCGAGCCCGTCGCGCTCGTGCACGAACTGCATCCGTGGGTCGAAGCCGAGGACGGTCGGCACGACCGGCAGCGAGAAGTACGACGTGAGCGGGGTCGTGACCCTAGGCCCGACGAAGTTGGCGAACCGCAGTGTCGTGACGGCGACGTCGGGCCGACGGCGGGCGAAGCCGCGCACGTAGCCCTCGACCTCGACGGAGTCTTTGGCGTACCCGCTGCGCGCCATCGCGTTCGGCTCGAGGTCCTCGGTGAACATCGCCGGGTCCTGCGGCGACGAGCCGTAGACGGCGGTCGAGGACTTCACCACCAGCTTGCGGACCGAGGGCGCCTTCTGGCACGCGGCGAGCAGCTGCATGGTGCCGATGACGTTGATCTCCTTCATCATCGCTCGCCCGCCCGCGTCGAGCGGGGTCGCCAGCACGGCCATGTGCACGACCGTGTCGACCTCGGCGCGCGCGATGACCTTGCCGATGACGGGGTTGCGGATGTCGGCCCGCACGAACTCGGCGTCACCCAGGTCGGCCTTGGGCGGGACGACGTCGACGCCGATGACCCGGGAGATGTCGGGGTCGGCCTGGAGCAGCTGGGTGAAGCGGCCGCCCAGGTAGCGCGACACACCGGTCACCATGACGACCCGGCCCACCGCGCTCCCTCCTCCGCTGGCACCTACCCCCGGGGGCTCACGGGGGCCGGAACCCCCGTGAGTGCTACTTCTTGTTGCGACGTTGGACGCGCGTCTTCTTCAGCAGCTTGCGATGCTTCTTCTTCGCCATGCGCTTGCGGCGCTTCTTGATGACGGAACCCACGGGACCTCTTCGAGTCGATGCGTAGCAGGAGATGGCACTGGTGCCGAATGGCGCACGGGCGCCACGCCTGGGCCCCGAGCCTACCCGCCGGGAGCGCCGGGGCGCGATCCGGCGCTGGTCCGAGGGGCTCCGACCGGCGGCGACACCTCATGGACGAAGCCGCCCCCGCTCACCCCGCCGGATGCGGTGTGGGCGGGGGCTCCGTCATCGCGGACGCCGAGGCGTCAGGCAGTCGCTCAGGCAGTCTCGACGTAGGCCTGGTCGAGGTAGTCGTGCACGGCCTTCTCCGGCACGCGGAACGAGCGGCCGACCCGGACAGCAGGCAGCGTGCCCGCGTGCACCAGCCGGTAGACGGTCATCTTGGAGACACGCATGACCGACGCCACCTCGGCGACGGTGAGGAATGTGACCTCGGACAACGGACGGTCCTTGGGACCCTGAGCAGGCATGACGCACCGGACCTTCAGCACGTGACGGGCGCCGGCTTCCCCACCGGTGCGCAAAAGGCGTACGCGCTCTGGCCCACAGAGTAGGTGCGGATGTGCCTCCTGGGAAAGGGGGGACCGGAACTGGCAGTGGGGGTCACCCGTTCGGCGCCCGCCGTCGGGGTGCCCCGGGTGGTGTCAACGGGGGACGTCACCGCCGCGGAGACCGTCGGCCGGCCGGTGGGTGGGGGGGGCGGCGGCGGCGGGTGGGCGGTGCCGCGGCAGGTCGCGAGCCCGGATCAGGTCGAGGTGAGCCGGCGGTCGCGCACCGGCAGGCCGACGAGCTGGTCGGCGGGCACCGGGCGACCGAGCAGGTAGCCCTGCGCCACCCGGCAACCCAGGGCGCCCAGCTGGGCCAGCGTCGCTGCATCTTCGACGCCCTCGGCGACGACCTCGAGCCCCAGCCGGTTGCCCAGCGCCACGGTCGAGTCGACGATGACCCGGTCGCGGTCGCTCGAGGTCAGCGCGGCGACGAAGGTCCGGTCGATCTTGAGCTCGTGGACCGGGAGCGCCTTGAGATAGGCCAGCGACGAGTAGCCCGTACCGAAGTCGTCGATGCTGAGCCGGATGCCGGCACCCGCCAGCCGTGTCAGCACCAGCAGCGCGGACTCCGGGTCCTCCATGATCGTGGTCTCGGTGATCTCCAGGCCCAGTAGCTCGCTCGGCACGCCGTGGGTCCCGAGCGCGGTGAGGACCTGCTCGGCGAACCCGGGCTGCAGCAGGCTGCGGGTCGAGATGTTCACCGCGATCGGGACGGGTGTCCCGCCGTCGACCCATCGCCGAGCCTGGGCCAGGGCCAGGTCGAGCACCTGCTCGGTCAGCGGGTGCACCAGGCCGGTGCGCTCGGCCACCGGTACGAACTCCATCGGCGGCACCAGCCCGCGCCGTGGGTGCTGCCAGCGGACCAGGGCCTCGACCCCGAGCACGGTGCCGTCGAGGGCGCACTTCGGCTGGTAGTGCAGGATCAGCTCGCCCCGGGCCAGGGCCCGGGACAGGTCGGCGATCAGGCCGAGCCGCTCGGCGCTGTGCTCGTCCTGCGCCGCGTCGTAGGCGCGCACGCCGACATGCGCGAGCTTGGCGGCCTCGGTGGCGACGTCGGCGTGCCGCAACATCGACGGGCCGTCCTCGGCGTCGACCCCGTGCACCGAGACGCCGGCCCGCGCGCCGAGCGCGACCTCGACGCCCGCGACCGGGACCGGCTCGCACAGGGCCTGCCGGAGCACTTCGGCGTGCACAGCTGCCGACTCGACGCCGTCGACATCGGCGAGGAGCACTGCGAACTCGTCGCCTCCGGTGCGGGCGACGAGGTCGTGCGGGCCGATCAGGGCCGCGAGCCGGCCGGCCATCTCCCGGACCAGCTCGTCGCCGCGGTCGTGCCCGAGAGTGTCGTTGACCTCGCGGAACCGGTCCAGGTCGAGCAGGACAAGGGCCGGCCGTGTTCCGGGCCGGTCGACCGCCCGGGCGAGCTCCAGGTCGAGCAGCCGACGGTTGGCGAGCCCGGTGAGCGAGTCGTGCAGCGCCTGGTGCTCCGTCCGGGCGGCGTGCTCCCGCAGCCGACGCGAGGCCGCCGCGACGGTCCGGAACAGCGCCAGCCAGAGCACCAGGAGGCCCAGGGCCAGCAGCCCGACCGCGCGCAGGGTGTCGGCGCGGACACTGCGCTGGACGGGGCCGTAGGGCAGGTAGAGCTCGAAGACACCGGCCGGCTCCGCCTCCCCTGCGTAGAGGATCGGCACATAGACCTCGAGCAGGCTGGCGTAGCGCTCCAGCAGCGCGATGTTGTCGGGCTCGTCGGTCGTGCTGATGATCTCGGCCTCGACCTTGCCCGCCAGGGCCTCGGCAAGCTCGGGGGACGGCCCGCCGGATGTGTCCGCGGCAGGCGTCGTGTGCGGGTCGGCGACGTAGAGCAGGTGCTCGTCGGCGCGCCAGACCTTGATCCGCGCGATCTCGGTGCCGGCGCGCGACCCGTGGACCGCCCGGTCGAGGGCGGCGATCTTGGCCGGCGGGATGCCCCCGACGAGGTCGCCTCGGGTGAGCAGCGGCTGGATCGCGATGGTCGTGGTGAGCACCGCCGAGTCCTGGGCCGCCTGCAACGCCCGGTGGGCGATCATCGAGGACAGCAGCTCGCTCAGGAGCAGGCCCAGGGCGACGACCAGCACCAGGCTGACCGCTGCCACCCGGACGAGCAGGCTGGGCTGCCGGACCCGCTCCAGAACAGATCTCACACGTGTGTGTCGGCCGGCACCGCCGGGGATCGATCACCCGAACGGGTGCTGCGCCCGCTCGGCGCTCGCTCCCACGCGGTCAGCGCAGGCCGGCGGCGCGCAGGAGATACGCCGTCATCGGGGCGTAGCGGTGCGGCGGGACGTTGTCGTCGAGCGGCACGGAGACCGCGACGGCGGCCTCGGCCTCGCCGACGAACAGTGCCGGGTCGTTGCAGTCGGCGAAGCCGACGGAGGTGATACCGGCCTGGCCGGCGGCACCGGCCCAGCCGTGATCGGCCATCACCAGGTCCGGGGGTCCCGCACCGTCGGCCGCGAGCGCGGCGAGCACGCCGCGCATGGGCGCGGGCGAGTGGGTGTGGTCGAGGTTGCCGACGCTGCTGGCGACGCCGACGTCGCCGACGTAGCGGACGTGCCGGTCGACCCTGCCCCACCGCGTCGTCGACTTCCACTCGAACCCCGCACCGGGGGTGAGGACGGTCGCTCCGGCGGCGCGCAACCCGGCGGCGGCCGCCATGTGCACGACCAGCAGCCCTGCGGGGTGGCCGGTCGCGAGCAGCACACGGGACCGGTCGCGCGCGGCGCGAGCAAGGTGCTCGGCCATCCGGTCGAGCGCGTCGATCGTGAGGTCCGGGTCGATCCGGTCCTGGCCACGCAGGTGGCTGCGGTCCGGCGAGACGCCGACCTTCTCGACCATCAGGTCGAGGACGTCGTCGAGGTTCCACCGACCGGCCGGCTCCAGCCCGAACATCGCCTTGGGGACGCGCCCGGCGAGCAGGCCGTACTTGACCAGGTTGTCCTCGCGGGTGGTACGGACCTCACCGGCGATCAGCGCGTCGACCAGGTGCTCGCGCAGCTCGTCGCGGGTCGGCACCGCCTCCGTCGTCAGGGCGCTCACAGGTCGAGCAGCCCGCCGAGACCGTTCGCGGGGAACACCGCATTGCGGGTGGCCATGACCGCGCGGTCCACGGCGTCGGCCGGGTCGTAGCCCTCGGACCAGTCGCGCCACTGCGGGGTCGCGCCGTCGGTCATCCGCTGCGGCGTCGCGAGGCCGTAGCGCTCCTCGACGTACTCGCGCCAGCCCACGGGCACCATGGTGTCCGGCGGCACCGGGCTGCCGGCCGCCTCGGCGAGCAGGTGCGTCCAGGCCCTCGGCACGACCTGCGCCAACTCGTAGCCGCCGCCACCGGTGGCCAGCCAGCGGCCGTGGGCGTAGCGGTGGGCGAGGTCGTGCAGCGCCTCGTAGGACATCCGCTGGGCGTCGAGGGTGAGGCCCATGTGGGCGAGCGGGTCCATGACGTGGCTGTCGCAGCCGTGCTGGGTCACGAGCACCTGCGGCCGGAACTCCTCGAGCAGCGGTGGCACGACCGCGTGGAAGGCGCGGAGCCAGGCGTTGTCCGTCGTTCCGGGCGGCAGGGCCAGGTTGACCGCGCGGCCCTCGGCGCCGGGGCCGCCGCACTCGTCGGGGAAGCCGGTGCCGGGGAACAGCCACCGCCCGCTCTCGTGCACCGACACGGTCAGCACCCTGGGCTCGTCCCAGAAGGCCCGCTCGACACCGTCGCCGTGGTGGACGTCGACGTCGACGTAGGCGATGCGCTCGGCGCCCTGCTCGAGCATCCACGCGATCGCGACGGCCGGGTCGTTGTAGACGCAGAACCCGCTGCCGGCGCCCGGCATCGCGTGGTGCAGGCCCCCGGCGATGTTGACGGCGTGCTCGGTCTCGCCGGACCACACCGACCTGGCGGCGGCGAGCGTGGCCCCGACGACGAGGGCGGACGCCTCGTGCATGTGCCGGAACGCCGGGGTGTCGGTGGTGCCGATACCGCGGCTGGTGTCGGCGCGGGTCGGGTCGGCGGCCGCGGCCTTGACGGCCTCGACGTACTCCTTCTCGTGCACGAGGTACAGCTCGTCGTCGGTCGCCGGCGACGGCTTCATCATCGTGACCGTCGCGTGGTCGAGGACGCCGAGCTCACGGGCCAGCCTCATGGTGAGGTCGACGCGCAGCGGGTTGAGCGGGTGGTCGTGCCCGAAGTCGTAGCCGACGAGCGCCTCGTCCCACGGGACCAGGACCGACGCGCTCATGGCCCTGACGCTACCCGGCGGCAGCCGGACCCACGCGTAGCCACCGTCACTCCGACCGCAGCGCGACCACCGGGTCGAGCCGTCCGGCCCGGCGGGCCGGGGCGACCCCGAAGAAGATGCCGACGGCCGCCGACACCGCGAACGCGAGCACCGGCGACCACCAGGCGATGACCGCCGGCAGCGGCGACACCGCGGCGACGAGCAGCGAGCCGCCGACGCCGAGGCCGATGCCGATCAGGCCGCCGACGACGCAGAGCAGCACAGCCTCGATGAGGAACTGCAGCAAGATGTCGTGTTGCCGGGCACCGAGCGCCTTGCGCAGACCGATCTCGCGGGTCCGCTCGCGGACGCTCACCAGCATGATGTTGGAGACGCCGACGCCGCCGACCAGCAGCGAGATGGCCGCGATCGCCGCCAGCACCAGGGTGAGCAGGCCGAGGATCCGGCCGATGGTGCCCAGGATCTGTGTCTGGGTGACCGCCGAGAACTCCTCGCCGTCGTACTTGTCCGTCAGCGCCGCCGTGAGCTTCCTCTGCAGCGGCTCGACGTCGTCAGCGCGCGGTGCCTTGACCGCGAGCGCGTCGATCCGGTCGACGCCGAACAACCGCTGCGCCGCGGTCACCGGGATGTGCACCTCGGTGTCGCGGTCGACGCCGAACGTCGATCCGACCGGGGCGAAGACGCCGATGACGCGGAAGCGCACACCGGCGATCGAGACCTGCCGGCCGAGCGGGTCGACGTCGCCGAAGACGCGGCGCACCACGGTCGACCCCAGCACCGCGACCCGGCGTCGGGTGTCGACGTCGGAGCCGGTGATGTACTCGCCGCGCGCCAGCGGCCGGTCGAAGACGTTGGGCACGTTCTCGTTGACCCCGTTGACGGTCACGAAGGTCTCGCGACGGCCGACGCCGACGTTCTCGCCGGACGCGACCGAGACGGCGACCCGCCGCTCGTCACCCACGACACGGCCGAGCAGCGAGACGTCGTCGAGGGTGAGGCGGCTGACCGACGGCGCCGAGCCGAGCTCGAACTTCCCCGGCACGACGATGATGATGTTGGAGCCGAGCCCCTCGACCTGGTCCTCGACCTCCTGCTTGGCACCGCTGCCGAGCGCGACGAGGACCACGACGGCGGCGACGCCGATGATGACGCCGAGCATGGTGAGCGCGCTGCGCAGCCGGTTGGCCCGCAGGGCGTCCAGCGCGACGCGGAACGCCTCCCCGGCCCTCATGGCGCATCCGTCTCCAGCAGCCCGTCACGGACGTGCACCCGGCGCGCGGCCAGCGCCGCGACCTCCAGGTCGTGGGTGACCACGACGACCGCGACGCCGCTGTCCTCGACCAGGCCCTCGAGGATCGCCATCACCTCGGTGCCGCTGCGGGTGTCGAGGTTGCCCGTCGGCTCGTCGGCAAGCAGCAGCCGGGGCTCCCCCACCAGGGCGCGCGCGATCGCGACCCGCTGCTGCTCGCCGCCGGACAGCTGCGACGGCCGGTGCTCCAGCCGGTGGCCGAGGCCGACCGCCCGCAGCGCGGCCTCGGCGCGCTCGCGCCGCTCCGACCGGCGCACGCCGCGGTAGACCAGCGGCAGGGCGACGTTGTCCATCGCGGACGTACGGCCCAGGAGCTGGAAGGACTGGAAGACGAACCCGATGGTGCGGTTGCGCAGCCCGGCGAGCTCCTCGTCGCGCAGCATCGCCAGGTCGCGGCCGTCGACCCGGAGCACGCCGGACGTCGGCCGGTCGAGGCAGCCCATGAGATGCATCAGGGTCGACTTGCCGCTGCCGCTCGGCCCGACGACGGCGACGTACTCCCCCGGGTCGATCCGCAGGCTCACACCGCGCAGCGCCTCCACCGAGACACCGTCGAGCTGGTAGCTGCGGCGTACGTCGAGCGCCTCCACCGCGGCGACGTCGCCACCGGTGGTGCGGCCGTCGGCAACGGCCTGCGTCACGGGACCTCGTCGCCGGCGCGCACCTGGTCGGCACCGCGCACCACGACGTGCTCGCCGATCTTCAGCCCCTCGACCACCTGCACGCGGCTCTCGCCCTGGGCACCGAGGCGCACCTGCCGCTCGCGCGCCCTGCCGTTCAGGACGACCCACACGGCGTCCCGCCGCCCGTCGCGGAAGACGGCGGCCGCGGGGACGGCGACCGTGTCGCGCGCGGTGCGGACGTCGAGGTCGACGACCGCGCTCATGCCGGGTCGTGGCGTCGGTGCTGCCGCCCCGGCGGCGCTCATGCCGCGGCCGAGCGACAGCCGCACGACGTAGGTCAC
Source organism: Actinomycetes bacterium (assembly GCA_038246545.1). Taxonomy (GTDB): domain Bacteria; phylum Actinomycetota; class Actinomycetes; order JACCUZ01; family JACCUZ01; genus JBBRVW01. Next base: position 43,821 of record JBBRVW010000021.1, on the reverse strand, counting down.
CCCGCCCCGGCTGGACTGGCTGGGGGTGGGGTCGATGCTGGTCACGGACGACTCGTAGGTGGCGTCCGGCACGGCGTCGAGCTCGGCCGAGGCCGGGACACCGGGCGTCACCAGCAGCACGTCGGTCTCGTCGACCTGCGCCGTGAGCGACAGCTGCGAGGCGTCGGTGACGGTCAGCAGGCCCTGGCCGCGGCTGACCGGTCGCCCCTCGGCGAGCACCGCGTCGACCGACGACGTCGGCCCGCTCCCGCCGAGGAGGCTGCCTGCCTGTCCCTGCAGGCTCTCCGGCAGCTGGCCGACCAGCGCCGATGCGTCCAGCGACCCGGACGCAGCACCCGCGGGCGGGGAGAGCGAGACGGTGCCGTCGACGGGCGAGCGCACCACGAGCGCGGCCACCGACTGCTTCGCGACCGCGACCGCTGCCCGCGTCTGCACCCGCTGCGCGGACGACAGCGCGGCCACGGCGTCGGACAGGCTGCCGAGGCCGGCCGCAAGCTGCGCGGCGGCCCGGTCCGCGGCCGAGCGGGCCGCGCGGTACTGCGACTGCGACACCTGCAGGGCCGAGAGCGCCTGCCGCCGGGCGGCCGGGTCCGGGATCCGCTGCGCCGCGCGCCGGGCCCGGGCGAACGCGCGCGACGCCTGGGCGTCGGCCCGCGCGGCACCCGCCAGGGTGACCGGTCCGCCGCCCGACGTAGCCGCCGAGGCCGCCCGCGCGTCCGCCTTCTTCGCCTGGCGGAGCGCACGGCGGGCGGCAGGCGACTCGACGCGCAGCAGCACCTGGCCGGCCCGGACCTGCTGGCCCTCCTGCACCCGCAGCTCGGCGACCGACCCGTCCGCGGGCGAGCTGACGGTGGCCGAGGCCCGGGCGGTGACAGTGGCCGGCGCCTCGACGACCTCGGTGACCGTGGCCCGGCCGACCCGCGCCACCTCGATGTCGCTGCCGCCGCCACCGCTGCAGCCCGCGACGGCGAGCACCGCGGCCGCCGTGAGAGCGAGCGCGGCCGGGTGGCGGCGGGAGATCACCGCGTCATCGTAGGTACGCCGGCCGGCCCTTCGCCGTGCCTCCGCGCGCCGGATGCAGCGCCGCCGCACGCGAAGGCGGTCGGGTCATGATCCTTCGTGCGCTCCAGCACCGGACACGCCGAGGCGACGGTGTGTCGGCGCACAAAGGATCTTGGCGAGGTGGGTCAGCCCTCGAGATCGGTGGCGACTGCCCGGAGGACGGCGGCGGTCTTGCCGGCCGCCGACTTGTCCGGGTAGCGACCGCGGCGCAGCGAGTTGCCGACGTTGTCGAGCAGCTTGATGACGTCCTCGACGATCACGGCCATGTCCTCGGCCGGCTTGCGGGAGCCGGCGGCCATCGACGGCAGCGGGTCGAGCAGGGTGACCGTGAGGGCCTGCTCGCCGCGGCGGCCGTCGACGATGCCGAACTCCACCCGGGAGCCGGGCTTGAGGGCGGCCAGGCCCTCAGGCAGCGCGGACGAGTGCACGAAGACCTCGCCGCCGTCGTCGCGGGAAAGAAAGCCGAAACCCTTGTCGGTGTCGTACCACTTGACCTTGCCGGTAGGCACGGGCCACCTCGTCGATCGTCGTGTCGGAGCGTGCGCGCCGGTGGGCGCGGCCCGTCAGGATAGCCCGCGGTACGGGCGGTTCCCACCGGTTAGATGTAGCGGGCGGGGTCGGCCAGCAACTCGTTCATGGCTCCCGACCGGAAGCCGCGCGGGTCGACCTCGACCTCGTCGAAGCCGGCCGAGAGCACCGCCTCGCGGACCGCCGCCGAGGCCGCCACCGGCTCGACGGCGGACGCCGACACCTCGACCCGGGCGCGGTCGCCGAGGTCGCGCACCCGCTGGTCCGGCGACTCGATGCCCGTGGCCGCCAGCACCTCGCGCAGGGCGGCCTCGGCGCGCTCGACCCGGGCCAGCCGGCTCGTGGTGATCTCCAGGCCGAACGCCACCCGGCTGGACAGGCAGGCCGCGGCGGGCTTGTCCCAGGTGGCCAGCCCCCAGGCCTGGCTGGCCGCGCGGACCTGCGCCTTGGTCAGGCCGGCGTCGAGCAGCGGCGTGACCGCGGCCCGCTCGGCCGCGGCCCGGATGCCGGGCCGGAAGCCGGCCCGGGCGTCGTCGGCGTTGGTGCCGGTGGCGACGGCCGCGACGCCGAGCTCGTCGGCGAGCGGCCGCAGGACCTCGAGCAGCTCGGCCTTGCAGAAATAGCAGCGGTCACCGGCGTTGGCGCGGTAGCCGTCGCGGCTCATCTCGTCGGTCGCCGGGGTCAGGTGCCGGACGCCCAGGTCGGCGGCGAACCGCGCGGCGGCCGCCAGCTCGGACGACGGCAGGCTCGAGCTGACCGCCGTGGCCGCCGCGACGCGGCCGGCTCCGAGCGCGCGCACCGCCGCGGCGAGGAGGAACGCGGAGTCGGCGCCGCCCGAGAAGGCCACGACCACCGAGCCGAGGGCGCGCAGGGCGTCGTCGAGGTCGGCCAGCCGCCGGTCCAGGACGTAGCCGTCGAGCCAGGCCGGGAACTCGGTCAGGTCGGCCAGCACGACGTCGGCACCGGCGGCCTGCAGCTCGTCGGCGGACACCGGACCGGTCGCCACCCCGACGGACAGGGCGCCGGCCGCACGCGCCCCGATAACGTCGCCGACGTGGTCGCCGACGTAGACCGTCGCGCCGTGCTCGAGCAGCGCCTGCGCCTTCTGCTCGCCCCACAGCCAGCCGACGCACTCGTCCGCGGGGATCCCGAGGTGCTCGAGGTGCAGCCGGGCGTTCGGCTCGTACTTGCCGGTGACCACCACGGCCCGACCCTCGTGCGCATGGACGGCGGCGACGGACTCCCGCGCACCCGCGAAGGCGGGCGCCGGGACCACGGCGAGACCGGGGTAGAGCTCGCGGAAGCGGTCACCGACCACCTCGACCTGGTCGGCGGGGAACCACCGGGCGATCTCCTCGGACAGGGGCGGCCCGAGGCGGCTCACCGCCTCGGCGCTGTCGACCGCCACGCCGGTCTCGGCCGACAGCGCGTCCCACACCGCGGCGATGCCCGGGCGGGTGTCGATCAGGGTCATGTCGAGGTCGAACCCGACGACGAGGGGGCGCACCCGGCCAGCGTAGGTGCCGGCGGGGGCGGGTCAGGCCGGCGGCGTCTCGCGGCCGGGGGCGGTGCGGGTCCGCTCGCCCTCGGTGAGGTCGAGCTGCTGCTGGCCCTCGAGCTGGCCGTCGGCGGCTGCGCGGTGCGTGGTCGCGGCGGCCGCGCCCGGACCGGCGACCGAGCCGTGCCGGCCCTCGGGCGTGCCGAGCAGCTCGCCGAACAGCTCGCGGTAGTGGACGAACGCCTGGCGCAGCTCCTCCGTCGACGCCTCGTCCGCGCGTCGCCCGATCGCATGGGCCGCACGGTAGTGGTGCGCCAGCCCGGCGTGGTCGGCAGCGACCAGGTCGCCGCGGTCCTCGACGTCGTCGAGCGGGTAGCCACGCTCCCGCATCACCTCGCCGACCAACCGGTCCGCGCTGCCGGTGGCGCCGGCCGGGTCGTCGACGAAGTCGGCCTGTGCCTGTGTCCACCGCTCGCTGAACCGCTCGCGCTCCGCCGCGGTCAGGTCGCGGATCTCGGCCTCGTCGCGCCGGGCCGCCGCGTCCGACAGCCGGTGCTCGGCCGCCCGCCGGTCACCGGTCTCGCCCACCGCCCGGTCGTACTCGGGGCCGAAGCGCTCCTGCAGCGCGGCTCTTTCCTGCTTGCGCTTCCGGTCGTACAGGTACGCCGCCACGGCGAGGACGAGCAGGACGAGGACGACGATGACGATCACGGTGGTCATGGGTGCCTCCAGGCAGGACCTTCGGAGCGGGGGCTATGGGCGGCCGGGAGCGCCCCTACCCCGCGATCGGGGCCCCATTCCCCACCCGCGCCGACCGTCGCAGCACCCAGGCGAGGTACCCGGCGGGAGCCAGCCCGGCCAGCGGCAGGAGCAGCACGATTCCCAGCAGGGTCCAGTGCCCCGCGGAGGCCGACCGGGTGGGGACGGCGAGGAGGGCCGGCGTCCCGACGGCGAGCGCGGTGGCGACCGACTTCTGCAGCCGGGTCCAGCCCGCCGCGGTCCACGTCACGACCAGGCCGACGACCGGACCCACGAGTGGCAGGGCGATGCCGCCGAGGCAGAGCAGCAGCACGGCGGCGACCTCCCGCGACCCCCACTCCGAGTAGAGGTGCCGGCGGGGCGGCGGGTCGGCCGGCAGCGGTGCCCTGGCAGTCTCGGCCGCAACCAGGTCCGCCGGCTCGCCGACGGCCGCCAGGGCGGCGAGGACCTCGGCCGCCGACTCGTCGCCCGTGACCCGTGCCTCGACCTGCCCCCGCACGTCGTCGACCAGCACGGTCCGGCGTTGCGCGGGCAGCCGCCAGGCCGCCGCCTGCAGCCGGCTGAGGTAGTCGCTCACCAGCCGCCGGCCCGTCACGTCGTCCACAGCCCCAGTCTGCCGTGCCCTCGACTCCGGGAAGGTCCGACGAGGAGGTCAGAGGACGAGCGCGCCGTTCTCCTTCGCGAGCTCGACCTGCCGCGACGTGAGCTGCGCCGCCACCGGGTAGGTCGCGTTCGACGCCTCACGGCTCTCCTCGGCCCACCGCTTGCGCATCGCCGAGCGGCGCTCGAACGCGTCCTTGGCGTACTTCGCGACCAGCTTGGGCGACGGCCGCGTGCCGGCGCCGGAGAGCACGTAGTCCCAACGCGTGAGCTTGCGCCGCAGCACCGTCTCCATCAGGCCGAGCTCCCACGGGTCGAGCCCCTTGCGCCACGACTCGACCTGGTCGGTGTTGACCGACTGCTTGAGGTTGCCGTGCCACGTCTTCTTCTCGGGCACGACGTCGCGAACCTCGCTCGGCTCGAGCATCGCCGGGTGGAAGTCCTCCTCGAGGAACGCGCAGAGCTCGCGCAGCACCGGTTCCGGGTCGGCGACGAGCGACTCGTAGCGGATGACGTGGAACACGTCCTTGGGCAGCCGCTTCTGGTTGCGCTGGCTGCAGAACTCGGCCTGCGACCAGGCGGCCATCGAGCCGATCGAGTCGTAGGGCCACCAGGGCATCTTCTTCAGCGACGCGACGTTGGCGCGGCCGTCGCGGACGATGTGCACGATCTGCGCGTCCGGGAACAGCCGCAGCAGGACGTCGACCTCCTGGTAGTAGGCCGGCCGCTTGTCGCCCCAGCGGGCGGCGCCGTGCTTGTCGGCGAACAGCTTGAAGACGGTGCCGAACGCCGAGCCGATCGTGGGGGGCGCGGCGAGGATCGCCTGGAGCGTCTCGTCGGGGTCGAGGCCGAGGTCGCGGATCTTCGAGCCGGTGCGGACGCACGACTTGGCCAGCGCCAGCCGCTGGGCGGGCTTGGAGAGGTCGCCGTACTTCTCCCGCTTGCGCCAGGTCTTCAGCAGGAAGCGCGACTCCGGCGGCATCGCGAGGCGGGGGTGGGCGTGGATCATCAGCGACAGCATCGTGGTGCCGGAACGCGGGCACCCCACGACGAAGATCGGCCGGTCGCTGGTCACAGTGCTGCCTCCCTGGGGCGGGCCGCAGGCCCGCGTCGCCGTCGCGTGCGCGCCGGTCCCGCGACGTGTGCGAGAGGTTAGACGAACGGCGGTCCCGGCCACGAACCGCGTACCGTGGGACGGATGCCCACCCTCCGGCCGCGCAGCCTGGCGGACGACCTGCGCGCGCGTGACGACGCCGCACTCGTCGCGCTGCTCCGTGCCCGGCCGGACCTGCTGTCGCCGGTCCCATCCGACCTCGCCTCGCTCGCCGCCCGCGCGAACACCCGCCCGTCGGTCACCCGGGCGCTCGACCAGCTGGACCGGTTCGCGCTCCAGGTCGTCGAGGTGCTCTGCGCGCTGCCCGACCACAGCACCGACGCCGGCGTGCAGCTGCTGCTCGGCGCCGACCCCACCGCCGTCCTCGACGAACTGCACCTGCAGGGACTGGTCTACCGCGATGACGACGGCGGCCTGGTGCTGCCCCGCACGGTGGTCGAGGTGCTGGGGCACGCGGCCGGGCTCGGGCCGCCGGCGGAGCAGCTGCTGCACGGGTACGGCCCCTCGCGGCTGTCACGGATCGCCGCCGACGTGGGAGCCGACACCAGCGACCCGCGGGTGGCGGGCGACCCGGTGCGCGCCGCCCGCGCGGTCGCCGAGGTGCTCTGCGACGACGAGCGGCTGGCGGCTCTGCTCGACGGGGCGCCGGCTGGCGCGACGGATGCGTTGGCCACGATGACCTGGGGCCCGCCGACCGGTCACCTGGACCGCGCCCGGCGCGACGTCGACGCCACCACGGCCGGCAGCCCGGTGGAGTGGTTGCTGGCGCACGGCCTGCTCGTCGGCACCGACCCGGCCACCGTGGTCCTCCCCCGCGAGGTCGCGCTGCACCTGCGTGGCGGACGTGTCCATCGGGCGCCGGAGCCGACCGTGCCGGAGCCGGAGACCGCCGAGGTCGACGCCGACCGGGTCGACCGGGTGAGCGCCGGAGCGGCCTCCGACGTCGTCCGGCTGGTCGACGAGCTGCTCGAGCTGTGGTCGGCCGAGCCGCCCAAGGTGCTGCGCGCCGGTGGTGTCGGGGTGCGCGAGCGGTCGAGAGCGACCGTCACCCTCGACGTCGACGAGGCGACGTTCGCCCTGGTCGCCGAGCTGGCGCAGGCGGCGGGCCTGCTGGGGTCGGGCGACGACGGCAGCCTCGACGCCGAGGTCTGGCTGCCGACACCGGCGTACGACGGGTGGCTGGACGAGCCGGTGGCCGTCCGGTGGGCGACGCTGGCACGGGCGTGGCTCACGACCACCCGGGTACCGGGGCTGGCCGGCAGCCAGGACGTGCGCGGGCGCACCCTGGCGCCGCTCGGGCCGGACCTGGACCGCACCGTGGCCCCCCTGGTGCGGGCCGCCGTCCTGGCCGACCTCGCCGCGCTGCCCGTGGGCTCTGCCGTCCCGACGGCCTCTCTCGCCGCCCGGCTGCGCTGGCACGCACCGCGTCGCGGCGGCCGGTTGCAGGACGACCTGGTCAGCTGGACCGTCCGGGAGGCCGAACGGCTCGGGCTAGTGTCGGGCGGGGCGCTGGCAGCACACGGCCGGGCAGTGGCCGGCGGCCGACCCGACGGCGCGGTCGACGTGCTCGCCGGGCTGCTCCCGGCCCCGGTCGACCAGGTCCTGCTGCAGGCCGACCTCACCGCCGTCGCTCCCGGGCCGCTCGAGCCCGGTCTGTCGCGGGCGGTACGGCTGCTGGCCGACGTCGAGTCCACCGGCGGCGCGACGGTCTACCGGTTCACGGAGGCGACGGTGCGCCGCGCGTTCGACGCCGGCTGGACGGCCGGCGACGTCACCGCGCTGCTCGCGAAGCACTCGCGTACCCCGGTGCCGCAGCCGCTGACCTACCTGGTCGAGGACGTCGCCCGGCGGCACGGCCGGGTGCGCGTCGGTGCCGCGTCGTCGTTCGTCCGCTGCGACGACGAGGCGACCCTCGCCGTGCTGCTGAGCGACCGGCGGGTGAGCGGCCTCGGGCTGCGCCGGATCGCGCCGACCGTGCTCGCCTCGTCGTCACCACCCGACCTCGTTCTGGACCGCCTGCGCGACGCCGGCCTGGCCCCGGCCGCCGAAGGGCCCGACGGCGCCGTCGTGGTGCGCCGGCCGGAGTCGCGCCGCTCGCCGGCCCGGCGCCGGCCGGTCCCGGTGGCTGCGTCCGGCCCGACCGTCCCGTCCGACGCGCTGCTCGACGCTGCGGTGCGCGCGATCCGGGGCGGCGACAAGCCGCTGCTCGCGAGTGCCCTCAGCACCGGGCGACCGACCGCCGACGTCCTCGCGATGCTGGTGCAGGCCGCGGGGGCCGGCGAGGCCCTCTGGATCGGCTACGTCGACGCCGAGGGCCGGGCCACCCAGCGCGTGGTCGAGCCGGTCGCCGTCGAGGGTGGCTACCTCAACGCCTACGACCACCTGCGCGGCGCAGTGCGCTCGTTCGCCGTGCACCGGATCACCGGCGTCTCCCCGCTCGACGACGACGCCGTCTCCTGACCTCGCCGCGAGACACCGACAGCGTCCCTGGTTTCACGATCTTGCCGCGGTGGTGTCCCCGGCCAGCCACGGGCAGCGCACGGTTGCCGGAGGTCCCCGTGAGGCAGCAGCAGATCCGCCGGAGCGCCGCGCGCAGGAGCGGGCCTGGGGCAGCTGACGTCGCGCTCACCGGCGTCGAGCGCCGCTGCACCGCCGCCGCCACCCTCGCCATCGTCGCGGCCGTCCTCGCCGGCATCGACGCGGTCCTCCCAGCAGCCTGAGGACCGCACCACGACCGGTTCCCGGGCGGCGCGACCCCTCCTGAGCGCGCCGCCCGGGAACCGCACCAAACACCGGGAGTGGCGACCCGCCGGGCTTGCGGGGGTTGCACCCCTTCTGGCACCGACGGATTCCGTCGTGTCGCGGCAGGGGCTCCCCCCGCAGCGGCTGCGCGCCTAGGTTGCAGGCACACACCGACCGGCTGGAGGCGCGGATGACTGCAGACGCCGAGGTCGTGCACGTCCTCGAGGGCGTGGACCTCTTCGAGGGCCTCGACCACAAGCTCCTGCTGCGGATCGCCGAGGCCGGCCGCCGGGAGTCGTTCGAGGCAGGCACCACGGTGATCGCCGAGGGCGAGGAGGTCGGCGGTTTCCGCTCGTTCTCGGCCAAGGGCGTCGAGATGCACGTGGTGCTCGACGGCAGCGCCGTCGCCTCGGTCGGCGGTGTGCCGCACGCCACGCTCCGCCGCGCCGACTACTTCGGCGACGTCTCGCTCATCGACGGCAAGCCGCGATCCGCCGACGTCGTGGCCGGCGACGACGGGCTGACGACCCTCGGCCTGGCCAAGTGGACCTTCCACGAGCTGCTGGCGGCGCACCCCGAGATCGCGGTCCCGATGCTGCGCGTGATGGCCGGTCGGCTGCGCGCCGCCGAGCACCCACGCGCCTGAGCACCCTCGGGCCTCAGCGGTAGGCGACCGAGCCCTCCGGCGCGGCCAGCCATGCGTCCCGGCGGGCCCGGACGGCCGTGCGCAGCCGTAGCTGCGCGATCTTCTTCGCGTAGCGCAGCAGCACGCGTGGCGGCACGCCGCCGGACCCCCGCCGGACCGGCACGTCGTAGCCGAGCCGGCGCATCCGGGAGCCGGCGACCCGCTCGACCAGGGCGACCTCGCCCGCGCTGAGCACACCGGCGTAGGTGCCTACCCGCCGGGTCCCGACCTCGTTCTGCGTCTCGCGGTGCCACCGGCCGCGCTGGCGCTCGGGCAGCCGGGCCGCCTCGTCCTGGTGCTCGAGCATCGACTGCTCGAAGTCCTCTCCGAGGAACGCGCAGAGCCGTTCGAGCTCCTGCTGCGGGTCGCGCACCAGGTCCTCGTACCGCAGCTCCAGGAAGCTGCCGGCGGGCAGCCGGCGAGCCGCCCCCCGGGCGCAGTCGACCGCGTGCACCCACGTGGCGACCGCGCCGACGGTCCCGTGCCGCCACCACGTCATCCGCTTGAGGGAGGCCACGCTGTCGCGCGGATCGCGGACCAGGTGCACCACCTGCGCGTCCGGGAACAGTGCCCGGATGACGTCGACGTTTCGGAAGTACCCCGGGCGCTTGTCGCCCCACCGGACCTTGCCGCGGTCGGCGGCGTACAGCCGGTACGGCGCTGCCAGCGCGGAGCCCAGCGACGGCGGGCCGTGCACGACCGTCTTCCGCACCCGGTCGGCGTCGAGGCCGAGGTGGCCGAACTTGCTCCCCCGGCGGCGCACCACGGCCCGGGCCAGCCGCCGCCGGTTGGCCGTCACGGTCAGGTCACCGAAGGACGCCCGGCGCCGGAACACCGGCAGCAGGAACCGGGTCTCGGGCGGGATCGCCAGCCGCGAGTGGCTGCTGAGCATGAGGGTGAGCAGCGTGGTGCCGGACCTGGGGCAGCCGATCACGAACACCGGCCGGTCGCCGGGTCCGGACGCAGGGGTGACCATCGCGCCGCAGCGTACTTGTCAACTGCGTGGCGGCGAGCGGGTCAGGCGTGACGGACAATGGTCGGATGACCGAGCACCCCACGGGAGCGGGACCCCGATGACCGACGGCCCGCTGATCGTGCAGTCCGACAAGACCCTGCTGCTCGAGGTCGACCACGAGCAGGCCGGTGACTGCCGCCGCGCGATCGCGCCGTTCGCCGAGCTGGAGCGCTCGCCGGAGCACGTGCACACCTACCGGCTGACCCCGCTGGGCCTCTGGAACGCGCGTGCCGCCGGCCACGACGCCGAGCAGGTCGTCGACGTGCTGCTGCGCTACTCGCGCTACGCCGTGCCGCACGCGCTGCTGGTCGACGTCGCCGACACGATGGCCCGCTACGGCCGGCTGCGGCTCGAGAAGCACCCGATGCACGGTCTGGTCCTCATCACCACCGACCGCGCGGTGCTCGAGGAGGTCGTGCGGTCGAAGAAGGTCAGCCCACTGGTCGGCGAGCGGGTGGACCCCGACACCGTCGCGGTGCATCCCTCCGAACGCGGCCATCTCAAGCAGGTCCTGCTCAAGCTCGGATGGCCCGCCGAGGATCTCGCCGGCTACGTCGACGGCGAGGCGCACGCGATCGCGCTGCGCGAGGACGGCTGGTCGATGCGGGCCTACCAGCAGCAGGCCGTCGACGGCTTCTGGCACGGCGGGTCCGGCGTCGTCGTTCTGCCCTGTGGTGCCGGCAAGACGATCGTCGGCGCGGCCGCCATGGCGCAGGCCGGCGCCACCACCCTGATCCTGGTGACCAACACCGTCTCGGCCCGGCAGTGGCGGCACGAGCTGCTGAAGCGCACGTCGCTCACCGACGAGGAGATCGGCGAGTACTCCGGTGCTCGCAAGGAGGTCCGGCCGGTCACCATCGCGACGTACCAGGTGATGACCACCCGCCGGAAGGGCGTGTACACCCACCTCGAGCTGCTCGACGCCCGCGACTGGGGCCTGGTCGTCTACGACGAGGTGCACCTGCTGCCCGCACCGATCTTCCGGATGACCGCCGACCTGCAGGCCCGCCGTCGGCTCGGCCTGACCGCCACGCTGGTGCGCGAGGACGGCCGTGAGGGCGACGTGTTCTCGCTCATCGGGCCGAAGCGCTACGACGCCCCGTGGAAGGACATCGAGGCGCAGGGCTGGATCGCTCCGGCCGACTGCGTCGAGGTCCGGGTGACGCTCACCGACCACGAGCGGCTGGCCTACGCCACCGCCGAGCCGGAGGAGCGCTACCGCTTCGCCTCCTGCACCCCGTCGAAGACCCGGGTGGTCGAGCAGCTGGTCGCACGGCACCGCGGCGAGCAGATGCTCGTCATCGGCCAGTACCTCGACCAGCTCGACGACCTCGGTGCCCGGCTGGACGCCCCCGTCATCAAGGGCGACACCACCGTCAAGGAGCGCGAGCGGCTGTTCCAGGCGTTCCGCACCGGCGAGGAGTCGCTGCTCGTGGTGTCGAAGGTCGCGAACTTCTCGATCGACCTGCCCGAGGCGGCGGTCGCCATCCAGGTCTCCGGCACGTTCGGCTCCCGGCAGGAGGAGGCGCAGCGGCTGGGGCGGGTGCTGCGGCCCAAGGCCGACGGTCGCACCGCACGGTTCTACGCCGTGACCGCGCGCGACACCGTCGACCAGGACTTCGCCGCGCACCGGCAGCGGTTCCTCGCCGAGCAGGGCTACGCCTACCGGATCGTCGACTCCGACGACCTGCCCTCGCTCGACGCCAGCTGACCATGGCCGCACTCCACGTCGAGGTGGCCGACGGCGACGAGCTCCCGGCCGGCGTGCTGGAAGGCGTGCGCGAGCTGACGTTCGCGGCGTTCGGCGGCCGCTTCGACCAGCACGACTGGGAGCACACGTACGGCGGCTGGCGGGTGGTCGCGCTCGAGGAGGGTGTCCCGGTGGCCGGTGCGGCGGTGGTGCCGCGGCTGCTCGTGGTCGGCGACCGGCCGTTGGCCGCCGGCTACGTCGAGGGGGTGGCGACAGCACCTGGGCGGGAGCGGCAGGGCCTGGGCTCCGCCGTCCTGGCGGCTGTCGGCGTCCTGCTCCGCGAGCAGTACGAGCTGGGCGCCCTGTCGACCGGCCGGCACGCGTTCTACGAGCGGCTCGGCTGGGAGCGGTGGGGCGGCCCGACGCAGGTCCGGCTCGACGACGGACGGGTGCAGCGCACGCCCGACGACGACGGCAGCCTCCTCGTGCTGCGCTGCCCGGCCAGCACCGACCTCGACCCGACCGCCGCGATCACCTGCGAAGAACGGCCCGGCGACGACTGGTAGCCCGGCTCAGATCGTCGTGGCGGGTCGGTCCAGGGCACAGCGCGCGAGGGCGGTGGCCGTCACGGTGGTGACTGCCGCGGCCGGGTCACGCCGCCCGCCCGTCGAGCACGGCCTGCCGGCGCCGCCAGAGGACCGCCGCGACGGCCACCGGTGCAACCAGCACCCCGATCCCGATGAGCACCCCCACCCAGCCCGGGTACGGAGGGCCGCCCGTACAGGTCGTGATGTCGGCGCCCCCCGCCGCCGTACCCGTCGACACGCACGACTCGGTGTACGTCACCAGGCCGGCGGCGAGCCCGACACCCAGGTACCCGAACGGCCAGACGAGGGTGCCCAGCGCCTTCTCCCGCAGCCGCCAGCTCGGTGACAGCCACAACAGCAGGACCCCGACCAGCCAGCCCACCACGAGCAGGAACGCGCCGAACATCAGCAGGAAGATCGCCACCGGCTCGCCGTAGCGCACCATCGCTCCGGGCCGCGCAGGAACCGGCTCCGGCCCGGTCGGCACTCCCGACTGCTCTGCCTCGGCCCGGACGATCTCGGCGGGCGCCCCCAGCCGCTCGAGCGCGTTGCGCGCGGCGACACCGGCGTCGTCGCCGGCCGCGACCCCGGCGGCCACGGCCTCACGCACATGCGCTCGGACGTCGTCCACCATCTCCTCGAGCCGGTCGGGCGGAAGGTGCCACCCCTCGGCGCGCAGCCGCTCGAGGTACTCGCGTACCTCGGGCAGCTCCACCGGGTCGGCTCCCGGGTCAGCGGTCACCTCGTGCTCCTCTCGGCCGCCCACCCACGGCGACCCCGGCCTGCCGGAGCAGGTCGTCGACACCCTGGGTGAACGTGGTCCACTCGGCGGCGAACGCGGCCAGCGCGCGCCGTCCGGCAGCTGTCAGGTCGTAGTACTTGCGGGGCGGGCCGGCGTCCGAAGGCTGCCAGGTCGTGGCGACCAGACCGTCGCGACTCAGCCGGGACAGCAGCGGGTAGATCGTGCCCTCGCTGGTGACCAGGCCGTCGACCTCCGACAGCCGCCGGACCAGCTCGAACGCGTACTCCGGCGACCTCGCCAGCACCGCGAGCACGCAGTGCTCGAGGACCCCCCGCCGCAGCTGGGTGGCGACGTTGCCGGACGCCGGTTCCATGCGTCACAAGGTACCTGGTGCCGCAAGTCACCGCAAGACCCCGGACGGCGGGGGCGGTCCGCGGCGGTCAGGCGTGCCGGGTGGCGGCGGCCGCCTGGAGACCGAGGAGCTCGACGGACCGCTCGCGCATCTCGACCTTGCGGACCTTGCCGGTCACGGTCATCGGGAACTCGTCGACGACGTGGACGTAGCGCGGGACCTTGTAATGCGCCAGCCTCCCCGCGCAGAACTCGCGCACCGCCGCAGCGTCCATCGGCTGCGCGCCGTCACGCAGCCGGACCCAGGCGCAGAGCTCCTCGCCGTACTTGGAATCGGGAACTCCGACGACCTGGACGTCGGCGATGTCCGGGTGCGTGAAGAGGAACTCCTCGACCTCGCGCGGGTAGACGTTCTCGCCGCCGCGGATCACCAGGTCCTTGATGCGGCCGACGATGCTGAGGTAGCCGTCGGCGTCCATCGCCGCGAGGTCGCCGGTGTGCATCCAGCCGGCCGGGTCGAGCACGTCGGCAGTCTTCTCCGGCTCGTCCCAGTAGCCGAGCATCACCGAGTAGCCGCGGGTGCAGAGCTCGCCCGGCTCGCCGCGCGGCAGCGTCAGGCCGCTTTCCGGGTCGACGACCTTCACCTCCACGTGCGGGTGCACGCTGCCGACCGTCGACACCCGCCGCTCGAGGTCGTCCTCGCGCCGGGTCTGCGTCGACACCGGCGAGGTCTCGGTCATGCCGTAGGCGATGGTCACCTCGGCCATGTGCATCTCCGCGACGACCCGCTTCATCACCTCGACCGGGCACGGCGAGCCGGCCATGATCCCGGTGCGCAGCGTCGAGAGGTCGTATGTCGCGAAGTCGGGCAGCGCCAGCTCGGCGATGAACATCGTCGGCACGCCGTAGAGCGCAGTGGCGCCGGTCCGCTGGACGGCATCGAGCGCGGCGGCGGGGTCGAACCCCCTCGAGGGGATGACGATGGTGGCGCCGTGGGTGGTGGCGCCGAGGTTGCCCATCACCATGCCGAAGCAGTGGTAGAAGGGCACCGGCAGGACCACCGTGTCGTCCTCCGTGAAGCCGCACGTGCCCGCGACGAAGTAGCCGTTGTTGAGGATGTTGTGGTGCGACAGCGTCGCGCCCTTGGGAAAACCCGTCGTCCCCGACGTGTACTGGATGTTGATGGGGTCGTCGAACGACAGCGACGCCGACCGCGCGCGCAGCGTCGCAGGCCCGACACCGACGCCGGCCGCGACCATCGCGTCCCATGACGGCCAGCCGATGACGACCAGGTCGCGCAGCGCACGGCAGTCGCCACGCACCTCCTCGACCATGGCCACGTAGTCGCTGCCCTTGAACGACTCGGCGGTGACCAGCACGCTGACCCCGGCCTGGCTGAGGACGTAGGACAGCTCGTGGGTGCGGTACGCCGGGTTGACGTTCACGAGCACCGCGCCGACCTTCGCGGTGGCGTACTGCACCAGCACCCACTCGGGGCAGTTGGGCGCCCAGATGCCCACCCGGTCGCCTGCGCCGACGTCCATCGCGAGCAGCCCGCGGGCCACGGCGTCGACGTCCGCGTCCAGCTCGGCGTAGGTCCACCGGCGACCGGTGGGGACGTCGACCAGCGCCTTCCGGGAGCCACAGCGCGCCACCGTCCGCTCGAGGTTGGCACCGATCGTCTCTCCGAGCAGGGGGAGGTCAGCGGTACCGCTGGCGTACGAGGTGAGGACAGGCGGCTCCCGCATACCTGGCATCGTCCCTCCCCCGGGGCCGGGCCACCAGACCTGCGTGCAGGCCTGCCTCGCAGCGGACCCGCAGACCGCCCACAGCCCCTTCACAGGGGGCGGTTGGACGGTCAGGACGTCGCACCCCTCCCGACCTCCACCGAGGAGCAGCCATGACTGCCACCGCCACCCACCCGGGCACCGAGCGCACCGCCGAAGGCCGTGTCACGACCGTGCCGCCGGGCCCGGACGACCATGGCCGGAGCGACCTCGCCGGGCGGCTGGCCGAGCACGCCGTGGCCGGCGCGCTGGTCCGCAAGAGCGTCGACGACCCGGTGCCCTTCCCGGTCTGGTGGCAGGTGACCGACGCGCTCCGGTCGGCGGTCCTCGAGGTCCCCGCCGCGGCGGCCGCCGAGGTCGCCGCCGCGATGGCAACCCTGGAGAGCGCCGTCGCCGGGCTCGCCCGGTCCGCCGCCCTGCCACCGGTCACCGGGGCCGAGGATGCCCGCTCGGTGCACGTCGCCAGGCTGCTCGTGGCACGCCTCGTCTTCTCGAGCACGGCGACGTCGCCGACGCTGCTGCACGTCCGCCTCGCGCGCCTGCGCCGCGCACTGCTCGCCAGCGCCTGACCTCCGTCAACTGCCCGGCGCACCGCGAACGTCCCCCTCACGCGCGGCCACGCACGACGAGGGTCGGCCGCCGCTTCGGCGGCCGACCCTCGTGGGTGGCAGTGCGCTACGACACGTCGACCGCGACGAGCCCGTAGATGCTGGTGTTGCCGAACGCCGCCGACTCGGTCTGCGGGCACTCCTGATTCGGTGCCGGGCGGGCGCCGAGGGCCGTCGGCGGCAGCTCCGCCGCGACGTCCCGGTTGTCCGGCTCCTCGGGCTCCATCGGCGGGGCGCCTGCGTTGGCCGCGTCGACCAGCTTCTGACGGTAGGCGTCGATCAACAGGCAGTCCGCCGCTTCCCGGACGTCGTTCCAGACCGACGTGCCCGAGTCACGGGTGGCGACCGCGTAGTTGTAGTCGCCGAGGAACTCCGCCGTCAGCCCGTTCGCGCTGGAACCTCTGGCGTCCCCTTCCGCACCGCGGTGCACCGTGCCGAAGGCCCCGACCACCCCACCTGCACCGATGTCCGCGTGCCGCACGACGCCCAGCATCGGTCGCCGCACGGCGGTTGTCTTCTGCCACGGCGCCAGATAGGCGTTGTAGACCAGGTAGGCGTCGGTGCCGTCGGGCGAGATCGCCACCGCCGGCTGGTTGGCCCGGTCGCCGGTCTCCGAGACCGCGGTGGCGGCCGAGTAGCTGGCGCCGCGGTTCGTCGACCGGATCAGGTAGGCCTGCTCGGCGTTCGTCCCGGCCCGGTCGTCCGACCAGGCAACGAGGACCTCGTCGGTGGCGTCGGTCCCGGACGGGGCGCCGTTCGCGATGTCGATGCTCGGGAACACGTCGGTCCGCGCTCCCGCGACGCCGTCGATGGTGTAGCGGCCCTGCACCGGGTCGAACTGACCGATCCCGGCCACGTCGACGACGACCCTCGGACGCTCGAAGTTGCGACCGCCGTCGAACGAGCGCGTCTGGTAGAAGACCCCGGTCTGGCGCTGCTTGTCGAACCCGCTCCACACCACGTAGACGGTGCCGCGGCTGTCGGTGCGGATGGCGCAGCCCTGCCGGCCTCCGGACTGGGCGTTGTTCGTCGCCGGGCTGATCTGCCGTGACGTCCAGGTGTCTCCGCCGTCGGTCGACCGGGCGAACAGCACCGGCTCCGCACCGCCGTTGCCGCGGAAGCCGACGTTGCAGACGTAGGCGTTCCCGAAGTGCGGGCTGGTCGCGGCGTTGTCGGCCCAGAGCTGCTCCTTGTCGCTGAACAGGGCCGAGTTCTGCTTGGTGACGATGACCGGCTGCTTCCACGCCGTCTTGTCTCCCGCCGCCGCGGCGGCCGGGTCGTCGGTGCGGGACACGGCGATCGCGGCGGCACCCTTGAAGCCGGGGTTGCCGGGGAACGGGGTCGCGATGTTGGCGTAGTAGAGGCGTGACCCGTTCGCGAAGGTGAACCCGCCGTGCCCGTCCGGCCTCGGGCCGAACGCGAGCTCGGGGTCGCCGTTGGAGACCAGGCCGTTCTCGTAGTACCAGGGGAGCGTCCCGATCGGGCCGCCGGCAACCGGCTGGCAGGGGTCCGAGGTCACTGTCGGGTCCGGGTCGCCGAGGCAGCCGCGAGCGGAGTAGCCCGTGTACGTGGGCTGCAGCCAGGCCTCCCCGCCGTTCAGCGAGAACTGGACACCGGACACGCCGACACCGGGGGTGAACGGGCAGGTCCGCGGGTCACCCGCGTTGCAGAGCTCGAGGTCGATGTTGTCGTTGGCGCCGGCGGCCAGGACCAGCGGGTTCGACTGGTCGACGGCCAACCCGGGCTCGTTCTGCTTGTTCTGGGAGAAGAACGAGTCGGTGCTGCCGACCGTCACCTCGCCTGGGTCCGGGCTGGCGGCCACGGCGACGCCGGGGAGGGCGAGGGCCAGGGCCGCGACGGCGGCGAGGACGAGTGGGCGGGCGGATCTCACGGCGCCTCCAGATATGCGGCCGAGGGGTCTCCTCGACGACTGCGGGGTCAATTTGCCCCCCTTGATGTCTTCTGGCAAGGGCGACTTCGCTGCGTCATCGGGGGTCGGCAGGCGGTCACCGGCCATCGTCGCCGGTGGCCGGCTCGGACCTACCGCGTCGCCCACCTGACGGAGTACCCTGCTGCGCCCCCTTTCCCGACGAGCCGAGCGACGACCTCGGCAGCCGCTGCGCTGCCGACGAGACGAGAGGCGTGCTGCCGCGTGCCCGCAGGACCCCCGATCCCGACGGAGCTGACCACGAGCCGTCCGACCACCACGAGCCGTCCGACCACCACGAGCGGTCCGACCACCACGAGCGGTCCGACCACCACGAGCCGTCCGACTACCACCGGCCACCCCGCGACCCCCACCGGCGACGCGCTCGTCGCCGAGCAGGCCTACCTCGCGGCTGCCCGCGCCGACCTGGCCGCGATGCGCGACGCCACCCTCGCCCTCGACGTGCGCGGCGGCGACGCCGTCTCCGAGGCCTACCTCGCGTCGTCCCTCCACACGAGGGTGCAGGCACTCACCGACGACCCCGAGACCCCGCTGTTCTTCGGCCGGCTCGACCTCGCCGAGACCTCCGAGCACGGCGACGAGCGCTTCTACATCGGACGCCGCCACGTGCACGACGACGCGGGCGACCCGGTGGTGGTCGACTGGCGCGCCGACGTGTCGACGCCGTTCTACCGGGCGACCCGCACCGAGCCGATGCACGTGGGTCTGCGCCGGCGGTTCGGCTTCGACCGTGGCCGGATCACGGCCTACGAGGACGAGCACCTGCTCGACGCCGGCGAGCGGACCGGCCGCAGCCGGATCCTCGCCGCGGAGATCGAGAAGCCACGCGTCGGGCCGATGCGCGACATCGTCGCGACGATCCAGCCGGAGCAGGACGTCATCGTGCGCGCCGACGTCACCGAGACGATCTGCGTGCAGGGCGCACCCGGCACCGGCAAGACCGCCGTAGGCCTGCACCGCGCGGCGTACCTGCTCTACACGCACCGCGACCGGCTGCGCCGCGGCGGCGTCCTCGTCGTCGGGCCGAACACCGCGTTCCTCGGCTACATCTCCGCGGTCCTGCCGGCGCTCGGCGAGGTCCACGTCCGGCAGCTCACCCTCGACCAGCTGGTCGGCGACCGGGTCGAGCTGCGCGGCACGGACGACCCCGACGTGGCGACCCTCAAGGGCGACCCGCGGATGGCGAGGGTGCTCGAGAGCGCCGTGCACGCCGGGCTGGCCGAGCCGACCGAGCCGGTGGTGCTGACGACCGGGTCGCGGCGGTGGCGGGTGCCGGCCCACGAGCTGGCCGAGATCGTTGCCGAGCTGCGGACCCGCGACGTCCGGTACGGCTCCGCGCGGGCGATGCTCGCGCAGCGGCTGGCGCACGCGGTGCTCACCAAGATGGAGGCGGCCGGGGAGGCTCCCGACGACCGGGTGCAGGACTCGGTCGCGCGCAGCTCTCCGGTGCGCAAGGCGGTCGACGCCCTGTGGCCGGCCGTCGACCCGGTCCGCGTCGTGCTGGCGCTGCTGTCGGACCCGGGCGTGCTGGCGCGCGCCGCCGATGGCGTCCTCGACGCCGACGAGCAGGCGGCGCTGCTGTGGGCGAAGCCGGCGCGCGGGCCGAGGTCCGCGCGGTGGTCGCTCGCCGACGCCGTCCTGGTCGACGAGGCCGCCGACCTCGTCGAGCGGGTGCCCAGCCTGGGCCACGTGGTGCTCGACGAGGCGCAGGACCTGTCGCCGATGCAGCTGCGCGCGGTGGGACGGCGCTGCTCCACCGCGGCCGCCACCGTGCTCGGCGACATCGCCCAGGGCACCACCCCGTGGGCGACGGCCGACTGGGACCAGACCCTGCTCCATCTCGGGAAGCCCGGCGCGCACGTCGAGGTCCTCTCCCGCGGCTACCGCGTCCCGGCGGCCGTCATCGAGTTCGCCGCCCGGCTGCTCCCACACATCGCGCCCGGTGTCAGCGCGCCGGAGTCCGTCCGGGAGAACGACGGCCGGCTCGACGTCGTCGCCGCGGCCGACGTCGTCGGCACCGCCGCCGCGGAGGTACGCCGGGTGCTCGGCGAGCCGGGCTCGGTCGGCGTCGTGGTCGCCGACCGCGACGTCGACGCCTTCTCCGACGCCCTGGCCCAGCCGCACGACGTCCTGGGTCGCGACGCCACCGGTGCACGCGTCGTCGTGGTGCCGGCCTCGCTCGCCAAGGGGCTGGAGTACGACCACGTCGTGGTGGTGGAGCCCGCGGCCATCGTCGACGGCGAGCCCTCCACCTGGCAGGGGCTGCGCCGGCTCTACGTGGTGCTCACCCGCGCGGTGTCGGGCCTGACCGTCGTGCACGCGCGGCCGTTGCCCGACGAGCTGGGTGCCTGAGGTGTCCCCGGTGCGGCACCTCGCCGTCGACTGGCTCGAGCTGTGCCGCCGGCTCGGGGCACGCGGTGACGTCGCGGGAGCGGGTGCAGCCCTGCTCGGCCGGTGGGCCGAGCCGCACCGCGGTTACCACGACCTGGCGCACCTCGACGAGGTGCTGGCCCGGGTCGGCGTCCTCGAGGGGGAGGCCTTCGACGCCGACGCGGTCCGGCTGGCCGCATGGTTCCACGACGCCGTCTACGACCCCACCGCAGGCGACAACGAGGAGCACAGCGCCGAGCTGGCGACCACGTCGCTCAGCGGGCTGGACCTCCCTCCCGCGCTGGTCGCGGAGGCGGCGCGGCTGGTGCGCCTCACCGCGACCCACGACGTCGCGCCCGGCGACGCGAACGGCGCCGTCCTGTGCGACGCCGACCTCGCGATCCTCGCGTCCAACGGCCTGCGCTACGCGTCGTACGTCGAGGGCGTCCGCCGCGAGTACGCGCACGTCGACGACGCTGCGTTCGCGGCCGGCCGGGCGGCGGTTCTCGCGAGACTGATGAAGCGGCAGGCGCTGTTCCACACCGGGCACGGGCACGCGAGGTGGGAGCGGGCCGCCCGCGCCAACGTCACCGCCGAGCTGCGCGACCTCGGCGACGGGTGCTGACCGGAGGAGGGTCCCCCGCCAAAGCGGCGTCGAGCATCGACCGCGCGGACCACCGCATCATCTCCGCTGCCCCGGTCGGCGACAGGCCGCCGACGTCCGTGAGCCACACCAGTGCCTCGATGCCGGTCGCGCTCCGGATCGCCAGCACCAGCCGATGCACAGCGGCCTCCCCGAGCTCGCCGACAAGCGGGTGCAGCGCCTCGGCGATCCAGCCGATCGCCCGGCCCTGGCGCAGCGGCAGCGGTGCGCGCTCGGCCGGCCCCGGCTCGAGGGTGACCCGGAGCATCGTGCGCTGCGCGGCCTCGGTGTCGACGATGAGCCAGGTGAACCGGGTGATCACGGCATCCAGCCGGTCGGCCACGTCGTCGGGGGGGTCGGCACCGAGCAGGCTCGTCGTCCCCGTCTCCGGGTGTGCCGCCAGCAGCAGCGACCGTTGGTCCGGGAAGTAGCGGTAGGCGGTGGTCCGCGAGACACCCGCTGCCTCGGCCGCCTGCTCGACGGTCGGCGTGCGGCCGTCGGCCACCAGCTGCCGGGTAGCCGACACCAGCGCGCCGTGGGTCCGCCGCTTCTGCGACGCCCGACCGGACTCGATGTAGGGGGTTGACACGACGTTCACGGTACTGGAGTGTCTTCGCGGTACTTCGGTACCACGAAACCCCGGAGGCACCATGTCCGTGACCGCCACCCCGACCGCGTTCGTGCACCGCCCCGAGGAGGCCGAGCGCCGCTGGTTCCACGGCGGCGGCGAGCACACCTGGCTGGCCCGGGCCGAGGACACCGGCGGCGCATACCTGCTGTTCTCCGACGTCATGGCCGGCGGCAAGTGCACCCCGCTGCACACGCACCCCGCCGACGAGTCGCTCTACGTCGTGGACGGCGAGATCCTCGTGCACCTGGACGGCGCCGAGCACCTGGCCGGGACCGGGTCGCTCGTGCTGGCACCGCACGGGGTCCCGCACGCGTTCCTGGTGACGTCCGCGACCGCCACCATCCTCACCCTGCACACGCCCGGCACCTGCCAGGAGTGCTACCTGGGGGCCCCGCTGCCGCTCACGGCCGGGACCGAGCGCGAGGTCGACTTCGACCTGGTGCGCGCGGCGGCCGCCCGCTGCGGCGGCATCGAGATCCTCGGGCCGCCGCCGTTCGGCGCCGGTGCTCCGTAAGCGCCTGACCAGCAGCACCCGGGTAGCGTCGGACCGCGTCCCGGGAGGAGGGAGCGGTGTCCGCTGACAGCGCCGACCCGGGCCCGGTCGCCCTGCTCGACGCCCACGTCCTGCCGGCGGTCACGGTGGTCGGCTTTGCGTTCCACAGCGCGGGACGCACCACCGATGGCGGCCGCAACGTCGACGCGGTGCTCTACGAGGCGGGTCCGGAGCCGTTCACCTCGAGCTTTCCAGAGCTGGCGTCGGACTACGGCGACCAGCGGGTGCCCTGCATCGACCTGTGGGTTCACCACGACCTCGTCACCGGGACACGACGGGCCGACCTCGAGGGCACCGATGTCGCGCGCTGGGCCCGGGAGCACGCAGAGCCGGACCTGGCCGGGGCGATCACCGGTCCCGACCTGGCCGACGCGGTGCGCGCCCTGGCCGAGGCACTGGCCCGGATGCTCCCGCCCCGTCCCCGCAGCTAGTTCCGGTGCGGGCGGCGCAGGCCCGACGCCCGCAGCCGGGTGATGAGCTCACGGCCGGTCACCGGCTGCGCGCCGAGCGCGATGGCCGCGGCCCGCAGCTCCGCGGGCAGGTCGTAGTGGTCGCCCTGGAAGCCGCGCCGCGGGATCCCCAGCTGCTCGGCGACGGCGTGCAGCTCGTCGTACGACGTGTCGCTCACGAGGTGGCACCAGAGCCGGTCGCGGAACGGCCAGATGGGCGTGTCGACGAGGATCGCCATGCCCTGATCCTGGCGCAGCGGATGATGGGCGGGTGACCGACCCGCTGCTCGAGGCCCGTGCCCGGGTACTGCACGACCTCGCCGCCCGCGGGCTCGACAACGCCGCGACCGTCTCCGTGGTCGACGAGGTCCTCACCGCGCGCCGCTGGTGGGTCGACCAGTGGCCCGACGGCGCGCCGTTCGTCGCCTGCCTGGTGGCCCAGGACGTGCAGGAGGCGCTGCTCGAGCAGGTGGGCCGGTGGCCGCTGTGCACGGCGCCGCACGACCTGGACGACGACGACCCGGCGCCGCACGAGCTGCGGGTGGCCCCCGACCTCGGCGAGGACCCGCACTGGGTGTGCGAGGAGGTCGGCCTGGTCGTCGCCCCCGTCGGCGCCCTCGACCGCTGACCGCCGCCCGACGGCTCGTGTGCGACGTTGCGCGACGACACACCGAGGTTGCTCCCGGCGAGTTGTCGTCGAAGGTCGCCAACGACCATCCTCCGGGCGCGGGCGCGGGTTGTGCATAACTTCGCGGCCGGTCGGGGCGATCTCCATAGGTTCGTCTGCACCCGACGTACTCATCCAGGAGGTCACCCATGACCGCGTTCCGCGTCACCCCGGCCGAGCTGCTCTCGCTGTCCCAGCAGGTCAACGGCACGGCGGGCTCCATCGAGTCCGAGCTCGGCGGCCTGCGCAGCAAGGTGCTGCCGATCAGCGGCACCTGGAGCGGCGCCGCACAGGAGCGGTTCCACTTGCTGTACGAGGACTGGAACCGCAATGCCAACGGCCTGCAGCAGGCGCTGGCCGGCATCAGCCAGCTGCTCTCGCAGGCCGGCCAGGGCTACGACGACGCCGAGCGTCGGATCGCCAGCAGCTTCAGCGGCTGACCCCACCGCCGGCCACGCGTCCGGGCCGGGTGATCCAGAGCGGATCTGTTGGACTTCTTCCCATGGATCCGCTGTGGATCACCGGTGGGCGGGGGGGCGGGGGGGCGGGGGGCTGTGACAGCTGGTGATCGTGGCGCAACGATTCCGTCACGATCGGGCCCCCGCTCTCGGCACCGGCCCGGCGGGTGCGGCAGCGTGTCAGGGCACTGGCTCCCGGGCTGAACAGCGTCTCCACCCGGAGCCCCGGTGCGTCGGCACGGGGGTCGAGGAGGCGCACGGATGGCGGCAGGGTCGGTGACCGTCGCCGCGCTGCGCCATCGACCCCGGCAGGCGCTGCTCGTCGTCGTCCTCGCCGCCGTCGTCACCGCCTCGGCGGTGCTCGGCCCGCTGTACGCCCGCGCGGTCGAGCAGTCCGTCCTGCGCAACGTCGTCGCCGACGCCCCGGCGACCAGCAGCACCCTGGTCGTCACCGACGACTCCGACGACCCGACGCCGCCCGGCGGGCTGCTCCGGGTGGTCCGCCCCGAGCTGACCCCGCAGTTCGGCGCGCCCGTCCGCGGCGCCGATGTCCCGGTCGAGCTGCGCAGCCCGACCGGCGGCGCCGCCCGTGCCCGGCTCACCAGCCGCACCGGTGTCTGCGCGCACCTCGACGTCGTCGACGGCCGCTGCCCACGCACGGCGGGTGAGGCTCTGGTGAGCGCCCGCGCCGCCTCGGTCCTGGGCGTCCGGACCGGCGACGTCCTGCCGGTGCGTGCCGGCGACCCGGCGGCCGGTGGGGTGAGCAGCCAGGTCACGGTGGTCGGCACCTACGGGCCGCTCGACGCGACCAGCCGCTACTGGGCCGGGCGCGCGCGGCCCCCGGTGACGGCGCGGCCGACGCAGGACACCGCGGTCGTGCGCACGGTCGACGACGTCCTCACGCCCTGGGCGACGCTGGCCGGCGAGCCGTGGCCGGACCTGCGCACCCACCTGGACGTCCCGCTGCTCGCGGACCGGCTCACCCTCGACGACCTGCCCCGGGTGCAGGCCGTCACGAGGGACGTCGACGACCAGGTCCGCACCCTCGGCGGTTCCGCCGTCAGCCCGGTCAACGCGCTGCTCGAGTCGACCAGCGGCCAGCGGGACCAGGCCCGGACGGTCATCCCGCTGCTCGCCGTCCAGCTCGCCGTGCTCGGCATCGTGGTGCTCGCGTTCGTCTGCGCCGCCGCCACCGAGCAGCGCCGTCCCGAGATCGCCCTGGCCCGGCTGCGCGGGCACGGTGTCCTCGGGGCCGGCGGCATGCTGCTCCGCGAGCTCGGCGTGCTCGTCGTCGCCGGCGGCGTGCTCGGCACCGGGCTGGGCTGGCTGGTCGCCGAGGGCGCCGCCCACTGGTGGCTCGAGCCCGGCGTCCGGCCCGAGGCACGCGAGCCCGTCGCCCTGGCGGCCGCTGCCTCGGTCGCCGCCGGGCTGCTCGCGATCGTCGCCACCGGCGCCCCGACGTTGCGGCAGCCGCTCACCGCGCTGCTGCGCCGGGTGCCGCCACGGTCGTCGACCCTGCAGGTCGGCCTGGTCGAGGGCGCCGTGGCCGCCGCCGCGGTCGCCGGCCTGGTCACGCTGCTCTCCGGTGCCGGTGGCGGCATCTCGCTGCTCGCGCCAGGGCTGCTCGCCATCGCCGGCGGCCTGCTGCTGGCGCAGGCGACCATCCCCACCGCCGGCCCGCTGGCGCGTGCGGCGCTGCGCGGCGGACGGCTGTCCTGGGCGCTCGCCGGGCTCCAGGTCGCGCGCCGGCCGGCGCTGCGCCGGCTGATCGCCATCATCACCGTGGCGTGCGCGCTCCTGGTGTTCGCCGTCGACGCGTGGACAGTGTCGAGCCGCAACCGCGAGACCCGTGCACGGGTCGAGGCCGGCGCACCCGTGGTCCTCACCGTCGACGCGACCAGCCCGACAGCGCTCCGTACCGCCCTGCTCGACATCGACCCGCACGGCCGGTCCGCCACCCCGGTCGTCGTCGCGCGCTCGGCGACGCCCGTCGGCCCGGTGACCACCGCGGTCGAGCCGGCGGCGTTCCGGCGGATCGCGCAGTGGGCGCCGGGCACCACGGTGCCGTCCGCCGCCGCGATCCGCTCGCTGCAGCCGCCGGTCGTCGACCCCGTGCCACTGCCCGCCGGCGGGGGGCTCGCCGTCGACGCCCGCTGGACGGCGACGGCGCTCGACCGGCCGGCCGGCGTGCGCGGCAACCTGCAGCGGCTGTCGCTCTCGGTCAGCGTCACGCCTCAGGGCGAGGAGACCCGGTACCTCGACCTCGGGCGTCTTCGAGCCGGTCAGCACACCTACCGCGCCCGGTTCGCCTGCGCCGACTGCACCTTGACCTCGTTCGTCGTCGAGCGCGAGTTCGGCGACTCGTATCCGGTCCGGGTCGCGCTGACGGTTGACCAGGTGACCTTCGGCGGCCACCAGGTCGACCTCGGTCCGAGCACCCAGGAGGCCTGGCAAGTCAGCACCGAGCAGTCGTTCTTCACCAGCGCGGTGGTCCGGCCGGGGCCGCCGTTGACGATCGTGGACCGCGAGAGCTACGCGACCCTCGAGGTACGCCGAGGTGACGTGCCGGCACTGACACCCGCCCTGATGGCGGGGTCGCTGTCGCGCATGTTCCGCGGCAGACCGGGTGACCCCGCCTCGCCCCGGGTGGCGCCTGACCTGTCCGGCGGCGAGCACTTCTACCGGGTGGTCGGACGCCTCGCGCAGGTGCCGAGGTCCGGACCGCGCGGCGTGATCACCGACCTGCGGTCGCTCATCGGCGCCTCGCCGCCCAGCGGCCTCACCACGACGTACGACGTGTGGCTGGCCGACGACGACCCGGCGCGCGAGGCGCGGCTGCGACGGCAGCTGAACGACCACGGGCTGCAGGTGCTGTCGCGGGACACCACCGGGGACCACGTGTCGGCATTCGCCGACGAGGGCCCGGCACTGGCGCTGCGCCTGGCCGTCCTAGCCGGCGTGGTGGCCGTGGTCCTCGCCGCTGCCGTGCTCGTGGTCGGCGTCGCCACCTCGGGTGCCAGCCGGGCCCGCGACCTGGCCGGGCTGCGGCTGGTCGGGGTGCCGTCCTCGACCGTCCGGCGCGCATCGGTGCGGGAGCACCTCGTCGTCGCCGTGCTCGGCGTCGTCGCCGGCACGGTGCTCGGGCTGGTGGCGGCGCAGGCCGCGCTGCCCGACATCCCGCTGTTCGCGACGCCCGACCGGCGCACCCCGCTCGTCCTCGACCCGGCGTGGGCGGCGGTCGCCGTGACGGCCGCCGGCTCTCTCGTCCTGCTCTGCGCCGTCTCGGTGGCCGTCGGCCGGGCGCTGGCGGCTGCGGCCGTCCCCGCCCGGCTCCGGGACGGCCGATGACCGGCCCGGCCGCGGGCGGGCGCGCGACGACCCTGCGGCTCGCGGTCGCCGGCCTGTGGTTCCGCCGCAGCACGGCGCTGATCGTCCTCGTCCTCGCCACCGTGGCCAGCGCGGCGTCGGTGGTGGCGCCGCTGTACTCCCGGGCTGCGGAGGAGTCGATCGTCCGCGACACGCTGCGCCGCGCCGACGCCTTCACGCTCTCGGTGCAGGTGTCGGTCCCGCAGTCCGGCGCGGGAGTCGGCTTCGGTGCCGCGAAGAGCGGGTCCTTCGAGGTCGACACGATGCACCAGGTCCTCACGCACCCTGCCTTCGGCGTTCCCCGGCTGTCGTACTCGGGGAAGGGCAGCTACTCCCCCACCGCCGGTCCGTTCCGGGGCGGGCAGGTCGTCGGCCAGGTGGTCGAGCGCGAGGGCGCCTGCGAGCGCTTCACCCTGGCCGCAGGCAGGTGCCCCACCGCCGCGGACGAGGGCGTCGTCACCCGGCGAAGCCTCGCCCTGATCGGCGCCCGGCTCGGCGACGCCGTGCACATCGAGCTGCCGGGCTCGGCGACCATCGAGGACCTCCAGCCGCCGCAGCTCGACGTCACCGTCGTCGGCACGTTCGACCCGGTGCCGGTGCAGTCGCCGTACTGGGCCGGCCGGCCGTACTTCTCCTCCTACTACCCGCAGTCGACGCCGAAGGGACTCGGCGAAGCACCCCCTACCGCCGACCCGGTGTTCGTCGGGCCGGGCGGGGCTCGGCTCGCCAGGATCACGACCTACTCCGTCGACGTGCCTGTGCTGCCCGGCCGGGTCCGGCTCGACGACGCCACCGCGCTGCGGCAGCAGATCCGCCGCCTCGGCGACGTCAACACCCGCTACCAGCTCACGACCTACTCCCAGCTGCCGGCCGCCCTAGCCCGCGCCGACGACGGCCGCGAGCTGGTCCGGATCGCCGCGCCGCTCGCGGTCACCCAGCTCGTCCTGCTGAGCTGGTGGACCCTGTTCCTCGTCGTGGGCGCGGCGACCGAGGAGCGCTCACCGGAGCTCGGCCTGGCGAAGCTGCGCGGTCTCACCGCCCGGCAGACCCGGCGGTTCGGGCTGGCCGAGGTGCTCCTGCTGCTGCTCGTCGCCGCACCCCTCGGCACCCTGATCGGCTACCTGGCGGTGCGCGGGGCCGCCCCCCGGGTGTTCGCGCCCGGGACCCAGGTGGTGCTCACCTGGACCGTCCTGCTCACGGTTCTCGGCACCGTCTTCGGCGGCGTCGTCACCGCGGCGCTGTCGTCCCGGCAGGTGTTCAACCGCCCCGTCTCCGAGCTGCTGCGCCGGGTGCCGCCGCGGCGCGCAGGCCGCAGGGCCGGCCTCGTGGAGGGCGTGGTCCTGGTGCTGGCGGTGGCCGGCGTGGTGCAGCTGGTGAACGACCGCGGCAGCCGGCCCAGCCCGGTGGCGCTGCTCGCGCCCGGAATGGTCGCGGTCACCGGAGGTCTGCTCGCCGCCCGCGTCCTCGTGCGGGTGGCCCGGCGACGTACGGCGCGCGCGCTCGACCGCGGCCACGCGTCCGGTGCGGTCGGCTGGGCGGGCGTCGCCCGGCGGCCCGGCACCGCGCGGATCGCCTCCGTCCTCGCGGTGGCCACCTGCCTGCTGCTCGTCGGCGTCCAGGCGTGGACCGTGGCCGAGCGCAACCGCCACGAGCGGGCCGGCGCCGAGACCGGCGCGGAGGTCGTGCTCCAGGTGCGGGCGCCGAGCCATCGGGCGCTGCTCGACGCCGTCCGGGCCGCCGACCCCGGAGGCCGCTACGCGATGGCCGCGGTGCAGGTCACCACGAGCAGCCAGGAGGCGCAGCTGCTCGCCGTCGACTCCGCGCGCGCCGACCGCATCCTCGACTGGGGCGCACCCGGGGCCTGGCCGGACGACCCGGTCGCACGGGTGCTGCACCCGGACCTGCCCCCGCCGGTCCGCCTCGGCGCCGGCCGGCTGGTGGTCGGCGTCGACCTGCGATCGGTCCGCACGCCGTCACCGCTGCGCCTCACCGCGCAGGTCGACGAGGGCGGCACCGTCGAGCGGGTGGACCTCGGGACGTTGCGGCGCGGTGCCCGGACCTATGCCGTCGACCTGCCCGCCGGCTGCACCGCAGACGGCTGCCGGCTGGTCTCGCTCGCGGTGGACCACCCCGGCACCGACATCGAGAGCGCCACCGCCGAGCTGGTCCTCCGGTCGCTGGCCCTGGCACCGCCCGGGGGCGCGCCGGCCGACCTGCCGGGCACCTTCGGCGCGGCCGGCGCCTGGCGCCCCGGCGCCCCCACCGTCGGCGGGCCCGAGCTGCGGCTGACGCCGGGCGACGGCGGCCTCGCCGTCACCCTGCGCGCGCCCGGCGGCCCGTTCGCCGAGATCGTCCGGGGTGACTCGCCGGAGCCGCTGCCGGCGTACGTCGGCGCTGCGGTCGGCGCCGCCGCGGACAGTGGCACCCTGCCCGTCGAGGCCACGACCGGGCTCGCCGGCGCCGCCACGCGCTACAGCACCACGCACCCCACGGCGTACGTCCCGCGGCTCGGCCGGGACGCCGCCCTGGTCGACCTCGACCTCGCGCTGCGCCTCGACGAGGACGCCGCCCTGGGCGACCGGGAGGTGTGGCTGTCCCGCGACGACCCGCGCGCCGAGGCGGCGCTGCGCCGGTCGCTGAGGCAGGACGACGTCACCGTCCTGCGGCGCGAGACCCGCGGCGCGCTCGAGCGGGTCTACGCCGGCGACGGTGCGGTGCTGGCCTTGCGCCTGCTGCTGGTGTGCGGCGGCGCCGCCGTCGTGGTCGCCGTCGGGGCGCTGCTGGTCGCGGCCTACGTCGGCCGGCGCCAGCGGGCCTACGAGGTGGCCGCCCTACGCGTGGTGGGCGTGCGTCGCCGCACGGTACGGGCGCTGCTGCTGCGGGAGAACGTCGGCACCGTCCTGGTCGCCCTGGTCTGCGGCGCCGCCGCCGCGCTCGTGGCCACCTGGGTCGTGCTGCCGGCGCTGCCGCAGTTCGACGACCCGTCCGCTTTCGTCGAGGTGCGCTACGTCCCGGACGCGCCGACAGCCTGGGCCGCCGTCGGCGGTCTCGGCCTGCTCCTCGTCGGCGTCGGCCTGGCCGTCGCCGTGCTGCAGCTGCGCAGCGGTCGCCCCGACCGCCTGCGGGAAGGAGTCCGATGACCCACCACGAGCAGGACGTCCGGGCATGACCGGCATCCCGGTGTCCGCCCACGGGCTGGTGCACATCTACCGGCTCGAGGGCAACGACGTGGTCGCGCTCTCCGGGGTCGACCTCGACGTCGCGGCGGGCGAGGTCGTCGGCCTGCTCGGGCCGTCCGGCTCCGGCAAGTCCACGCTGCTCAACCTGTTCGCCGGGCTGCTGCGTCCGTCGGCGGGGCGGCTGACCGTCGGGCCGCACGAGATCGCCCGGATGGACGAGCGCGGGCTGGCCCGCATGCGCGCGGGTGACGTGGGCGTGGTGCTGCAGGGCGCGATGCGCAACCTGCTGCCCTACGCGAACCCCGTCGACAACGTCCGGTTCGCCCAGCGCGGCGCGCGCCGGCTCGCGAACGGCACCGACGCCGTGCTCCTGCTGGAGCCGCACGAGGTGCTCGACCTGGTGGGCCTGGCCGACCACGCGCGCACGCCGCTCACCCACCTCTCGCCCGGCCAGCGCCAGCGACTCGCGGTCGGCGTCGGCCTCGCCGCCCGACCGGGGCTGCTGCTGCTCGACGAGCCCACCAGCCAGCTCGACCACGAGGGCCGCGACGAGGTCCTCGCAGCGGTCATCGACATCAACCACGACCTCGGCACCACCGTCGTCGCCGTCACTCACGACCCGGACGTCGCCGAGCGGCTGCCGCGCACCGTCACGATCCGTGACGGCCGGGTGGGCTCGGAGGGCCGGCGGGGCGAGGAGTACGCCGTCGTCGGGCGCGACGGCTCGCTCACCCTGCCCCCCGACGTCCTCGAGCGGGTCCCGCCCGGGTCGCTGCTGCGTGTCACGATCGTCGACGAGTCCGCCGTCCGGCTGGACCGCACCGACACCGGCGAGGGGGCGATGGCGTGAGCACCGAGGCGGCCACGCCGCCGACGGCGCCGGTCGAGATCGTCGCCCGCGACGTCCACGTCGGCTACGACGGCCACGAGGTGCTGGCCGGCGTCGACCTGAAGGCCGTGCCGGGCCGGCTGGTCGCGGTCACCGGCCCGTCCGGCGCAGGCAAGACCACGCTGCTGTGGGTGCTGGCCGGGCTGGTCCGCCCGCAGCGCGGCGAGGTGCTGGTGGCGGGCGAGGTGCCGCGCGACCGCGACCACACCAGCGCCGCTGGCGTCGTGCTCATCCCCCAGGACAACGCCCTGGCCAGCGTGCTCACGGCCACCGAGAACGTCGTGGTCCCGCTGCTCGCAGGTGGCGTGGCGGCGAAGGACGCGGGACCGCGCGCGGCTGCCGCCCTGGAGTCGGTGGGTCTGGGCGACGCCGGGAACCAGCTCATCGAGGAGCTCTCCGGCGGTCAGCAGCAGCGGGTCGCGGTCGCACGCGGGCTGGCCCAGCAGGGCGCCGTCGTGCTGGCCGACGAGCCGACCAGCGAGCTCGACGCCGCCAACCGGGCCAGGGTGGTCGCGCTGCTGCGCGCCGAGGCCGACCGGGGCGCTGCGGTCGTGCTCGCCACCCACGACCCGGACGCCGCGGCGGAGTGCGACGCCGAGCTGCACCTCGACGCCGGCGAGGCCACCTGGGTGCGCCCGCTCGAGGCCGTCGCCGCACGGGGCTAGCCGCACGTTTCGAACGTTCCAGGACGGCTAGGCTCACCTCATCATTCGCGGCCGTCCCGGACCCCGGCGATCTCGCGTAGGCTCTCCAGAGACGCGGCACGCCATGACGGCACCCCTCACGACTGCGACCACGACCGTCCCGACGCTGGGCAGCGACTACGCCGAGCTCTCCCGACGGGTCAAGGCGGCCGGGCTGATGCACCGCCGCCCCGGCTACTACGTCGCGATGACCGCCTCCGTGGTGTCGCTCCTCGGCGCCGGCTGGGCCGTCCTCGTCGTCGTCGGCCCGAGCTGGTGGCAGCTGCTGACCGCGGGGTTCCTCGGGGTGATGTTCACCCAGCTCGGCTTCCTCGGCCACGACGTCGGCCACAAGCAGGTGTTCCGGTCGCGTCGCGCGGCGTACGCGTTCGGTGTGCTGGCCGGCAACGCCGGGATCGGCCTGAGCTACGGCTGGTGGATGGACAAGCACAACCGGCACCACGCCCACCCCAACGATCTCGAACGCGACCCCGACGTGCGGCCCGGCGCCCTGGTGTTCGATGCGACCCAGCGGAGTGGCCGGCGCGGCCTGGTGAGCGCCCTCACGTCTGCGCAGGCGTACCTCTTCCTGCCCATGCTGCTGCTCGAGGGGCTCCACCTGCACGTCGCAAGCTTCCGTGCGCTGCGCTCGGGGACGGTGCGCGGCCGGTGGCTCGAGGGCGGGCTGCTCCTGCTGCACGTGACGTCGTACGTCGCCGTCGTGGCACTGGTCCTGCCGCTGTGGCAGGCACTGGCGTTCGTGGCGCTGCAGCAGGCGGTGTTCGGCCTCTACATGGGGCTGTCGTTCGCCCCCAACCACAAGGGGATGCCCATCGAGCGGCCCGGCGACAACTGGGACTACCTGCGCCGTCAGGTGCTCACCTCCCGCGACGTGAAGGGCAACCCGGTGGTCGACCTGGTGCTGGGCGGGCTGAACTACCAGGTCGAGCACCACCTCTTCCCGAGCATGCCGCGGCCGTCGCTGCGCCGGGCCCAGCCGCTGGTGCGCGCGTTCTGCGCGGAGCGCGGGGTCCGCTACGTCGAGTGCGGACTGGTCGCGTCGTACCGCCAGGCTCTCGGCCACCTGGACGCCGTCGGCCGCGCCTGAGACCACCTCGGCCGCGTCCCACCACGTTCGCGTTCGGGCTCGCCCAGGAGTTCGACGTCGAGCTCAGAGCAGCTGGGTCCGGGGGGCGCTCCGCACGTGACCTGCCGTCGCGGTCCAGACGGCGACATCGTCATGATCGCCACACGGGCAAGTGGACCGGCGAGGTGGCGCATCACACCGCCTCGAGCCGGTCCACTGCGGCCAGGCGGGGACCGCGCGAGAGGTGGCACTCGCGTCCAGGCGCCGTTGACCTGACCTCAGCCACCGGCGAGCCGCTCGTCGTGATCGCCGCTCACCCGACGGGGTAGCCGTCCTCCAGCACGACCCCCGCGCCCACTCTCTTGCGCGGCAGCGACGCCCAGAACGACGGGTCAACCTCGGTGGGCGCCGGGTCGACACCCACCGGCTCAGGCCTCGGCGAGGACGAACACGTCACCGCGGGTTAGGGGGACCGTGGTCCCGTCGGCCTGGATGCCGTCGATCTCGACCTCGGGGCTGCCGACGACCACGTCGACGTGGGTGGGCGAGGAGTTCATGCCCGCCTCGCGCAGCTCGTCGGCACTCATCTCCAGGCCGCGCTCGAACCCGACCGGGAAGCCGGAGCCCCACGCCACGTGCGAGCCGATGTTCTCGTCGTAGAGCATGTCGCCGTAGGTCAGGTTGGTGCGGCGCACTGCGGAGTCGCCGTCGACGATCGCGACCTCGCCGAGGTGCCGGGCGTTGGGGACGCTGTCCATCTGCCTCCGCACGACGTCCTCGCCGCGGGTCGCCCTCGCGCCCTTGACGGTGCCGTCGGCGAGCTCGAGCTCGAGCCCCTCGACGAGCACGTTGAGCCCGGGGAGGTAGAACGGTGCCGTGGTGCGCGCGAAGCCGTCGGCGCGCCGCCAGTCCGGGGAGATGAAGACCTCCTCGGTGGGCAGGTTCGGGACGAACTCGGTGCCGTCGGCGTTCGTGGTCGAGCCACCCATCCAGCGAGCCGTGGGAGGCAGGCCGACGGTGAGGTCGGTGCCGGGGCCGCGGTAGCGGATCCGGTCGAACCGGCGGGAGTTGAGCATGTCCCGCCGCAGCTGGAGCTTGGCGATGTGGTCGCGCCAGGACTGCACCGGGTCGGCGTCGTGCAACCGGGTCGCGATCGCCACGGCCTCCCAGAGCCGCGCCACGTCCGGGGTGCCGAGCACGCTCTGCGCCCAGCCCGGGTTCGGTGCGCCCACGACCGTCCACGCGACCGTGTTGGTCGCGACGATCGGCATGACCTCGCGCATCATCTCCAGCGGCTGCATCTTCACCAGCCGGTCGGGGTCGAGGCCCTCCATCATCGTGGGGTTGGGGTTGCCGGTCAGCGAGATGATCGCCGGCCGGTCCTGCTTCCAGGCCCGGACGCCCTCCAGCTCGTGCGGCAACGACTTCCCGAGCATCTCCTCCGGCTGCAGCTCGGCCGCGGCGCGCGCTACGTGCTGGTCGTCGTACTCCACCGTCACCTTGCTGGCGCCGACGCGGTAGCACTCCGTCGTGATCGCGCGCACCACCGTCGCGTGTTCCACCATCCCTCGGACGACGACGCGCTGGCCGGGCTGGACGTTGACGCCGACCCGCACCACCAGCCGCGCGTAGGCTTCGATCAGGTGGTCGTACGGCTCGGACATCTGGTGTCTCCCCAAGGGTGTCGTGATGGGCCGCCGGCCACCGTACAACGTCGCCCTACTACCGCCGATCGGTGCTAGACCGGCGCGCCGGAGCCCCGGGAAACGCCGACGGGCGGGCCCTCCGCGAGGAGGAACCGCCCGTCGGGCCGTTCTGAGGTGCTGGTCGAGCAGGTGCGCCGTGGACTAGAAGTCCATGCCGCCCATGCCGCCGTCGCCACCCGGGCCGGCCGCGGCCGCCTTTTCGGGCTTGTCGGCGATGACCGCCTCGGTGGTGAGGAACAGGGCCGCGATGGACGCCGCGTTCTGCAGCGCCGAGCGGGTGACCTTGGCCGGGTCGATGATGCCAGCCTTGATCATGTCCTTGTACTCACCGGTGGCCGCGTCGAGGCCGTGACCGACCTCGAGGTTGCGCACCTTCTCGACCACGACGCCGCCCTCGAGGCCGGCGTTGATCGCGATCTGCTTCAGCGGTGCCTCGAGCGCGATGCGCACGATGTTGGCGCCGGTCAGCTCGTCGGCCTCGAGGTCGAGCTTGTCGAACGCCGAGGTCGACGCCTGCAGGAGCGCGACGCCACCACCGGCGACGATGCCCTCCTCGACAGCGGCCTTGGCGTTGCGCACCGCGTCCTCGATGCGGTGCTTGCGCTCCTTGAGCTCCACCTCGGTGGCCGCGCCGGCCTTGATGACGGCGACGCCGCCGGCCAGCTTGGCGAGACGCTCCTGGAGCTTCTCCTTGTCATAGTCGGAGTCCGACTTCTCGATCTCGGCGCGGATCTGGTTGACCCGGCCGGAGATCTGCTCCGCGTCACCGGCGCCCTCGACGATCGTCGTCTCGTCCTTGGTGATGACGACCTTGCGGGCCCGGCCGAGCAGGTCGGTGCCGGCGTTCTCGAGCTTGAGGCCGACCTCCTCGGACACGACCTGGCCACCGGTCAGGATCGCGATGTCCTGCAGCATGGCCTTGCGGCGGTCGCCGAAGCCCGGGGCCTTGACGGCGACCGAGCGGAAGGTGCCGCGGATCTTGTTCACGACCAGGGTCGACAGCGCCTCGCCGTCGACGTCCTCGGCGATGATGACCAGCGGCTTGCCGGCCTGCATGACCTTCTCCAGCAGCGGGAGGAGGTCCTTGACCGCCGAGACCTTGGAGTTGACGATCAGCACGTAGGGGTCCTCGAGGACGGCCTCCATGCGCTCCGGGTCGGTGACGAAGTACCCGGAGATGTAGCCCTTGTCGAAGCGCATGCCCTCGGTCAGCTCGAGCTCGAGACCGAAGGTGTTGCTCTCCTCGACGGTGATGACGCCTTCCTTGCCGACCTTGTCCATGGCCTCGGCGATCATCTCGCCGATCATCGGGTCCGCGGCGGAGATCGAGGCGGTAGCCGCAATCTGCTCCTTGGTCTCGACCGGCTTGGCCATGGTGAGGAGCTCTTCGCTCACTCGCTCCACGGCCTTCTCGATGCCACGCTTGAGCGCCATCGGGTTGGCACCTGCGGCGACGTTGCGCAGGCCCTCGCGGACCAGCGCCTGCGCCAGGACGGTCGCCGTCGTCGTGCCGTCACCGGCGACGTCGTCGGTCTTCTTGGCGACCTCCTTGACGAGCTCGGCACCGATCTTCTCGTAGGGGTCCTCGAGCTCGATCTCCTTGGCGATGGAGACACCGTCGTTGGTGATCGTGGGGGCGCCCCACTTCTTCTCCAGGACGACGTTGCGGCCACGCGGGCCGAGGGTCACCTTGACGGCGTCGGCGAGCTGGTTCATGCCACGCTCGAGGCCGCGCCGGGCCTCCTCGTCGAACGCGATGATCTTTGCCATGCGGTATCCGGTCCTCCCGGTAGGGGTGGAGAGGATCCGGGGGCGCCCGCGACGGACGGTCGGCACCGCGGCGGTGGTCGCCGGGAGGCGCCGGCCTCACCTGGCCGGATCCGGTCTTTCTGTCACTCAGGTTGTCAGAGTGCTAAGTCCATGATTAGCACTCGACCATGCCGAGTGCAAGCGGACCGGGGAGTCCCACCCGTCTGCCGACAGGGGTCGGGACGGCGACGGCCCGGCGCCCCACGGGGAGCCGGGCCGTCGTACGGAGCGAGCCTCAGACCGCGCGGACCGAGTCGGCCTGCGGCCCCTTCTGCCCCTGCGAGATCTCGAACTCGACGCGCTGCCCCTCCTCGAGGGAGCGGTAGCCGTCCATCTGGATCGCGCTGTAGTGGACGAACACGTCCGCCCCGCCGTCGACCGCGATGAAGCCGTAGCCCTTCTCGCTGTTGAACCACTTGACCGCGCCCTGAGCCATCGTGCGTCTCCTGCGTGCTGGGCCGACGGGCCCGCACCACGCGGACCCGGGTCGGGCTCGACCCGACCCGGCAGGGTGGGGGCGTCAGCGTGCGCGTGTGCGGTTGCTCTTCGAGGCTCGACCGAGGCGCAGCGTAAAGGGGCTGCCGGGCCGCCGTCAGCAGAATCCGCGACATCGGCCCTGGTCGCGGCCCGGGCGGCGAGGGCTGCGCCGGGCTTCAGGCTAGTCCGGCGGCCGTGAACGCGTCGGCCGACGCCGGGATCGTGGCGGCCGGCCCGACGTGCGGCGACACCGCGTCGAGGGTCTTCAGGCCCTCGCCGGTGTTGAACACGACGGTGTCGGCCGCCGGGTCGAGCTGGCCCGCCGCGAGCAGCTTCTTCAGCGTCGCGACCGTGACCCCGCCGGCCGTCTCGGCGAAGATGCCCTCGGTCTGCGCGAGCAGCCGGATGCCGGCGACGACCTCCTCGTCGGTGACGTCCTCGACCAGCCCACCGGTCCGCCGGCAGGTGTCCAGCACGTACGGGCCGTCGGCCGGGTTGCCGATGGCCAGGGACTTCGCGATGGTCGCCGGCTTCACCGGCCGGACGACGTCCTGGCCGGCCTTGAACGCCTGCGACACCGGCGAGCAGCCGGTCGCCTGCGCGCCGAAGATCCGGTACGGCGACTCGTCGACCAGCCCGAGCGACACCAGCTCACGGAACGCCTTGTCGACCTTGGTCAGCTGCGAGCCGGACGCGACCGGGATCACGACCTGCTCGGGCAGCCGCCAGCCGAGGCCCTCGGCCACCTCGTAGCCCAGCGTCTTCGAGCCCTCGGCGTAGTACGGCCGGACGTTGACGTTCACGAACGCCCAGTCCTCGTGCTCGCCGGCCAGCTCGGAGGCGACCCGGTTGACGTCGTCGTAGGTGCCCTCGACGGCCACGAGGGTGCCGCCGTACACGGCCGTCGCGGTGATCTTCTGCTGCTCGAGGTCGGCCGGGATCAGCACCACCGAGCGGATGCCGGCCCGGGCCGCGGCTGCGGCCGTGGCGTTGGCCAGGTTGCCGGTGGAGGGGCAGGCGAGCACGGTGAAGCCGAGCTCGCGCGCTGCGGCGAGGGCGACACCGACGACGCGGTCCTTGAAGGAGTGGGTCGGGTTCGCGCTGTCGTCCTTGACCCACAGCGCGCGCATGCCCAGCGCCTTCGCCAGGTGGTGCGCCGGCACCAGTGGGGTGCAGCCCGGCTCGAGGTTGGGGATGTCGCGCACGGTGGTCGGGACGGGCAGGAGGTCCTGGTAGCGCCAGATGTTCTGCGGGCCGGCCTCGATCGAGGCGCGGGTGACCGCGCCGAACTCGTACGCGACCTCGAGGGGGCCGAAGCACTCCCCGCAGGCGTAGAACGGGCCGAGCGGCGTGGTGGCGCCGCACTCGCGGCAGGACAGGTGCCGGGCCGGGCCGAGGTCCGGCAGCCGGTCGGTGGTGGACGTGCTGAGAGCGGGCGCGAGAGCACCGGGGGTCATCGGAGTTCCTTCCTCATCTGTCCCGGTGACACGGTGCCCCGGGGCGGAGTTGGCACCGTGACCGGCGGCGCTGAGCGCGCTGCGCGGTGCGGTTGCCGGGGCTTCGTCGGGCCGTTCCCTCTGCCCCTCTGGATGAGCGGTCTTCAGTTGTGCCGTCCACTGTAGGCCGGTCGCCCAGCCCGCGGACAGCCGGTCCCGCGCCCTGAGACACCGGCAGCAGGCGCTCCTGGCTAGCCTCGGCGGGGTGGAGCGGCGGTGGCGGGTACGCCAGGTGGTCAACACCGTGAACCTCTCGACGCCGCTCGGCCTGCTCGTCGGCCTCGCCGGCCGGTCCCGGTTCCGCCGCGGCCCCGACGGGCTGGTGCTCGCGACGGACTTCCGGATCCGGGTCCGGGCACCGGCCGTCACGATCGGCAACGTCGTGCTGCTGCGCCTGGACGACGAGGCGCTGGCGCAGCGCCCGCGGCTGCTGGTGCACGAGGCCCGGCACGCCTCGCAGTACGCCTGCTGCGTCGGACCGGTGATGATGCCGCTCTACCTGGTGGCCGCCGCCTGGTCGTGGCTTCGCTGCCGGGACGCCGCGTCGTACAACGTCTTCGAGGTCCGCGCCGGCCTCGCCGACGGCGGCTACTCCCACGTGCGCGACCGTCGCCCGGTCTGAGACGAGTTGCTTGAGTGGCCCGTGCGGCGGGAAGGTGCGCCCCATGGCAACCGGTTCCGCGCCCCTGCTCGTCGCGTCCAACCGCGGACCGCTGCAGTTCACCGAGCGCGACGACGGCGCGCTCGAGGCGAGCCGCGGCGGCGGCGGCCTCGTGTCCGGGCTGTCCGGCCTCGGCAGCGACGACGTCGTGTGGGTGTGCGCCGCGCTCAACGACGGCGACCGGGCCGCAGCCCGGCGCGCGCCCGGGGGCCGGCTCGACCGCGACGGGCACGACACCGGTGGCACCGCGGTCCGGATGCTCGACATCGACCCCGCGACGTTCCACCGCGCCTACAACGCGGTCGCGAACTCGACGCTCTGGTACGTGCACCACCTGCTCTACGCGATGCCGACGATGCCGGCCTTCGACGCCGGGTTCCGCCGGGAGTGGGCGTCGTACGAGATCTACAACCGCACCTTCGCGGAGGCGCTGGCCGAGGATGCCGCCGAGGGCGCGAAGGTGCTGGTGCAGGACTACCACCTGACCCTGCTGCCGCGGCTGCTGCGCGACCTGCGCCCGGACCTGCGCATCGCGCACTTCTCGCACACGCCGTGGGCACCGGTCGACTACTTCCACGTGCTGCCGGACGCGGTGGCGCGCGAGACCCTGCTCGGCATGCTCGGGGCGGACCACGCCGGCTTCCACTCGCCACGCTGGGCGAAGGCGTTCGCCGACTGCTGCGTCGACGTGCTCGGCGCCGAGGCCGACGGCACCTCGGTGACTTACGACGGCCGCACGACCCGGCTCGGGGTGCACCCTCTCGGCGTCGACGCCGAGGCGCTCCGGGAGCGGGCCCACGCCGACGACGTCGAGTCGCGGCTGGTGGCACTGCGGGTCAAGCTCGGTGACCGGAAGGCGATCGTGCGCGTCGACCGCACCGAGCTGAGCAAGAACATCGGGCGCGGACTGCTGGCCTACCGCGAGCTGCTGCGCCGGTACCCGCAGTGGCGCGGGAAGGTCACCCACCTCGCGTCGGCGTACCCGAGCCGGCACGACCTGCCGGAGTACCGCGAGTACACCGCGCAGGTGCAGCGGATGGCCGCAGAGATCGAGGACGAGTTCGGCACCGACGACTGGCGGCCGATCGTGCTCGACGTCACCGACGACTACGCCCGGTCGCTGGCGCTGTACCGCGTCGGTGACGTGCTGCTCGTCAACCCGGTCCGCGACGGCATGAACCTGGTCGCCAAGGAGATGCCGCTGCTCTCCGAGGAGGGCTGCGTGGTCGTGCTGTCGACCGAGGCGGGGGTCGCCGACGAGTTCGGCGACGACGCGCTGCTGGTCAACCCGTTCGACGTCTCGGGCACCGCCGACGCGCTGGACCGGGCGCTGTCGATGGACGCCGACGAGCGCGCGAGCCGCACCAAGCGGCTGGCCGAGGCCTCGGTGCGGCTGCCACCGAGCCGCTGGCTCGAGGCCCAGGTATCAGCCCTGGACTGACCGGCTCACCCGTCCAGGGCGTCGGCGACGGCCGCGAGCAGGGCGACCACGCCGGCGGGACCGGCGACGACCAGGTCGGCCCGCTCGGCCAGCGCGGTGACCTCGGTGGAGCCGCTGCACACCAGCAGGCCGGGCGTGCCGTCGGCCCGCAGCCGGTCGACGGCGTCGAACGCCGCGAGGTCGCCCAGGTCGTCGCCCACGAACACGACGACCGAGGGCGCCCGCTCCGCGACCAGGGTCTGCAGGGCGTCGCCCTTGTCCCCGCCTTCGGGCCGCAGCTCGAGCACGTAGCGGCCCGGCTCGACGACCAGGCCGACATCGGTCGCCAGGTCGGTGAGCGGCCCGCGCAGCGCGTCGAAGGTGCCCGACGGGTCGGCCGACCGCCTGGTGTGGACCGCCACCGCGGCGCCTTTGTCCTCGACGTACGTGCCCTCCGGTGCGCCCGCGTCGGCCAGCACTGACGGCAGCCGGCGACGTGCCTCCTCGACCGCGCCGAGGTCGTCGGGCGCGGTGAGCCGACCCGACTCCCACCGCTCCAGCCCGTAGTGGCCGAGGACCACCAGACCCTCGACGGCGGCGATGCCGGCGTACTCCACGGCGGTGGCCGCCGGCCGGCCGGTGACGACGGCCACCCGGAGGCCGTGGCCCGCCAGCCGGTCCAGCACCCCCGAGACGCCGGGGTGGGCGCGGGCCTCGTCCGGGTCCGGCACGATCGGGGCCAGCGTGCCGTCGAAGTCGAGCCCGAGCAGCGCGTCCGCCGGGTGCGCGAGCAGTGCCGCGAGCCCGGCCCGGCCCGCGTCGGTGGTGGGGTCGGCAAGGGCGCTCATGGGCCCCCACCGTAAGGGCGGGCGGCCGCCGTCAGCCGGGGTAGCTGTCGGTGACGACCACGGTGAGCCGCGTCGTCGAGAGGTTGCCGAACCTCGGCCGGATGCGCGGCGTGGTGGGCAGGCTCTCGGCGGCGGCCTGCGCGGCCGCCTCGTCGCCCGCGGGGTAGTACACGGTGGTCGCCGGCACGACGCCCCGGAAGTTGCCGACGGCCGGGACGGTCCAGCCCTTGCCGCGCAGCCGGTCGGCGACCTGTCCCGCCAGGCCGGCCCGGCTGGTCTGGTTGAGGACGACGACCTCGACTGCGGGCGCGGCCGGCCGGGAGGGGCTGCTCGTCCTGGGCGTCGTCGACGCCTTCGGGGTCCGGGCGGGGGTGGTCTTCGTCGTGGCCGTCGGGCTGGCCGTGGGCGACGGCGCCCGGCTCAGCGCCTCGCGGCTGCCCGCGGCCGGGGTGCTGGTCGAGGCTGCGGCGCTGGGCTGGCCCGGGTCCTCGCCCCGCCAGACGGCCAGCGAGGTGATCAGCGACGCCACGGCCAGGACCGCCAGGAAGGACGGCAGCACCGCCGAGGCCAGGCCGTGCCCGGTGCGGTGGGCGCCGTGCCGGCGCCGCTGGGGCGGGGTGGGGGACGAGCTCATGACGGCAGCCGACGCCGGCGCGACCGCGCGCCGCCGCTGATGGTCAGACCTCGATGCCGAGCCGGCGCGCCGAGCGGGCCCGCTGACGGGCGGACCGCAGGCGACGAAGCCGCTTGACGAGCATCGGGTCGACGGCGAGGGCCTCGGGGCGGTCGATGAGGGCGTTGAGCACCTGGTAGTAGCGGGTGGCCGACATGTCGAACAGCTCGCGGATCGCCTGCTCCTTGGCGCCGGCGTACTTCCACCACTGCCGCTCGAAGGCCAGGATCTGCTGGTCGCGGTCGCCGAGGGTCGCACCGGCACCGGCGTCGGTCGGCCGGAAGGCGTTGGCGGCGTCCATGGCACTCCTCGAACAGGTCGGCACGCTGCCGGCGCGCGCGTGCGGACCGGCAGACGTCATCGTAGGGGTCGAATGACAGCCGTGTCATTCACCCCGGCGCCGTGTCCGGGCGGCCCTGCCGTGCACCGGCGGCCCGGTCGAGGGGCTGGAGGGTCGTCCCGGCCGCTCGGACGGCGTCGACCAGCCGCTCGTCCGCCCCGACCTGCTCCCCGGCCCAGACCACGGAGCGGACCAGCTCGCCCCGGACGTCGGCGCCGGGCTCGACGACCGGCTCGCCCCCGCTGTCCAGCATGTTCGCCCGCAGGTAGTCGGCCGGCGTCCCGCAGTCGACCGCGACCAGGTCGGCGCGGACCACCAGCTCCAGCCGACCCGCGGCGTGCAGAGCCCGCCACGACACCTCGTAGAGCCCGCTCGGCTCCGCGGTGAGCCCCGCGACCGACCACCAGGGCAGCAGGGCGGTCCCCACGTAGCGGTGCCCGTCGAGCACGCCCGGGACCCCGTCCGGGACGCAGAGCAGCCGCGGGCGCTCGCCGTCCCAGCCGGCCACCAGGGCCGCGACGACCGACGCGTCCGGGTAGTACGCGTCGGCGTTGGTGAGCAGCACCGCGGCACCGTCGGCCCAGCCGCGGAGGTTGCCGACCGCACCGGCTGTGCCGAGCGCCTCGGGCGACTCGAGCGCCAGGTGGACTCCGCTGCCGGCGAGCGACGCCGCCACCTGCCCGGCGTGGTGGTGCGCGTTGACGGCCGTGCGGCCGACGTGCGGCCCGATCCGCGCCAGCCCGAGGTCGAGCAGGCTGCGGCCGCCCACGGTGCAGAGGGCCTTCGGCCGGACCTCGGTCAGCGGCCGGAGGCGGGTGCCGGCACCGGCCGCGAGCACGATCCCGACGAGATCCGGGACGGAACCGCTACGTCCTTCCACCGGGTCACCCACGCGTGCCACGCTCTCATCCGAGGGGCCGGCGCAGCATGGCCGGCCGGCCGGAATCCGCGCCGCGGCGCGAGCGTTGGAGGGGACATGCCAGCCGTCACCGTGGACGACGTCCTCGCCCTCCCCCGCATCCCCGCCGCCGAGCTGTCCGCCACCGCCCGGCCGGTCCGCTCCGTCTCGACGTCGCCGCGCGGCTTCGAGGGCGAGGGGTTCCCGGTACGGCGCGCGTTCGCCGGCGTCGACCTGGCCGACCTCGACCCGTTCGTGCACCTGGACCAGATGGGCGAGGTCGAGTACGCGCCGGGCGAGCCCAAGGGCACCCCCTGGCACCCGCACCGCGGCTTCGAGACCGTCACCTACATGATCGACGGCGAGATGGCCCACCAGGACTCCAACGGAGGGGGTGGGCTGATCACCAACGGCGACACCCAGTGGATGACAGCCGGGTCCGGCATCCTGCACATCGAGACGCCGCCCGAGGCGCTGGTGCTGAGCGGCGGCCTGTTCCACGGCTTCCAGCTGTGGGTGAACCTGCCCAAGGACAAGAAGTGGGCGGCCCCCCGCTACCAGGACATCCGTGGCGCCAAGGTCGGGCTGCTCGCCTCCCCCGACGGCGGGGCGCTCGTGCGGCTGATCGCCGGGTCGCTGCCCGGCGTCGGGGTCGCCGGCCCCGGCTCGACCTACACTCCGATCACGCTGGCGCACGCCACCCTGCAGCCCGGCGCCTCTCTGACACTGCCGTGGGACCCGGCGTACAACGCCCTCGTCTACGCCCTCGCCGGCTCCGGCACCGTCGGCGCCGAGGGCCGGC
>JBBRVW010000020.1:0-74780 GCA_038246545.1 Actinomycetes bacterium | reverse complement strand
TCTCGCGGCGCAGCGCGGCGAGCAGGCGTTGGCAGAGGATGTCGAGCTCGGCGACGTCCTCGACACCCTCGAGCAGCACCGCGAACTCGTCACCGCCGAGCCGCGCCACCGAGTCGACGGCGCGCACGCAGCCGACCAGCCGGGCGGCGACGACCTTGAGCAGCTCGTCGCCCTCGGCGTGCCCGAACCGGTCGTTCACGCCCTTGAACCCGTCGAGGTCGAGGAACAGCACCGCCAGCGCCGAGCCGCTGCGCTGGGCCCGGCGCACGGCCTGTTCGACGCGGTCGAGGAACAATGTTCGGTTGGGCAGCGACGTGAGCGCGTCGTGACGGGCCAGCCGGCCCATCTCGGTGGCCATCGCGAGCCGCGAGAACGCCTCCTCGCCGACGGTCGCCAGGGCCTCGAGGGCCTTGCGGTCGGCCTCGACCGAGGCCCGTGCGCGGTTCACGGCGGGAGCGACGAGCCACATCGTCCGGCTGCCGGCGCGGACCTTGGCACCGATCTCCTTGGGGAGCGGGCCGCCCTCGCGGAGCTCGACGTGCCGGGTGGCGACGGCCGCCCGGGCGTTGACCCGCAGCAGCGTCTCCAGCTCGGAGGGCGTCTCGGCGACCTGCGCCTCCGCCGCGGCGTCGAACAGTGCCGACAGCCGCCGCCGGTGCTCACGCCCGCGCGAGAGGGTGCGGGTCGCCACCAGGATGGTGAAGATCGGCACGGCGAGCAGGACGCTGACGAACGGGGGCAGCTCCCGCCAGACGACGGCAGCGAGGTAGCCCAGGCTGTCGATGGCGACGAACACTCCCAGCGCGGCCAGTGCGGTGCTCTGGGCCAGCTCGGCTGCGACCGGCGTGCCCTCCTCGAGCGCGATCGAGGCGGCTGACACCAGGTAGTCGGCGACGAAGAAGGTGGCGCACCCCAGCGCGACC
Source organism: Actinomycetes bacterium (assembly GCA_038246545.1). Lineage (GTDB taxonomy): Bacteria > Actinomycetota > Actinomycetes > JACCUZ01 > JACCUZ01 > JBBRVW01. The sequence goes on along the minus strand of JBBRVW010000020.1, from coordinate 73,857 downwards.
GCCGCCAGCTCGCGCGGTGTCAGGCTCTCGAGCCCGCCGACCCCGCGGATGACCAGGAGGGCGCCCCAACCGGCGGTGACGCTGATGCCGACGTTGAAGGCGCGGACGTCCCGTCGTTTGGCGCTGGTCCCCTGCGAGACGAGCTGCCCGACCGCCCAGATGCCCAGGGCACCGTCGCCGCCGTGCACACAGGCCAGGAAGATCAGGACGGCCGACTCGAAGCCCACCTCGATGCCGCCGGACGCCCGGTCCAGCACGAGCGGGAACCGTGCCATCACGAGGACCGCGGGCACGCCGACGAGCAGCGCGACGGTCCAGAAGATGTCGAGGTGAACGGCCAGCTGGACGACCCCGGCGACGGCGAGCAGCAGTCCCGTGGTGACGACAACCAGGTCGAAGCCCCAGCTGACGCCGCGCTTGGGCACGACCCCGGACATGCTCACGCCTCGTCCCTCTCCTTTCCGGACGTATCGGCACAGGTCACGCCTGAGTAAAGCCGATCACCCGTTCGGGCGCAGCGCTTCGAGCACGCGGCGCGCCAGGCGCGCAGCGAGGGCCGGGAAGGACGCGGGTCTAGCGCTCGCCGGCGGGGTGGTAGTCGCGCTCGGTGGCGCCGACGTAGACCTGCCGGGGACGGCCGATCTTGGTGGCCGGGTCCTCGATCATCTCCCGCCACTGCGCGATCCAGCCGGGCAGCCGGCCGAGCGCGAACAGCACGGTGTACATGCGGGGCGGGAAGCCCATCGCCTTGTAGATGACGCCGGTGTAGAAGTCGACGTTGGGGTACAGCTTGCGCTGCACGAAGAAGTCGTCGGCGAGGGCGACCTCCTCGAGGCGCATCGCGATGTCGAGCAACGGGTCCTGGACGCCAAGGTTCTCCAGGACGTCGGTGGTCGCCTTCTTCACGATCGCGGCGCGCGGGTCGTAGTTCTTGTAGACCCGGTGGCCGAAGCCCATCAGCTTGACGCCCGGCTCCTTGTCCTTGACCCGGCGCACGAACGAGTCGACGTCGCCGCCGTCCGCATGGATGCCCTCGAGCATCTCCAGCACGGCCTGGTTGGCGCCGCCGTGCAGCGGGCCGAACAGCGCGTTGACCCCGGCCGACACCGACGCGAACAGGTTGGCGTTGCTGGACCCGACGAGCCGGACCGTGGAGGTGGAGCAGTTCTGCTCGTGGTCGGCATGCAGGACGAACAGCATGTCGAGCACCCGCGCCATCGTCGGGTCGACCTCGTAGGGCGTCGCGGGCACGCCGAAGGTCATCCGCAAGAAGTTCTCGACGTAGCCCAGCGAGTTGTCGGGGTAGAGCAGCGGCTGGCCGACCGACTTCTTGAAGGCGTACGACGCGATGGTGGGCAGCTTGGCCATCAGCCGGACCGTCGACATCTCCACGTGGTCGCGGTCGAACGGGTCGAGGCTGTCCTGGTAGAAGGTCGACAGCGCACTGACCGCCGACGAGAGCACCGCCATCGGGTGCGCGTCGCGCGGGAAGCCGTCGAAGAACCGGCGCAGGTCCTCGTGCAGCAGCGTGTGGTTGCGGATCCGGTCGCTGAACTCCTCGAGCTCGGAGGCGGTCGGGAGCTCGCCGTAGATCAGCAGGTAGGACACCTCGATGAACGAGGACTTCTCCGCGAGCTGGTCGATGGGGTAGCCGCGGTAGCGCAGGATCCCCTCGTCGCCGTCGATGAAGGTGATCGACGACGAGCACGAGGCGGTGTTGACGAAGCCGGGGTCGAGCGTGACGTGGCCCGTCTCCTTGAGCAGCGCCCCGGCCTCCAGGCCGGACGGGCCCTCACTGGCCGCCGCGACGGGGAGGGGCAGCTGGCCCCCGGGGTGCCTGAGCTCGAAGTCGGCCATGGCGTGGTCACGTCCTTCCGTCGCTGCTGGCACACCAGCATGTCAGGGAAGCAGCACGCTCACACCGGCCGGGTAGCCGGGCTCGCCCATGGCCGGCAGCGCGGCCGCCGCCTCGGCGAAGGACAGCCGGCGGGTGACCAGCAGGTCGGGCCGCAGCCGCCCGGCCGCGACGAGCGCGAGCATCTCCGGGTAGGCGTGCGCGGCCATCCCGTGGCTGCCGAGGATCTCGAGCTCGTAGGCGATGACCCGGGACATCGGCATCCGCGGGTGGCCGCCCGCCGACGGGTCCGGCGGCAGCAGGCCGACCTGCACGTGCCGCCCCCTGACGGCGAGGGACTTCACGGAGGCCGCGGCGGTGGCGTGGCTGCCCAGCGCGTCCAGCGAGAGCGCGGCCCCTCCGCCGGTCAGGTCGCGGACGGCACGCGGGGCGTCGACGGCTGAGGCGTCGACCAGGTGCTCGGCGCCGAACCGCCCGGCCAGCTCCAGGGCGCCGGGCGACACGTCGATGCCGATGACGCGGGCGCCCGCGGCGACCGCCACCATGACCGCCGAGAGCCCCACACCGCCGCACCCGTACACCGCGACCCACTCGCCGGGGCGGACCCGGCCCTGCTGGACGACCGCGCGGTACGCCGTGGCGAACCGGCAGCCGAGCGCAGCCGCGGTCTCGGCCGACAGGTCGTCGGGGAGCGCGACGAGGTTGACGTCGGCGTGGTCCAGCGCGACCAGCTCGGCGAAGGACCCCCAGCCGGTGAAGCCGGGCTGGGTCTGTCGCGCGCAGACCTGGTGGTCACCCGCCAGGCAGGAGGAGCAGGTGCCGCAGGCGCAGACGAACGGCACGGTCACCCGGTCGCCCACCGACCAGCGCGTCACGTCGGCGCCGACGGCGGCCACGGACCCGGCCAGCTCGTGCCCCGGCACGTGCGGCAGCGGGATCGTCCGGTCATGACCGACCCAGCCGTGCCAGTCGCTGCGGCACAGGCCGGTCGCCTCGACGCGGACGACCACGCCGTGCGGCACCGGCTGCGGGTCGGGGACGTCCCGGACCGTCAGCGGGCCGCCGTACTCCTCGAAGACCAGCGCGCGCACGGCGGGCAGGCTAGCCGTGATGCGTCAGGCCCGGCGCAGCGAGATCCCCGAGATGCCAGGCAGCGGGATGTCGAACGCCAGCTCGGCGACGCCGAGGGACCCGACCTCGACGGTCCGGGAGGGTTCGAGCTCGGCCAGGCCGTCGGCGTCGCGCAGCCGGTCCCAGTCGTCGCCCGCGGGCCAGTCGCGGTCCGCCCCACCGAGGTCGCGCCACGCGGCGAAGACGTTGGAGTGCGACTCGTCGACCCGGTGGTGCTCGACGGTCCACCGGCCGCCGGCGAGACCGGCGACCCGCAGGGTGACGTCGCGGGCCAGCAGCTCGTCGGACGGGATGCGTGACTGGTCGAGGCTGCTGCACCACACGACGACGCCCACCTCGTCACCGTCCTTCGCTGCCACAGCCTTGACGAGGCCGCCCCCTCCGTCGCCCTCGGCGGTGACCGCGACGCGGTCGTCGCCCAGGCGCTCGAGCAGCGCGAGCGACCACCAGCGAGGCTTGCGAAGGTTGCCGACGGTGAGCAGCCCGAAGCCGCCGTGCCCGAGCTTGGTGGGGCGTCCGAGCTCCTCGAAGTGATCGGAGGCGACCCAGTGCGAGAGCGCCTCGATCCGCCCCATCGACGAGACCATGCCTTCCAGCAGAAATGTTGCCGCGAAGACGCTGTCGCCGACGTGGTGGAAGTGCTGGGACCCCGGGCCCCATTCGGTCCACCAGATGCGCACCTCGTCTCGCCCGTGCCGGGTCAGGATCGGGCGCAGGTCCAGCGGCGGGCTTCCATAGGTGTGCGTCGAGACGAAGTCGACCGGCGACCCGGTCTCCTCGGCGTGCTCGACCAGCGTCTCGACCCACTGCGCCGCGGCCGACGACGGGCCGCCGACCACGAGCCGCTCGTCGACCTTCCGGACGGCCGCAACGGTGACGTCGTACAGCCGGAAATACTCCTGAAGCGTGCCGCTCCAGAAGACGTCGAGGTTCGCCTCGTTCCACACCTCGAAGCTCCAACGGTCACGTACCTCGTCGATGCCGTAGCGGTCGACAAGGTGCGCCGTCAGGTCGGTGACCAGGTCGGCCCAGCGGTCCCAGTCCTTCGGCGGAGAGATGATCCCCTCGTAGGCGAAGACCGTGCGGGCGGGGTCCGACGCGAGGTCCCGGGGCATGTACGACAGCTCGACCACGGGTCGCAGGCCCGTGGCGAGCAGCGCGTCGTAGACACGGTCGATGCCGCTGAAGTCGTGCACCGGCTGCCCGTCGACCTCCCGGTAGACACCTAGGTCGTCGCACAGGATCGCGTGCGCCCGCACGGTCTCGACGCCCAGCTCGTCGTGCATCCGCTGCAGTGCCTCGGTGAGCTCCTCCCCGATCGAGCGCCCCCCGACCTCCGCGGTCTCGAGCATGAAGCTCAGGTGCTCGGACCCGATCATCGGACGCCACGGCCGATGCAGCGGACCGATCACGTGGCCGGCGTCCACGGTCAGCCTGACCGCCGCCTCGCCCTCGGCCGCCGCCGTCGAGGCGACGGGTGCGGACAGCTCACCGGTGCGCGTCACCTCGGGCAGCGCGGCCACGGCGTACCAGTACTCTGCGCCGCGCACCCCGGACGTGTCGACGTACGGCGGGTGCGGGACGGCGAGCACGTCGTTGCCGCCGTGGTCAACCGGCTCGAACGGCCCGTCCGGCGACTCGGCCCGGTGCACGAGGTAGCCGACGGCCCCCTCCACGGGCTCCCAGTCGAGCGTGACGTGCCCGCGTCCGGCGACCGCCCTGAGCCCGGCCGGCGGGGGCAGGGCGGAGTCCCGCTCCCCCCCGCCGGTCCGGCGGCCGATCCGCTCCTCGAAGTCGGACTTCGCCGCCCGGCCCCTGGTGGCGTCCGCCGTCACCGGCCGGTCACCCCCGTGAACTCCTCCATCCGCATCAACGGAGCGACCCGCTGCTCCATCGACCCGTGCGAGAACGTGTGCCGCATCACGTCACCGGCCAGCGCGTTGCCGAGCGCGGCCATCACCATGCCCTGGTCGAGCGACAGGTAGCGCCTCGACATCTCACCGGTGCTGACGTTGACCGCGTCGTAGAAGCCTCCGGGCCCGTAGGCACCGAAGTCCTTGCGCAGGTTGGAGAGGTTCTCCAGCGCGGCGGCCGGGGCGTAGCGATAGGCGATGAACGACGCGTGCGGGGTGACGACACCCTGCCCGTAGGACGTCGGCGCGGCCTGCGCCGGCCGGCACACGGTGCCGTCCTGGGCGACGTAGCCCCCGTCGACGTACGTGCGCTCCTGGTCCGACGCGTAGCCGTTGGGCTCCATGCCGATCGGGTCGACGCCGTACTCGCGGTAGCCGCCGGCCGGGTTGTTCGACGGCGAGAAGCCCCAGTAGCCGTAGTTCGCCTCATCCATGCCGTGCTCGATCTGGGCCTGGACATACGTCGGATGGGTGAGCGCCCAGCTCTTCGTGCCCCACGTCTCCTCGGGCACGAACAACGGGACCATCAGCGCCTCGAACATCGAGCCGCCCCACGTCGGGATCAGCTTCTTGCCGCGGTACTGGTAGGCGCCCTCGAAGACCCGCTGACCGAGGTAGGTCTCGTAGTGGCCGACCGCGCTCTGCTCCGTCCAGTCGTAGTCGCAGTTCTCGCTCTGGAAGGTGCGGAAGGTGCCGAAGTAGTGCTTCTGCGGGATCTGCCCCGCGGCGATGCCGAGGTAGCTAGCCATCCGCGGCTCGGTGTTGAAGGCACCGTAGTGGTGGCCGGTGTACCAGACATCGTTGGCTCCGGAATCGTCCCGGTAGTTGTCCAGGACCTCCACCTGCGGGACCGCGTCAGGTGTGGGGTCCTGCAGCCAGAAGCCGCCGCGGATCTGGTTCACGGCCGGGTCGTAGTAGTAGCCGAAGTCCATCGGGTCGAGGACCCGGTGGGCCTTCTTGGCCAGCTCGGGCACCTGGTCGATCACGATGCGCAGCCCGGTGGCCAGCCAGCCGTTGTCGACGCTGGACAGGAACGGATGCACGACATCTCCGTTGACCGGCCAGGTCGTGAGCTTGGCGCCGGTCGCGGGGTCGTACCAGTTGTAGTACATGCCGGACGGCTCGTGCTTCTCCAGCTTGGCGAGCGTCTTCAACGTCCGCGCGATCCGCTTGCGGGTGTCGGCAGCACTGATCAGTCCGGTCTCGCGCGCCACGACAGCGCTCCACAGGTACGCGCCGATGTTGGTCGGCGACGTGTAGGCGGCGCGGTCCGCCGCGCTCAGGTCACCACCGACGTTGTCCGACACGAGCCCGGTGCGCGGGTCGGCCATGGCTGCCATGGAACGCCACGTGTCCGTGACGTACTCATGCAAGACAGCTCGATCGCCGCCCTCCTCGGCCGCGGATGCGCCCGTGACGGACGGCAGGGCGAAGCCGGTGACGGCGAGTGCGGCCGCCACAGTCGTGACGACGAGTCGGGAGTTCCGACGCATGAGCTCAGCTCCTCGGGTTGGCTTACTTGATGCCGGTCATGGCGATGCCACGGACGAAGTGCTTCTGCAGCACCAGGAAGACGAGCAGGACGGGGACGATGATCGCGACGGAGCCGGCCATCAGCAGTCCGTAGTCGCTGTTGTTCTCGCCGATGGCGTAGATCGCGAGCGCGACGGGGAGCGTGTACTTGTCCTCCGACTGCGCCACGACGAGCGGCCACAGGAAGTTGTTCCAGGACGCCAGGAAGGTGAGGATCCCCAGCGTCGCGAGCGCCGGCTTGCAGAGCGGCAGCATGATGCTGCGGAAGATGCGGAACTCGCCGGCCCCATCGACCCGCGCGGCATGGATCAGCTCGTCCGGCAGCGACTGGAAGAACTGCCGCATCAGGAAGACACCGAACGGGCCGGCCAGGAACGGCGCGATCAGCCCGGGGAACGAGTTGACCATGCCCAGGTTGCTGACCAGCACGAAGAGAGGAACGAAGGTCACCACGCCGGGCACCATCAGGGTTCCGAGCACCAGAGTGAAGATCACGCGCTTGCCGGGGAAGTGCAGCTTGGCCAACGCATAGCCGAGCATCGAGCAGAAGATCAGGTTGCCCACCGTGATGGTCACCGCGACGACGGTGCTGTTGAAGAAGAACGTCGGGAACTCGAGGTCGGTGAACAGGGTGCGGTAGTTCTCCAGCGTCGGGTTCTCCGGCAGCCAGGCCGGCGGCACCTGCTTGAGCTCGCGGTCGGGCCGGAACGACCCGAGCAGCATCCACAGGAAGGGACCCACCAGGAGCACCAGGCCGCCGATGAGGACCGCGTAGACCCACGGGATGGCCCGCGGCTCGGCGATGTCGGCGTTGCGCCGCCGACGGCGAGTCGACGGTGGGCCCGCGGCAACAACCGGTGTCACGGCCGCCACCGGCTCGGGATGGGTCGAGGTCGTCATCGCCGCATCAGTCCTTCGGCCCGAGGAGCTTGAACTGCAGGGCAGTCACCAGGGCGATCACGACGAACAGCGCGTAGGCCATCGCGGCGGCGTAGCTGTAGTTGCCGAAGCCGAACTGGTTGTACGTGTAGTAGGCGGTCGACAGGGTAGAGTCCAGCGGCCCCCCCCTGGTCATGACGAACGGCTCCTCGAAGAACTGCAGGTAGCCGATCATCGTGATGACGCCGCCGAACAGCAGCGTCGGCCGCATCATCGGCAGCGTGATGTGCCGGAACCGGCCAAACGCCCCCGCACCGTCGATCGCGGCCGCCTCGTGCATCTCCTTGGGCACGACCTGCAGGCCGGCCAGGAAGATGATGACCAGCGAGCCCATGTTCCGCCACGCCGACATGGCGATCAGGGAGGGCATCGCCCAGGTCTCGCTCCGCAGCCACGACGGGCCTTCGACACCGACGTACCCCAGCAGCGTGTTCACGATGCCGCTGTCCGGCTGCAGCAGGAACCGCCACACCACCGCGACAGCGACGATGCTGGTGACGACCGGCAGGTAGTAGCCGACCCGGAAGAAGGCGCGGAACCGGGTGATGCCGGTGTCGAGGGCCACCGCGACGGCCAGCGCGAGCCCCATCGTGAGCGGGACCCCGACCACCACGAAGTACGCCGTGTTGAAGGCCGCCTTGTGGAACGTCTCGTCGGTGAACAGCTTCGCGTAGTTGTCCAGGCCCACCAGGCCGACAGCGAGGGGATTGCGGATGTCCGCGGACCGGAGGTCGGTGAAGCTCATCAGGAACGAGGCGATCACCGGCCCGATCGTGAAGACCAGGAACACCGCCAGGAAGGGCAGCGAGAACAGGTACCCCGCCGCCACCTCCCGCCGGCGACCCCGGTCGGGGCGCCGGCGGGAGGTGGACGAGTCCGCGGGCGGAGCCGCGGTCACGGTCGTCATGTCAGCTGCCGAAGCCGATGCCGTTGGCCTTGGACTCGGCATTGGCAAGCGCGGTCTTCGAGTCGCTCTTGCCCAGCGAGACCTGCTCGATCGCGTCGTCGAGCGGTGCCGCGACCTGCTCCCAGGTCGCGATGGCCGGCGCCGACTTGGCGTCCTGCAGCTGGTCGCCGAAGGATTTCAGCAGCGGGTCGGTCGACAGCTCGCCGGACTCCCACGTGCTCTGGACGGCGGGCAGGCTGCCGACCAGCTCGTACAGCTTCTGCTGTTGGGCGTCCTGGGTCAGGAAGTCGACGAACTTCCAGGCGGTGTCCCGGTTCTTGGCGTCCTTGAAGACGACCCAGTCGCTGCCGCCGGTGAACGACGTACCGGCGTCCTCGGTGGGCATCGGCGCGACGCTCCACTTGTCGTTGAACTCCTCGCCGCCCTGGTCACGCAAGATCCCCATGTGCCACGGTCCGGACACGAAGGAACCGATCGAGCCGTTGATGAAGCCGCTCTCGAGCGCTCCGGGCGCCAGGTCGGTCGGGGAGATCTTCTCCTCGAAGAACGAGGCGTAGTAGTCGAGCCCCTCCTGCATCGGAGTGGTGTTGAACGTGAACTTCTCCCCGTCGACCAGCTCGGCGCCCTTCTGCCAGGCGAACGGAACCATCGTCTGCCAGGAGCCCTGACCGCCCGGCTGCAGCGAGATGCCCCACTTGGCACCGCCCTTGTCCTGCATCGCCTTGGTGAAGGCCTTCAGGTCGTCCCACGACCAGCCCGCCTCAGGCGTGACGCCGGCCCGCTCCGCGAGGTCCTTGCGGTAGTAGATCTGTCGGGTCTCGGTGTACCAGGGCACACCCATCGACGTGCCGTCGACCTCGGTGGTACCCCACGAGCCCTCGAAGAACGCGCTCTTGTCGATGACGTCGGTGGGGGTCGGGTCGAGCGCACCGGTTGCCGCGAACTCCGGCAGCCAGGTGGTGCCGGCCAGCGTCATGTCGGGGGTCTGGCCGCCGGCGATAGCGGTGGCGATCTTGTTGTGCGCCGCGTCGAACGGGATGACCGTGACCTTGACCTTGGCGTCCGGGTTCTCCGCCTCGAAGTCCTTGGCGATCTCCCCGAGCTTGTCGCCCTCGGCGCCGAGCGCCCAGACCGTGATGTCCCCGCTGGCCTTCCCCCCGGTCACCTTCTTGGCGCCGGTATCGGCGGTCGAACCGCCTCCGTCGCGTCCGCAACCTGTCAGCGCGACGCCGGCGAGCAGCGCCACGGAGACGACGCGGGTCAGGCCTCTCTTGTGCAGGTTCCTCATCGGTTCTCCTCTGGGTGGTGCCCACAGCTGGCACGTTGCACGAGCTGCGTGGGCAGCACCTCATGCCGTGGTTCGCTCGCGTCCCCCGCAAGTCGTTCGTGCAGCCGCCGTGCCGCCCAGGAGCCCAGCTCCCGCATCGGCTGGCGGACGGTCGTGAGGCCGGGACGCGAGTGGCGGGCAGCCATCACGTCGTCCCAGCCAGTGACGGCCACGTCGCCGGGGACCGAGAGGCCGAGCTCCTCGGCCGCGGTCACCGCGCCGAGCGCTATCTCGTCGTTGGCGCAGACCAGCGCGCGCGGTCGACCGCGGCCCAGGAGGCGCAGTGCCGTGTCGTGGCCCGCCTGCTCGTCGAACGGGCACGCGACCGGCTGCCCCGGGGCCGGGACGCGAGCCTCGCGCAGCGCACGCAGGAACCCGCTCCACCGGGCATACGCGTCGGAGGATGTGGCGGCGTCGCCCAGGAAGGCGAACGAGTCGTAGCCGTGGCCGACCAGATCACGAGTGAGGGCCGCAGCGCTGCGCTCGTTCTCTGTCGTCACGGAGTCGGCGTCCGGGAGCGGGTTGCGGGCCAGCGTGACGAGCGGCACGCCACGGCCGGCGAGGTCGGTGAGGACGTCGTCGGCCACCGTACGGCCCAGGACCGCCAGCGCGTCGACCCGACCAGCCAGGTCCAGCACCATGTCGCGGGCCGCCTCACGGCCGTGGGTGGAGAGGATGAGCACGCTGCGGCCGAGCTCGGCCGCGACCTCCTCGTAACCCAGGACGACCTCGGCGAAGTAGGGGCCGGAGAGGTCCGGGAACACGATCCCGTTGGCCGCGTGGCTGCCCTCGGCGAGCGACCGGGCCGACCGGCTGGGTGTGAACCGCAGGTCCGTGACGGCCGAGAGAACCCGCTCGCGGGTGGCCGCGGCGACCGGAGCCGTGCCGCGGAGCACCCGGGAGACGGTGGCGATGGAGACGCCGGCCCGCTGCGCGACCTGGTAGATGGTCGTGTCACGGCCCACCCGCGGCGGGGTGCTCGGGAGTTCTGAAAGCGCTTTCACGGGCCTAAGTTCCCAGACGCTGTGCGGAAAGTGAAGGGGTTCATCGGGGTTGAGATCTGTACGTCCCCGAGATGTGACGCAGGACACGTCGCCGGGCCGGCTGGAGGTGCTCCCGCGCGACTCACGGCGGACCCGGAGGTGCCTCACAGGGTTCTCCCAGCCGCGACGCGCAGGTTGTGGGTCATGAGCGACCAGACCCGCACCCTTCCCGTGGACGACACGTACTCCCCCTTCCCGCCCGCACCGGGGCAAGAGCCCCCGGCACCCGGCTACGGCGCCCAGGACCCGTGGAGCGCTTCGGAGCCGAGCGGGACACCGCCCGGCGCGACACCGCCGCCCGTGGACGAGGGCGGCCCGTCACCCCGACGGCCCCGCCGGGCCATCGCGTTGGTCGGCGCCGTCGCCCTGGCGGCAGGCCTGGTCGGCGGCGGCGCCGGCGCGGCCGTCACCTCGGCCCTCGACGACGGCGGCTCGTCGGCGACCACCACCGGCACCACCGGCTCGGGCACCTCCCTGCAGGGCAGCGGCACGACCGGCGACGTGACCCCCGCGGACGGCTCGGTGGAGGCGGTCGCGGCCCAGGTGCTGCCGAGCGTCGTCTCGATCGGGGTGAGCACCGCGCAGGGCGGCGGCGAGGGCAGCGGCATCGTGCTGTCCTCCGAGGGACTGATCCTCACCAACAACCACGTCGTCGCCGACGCCGCGAACGGTGCGGGCCAGATCAGCGTGACGCTCAACGACGGCAGCACCGCGTCGGCCAGCATCGTCGGCCGCGACCCGGTGACCGACCTGGCCGTGATCCAGGCCAAGGGCGTGAGCGGGCTCACGAAGGCGACGCTCGGCAGCTCGGCGAACCTCGACCCCGGCGAGCAGGTCGTCGCCATCGGCTCGCCGCTCGGCCTGCAGGGCACCGTGACCAGCGGCATCGTCAGCGCGCTGAACCGTCCGGTCCGCACCGGTGACGCCAGTGGCACGGAGAGCGTCAGCACGGTCATCGACGCGATCCAGACCGACGCGGCGATCAACCCGGGCAACTCCGGCGGCCCGCTGGTGAACCTCAAGGGCGAGGTCATCGGCATCAACAGCGCCATCGCGAGCCTCGGGGCGGCCAGCGGCAGCCAGTCCGGCTCGATCGGCGTCGGCTTCTCGATCCCGATCGACCAGGCCCGCCGGGTCGCGACCCAGCTGGTCGACAGCGGCACGGCCACCCACGCCCAGCTCGGCGTCAGCGTCCGGGACGCTTCGGCCTCGGGCTCGCGTATCTTCAGCGACGGTGCTGCGGTGGCCCAGGTCACCGCCGGCGGGTCGGCCGCACAGGCAGGTCTCCAGGCGGGTGACGTCCTCACCAAGGTCGGCGACCGGCCGGTCGACAGCGCCGACGCGCTGATCGCCGCGATCCGGTCGCACCAGGCCGGCGACAAGGTCGTCCTCACCTACGTGCGGTCCGGCAGCACGACTACCGTGACGGCGACGCTCGGCAGCGACGCCAGCGGCTCGTAGCCGCACCGGCACGACGGCGGGACCCGTGCGGGGTCCCGCCCCTCGTGCTGCGCAGCCCAAATCTCGCCGTCGGTCGTACCCGAAGGACGGTGGAACGGTCGCTCGGACCGGTACAGACCCGCGGATATCGGCATTGCACCGTCTTTCGGGTACGCGACGCGGTCAGGTGGCCGACGGCGGGTCAGGTCCGAACCCGCCGTCCCCGCGTGTCGCAACCGGACCGGCCGGGGACGATGGCCTAGAACTGGGTGCAGGCCCCTCGAAGCATGAGTTCGAGGGGCTTGCTGTTGCCCCGGCGCGACGAACGGCTCCGTCGCCGAGCGCCGGCCCGAGCCCGACGTCCGGCTGAGCATTCCGCCCAGGGACGACGGGTGGCGGACGTCGCCGCCGCTCGGTGCGAGGATCGAGTCATGCTCGACCCCCGTGACCTGTACACCCTGCACGAGCCCGGCAGCACCGGTCCCGCCGGGGGCACCGCCGACGGTCCGGGGCCGGTGCTGCTGCACACCCTGACCGGCTTCGTGGACGCCGGTCAGGCGGGCCGCCTCGCGGCCGAGCACCTGCTCGACATCTTCGAGCACCGGCCGCTGGCGACCTTCGACGTCGACACGCTGCTCGACTACCGGTCGCGCCGGCCGACGATGATCTTCGAGTCCGACCACTGGGTCTCCTACGACGAGCCCACCCTCGTGCTGCACGAGCTCACCGACGGCGCCGGCACGCGCTTCCTGCTGCTGGCCGGCGCCGAGCCGGACGTCCAGTGGGAGCGGTTCATCGCCGCCGTCCACGGCCTGGTCGAGCAGCTCGCCGTGCGCCTCACGGTCGGGGTGCACGGGATCCCGATGGGCGTGCCGCACACCCGCCCGACCACGGTCACGGGTCACGCCACCCGCACCGAGCTGGTGGCGGGGCGCGAGCCGTGGATCGGCACCGTCCAGGTGCCGGGCAGCGTCATCAACCTGCTCGAGTACCGGCTCGGCCAGGCCGGCCACGACGCGATGGGGTTCGCGGTGCACGTGCCGCACTACCTGGCCCAGGCCGAGTACCCCGCGGCTGCGGCTGCGCTGCTCGACAACGTCGCGGCCGTCACCGAGCTGGCTCTGCCCACGACCGCCCTGCACTCCGCGGCCGAGGCGACCCGGGCCGAGCTGAACGAGCAGGTGGCGTCCTCGCCCGAGGTGGCCGGCGTGGTGACCGCGCTGGAACAGCAGTACGACGCGTTCCTGGCGACCCGGTCGGAGTCCGGCTCCGGCGGGGACCTGCTCGCGGGCCGCGGCGGCTTCCCGACCGCCGACGAGCTGGGAGCCGAGCTCGAGCGCTTCCTCGCCGACCAGACGAAGGGCGGCGGCGACCAGCCCGAGGGCTGAGCGGGGACCAAGGCACCGGGTCGGGAGCGCCTCACGGCGCGTGGCCGCTCAAGGCGGCTTCATGTGGGACCCGGGGCTACCGCGACCCGGCGCCCTGGTGGCCCCGGAGGGCCGCTCCCAGTGTAGTCGCCGAGGAGCAGCCGCCGCCGTCAGACCAGCTCGTTGCTCCGCCACATCGCGGCCGCCGCCTCGAGGTCCTCGGCGGTGCGCAGCAGCGAGCCCGACGACCGGGTGAGCGCGTCGGCGCCCAGCGGGTCGGCCAGCTCGACGTCGTCGGCCCGGTGCACGCGACCGGCCACCACGACCCGGCAGAACGCGCCGGCCCGCTCCAGCGCGACCGCGAGGTCGCCGGCGAACACCCCGTGCAGGACGGCGTCGAGCAACGCGCGCAGCGCCTCCGGCGTCGGCGGCTCGGCGGACCCGGCGACGACGTGCGCCACCGGCGCGGTGGTCCGGCCGGCGGCGAAGTCGTGCGTGGCGCCAGCCGGGTCGCGGCGCACCCACTCGCGGAGCACGTACAGCCGCCACAGCGCCCCGGGCAGCGACCGCGACGGGCGGCCGGCCCAGAGGTCGGCGATGGTGTCGAGCCCGACCTCGTCGACGAGCGCCACCAGCCGAGCCCGGACGGCCGCGTCCTCGGTGGCCCGGCCGGACTCCACCAGCAGCCCGGCTGTCGCGTGCGCCGCGTCGGCGAGGGCGGCCGGGTCGGGCGCGCCGCCGAACGTCTCGAGCGCAGCCTTGCCCAGCAGGGTCGGCCGGCGCGGACCGTGCCGTCGCTCTCGCTCCTCCACGACCGACGATCCTGCCACCCGCGAGCCGCCCGTCCCCCCGGGGCGGTCCCGTGCCACCATGGTGCCGCCGCCGGGGGGGCGGAGGGCAGGGGAGGTGCGCGGAGCGTGTCGACGGTCGTGGAACGCCGGGTGTCGCTCGCTCCGCAGCCGACCAGCGCGCGCCGGGCCCGACGCGTCGTGGCGGCAGCGCTCACCGAGGTGGGCCGGATCGACCTGCTCGAGACCGCGGAGCTGCTCGTCAGCGAGCTCGTGACCAACTCGGTCGTGCACGCCCGGACCGGGATCGACCTGCTCGTCAGCGCCTGGCCGGACGGGGTCCGGGTGGCCGTCCGCGACCGCAGCCCCCACCTGCCGAGCCGCCGCCACTACACCCGGGCGGCTACCACCGGTCGGGGCCTCGAGCTCGTCTCCCTGCTGTCCCACCGGCACGGCACCGACGTCGACGATGCCGGCAAGACGGTGTGGTTCGAGATCGGCGACAGCCCGGCCCCGGCGGCGCCCGCCCCAGTCCCGGCTGCCGCGCCGGCGCGCGACCACGGCCGTCCCGTCGAGGTCCGGCTCCACGGGGTGCCGGTCGTCCTTGTCATGGCCTGGCGGCAGCACGCCGACACACTGCTGCGCGAGCACCTGCTGGCGCAGTGGGAGCAGGCAGCGGCCGGCGTCGATGTCGCCCCGGACGGCCGCGCGCACGACGCGTTCGCCCAGCTGGCGGACGCCCTCGGCACGCTGGACCCGGCCGGCGACCGCGTCCGGGCCGAGGTGCACCTCACCGTCACCCCCGACGACGCGCTCGGCTTCGCCGCGCTCGACCTGCTCCTCGAGGACGTCATCCGGCGCGCCGAGCGCGGTCAGATGCTGGCGCCGCCGACCCAGCCGGAGATGCGGCTGCTGCGCCGCTGGATCTGCGGCCAGGTGTGCGACCAGGTCGCCGGGCAGGCCTACGAGCCGTGGCCGGGACTCCCGACCGGGCTCCCGGTGCCCGAGCTTCCCGGGCCCGACTGGCCCGTCGAGCACGTCCGCCGGTCGCAGGCAGCCGTCGTCGCGGCCGACGACGCCAACCGGATCCTGGCAGCGAGCCCGTCAGCTCTCACCCTGCTCGGCTGGGACGGCGACCTCATCGGTCAGCGGATCGTCGAGATCGTGCCGGAGCGGTTGCGGGAGAACCACATCGCCGGCTTCACCCGGTACCTGCTGACGGGCGAGGGCACGATCATCGACGCCGAGGTCGAGGTGCCGGCGCTTCGCCGCGACGGCAGCGAGATCGACGTGTTCCTGCTGGTCCGGCGCGAGGCGTCCCGGGACGGCCGAGCGGTCTTCACGGCCACGCTGCGGCCGCGCTGACCCCGTCCCGCGCTAGGGCTTGCGCGGCACCGCGCGCTGGTACTGCGCGGGCCAGAGCGAGGTGTCCTCACCCAGCTCGGCAGCGGCCAGCAGCGGCCAGTGCGGGTTGCGCAGCAGCTCGCGCGCCATGACGATCGCGTCCGCCGAGCCCTCGGTGAGGACCTGCTCGGCCTGATGGACGTCGGTGATCAGGCCGACCGCTGCGACCGGGAGGCCGCTGCCCTGGCGGACCTCCCGGGCGAACGGCACCTGGTAGCCGGGGCCGACGGTGATCTTCTGGTCGGGGCTGAGCCCGCCGCTGGAGACGTCGACCAGGTCGACGCCCTCCCCGGCCAGCGTCCGGGCAACCTCGACGGTCTGCCCGACGTCCCAGCCGCCGTGGACCCAGTCGGTGGCGGAGAGGCGGACGAACAGCGGCTTGTCGTCCGGCCAGACGGCGCGGACCGCGCGCACCACCTCGAGGAGGAACCGGCTGCGCCCGGCCAGGTCGCCGCCGTACGCGTCCGCCCGGTGGTTGGACAGCGGCGAGAGGAACTGGTGGACGAGGTAGCCGTGCGCCGCGTGGATCTCCGCGACCTCGAAGCCGGCGGCCAGCGAACGCCGGGCAGCGGCGGCGAACGCCTCGACCAGGTCCGCGATGTCGTCGACCGAGAGCTCCTTGGGCACCGGCCAGCCGCCGAAGGCCACCGGCGACGGCGCCACGGTGCCGTAGCCGCCGTCGGCGGGCTCGACGTGGCCGGTGCCGTCCCACGGCCGCTGGGTCGAGCCCTTGCGTCCGGCGTGCGCGAGCTGGATGCCGGGCACCGCGCCCTGGCCGCGCACGAAGTCGACGATGCGGGCGTAGTCGCCGGCCTGCTCGTCGGTCCAGATCCCGGCGTCCCACGGCGAGATCCGGCCCTCGGGGGTCACCGCGGTCGCCTCCTGGACGACGAGCCCCGCCCCGCCGCGGGCCAGGCTGCCGAGGTGCACGAGGTGCCAGTCGGACGGGTGTCCGTCCGTCGAGGAGTACTGGCACATCGGCGAGACCCAGGCGCGGTTGCGGAAGGTGGTGCCGCGCAGGGTGAGGGGGCTGAAGAGAGCGCTCATGGTGCAAGCCAACCTCACCGGAGCCGCCACGCTTCCCCGGTACGGTCATGGCCCGTGCCAGGTCCCCGCCCCCGTCCCGCCGTCGCCGTGCTCACCGCGGCCGTCGCCGGGCTCGGCATGGTGTCGGCCACGCTGGCACCCGCCGGGGCGCAGCTCAGCCGCGAGCCGGAGAGCTCGCCCCTCAGCGCGGCCGCCACCGCAGCCACCCGCAGCACGGCACCACCTGCCGCGGCGTACGCCGGCAGCGACCCGGCGACGTGGAGCGACCACCGGCTGGCGGCCCAGCTGGTGTTCTCCTGCGTCGACCTCGGACACCTCGACGACGCGGAACGGCAGGCACGGGCCGGCATCGGCGGGATCGCGCTGCTGGGGTCGCGGGCTCCGAGCCGGCTGCGCGCGCGCCTGGCCGACGTACGGGGCGCCGCGCGCACCCCGGTGCTGCCGTTCCTAGCGAGCGACGAGGAGGGCGGCCGGGTGCAACGCCTGAGGCAGGTCATCTACCCGCTGCCGTCGGCGCGCACGATGGGCCGGTGGAGCACGGCCAGGGTGCGCCGGACCGCTCACGACTACGCGGCCCGGATGCGCCGGCTCGGCGTCCGGATGGACCTCGCCCCCGTGGCGGACCTCTCGGTGCCAGGTGCCTACATCGCGTCCCTGGACCGGTCGTTCTCCGCCGACCCCGACCGGGTGACCGCTCGCGCGCGGGCCTGGCGCCTCGGCATGCGCGACGCCGGCGTGGTCACCGTCCTCAAGCACTGGCCGGGCCACGGCTCGGCGAGCAACTCGCACACCGGGCCGGCCCGGGTCGCGCCGCTGGCCGACCTGGCGAAGGCCGACCTGCTGCCCTTCGACCGCGAGCTGGCGGCCGGCGCGCCGGTGGTCATGGTGGGCCACCTGCTCTCCGCGGGTCTCACCCGCGACGGCGTCCCCACCAGCGAGTCCCGCACCGCCCTGCGCTACCTGCGGCGCTCGGCCGTCCCGGGCACCGTGGTCCTCACCGACTCGCTGACGATGGCAGCCGCCAGCTCGTCGCTCGGGATCTCCCCGGCCAGGGCGACGGTGCGGGCGCTGCGGGCCGGCGCGGACTGGGCGATGGCCTGCGACGCGGCGCCGCTCCGGTCCGTCGCGGCCGTGCGGGACGCCCTGGTCACCGGCGTCCTGCCACGCGAGCAGGCCGCTGCCTCCGCGCGGCGGATCCTCGCGCTGAAGGCCGCCTCGGGCCTGGCTCCGCGCGGGTGACCAGCGACACAGCGGAGGTGGTAGGGCGGGAGACCGGGCACCGGTAGACTCGTTCCCGTACACCGGTGGTCAATTGCCACCGACTCCCGCGGGCGAGCTGCCCGCGTGGTCGTCCCAGGAGACGTGCTCCCGACAGCCCCGGCTGGCGGTGCAGCCCTCGAGGTGCGGCCTCAACACCGCATCGGAGCACCTCCTTGTCCCCGTACGCCTCGGACCGTCGGCCTTCCGGCCGCACGTCCTCGACCCGCTCCTCGGGTCCCCGACCCAACCGCTCGACCGGCTCCGGCTCGTCGGGCTCCTCCGCCCCCCGCCGTCGCCCCGGCGGCAGCAAGCCGTCCGGCAAGGTGGCCGCCCGCTCCGCCGAGCAGGCCGCCGACCGCGAGCTCACCGCCTGGTTCGAGCAGGCGGCGGCCACCAACCCGGTGCCGACCGAGACCTCGTTCGGCAAGCTGGGCCTCCCGCAAGAGCTGGTCACCGCTCTCGAGCGGCGCGACATCCGCACCGCCTTCCCGATCCAGGCCGCCACCCTGGCCGACTGTCTCTCCGGGCACGACGTCCTCGGCCGGGCGCAGACCGGCTCCGGCAAGACGCTGGCCTTCGGGCTGCCGATGATGACCCGGCTCGCCGGGCGCCGCTCGGCCGCCAAGACCCCCCGCGGCCTGGTCCTCGTGCCCACCCGCGAGCTCGCGGTGCAGGTGCGCGACGCGCTCGAGCCCCTGGGCCACGCCATCGGCGTCAAGACCGTCGCGGTCTTCGGCGGCGCCCCGCTGGGCCGCCAGATCGCCACCCTCGAGCGAGGTGTCGACCTGGTCGTCGCCACCCCGGGGCGCCTGCTCGACCTCATCGAGCGGCGGTCGTGCGACCTGTCGAAGATCGAGGTGACGGTGCTCGACGAAGCCGACCACATGGCCGACATGGGCTTCCTCCCCGACGTCAGCCGGATCCTCGACATGACGCCGAGCGGCTCGCAGCGGCTGCTGTTCTCCGCGACCCTCGACGGCGCCGTCGGCAAGCTGGTGCGCCAGTACCTCACCGACCCGGTCGCGCGCGCCGTCGACCCCGCCGAGTCCCACGTCACCACGATGGAGCACCGCGCGCTTGTCGTGCGGCACGAGCAGAAGGTCGACGTCCTCGCCGAGATCGCGACCCGTCCGGCGCGCACCCTGCTGTTCGTGCGCACCAAGCACGGTGCGGACCGTCTGGTGAAGCAGCTCGACCGCCTCGGCGTCCCGGCCCAGGCGATCCACGGCAACCGCACGCAGGGTCAGCGGCAGCGGGCGCTCGACGCGTTCTCGCGCGGCGAGTCGCGCGTGCTCGTCGCCACCGACGTGGCGGCTCGAGGCATCCACATCACCGACGTCGACCTGGTGGTGCACGCCGACCCGCCGAACGACCACAAGGACTACCTGCACCGGTCCGGCCGCACCGCGCGCGCCGGCGCATCGGGCGTCGTCGTCTCGGTGCTGGGTCACGACCAGCTCCGCGCGGCCAGGCACCTCTTCGGCCGGGCGGGTGTCGACGTGACCCCGGTCGACGCTGCTCCCGGCAGCGAGCCGGTGCGCGAGCTCGCCGAGTCCGGCGAGCCGGTCGTGGTGACCGCCCCGACCCGGGCGGCCCGCTCGCCGCAGGCGCCCGGCAACGGCGGCGGCTCGTACGGCCGCGGCGCCGACGGCCCGCACCGGCACCGCCGCAACGGCCGACGCCCGGCCGGCGGCCGCCGGGTCGCCTGACCCGCACCCCCGCAGCACCTCGACGACCCGGCGGCCACCGGCCGGCGGGTCGTCGTGCGTCCCGCCCCACCCGCCCCCTGCCGGCGATCACGTAAACGTGATCCACCGTTGCCTTGCACGGGTTGCAGGCCATGCAAGGCGACAGTGGATCACGTAAACGTGATCCACTGCGGGGGCTCAGAGCGACAGGTCGAGCTCGAACCAGACGACCTTGCCGTCACCGTGGGGCGACGTGCCCCAGCGGTCGCTGAGGGCGTCCATCAGCGGGACGCCGCGGCCGGACTCGTCGAGCAGCGCGCCGCGCGAGGTGACCGGTGACCGCGAGATCTCGTCGGAGACCTCGACGCGCACGCGGTCGGGGAACCGCCAGAGGGCGAGCTCGACGCTGCCGTCGGTGTGGCGCAGCGCGTTGGTGACGACCTCCGAGACCAGCAGGACGGCGGTGTCACGCACGTCGGTCAGCTCGGGCTCGCTGACGTGCCGGGCGATGAACTCGCGGGCCGCCCGCGCCGCCCGCGGGTCGAGCCGGTCGATCGTGGTGCGGTCGTGCTCGGGCCGCGCCGACTCGGGCAGTCCGTCGTGGCGGACGACGAGCAGCGCGACGTCGTCGGAGAGGTGCTCCATGTCGACGGCGGCCGCCAGCAGCCGGTCGGCCAGCGCCTCGATGTCGTCGACGGGACCGGCGCCGAGCGTCTCGACCACCGTTGCAAGGCCCATGTCGTAGCTGCGGGCGGCGTCCTCGACGAGCCCGTCCGTGAACAGCACCAGCACGTCACCGAACCCGAGCCGCACCCGGGCCGTCCGGTACTCCTCCCCCGCCACGACGCCGAGCGGAGGTCCCACCGGCGCCACCAGCGACTCGGCGCGTCCGGTGACCGGCTGCCGGACCGGGGGTGGGTGGCCGGCGAGGACGACCTCGGCCGTGGCGGTGCGCAGGTCGAGGGTGACGATGGCGCAGGTCGCGAAGACGCCGGAGTCCAGCTCGATCATCAGCCGGTTGGTGCGCGACATGACGGCAGCAGGCTCGTGCCCCTCGGCCGCGTAGGCGCGCAGGGCGTTCCGGAGCTGGCCCATGACCGCCGCGGCCTGCATCGTGTGGCCCTGGACGTCGCCGATGACCACCGAGACCCGCTGACCGGGCAGCTCGAGGACGTCGTACCAGTCACCGCCGACGCCCATGCCCTCGGTCGCAGCGAGATAGCGGGCGGTGGCGGCGAGCCCGGCAGGCTGCGGCAGGGCGCGCGGCAGCAGCTGCTGCTGCAGCTCGGCGGCCAGCATGCGTTCGGTGTCACGCAGCCGGGCGCGCGCCAAGGTCTGCGCGAGCAGGCCGCCGACGCTGACCAGCAGGGACTGCTCGTCGGGTGCGAACTCCCGTGCCCGGTCGAAGCTGATGGTGAGGGTGCCGAGCGCGCGGCCGGACGCCGTGAGCGGCAGGAACGCCCACGCGAACTTCCCGGTCGCCTGGACCAGCTCGAGCCGGTCCGGGAAGAGGCCGAGGTAGGCCTGCCGCGACGGCAGGAACAGCGGCTCGCGGGACCGCAGCGTCTGCGCGATCGGGTTGTCCTCGTCGGCGCCGAGCAGCTCGAGCATCGTCACCGCGACGGGCGGGTAGCCGGCGTGACCGGCCAGGGTCAACCGCGTCCCGGCGAGGAGCCACACGAGCAGGCCACCGGCGCCGAACGCGGGCAGCACCATCGTCGCCACGACGTCGATGACGTCCGCCAGGCTGTCGGCCTCGGCCAGCGCGGCGCTGTAGGCGAGGACGGCGCGGGCCTGGTCGGGTCGGGTCTGTGTGCGCTCGCGCTCGAGCTCGGCCGCCTTCGTCGCGGTCACGTCGGCGGTGAACAGCGTGAGCCCGTCCTGGTGCGGCACGACCCGCACCCGGTACCAGGCGTCCCGCTCCACGACGAACTTGTCGAACGTCTGCGTCGAGCCCGTCGCCGCCGCCTCGCGCACCAGGGACTGGTAGCCGGAGGACAGGTGCGGCCAGACCTCCCAGAGGGGGCGTCCGCGGGCGGCGGCCGCGGGGCCGACGAAGATCTCTGCGTTGCGGTTGACGAAGGTGACCAGCCACTGGGAGTCCACCGAGATGAGACCGTCGGCCATGTGCTCCAGGGCGCGGGCGACCGTGTCGCGCGCGAGCCGCGGCTCGGTGGTGTCGCGGGCGACACCGAGCATGCGACCGGCGGTTCCGCCGGGCCCGGGGAGGACACGACCCTTGGCCTCGAGCCAGCGCACCCCGCCGTCCGGCAGGACGACCCGGTACTCGGCCACGTAGTCGCCGCAGCTCTCCAGCGCAGCCGCGACGGCCGACTCGACCGCCTCCTTGTCCTCAGGGTGCAGGGTCGCCCAGAACGACGCCACCCGGTGGTCGAACGTCTCGGGGTCGATGCCGAACAGGCGGCACATCCGGTCGTCGAAGACCAGGTGGTCGGCGGTGACGTCCCAGTCGAACCAGCCGACTCCGCCAGCGGCCATGACGAGGTCGAGGTGCACCGGGCCCGGCTCGGCGCCGGGCTGGGTCGGGCGCAGCGCGTTCTCCGACACCCGCCCTCCCCTCTCCACTGCCAGCAGTCGCGGAAGTCTGACACGCTGGCGTGCCATGAGCAGCGAGGACCGCGCAGGCCAGCCCGCTACCGACGCCGACCTGGTCGACGTCGCCGCTCTGGTGACGGCGTACTACACGGGCCACCCGGACGGCTCGGAGCCGGACCAGCGGGTGGCGTTCGGGACGTCGGGGCACCGAGGGTCGTCGTTCGACACCGCCTTCAACGAGGACCACATCGCCGCGACCAGCCAGGCGATCTGCGAGCACCGGGCCGCCGCCGGCGTCCGCGGCCCGCTCTTCCTCGGCCGCGACACGCACGGTCTCTCGGAGCCGGCCTGGTCGACGGCGCTCGAGGTCTTCGCAGCGAACGACGTGACGGTGCTGGTCGACGACCGCGGACGCTACACGCCGACGCCCGCGGTCTCGCACGCGATCCTGCGGCACAACCACGGCCGGTCGGCGGACGACGCGACACGCGCCGACGGCGTCGTCGTCACGCCGTCGCACAACCCGCCGCGCGACGGTGGCTTCAAGTACAACCCGCCCGACGGCGGCCCTGCGGGCAGCGACATCACCGGCTGGGTGCAGGACCGCGCCAACGAGATCCTGCGCACCGGCCTGACGGACGTCCGGCGGGTGCCGTTGTCCCGGGCCCGTGCGGCGGCCACGACGTCGACGTACGACTACCTCGGGACCTATGTCGACGACCTGCCGTCGGTGCTCGACCTCGACGCCGTCCGGGAGGCCGGGGTCCGCATCGGCGCCGACCCGCTGGGCGGCGCCAGCGTCGACTACTGGGCAGCAATCGCCGAGCGGCACCGGCTCGACCTCACCGTCGTCAACCCGCGGGTGGACCCGACGTGGCGGTTCATGACGCTGGACTGGGACGGCAAGATCCGGATGGACTGCTCGTCGCCGTCGGCCATGGCCTCGCTCGTGGCCACGATGGAGGGCGCCGCGCCGTACGACATCGCGACCGGCAACGACGCCGACTCCGACCGGCACGGAATCGTCACCAAGGACGGCGGGCTGCTCAACCCCAACCACTTTCTCGCCGTGGCCATCGAGTACCTGTACACGCATCGGAACGACTGGGCGCCGGACGCCGGCGTCGGCAAGACGCTGGTGAGCTCGAGCATGATCGACCGGGTCGCGGCGGCGCTCGGCCGTCGCCTGGTCGAGGTACCGGTCGGCTTCAAGTGGTTCGTCCCCGGGCTGCTCGACGGGTCGGTCGCGTTCGGAGGCGAGGAGTCGGCCGGGGCCTCGTTCCTGCGCCGCGACGGCAGCGTCTGGACCACCGACAAGGACGGCATCCTGCTGGCGCTGCTCGCCTCCGAGATCCTCGCCGTCACGGGCGCATCCCCCAGCGAGCGCTACCGGTCCCTGACGGGTCGCTTCGGCGACCCGGCGTATGCGCGCGTCGATGCACCGGCCACTCGCGCGCAGAAGGCGGTGCTCGCGTCGCTGTCGCCGGAGCAGGTGACCGCCACCGAGCTCGCCGGGGAGCCGATCGTCGACAAGCTCACCGAGGCGCCGGGCAACGGCGCGAAGGTGGGCGGGCTCAAGGTGACCACGGAGTCGGCCTGGTTCGCCGCCCGCCCGTCCGGCACCGAGGACGTCTACAAGATCTACGCCGAGAGCTTCCGCGGGCCCGAGCACCTGCGCGAGGTGCAGGCCGCCGCCCGCGAGGTGGTGTCGGCAGCGCTCGGCGGGTAGGCAGGACCCATGCAGCTGCGGATCATGACCGAGCCCCAGCAGGGGGCGACGTACGACGACCTCCTGGCGGTGGCCCAGGAGTCGGAGCGACTGGGGTTCGACGCGTTCTTCCGCTCCGACCACCTGATGCGGATCGGCGAGGGTGACCCGGGGCCGGGCCCGACCGACGCCTGGGCCGTCCTGGCCGGGCTGGCCCGCGACACGTCGCGGATCCGCCTCGGCACGATGGTGTCGTCGGCCACGTTCCGCCTGCCCGGGCCGTTGGCCATCGCCGTCGCCACGGTCGACGCGATGAGTGGCGGCCGGGTCGAGCTGGGCCTGGGCAGCGGTTGGCTGGAGGCCGAGCACACGGCGTACGGCGTGCCGTTCCCGCCGGTCGCCGAGCGGTTCGACCTGCTCGAGGAACAGCTCGCCGTCGTCACCGGCCTGTGGGCGACGCCGGCCGGCGAGACCTTCAGCCACACCGGCGCGCACTACACGCTCACCGACTCCCCCGCGCTGCCGAAGCCGGTGCAGTCACCGCTGCCCGTCGTCATCGGCGGCAAGGGCAAGCGACGCACGCCGGAGCTCGCTGCCCGGTACGCCGCCGAGTACAACGTGCCGTTCGACACCCCGGCGGTCGTCGCGACGTGCTTCGACCGGGTGCGCCGCGCCTGCGAGAGCGCCGGCCGGGACCCCGCCTCGATCATCCTGTCGTGCGCGCAGACCCTTGCCGTCGGCAGCGACGACGCGGAGGTCCGTCGACGCGCCGAGGCGACCGGCAACGACCCCGACTGGGTGCGTTCGGCCGGCCTGTCCGGACGGCCGGACGAGGTCGTGGACAAGCTCGGTCAGCTGTCCGGGCTCGG
Source organism: Actinomycetes bacterium (assembly GCA_038246545.1). Taxonomy (GTDB): domain Bacteria; phylum Actinomycetota; class Actinomycetes; order JACCUZ01; family JACCUZ01; genus JBBRVW01. The sequence goes on along the minus strand of JBBRVW010000020.1, from coordinate 49,082 downwards.
CGCGAGCCGGGTCTATCTCCAGGTGATCGATCTGGCCGACCTCGACCACCTGGGCCTCGTGGCCGCCGAGGTGGCCCCGATCGCCTGACGAGATTTTCCGGTCAGCGGGGTTTGAGGGCTGCTCCGCGGGTTGAGGACCACCTCGGCCGGCCGGACGCACCGACCGACCTTCGACGAGGACGACGAAGGGCCGGGCGATGGCGCGAGCACGCGGCAAGCTGTCAGCGATAGCAGTGGGAGCGGTGCTCTGCACCGTCGCGACCACCGGGGTGGTGGCGAGCACCAGGTCCGCGGACGAGGACGCCCTCGCCCCGACCCGGCAGAAGGCCAGCAAGTCCGTCGAGAAGCGCGTCCACGCGTTGCTGAAGCAGATGACGACCGAGGAGAAGCTGCAGCAGGTGCAGCTGCTCGCCGACTGGCAGATCAACGACGACGAGGCACAGGCCGGTGCCGGATCGGTGTTCAGCCTCACCGACCCCGCGAAGATCAACCACTTCCAGCACGTCGCGGTCGAGCAGTCCCGTCTGCACATCCCGATCCTGTTCGCCTTCGACACGATCCACGGCTACCGGACGATCTTCCCGATCCCGCTCGGTGCGGCCAGCTCGTTCGACCCGACGGTCGCGCGCACCGATGCCGCCATCGGCGCACGCGAGTCGGCCGTGGTCGGCCTCAAGCAGGTCTACAGCCCGATGGTCGACGTCTCGCACGAGCCGCGCTGGGGCCGGATCTCCGAGGGCGCCGGCGAGGACCCCTACCTGGGGGCCGCGATGGCGGCCGCCCGCGTGAAGGGCGACCAGGGGAGCGACTACTCCGCAACCGACAAGGTGGTGGCGAGCGTGAAGCACTTCGCTGCGTACGGGCAGCCCGAAGGCGGCCGGGACTACAACACCACTGACATGAGCGAGTCCCGGCTGCGCAACCTCTACCTGCCGCCGTTCAAGGCCGCGATCGACGCCGGCGCCGACACCGTCATGTGCTCGTTCAACGCGATCAGCGGGGTGCCCGGCTGCGCCGACCACGAGACCGAGACGAGCATCCTCAAGAAGGAGTGGGGCTTCGACGGGTTCGTCGAGAGCGACTACACCGCCGTCGCCGAGCTGCGCGCCTGCCCGCCGGTGAACCCGGCCGAGGGGTCCTGCGGTCACGGCGTGGCTGCCGACGGCCCGAGCGCGGCTGCCATGGCGCTGAACGCCGGCACCGACTCGGAGATGGTCTCCACCTACATCCGTGACTACGGCAAGCAGCTGCTCGCCGACCGCCGGATCAAGATGTCCCGTCTTGACGACGCGGTGCGCCGCATCCTGCGGGTGAAGTTCCGCGCCGGACTGTTCGACCACCCGTACGTCGATGTCGCTACGGCCACTGACCCGGCGAGCTTCCTCACCGCGGACGACCGCACCGCCGCACGGACCGCCGCGGGCCGTTCGATGGTGCTGCTGAAGAACGACAGCAACACGCTGCCCTTCGACCCGGCGAAGACGACCGCCGTCATCGGCCCGTTCGGCGACGACCAGCACGCGATGCTCGGCCCGTGGTGGGGCCGTGGTGACGACAAGGACGCCATCACGGTGTTCACCGGGATCAAGGCGCAGTCGCTCTCGGCCACCTACACCGCGGGCTGCACCGCGGTCGGGAAGGAGCCGCCGGACAACAACGACGACACCGACGTCTGCGGCACCGACACCGGCTTCGCCGACGCCGTCGCCGCCGCCCAAGCGGCCGACCAGGTGGTGCTCGCCCTGGGCGAGACGCGGGAGATGAGCGGCGAGGCCGCCTCGCGCACAGTGATCGACCTGCCGGGCAAGCAGCAGCAGCTGATCGACGCCATCAAGGCCACCGGCAAGCCGCTCGCGGTGGTGCTCTTCAACGGCCGCCCGCTGACCCTGGGCTCAGCGGCGGCGTCGTCGCCGGCGATGCTCGAGGCCTGGTTCCCGGGCGTCGAGGCCGGCAACGGTGTCGCGGATGTGGTCTTCGGCAAGGTCAACCCGGGCGGCAAGCTGCCGGTCAGCTTCCCGCGCCGTGTCGGCCAGGTGCCGATCTACTACAACCACGAGCCCACCGGCCGCCCGTGCGACGTGTCGTCGAAGTACAACTCGCGGTACCGCGACCTCAACTCGTGCGACCCGCTGTTCGAGTTCGGCTACGGGCTGTCGTACACGACGTTCGACGTCAGCGCGCCGACTCTTGACCGCACCACGGTCTCCCGCAACGGCACGGTGACAGCCACCGTGACCGTGCAGAACACCGGCAGCGTCGCGGGTGACGAGGTCGTCCAGCTGTACCTCAACGACCCGGTCGCGAGCCTCTCGCAACCGGTGAAGCGACTGCGCGGGTTCCAGCGGGTGACGCTGGCACCAGGTCAGTCCGAGAAGATCAGCTTCCACCTCGACAGCTCCGACTTCGGCTTCTACGACAACGAGGGTCGCTTCGTGGTGGAGTCCGGCCGGATCGACGTCTACTCCGGCAACACCTCGGCGACGGCGCAGAAGGCCTCCTTCACGGTCCGCTGACCTGCAGGCAGACCTCCTGCCCTGACCCGCCGTCCGGCGGGTCAGGGCAGGTCGGCGTCAACCGCCGACCGTGACCAGGCCGCTCTCGTAGGCCAGCACCACGAGCTGGGTCCGGTCACGCAGCCGGTGCTGCACCAGGACGTCACTGACGTAGCCCTTCACCGTGGTCACCGCCAGGTGGGTCCGGTCGGCGATCTCCTGGTTGGAGAGCCCGCGGGCGACGAGCCGGACGATGTCGGCCTGCCGCTCGGTGAGCGTCATGGGCGCGGCCAGCGGGGTGGGTGAGGCGCCCACGTGCGACTCGATGAGGCGGCGGGTGATGCTCGGGGCGAGCAGCGCCTCGCCATCGGCCACGGCGCGGATGCCGGCGTACAGACGGTCCCGGGGCACGCTCGTGAGCAGGAAGCCGCTCACGCCGGCCCGAAGCGCTGCCAGCACCACGTCGTCCTGCTCGACGGTCGTCAGCACCAGGACCTTCGCGGCACTGCCGGACGCGACGATCCGACGGGTCGCCTCGACGCCGTCCAGCCCCGGCATCCGGATGTCCATCAGGACGACGTCGGGCAGCGTGCGCCGAGTGGCCGCGACCGCCTCGTGACCGTCCCCGGCCGTCCCGACGACCGCCAGCCCCGGGTCGCTGCCGACGACGGCGACCAGCCCCTCGCGCACGATCGCCTCGTCGTCGGCCACCAGGACCCGGATCATCCGGCCGACCGCGTCGCGGGCAGGTGCGCCCTCAGCACGAACGACTCGTCGTCGGGCCGGGTGGCGTCCAGCCGCCCTCCGAGCGCCGTGACCCGCTCGCGCAGGCCGACCAGGCCGCGGCCGGTGCCGCCGTAGGCGCTGGTGTGCCGCCGGCCCACGCTGAGCACGGCCAGGTCGAGCCCGGGCACAGTGGTCGGCGCTGCGGCCGAGTGCCCGGGGCACACCCGACGAGCTCACGGTGAGATCGAGCCTAGCCGCCCTGGCGCCGCTCACGAGAGCCGGGACCCGGTCGAGGCCCGCCGTGTGGAGGCGGGCCCCTCGGTCGTGGCACCGTGGTCGCGCAACAGGCCCAGCATCCGGTCCAGCTCCGCCAGCGCCTCCCGGCTGGCCACCCCGATCGCGGCCAGCGACCGCTCCGCGGCGGCGGGGTCGTGGCCGATCACCGCCTGCCCGGCCTCGGCCTGGACGGCGATCAGGGTCACGGCATGGGACACGACGTCGTGCAGCTCGCGAGCGATGCGGCGGCGCTCGCCCTCGACGGCCGACTCGGCCTCGGCGGCCAGCGCGGCGGTCTCGATCTCGAGGGCGGTGATCCGGCTGGTCCGCCGGTGGACCCCCCAGCCCAGGCCGCCGGGGACCACGACGAACAGCAGCACCGTCGGCAGGATGTTGGACGCGCTGTCGGAGGGGTCCAACGACACGGCCGCCACGCACCCGGTGGCGAGGGCGGCAGACCCCACCCAGGCCCGGCGCAGGGGCTCGTGCGCGCACACCGAGTAGGCCAGCAGGGTGATCGAGAAGAGCAGCGCGGCCTCGTCGGGAGCCTCGGTCGTGACCGACTCGACGACGAGCAGGCATCCGGCCCACACGCACCCAGGCACCGGTCGCGTCTGCCGGAAGAGCAGTGCCAGGGCGGCCGCCGACGCGAGCAGGGCACGGACCGGGGGATGTGGCGCGTCGGTGAACAGCGAGGCGACGCCGGCGCCTCCGGCCAGCACCAGCGCGAGGGCGACGTCGGACCGGGTCGTCAGCCCCGCAGCCTCGCAGCTGCTCCATCCATGGCTCGACGGTAGTGGCGCGGGAAGGATCGTCGGCACCTTCTCGAGGAGGTCGTGCGACCGTCCCCCGACGGGTGCGGCACCGCATCACGAGGGTGACCCTCGCCGCCGGTCCCAGGTGATGCTTCGGTCCACACCGATCCAGGAGGTCCCGATGTCCGTCCCCGTCTCCACTGCAGCGGCACCCGGTCTGCGCGCCGAGAACCGCCTGAGCGTCCGCGCCGCAGCCCTCGTCGCCGCACCGCTCCTGGTGCTCGCCTCCGAGCTGGCTGCCCCGCGCGAGCCCGACGGGCTCTCGGACCGTGCCGAGGCCGCCTTCCTCGTCGACCACTCCCAACGCCTGCTGGTGAGCGGGCTGTTCGGGCTTCTGGCAGGCACGGCCCAGACCGCGGCCTTCCTGGTCGTCGCACTCACGCCGTGGGAGCGCGGGAGGTCGGCGCTCCGGGTGGCCGCCTTCCCCGGCATCGCCGGCGGCGTGGGCCTGGTGATGCACATGACCGCCCTGCTGGCCGGCCGGGACATCCTGCTCGACGACCCCGCGTCGTACGCCACCGTGCACGCGCTCGACAGCGGCACCAACACCCTGATCGCCCTCCTGGCGCTGGTGGTCGGGATCAACCTGGCGATGATCGTGCTGGCTGCCGGTGCCAAGCGGGCCGGCCTCGCGGGCTGGTGGGTCGTCGCGGCGGCCGTGCTCGGGCTGGTCGCCGACTTCTGGGACACGAGCTACAACACCATCGGGTGGTCGCTCTTCGCGACAGCCGTGATGGTCCCGGTCGCCCGCGGCGCAGCAGCGGCCGCTCGCCGCCAGCATCAGGGCGCAGCGGAGGCGCGCGGGGTCAGCTACGGCCGATCGGCGAGGTCCGGGTCCAGGTAGCGGGCCAGCAGGTAGTCGTCGACGCCCACCCCGTCGATGCGGAACTCGCCGCGCAGCCGGCCCTCGACGACGTACCCGGCGCGCTCGTAGACCCGGCGGGCGACGGCGTTGGTGCCGAGGACGCGCAGCCTCACCTTCGCGGCGTCCTCGGCCCGGGCCCGGGCCTCGACCGCGGCCAGGAGCGCGCCGGCGACCCCACGGCCGCGGGCACCGGGCGAGACCGCGAGACCGTTGACCTCCACCACGTGGGAGCTCTCCGGGAGCGGGGTCGGCCGGCGCAGCCGGGCGTACCCGGCGACGGCACCGTCGAGCTCGGCCACGAGGTGGGCGTCCGGGCCATGGTCGTCGGTGAAGAACGGCTCGTCGTCGAGCCTCGCCAGCACCGACGGGAAGACGGACGACGCGTCCCAGGCAGCGACGTCGAGCGCATGCAGTGCGGCCTCGTCGTCGGCGCGGCCGGTACGGACGCGGAGCGGTCCCTGGGTCATGTCGACCATCGTGCCGGGTGGGCGGGCCGGTCGTGTCCGGGGGCTGTGATGGGCTGACCCGGTGACCCCGCCCCCTGCCACTCCTCCGTCCACGGTGACCCCGTCCCTGGCGGCGGAGGCCACCACGCTGCTCGGGCGGCTGGTCGGCGACCCGTCGGCCGCGTTCCGTGACGGCCAGCTCGAGTCGGTGGCCGCCCTGGTCGAAGGTGGCGAGCGGGTGCTCGTCGTCCAGCGCACCGGGTGGGGCAAGTCGGCGGTCTACTTCGTCGCGACCGCCCTGGTCCGCGCCCGGGGCGGCGGCCCGACCCTGATCGTCTCGCCGCTGCTGGCACTGATGCGTGACCAGGTCGAGGCCGCCCGCCGCGCCGGCCTGCGCGCCGTGACCATGAACTCCGCCAATGCCGACGAGTGGGCGGCAGTGACCGCCGGTCTGGCGGCCGACGAGGTCGACCTGCTGCTCGTCAGCCCCGAGCGGCTCAACAACCCGCGCTTCCGTGACGAACAGCTGCCGCGCCTGGCGGAGGCGACCGGGCTGCTCGTCGTGGACGAGGCGCACTGCATCAGCGACTGGGGCCACGACTTCCGGCCCGACTACCGCCGGATCCGCGACCTGCTGGCCGACCTCCCCGCTGGTCGGCCGGTGCTGGCCACCACGGCCACTGCCAACGCCCGCGTCGTCGACGACGTCGTCGAGCAGCTGGGCGCCGGCGGCGCTCCGGTGCGCACCGTCCGCGGGACGCTGGCGCGCGACAGCCTGCGGCTCGGGGTGCTGCCGCTGCCCACGGCCGACGCCCGGCTGGGCTGGCTGGCCGCGCGGCTGGGCGAGCTGCCCGGCAGCGGCATCGTCTACGCGCTCACGGTGTCGGCGGCGGAGGACACCGCCGCGCTGCTGCGCGAGGCCGGTCACGAGGTACGCGCCTACACCGGCCGGACCGACCCGGGCGACCGGCTCGAGCTGGAGCGCGCGCTGCGCGACAACCAGGTCAAGGCGCTCGTCGCCACCAGCGCGCTGGGCATGGGGTTCGACAAGCCCGACCTCGGCTTCGTCGTGCACCTGGGTGCCCCGGCGTCGCCGGTCGCCTACTACCAGCAGGTCGGCCGCGCCGGTCGCGCCACCGAGCGCGCCGACGTCCTGCTGCTTCCGGCGTCGGAGGACCGCGAGATCTGGCGCTACTTCGCCACCGCCTCGATGCCACGACGGGCCGACGCCGATGCGGTGCTCACCGCGCTGGCCGAGTCGTCGCCGAAGCCGATGTCCACGGCCGCCCTCGAGACCGTCGCCGATGTCCGGCGCACCCGGCTCGAGCTGCTGCTCAAGGTGCTCGACGTCGAGGGCGCCGTGCAGCGGGTCAGCGGCGGCTGGGTCTCCACGGGCGCCGGCTGGACCTACGACGAGGACCGCTACTCCCGGGTCGCAGCCGCCCGCGACGCCGAGGCCGCCTCGATGCTCGGCTACCAGGCCACCGAGGGCTGCCGGATGCGCTTCCTCCAGGAGGCGCTCGACGACCCGGGGGCGGTCGACTGCGGCCGCTGCGACCGGTGCGCCGGCCCCTGGTACGACGCCACCGTCCCCGACGGTGCCGTGCAGGCCGCGACCCGCACCCTGCGCAAGGTCGGTGTGCCGCTCGAGCCACGGTCGCAGTGGCCGAGCGGCATGTCCCGCCTCGACGTGCCGCTGTCGGGCCGGATCGGTCCCGGCGAGAAGCTCGACGAGGGCCGGGTGGTGGCCCGGCTCACCGACCTCGGCTGGGGCCAGCGGCTGCGCGCCCTGCTGGCTGCGGGCTCTCCCGACGCGCCCGCCGACGAGCGGCTGCTCGCCGCCTGCGTGGAGGTCCTCGCCGGCTGGGCCTGGGCCGACCGGCCGGTGGCGGTCGTCGTCGTCCCGTCGTTGACACGCCCACAGCTGGTCGCGTCCGTCGCGCAGTACCTGTCCTCGCTGGGCCGGCTCGAGGACCTCGGTGCCCTCGACCTCACCACCGACGAGCCGACCGGGGGCCCGGGCGGCAACTCCGCGTTCCGGCTGGCTGCCGTGCACCGCAGGTTCGCGGTGCCCGCCGCGACGGCGGCGCGGCTGCCGGGGCTCGACGGTCCCGTGCTGCTCGTCGACGACCAGGTCGACTCTCGCTGGACCATGACCGTGGCCGGTGCGCTGCTGCGCCAGGCCGGGGCACCCGCCGTGCTGCCCTTCGCGCTGGCGGTCGCGGCCTGACCGCGACCGGCCGTCACTCGGGCTGGTTGTGCTTGCCGCCGCCGACCCGGAACGGCTCGCGGACCCCGGCGTACATCAGGTGAGCCACCAGGCCCTGCGCGGCGTGCGGCAGGTTGTGGCAGTGGTCCATCCAGATCCCGGGGTTGTCGGCCACGAACGCGATGTCGTAGCTGTGCCCGCTGGCCACGTCGAGCGAGTCGACCCACCACGGGCTGCCGGTCGCCTTCTCCCCGTCCCGGGCGAGCACCACCGCGTGGTGGCCGTGCAGGTGCATCGGGTGCACGGCCCGGCTGTGGTTCTCGATGTGCATCCGCACCACGTCGCCCTGCTGGACGACGAACATCGGCACGTCGGGGAACAGGTGGCCGTTGATCGACCACCACAGGCCCGGCCGGCCGTCGAGGAAGCCGGGACGGCGACCGATGGAGTACTCGAACCTGCGGTCCGCCTGGCTCGGGTCGAAGCCGAGCGGCGCCGGGTCTCCGTAGTGGAGCAGGTCGACCAGTGCCGTGGGCTGCGGGTCGGCCGGCACCCCGGACCCCAGCGCGAGCGCGGCGGCACCACCGAGGTCCACCCGGGCCGGTGCCGTCACCTCGAGGTCCACCCGGCCGCCGGCGGTGAGCCGCACCGCCTTCCCGGACACCGACGTGGGGCCGTTCAGGTCCTGCCCGTCCACGGCGAGCACGCGGTAGGGACCGCCGGACACCCACACCGAGGCGGCACCGTTGTCGGTGTTGACGACGCGGACCCGGACCTGCTCCCCGTCAGGGACGTCGACCGGCAGCACGCCGGAGGCCCCGTTCACGGTCGGGATGCCGTCGTACACGTGCATGATCGCGAGCTGGTCGCGGACGTCGGCGGCGGAGGGCGACGGGGTGACCACCAGTGCACCCAGGAGGCCGCCCTGGACCTGGGCGTGCGAGATCTGGTGCGAGTGGTACCAGTAGGTGCCGACCTGGTCGGCGACGAACCGGTAGGTGAACGACTTCCCGACCCGGACCGCGTCCTGGGTGACGCCGGCGACCCCGTCCTCGGCATTGGGGACGTCGACGCCGTGCCAGTGCAGGGTGACGCCGTCCGGGACCGACGCGTTGACCAGACGTACCTGGACGAGCTGCCCCTGCACGGCGTGGATCGCGGGCCCCGGTGAGGCGTGGTTGACGGTGTAGCCGTCGACCCCCTCGCCGGTGGTGAGCCGGAACCGTTCCTTGCGCACCGTGAGGGTGACCCGCACATCGGCCGGACGGGCCGGGTCGGCCACCAGGTCCGCGACGCTGCGCCCGCGCGCATGGTGGTCGGCCATCGTCGTGGCGCCGCCGCCGTAGTCGGCGTACCCCATGTCCATGACCGAGTAGCTGCCGGGCAGCAGGCTGGCCTGCCAGTAGTACGCCAACGTGCCGAGGACGGCGACGGCGGCGACCAGTGCGACCACCAGCCGCCGGCGCTCCCGCGTCAAGCTAGACGGCCACCGACGACGGCTGTGTCGTCTCCTGCACGACCGTGGTGGCGCGGCGGGCGGCGAACAGCGACATCGCGAGGATGCCGAACGCGTTGAGCACGTGCAGCACGATCACGAACGGGATGCTGTGCGAGAAGATCCCGAGGAAGACCTGCAGGGCGACGAGACCGAACAGGATGGCGGCCCTACGGACCCCGCCGGGCACCTTGGCGAAGAACGACACGACGAGCAGCAGAAGAACGACGATCGGGATGATCATCGTCCCGTTGATGCCGTGCGTGGCGAAGCCGCCGACACCCTGGAAGTCGGGTGAGTCGCTGTCGAGGACCTGCTTGTTGAGCACTCCGCCGTCGTCAGCGACCCACTTGCCGAGGCCGGCGATGGCGTAGGCGATGGCCATGGCCTGCACGACCACCTCGACCGCGAGCAGGTACGCCAGGACCCGATAGACGTTCCTCATCTGCACTCCCCCAGGTCTGAGCCGTCACCCATTCGCCGGCCGCATCGAGCGAGCCGGCGAGTCAGTAGTAGAGCCATGATCAGCGGGAGTCAAGCATCCGGACCGGACTGGCCCCGGACGGGCGAAATGTCCCGGCGGGGTCGCGTGCGTCACGCGAGCCGGGTGAACTCCACCGACACGAACAGCTGGCCGCCACCCGGGCCGGAGTAGACACCGCGCAGCGGCGGCACGTCGTCGTCGTCACGACCGCGACCGACGACGACGTGGTCGGGGCCGGCCGGGCGGCCGCTGGTGGGGTCCCAGGCCTGCCACTCCCCGGCCCACCACTCGACCCACGCGTGGCTCTCGCCGGTCACCGCCTCGCCGACCGGCACGTCCGCGCGCGGCAACAGGTCACCGGCTGGCGGAACTGTGGGAGACGGGGGTCGGGGAGGACGCCCGCGACCTGCTGCGGGTCGTGGACTCCTTCCGCGGCGCACCGCCCGCCGCGCGTTCGGCCGCATCCGGCGAGCCGTCGTCAACCGGCGAGACCAGGTCGTGACCATGCTGGGACCGCTGCTACCTGTCGCAGGGCGTGCCCACACTGCTCGTCCGGGGCGGTCGCGACCCGGTCGTCCCGGTACGGCACGCGCTGCGTGCGCACGAGGCCATGCCCGGCAGCCTGCTGGTCGTCTTCCCCGAGGCGGGCCACTTCCCGTTCCGGTCCGACCCACGCCGCTTAGAGCAGGTGCTGCGGCAGTTCTTGCTCTCCCACGAGGCCGGCCACGTGGAGCGCGGCACAGTGGCGCGAGGCGGTCCGCTCCGGCGGCCGGCCGGAGGCCGTCGGTGCCGCCGAGCAGCGCAGCGCCACCTGAGCGCCGCGCGGGTGCGGCCCCCGGTACGGTGACGCCGTGCCCGACACGGTGGCTGCGGCCGCGGACGCACTCGCCGAGCGCACCGGCGTACCCCGGCACGACGCGGTCGTCGTCCTCGGCTCCGGCTGGGACGCCGCCGCCGACGCCCTCGGGACCCCGGTCGCCGAGCTGTCGGTGGCCGAGCTGCCCGGGTTCCTCACGCCGGTGGCTCCCGGGCACCGCGGTCTGGTCCGGTCCTACGACCTGGACGGGGTGGCCGTGCTCGCCTACCTCGGCCGCACCCACCTCTACGAGGGACACGGGCCCGGTCCGGTGGCGCACCCGCTGCGGGTCGCGGCAGCCGCGGGGGCGCGCGTCGCGGTGCTCACCAACGCCAGTGGCGGACTGCGGCCCGACTGGCCGCCCGGCACCGGCGCGCTGCTGGCCGACCACCTCAACCTCACGTCCGTCTCACCGCTGAACGGGCCGCAGTTCGTCGACCTCACCGACGCCTGGTCGCCCCGGCTGAGGGCGCTCGCGCGCGCGGCCGACCCGACCCTGGTCGAGGCTGTCTACGCGCAGCTGCGCGGTCCGTCGGTGCAGACCGTCGCCGAGACCGCGATGCTGCGCACCCTCGGCGCCGACCTGGTCGGGATGTCGACCGTCGTCGAGGCGATCGCGGCCCGCGCTGCCGGTCTGGAGCTGCTCGGCCTGTCGGCGGTCACGACCCTGGAGGGCACCGGCGAGGAGCTCGACCCCGACGACGTGGTCGCGGTCGCGGAGTCGACCGCCCGGCGCGTCTCGGCGGTGCTGCCTGTCGTTCTGCGCGCGATGCGCGACGATGCCCTCGGCGCCGGCCCGCCCCCGAGCCGGCTCCACCTGCGAGGAGAGGACAGCTCATGACCACCACGTCGGAGACCACCGGCGGGCTCGCTGTCGAGCTGAACGGCATCAACGTCATCGCCGAGTCGGAGCGCAAGGGCTCGCCGCGCGACCTGTTCTGGCCGTGGTTCGCGGCGAACGTCTCGGTGCTCGCCATCAGCTACGGCTCGTTCGTCGTCGGGTTCGGTGTCTCGTTCTGGCAGGCGACGATCGCGGCGGTGATCGGGATCGTGGCGTCCTTCGCGCTGTGCGGCGTGGTGGCCCTCGCGGGCAAGCGGGGGTCCGCGCCGACCATGGTGATCAGCCGCGCCGCCTTCGGCGTGACCGGCAACGCGCTGCCCACCTTCCTGTCCTGGGTGCTCCTCGTCGGGTGGGAGACCGTCCTCGTCTCGCTGTCGTCGCTGGCCACCGCGACGGTCTTCGACGAGCTCGGCTGGGGCGGCGGGGACGCCACCAAGGTGCTCGGCTTCGTCGTGACGGCGGCCCTCGTCATGGCCGCCGGGGTCCTCGGCTTCGACGTCATCATGCGGCTGCAGACCTGGATCACGCTCGCGACGATCGTCCTCACCGTCGGCTTCGTCGCGCTGACCCTGGACGAGGTCAGCTGGAGCACGGTCGGTGACGCGCCGGCGGGCTCGACCCAGGCGTTCATCGGCGCCCTGGCGCTGGTCGCGACCGGCTTCGGGGTCGGCTGGGCCAACACGGCTGCCGACTACTCCCGCTACCTGCCTCGCCAGTCGTCCGGCCGGGGAGTGTTCGGCTGGACCACGTTCGGCGGTGCCGCCGCTCCCATCGTGCTGACGATCTTCGGCATCCTGCTGGCCCTGTCCAGCGACAAGCTCAGCGGCAACATCGCCAACGACCCGATCGGGGCGCTGACCAAGCTGCTCCCCACGTGGTACCTCGTGCCGTTCATCATCGTCGCCGTGCTGGGTCTGGTCGGTGGCGCGGTGCTCGACATCTACTCGTCCGGGCTCGCCCTGCTCACCCTGGGCATCAAGGTGCGCCGCCCGGTGGCCGCCGGCATCGACGGTGTCATCATGATCCTTGGCGCGATCTACGTCGTCTTCTTCGCCGACAGCTTCCTCGTGCCCTTCCAGGGCTTCCTCATCACCATCGGCGTCCCTATCGCGGCCTGGGCCGGTGTCTTCGTCGCCGACCTGCTGCAGCGTCGCGGCCCCTACGCCGACGCCGAGCTCTACGACCCGCGTGGCCGCTACGGCGCCTTCCAGCTGCCCGGGGTCGCGCTCATCGTGGCCGGCACCGTGCTCGGCTGGGGCCTGGTGACCAACGGCCTGGCCAGCTGGCTCACCTGGCAGGGCTACCTGCTGGAGCCCTTCGGGCTCGGGTCGAAGACCGACGGGGCGTGGGCGTATGCCAACCTCGGCGTCTTCGTCGCCTTCCTCGTGGGGTTCGTGGGCTGGCTGCTGCTCGGCCGGTCCGCGGTGGCCCGCCAGGAGCAGGAGGGCGTGCGCACCCCGGTCTGAGGCACCGGCACCGCGGTCCGCATGGCGCAACGTCCCGGAAACACGGGCCGGTGATGACCTGCGCATGACGGCTCGGACGCTGCACGTGCGCTGCGAGTTCGTGCACGTCGGCGAGGTGGAGACGCCGTCGGTGCTCCAGGTCGAACCGGCGCGCTCCGACGCGCCGACCGTGCTGAGCGAGGAGTGGACCAGGACCACGCGCACGTCGTGCTCGCCGCCTGCCGGGCTCTCGGGCTGCCCGCCCGCTACGTCTCGGGGCACCTGCTCTGCGAGGGCGGCACCCATGCCTGGGTGGAGGCCGTCGTCCCCGACGGCGACCGGGCGCGCGCCGTCGCCGTGGACCCGTGCAACGGCTGCCGCGCGGATGCCCGCTACGTCACGGTCGCCACCGGCCGCGACTGCCTCGACGTCGCGACCACCTCGGGCAGCTACGACGGCCGCGGCCGCGGGGTCCTGACCGCGACCAAGCACGTCGGCATCGCCGAGGCCGCCTGACCCACCGACCTCCGAGGGGGCGCGATCCACCCGTGCCCCGGCGGGCGCAGGTCGCGCCTGCCGGGCCGGGTCCGCGGTCTGGCAGAGTCGGCGGGTGCGGATCGCCACCTGGAACGTCAACTCCGTCGTCGCGCGGCTCCCCCGGCTGCTCGAGTGGCTCGAGCTGACCGGGCCGGACGTGGTGTGCCTGCAGGAGACGAAGATCCCTGACGACGGCTTCCCACGCGCGGAGGTGGAGGCCCTGGGGTACCAGGTCGCGACGCACGGCGACGGGCGATGGAACGGCGTCGCGCTGCTGTCCCGGGTCGGCCTCGCCGATGTCACAGCCGGACTGCGCGACCAGCCGGGCTTCCCCGGACCGGAGTGCCGGGCCCTCGGGGCGACCTGCGGCCCGCTCCGGCTGTGGTCGGTGTACGTGCCGAACGGGCGCGAGCCCGGCCACGAGCACTACACCTACAAGCTCGAGTGGCTCGCCGCGCTGCGGGGCACCGTCGAGGCCGAGCTGTCGTCAGGCGTGGCGCCGTACGCGGTCTGCGGCGACTACAACGTCGCGCCGGCCGACGACGACGTCTGGGACATCACGGCCTTCGCCGGCTCGACCCACGTCACTGAGCCGGAGCGCAACGCGCTCGCGCGGCTGCTCGACACCGGCCTGGTGGACGTGGTGCCCCGGCCGATGAAGTACGACCGGCCCTTCACCTACTGGGACTACCGGGCCGGGATGTTCCACAAGAACATGGGGATGCGCATCGACCTGGTCTACGCGACCCCGGCCTTCGCCGGCGCCGTGACGGACGCCTACGTCGACCGTGACGCCCGGAAGGGGAAGGGACCCTCCGACCACGCACCCGTCGTCGTCGACCTCGACCTGGGGTGACGCCCGCTACCTCGTTGTTTCGACCGTCCGGCGTCGGGCAGCACGCACCCGACCCGCACCCGGACGACCGAAGGAGCCCTGCCGTGGCGAAGGACGCGATCGTCCTCCTCAAGGAGGACCACAAGCTGATGCGGAAGCTGTTCCGCCAGTTCGAGAAGGCCGGCGAGGACGCGCACGCCACGAAGGACAAGGTCGCCCGGCAGATCCTCGAGGAGCTGACGGTCCACACCTACCTGGAGAACGAGTGCATGTACCCCGAGGTGCGCAGGCTGCTGCCCGACCTCGAGGACGACATCCTCGAGTCCTACGAGGAGCACCACGTCGCCGACCTCCTGGTCCTCGAGCTGGTCGCGATGGACGCCTCGCACGAGCGATTCGCGCCGAAGATGACGGTGCTCATCGAGAACGTCGAGCACCACATGGGCGAGGAGGAGGACGACTGGTTCCCCAAGGTCCGTGAGGGCCTGGGCCGCAAGCAGCTCGGCGAGCTCGGCGACAGGATGCTCGCGATGAAGAAGAAGGCACCGCGGTCCCCGCTCGCACCCAAGGCGATGAAGAAGACGGTGGACGCCGCCATCGCTTGAGAGCCGGCCTCTGGCGCCGCGCGGCGCCCGGGTCCACGATCAGTACATGGTCGAGAACCCGGGTGAGGGCGCGGCCGGGTTCGGCAGCGCCCACCCGAGCGGGCGGAGCCCGTTCCCGCCGATCGCCGACTACGCCTTCCTGGCCGACTGCGAGGTCAACTGCCTGATCGCGCCGAGC
Organism: Actinomycetes bacterium; assembly: GCA_038246545.1. GTDB lineage: Bacteria > Actinomycetota > Actinomycetes > JACCUZ01 > JACCUZ01 > JBBRVW01. The sequence goes on along the minus strand of JBBRVW010000020.1, from coordinate 33,977 downwards.
GGCGCGGTCGAGTGGATGTGCCTGCCACGGCCGGACTCGCCCAGCGTGTTCAGCGCGCTGCTGGACCGCGGTGCCGGCGCGTTCCGGCTCGGCCCGTACGACGAGATGGTGCCGGCCGCCCGGCGGTACCTCCCCGGCAGCCTGATGGTCGAGACGACCTGGCAGACCCGGACCGGCTGGATGCTGGTCCGCGACGTCCTCACCATGGGCCCCTGGCACAACGTCGACGAGCGCTCCCGCACCCACAGCCGCTCCCCCACCGACTACGACGCCGAGCACTGCCTGCTGCGGATCGTCCGGTGCGTCAGCGGCTCGGTCGACCTCTCGATGACCTGCGAGCCGGTGCTCGACTACGGCCGCGCCGAGCCGGTGTGGCAGTACGCCGGCGACGGCTACGGCGAGGTGGTCGCGACCGCCGAGGGCACGGACGTGACACTTCGGCTGACCACCGACCTCCGGCCAGGCATCGAGGGTCCGGGGCTGCACGCCCGGACCCGGATGGTCGAGGGCGAGAGTCACTTCGTCGCGCTGTCCTGGTCGCCGCTCCCGCCGCCGCGGCACATGGCGGAGGCCGACCAGCGGTTGCGCCGCACGTCGGAGTACTGGCGGCAGTGGATCACCCTCGGGACCTTTCCGGACCACCCGTGGCGCAGCTACCTGCAGCGCAGCGCGCTCACCCTCAAGGGCCTCACCTACGCCCCCACCGGTGCGCTGATAGCGGCGGCCACCACCTCGCTGCCGGAGACGCCCGGCGGGGAGCGCAACTGGGACTATCGCTACGCGTGGGTGCGGGACTCGACGTTCGCGCTGTGGGGGCTGTACACCCTCGGCTTCGACCGCGAGGCGGACGACTTCTTCTACTTCGTGGCCGACGCCTGTCGGGACGGCGAGGACCTGCAGGTGATGTACGGCGTGGGTGGCGAGCGCGAGCTGGTCGAGACCTCGCTGCCGCAGCTGTCCGGCTACGAGGGCGCCTTCCCGGTGCGGATCGGCAACGGCGCCTACTCCCAGCGCCAGCACGACGTCTGGGGTGCGGTGCTGGACTCGGTGTACCTGCACGCCCGCTCCCGCGAGCAGCTGCCGGAGTCGCTGTGGCCCGTGCTCAAGCGGCAGGTGGAGCAGGCGGCCGAGCACTGGGAGGAGCCGGACCGGGGGATCTGGGAGGTGCGCGGGGAGCCGCAGCACTTCACCTCGAGCAAGCTGATGTGCTGGGTCGCCCTCGACCGGGGCGCGCGGCTGGCCCGGATGCACGACGAACCGCAGTACGCCGACAAGTGGCAGACCCTGGCCGACCAGATCCACGCCGACATCTGCGCGCACGGCGTCGATGAGCGCGGCGTCTTCGTGCAGCGGTACGGCTCCGACGCCCTCGACGCCTCGCTGCTGCTGCTGCCCCTCATGCGGTTCCTGCCGGCCGACGACCCGCGGGTGCGGGCCACCGTGCGGGCGATCGCCGACGAGCTCACCGTGGACGGGCTGGTGCTGCGCTACCGGGTGACCGAGACCGACGACGGACTGGCCGGCGAGGAGGGCAGCTTCACCATCTGCTCGTTCTGGCTGGTGTCCGCGCTGGTGGAGATCGGCGAGCTGGAGCAGGGCCGCAAGCTGTGCGAGCGGCTGCTCGCCTACGCCAGCCCGCTCGAGCTGTACGCCGAGGAGATCGACCCGCACAGCGGCCGGCACCTCGGGAACTTCCCGCAGGCCTTCACGCATCTGGCGCTGATCAACGCGGTGATGCACGTGATCCGGGCCGAGGAACGAGTCTCCGCCGAGGAGGGCGGACCGGAAGCGCTGCCCTGGGGCGGCTGACGCAGCAGCCGCCCGGCGAGCGGGTGCGTCAGGGCGGCGGCACGGGAAGGCCGGCAGCCCTGGCGGCGAGTCGGATGTGGCTGCGGAAGAGCGAGTCACGGGCGTCGGGCTCCAGCCAGTCGAAGTGGCCGTAGGCCTCGAGGCTGACGAAACCGTGCAGCATCGCCCAGGTCTGCAGCATCGCCTGGAAGCTCTCCGGCGGCACGATCCCGACCAGCTCGTCGTGCTTGGCCTTCTCGCAGTCGACGACCGCCTGCGTCACCTCGCGGATGAGCGGCTCCCCCAGCCGCCCGGTGCGGGCGGCCGCGACGAAGATGCTGGCGAGCTGTGCCATCGCCGCCTTGGCGGCGTCGGTGGTCGGGCCCTCGTCGGGGGCGACGTAGCCGGGCACCGGCATGCCCAGCACCAGGGCGAACTGCTGGGGCTCGCTGCGTGCCCAGTCCCGGTAGACGCCGGCCGCGGCCTCCCAGCGACCGGCCAGGTCGTCCTCCGCACGGGCGGCGAGGGCCGCGCCGATGCGCGCTCCGAGGGTGTCGTAGGCGTCCGCGATCAGCGCGGTGAGCAGCTCGTCGCGGTCGTCGAAGTAGCGGTACAGCGCCGGCGGGGTCATGCCCATCGCCCGGGCGATGTCGGTGAACCGGATGTCGGTGGTGCCGGTCTCCCGCATCAGCTGCAGCGCGGTGGCCTTGATCTCGTCCACGGTCGCGACCCGGGCCCGCTCGCGACGGCTCAGGACGGCGGGCTCAGCGACCACGGGTGACCTCCTCGGACGACGGCCGGGGAACTCCGGACGGGTCGATGTGTGACGTCGATGTGTGTTACGCAGCATCACACAGGTGAAGACCCTTGACAAGTGACGCCGCATCGTGTTCGTTATGGAGCGTAACGTTTCTCCTGTCGCCCGAGGACACGCCATGACGCAGCCGTCGACCCTGCCCGCCCCCCGCTCCGGTCCCACCTCTCCCACCCGGCCCGGGCCGGGGCCGCTGGGCCGGCTCGCCGACCTCGCCTACCGACACCGGCTGCTCACCGTCGTCACCTGGGTCGTGGCCCTGGGCGCGGCCGTGGTGCTCGCCGCCACCGTGGGGGGCGACTTCAAGGCCGACTACTCCGCCCCCGGCTCCGACTCCAGCGCGGCCCAGCAGCTGCTCGAGGACGAGTTCCCGGCCCAGTCCGGTGACGCCGTCGACGTCGTGGTCCGCTCGCAGCGCCCGGTCACCGACCCGGCGGTCCGGGCCGACGTCACCGCGCTGCTCGGGAAGCTGGCCGCGGTGCCGCACGTCGCCGCGGTCGACGACCCCTACGCCGCGCCGGGCAGCATCGCCGCCGACGGCCGGACGCTGGTCGCCCGCGCCCGGCTGGACGTCGTGAACCCGCCGGACATGCCCGTGGCGGACAGCCAGCGGATGCTCGAGCTCGCGGACACCGCTTCCATCGCCGGCCTGCAGGTGGCGCTCGGCGGGCAGACGGTGCAGCAGGCCGAGCAGGGCAGCATCGGGTCCGAGGGCATCGGCCTGGCCGCCGCGGCCCTGATCCTGCTCGTGACGTTCGGGTCCGTCGTCGCCGCCGGGCTGCCCATCCTGGTCGCGGTCGCCGGGCTCGCCGTGAGCGCGACGCTCACCACCGTGCTCATCTCGGTCGTCGACGCACCGGACTGGTCGACCTCGCTCGCCACCATGATGGGCATCGGCATCGGCATCGACTACGCCCTGCTCATGGTCACCCGGTTCCGCGAGTGGCGCGCCGTCGGTCTGGACGAGCGGGCCGCGACGGTGGCCACCCTCGACACTGCGGGCCGGGCCGTGCTGGTCGCCGGCAGCACCGTGGTCGTGAGCATGCTCGGCCTGTTCGCGATGGGCCTGTCGTTCATGCGCGGCGCCGCCCTCGTGACCATCCTGGGCGTGGTCGTCGTGCTGCTCGCCAGCATCACGCTGTTCCCGGCCCTGCTGGGCTTCCTCGGCCGGCACGTCGACCGGCTGCGGCTGCCGCTGGCGCGGCCCCGGGCGATCGAGGTCGCGACCGGGGGGCACATCGAGCCGTCCCGGGCCTGGCTGGGGTGGAGCCGGCTGGTCGAGCGGCACCGGGTGGTCGCCGCGGTCGTGGGTGTCGTCGCGCTCCTGGCCCTGGCCTCGCCGTTCCTCGGGGTCCGGTTCGGCTTCCCCGACGCCGGCAACAACCGCGAGGGCACCTCGACCCGCACCGCGTACGACACCCAGACGACCGCGTTCGGCGCCGGCTCGAACGGCCCGCTCCTCATGGTCGCCGAGCTGCCGGCGTCCGGCGCGGAGGCGGCGCTTCGACAGGTCGAGGGTGCCCTGACGTCCACCAGCGGTGTCGCCGCTGTCACGCCGGCCACGGTCAGCCCCGACGGCACCACGGCGGTGTTCACCGTGGTTCCCACGACCGGGCCGCAGTCGGCGAGCACCGAGGACCTCGTGCACCGGCTGCGCGACACGGTCCTGCCGTCCGCAACCCGAGGCACCGGCCTGGACGTCCACGTCGGGGGCGTGACGGCGACCTCGATCGACTCGACCAGCAACATCGCCAAGCGGATCCCGCTGCTGATCGGCGGCGTCGTGCTGCTCTCGATGCTCCTGCTGCTCGTCTCGTTCCGCTCCGTCGCAGTCGCCCTCAAGGCAGCCGCGATGAACCTGCTGTCGGTCGCGGCGGCGTACGGCGTGGTCGCGCTCGTCCTGCAGGGCGGCTGGGCCGGGCGCCTGGTCGGCATCGACACCGAGACGCCGCTGCCGGCCTTCGTCCCGGTACTCATGTTCGCCGTGCTCTTCGGCCTGTCGATGGACTACGAGGTGTTCCTCGTCAGCCGGATGCGCGAAGCGTGGCTGCGTACCAGCGAGAACCACCGCGCGATACTCGAGGGGCTGGCCGGCACCGGCCGGGTCATCACGGCAGCGGCGGCCATCATGGTCGCGGTGTTCGCCGCGTTCATCCCGAGCCCGGACATCGTCCTCAAGGTGATCGGCATCGGCATGGCCTCGGCGATCCTCATCGACGCGACGGTGGTGCGGATGCTGCTCGTGCCGTCGGTGATGCACCTGCTCGGCCGGGCGAACTGGTGGCTGCCCCGCAGCTGGGAGCGGTTCCTGCCGCAGCTGCACATCGAGGGCCGGCCCGAGGTGCACCTCCCGGCCCAACGGGTCGCCGAGCGCGACCGGGTGGCCGCCGGCTAGCCAGCATTGACGGGCTCAGGGGGCGTGCTGCTCCCCGGGCTCGGCCGCGGCGAGGGCCCGCAGGCGGATCCGCCGGCGGGCCTCGTCGTACCCGGGCTGCGGACGCAGCGGCGCGAGGTCGTCGTCGCTGTCGACGGTGGTGAGGTCGGCGAAGCCGAGGTCGGCCGCCCGCGCGAACGCCGCCAGCCCGCGGTCCAGGTCGCCGGCGCCGGCCCAGCCGCATGCCGTGCTGTAGCCGATCAGGCCGGACAGGTCGCCGGGCCCATCGCCGGCGGGACCGCGGTCCAGCCAGGCCTGCCCGATCTCGGCACTGGCCCGCTTCGCCCCGGACCGGAACGCGACGGTCTGGGCGGCGAGCACGCTGCCGGGGTCGGCGGCCGCTCCGCTCGCGACGAGGTCTCGCACGGCCGGCCAGTCCTCGCGGGTCCGGTGGCTCAGCAGCAGCATGCTGGCCGCCGTCGGGTCGGCAGGGTTGCGCCCGACGGCACCCTCGAGCTCGCGGCGGCCCCCGGCGGGGTCGTCGAGGGCCGCCCGCACCGCGGCCCGAACGTGCGGGTGCACGGCGCTGTCGGTCGGCTGCTCCGCCAGCAGGGCGCGCGCCTCGCCCGGCTGGCCGGACCACAGCAGCTGGACCAGCCGCTGGTTGATGTCGACCTTGTCCAGGTCGCGTGCGTTGCGCACCGTCATGACGTTGCTGAAGACGAAGAACGCGGCCAGCAGGGCGCCGAAGACGAAGCCGGCCCGGTAGGCCGCCACCGCGGCGAGGACCGCGACCACGACGGACACCGCCGCCGCGCGCACCTCGCGCCTGGCCGGCGAGCCGGGCAGCAGCTCGCGCATGGTCTGCCCCCCGTCGAGCGGCAGGATCGGGAGCAGGTTGAGGACGCTCCAGCCGAGCGTGGTGTAGATGGCCGTGCCGAGGACCTGCCGGCCCAGCTGGTTGCCCTCGGCGACGCCCACCCTCCAGCCGTACGCCAACAGGGCACCGCCGATGACGATGCCCACCGCCGGCCCGGCGACCGAGATCGCGACCGACCGGCCGCGGGACACCGGCGCCGGCGGCAGGTAGGACGTGAGACCGCCGAGACCGGCCAGCAGGATGGTCGGCCGGGCGCCGGTCGTCCGGGCCACGAAGGCGTGCCCGAGCTCGTGCACGAGAACGGCGAGCGGCACCAGCACCAGCCAGACCACGAACGACGACGCGCTCCCCCCGGGCGCCCAGCCGAGGATCGCGACGATGACCAGGAAGGAGATGTCGACGGTCACCGGGAAGCCGAAGACCCGGGCACGGAGGATGGGCCGGCCACCCTCGACCATCGGCATCGTCATGCGCACGAGCCTACGTGCGGTCGCGGGCTGAAGGTCGGTGTCCGGGTCGGGGCCGGGTCGGTGGGCGGCTCAGCGCGGGAGGACGGCCTCGATCGCCTCGACCAGCGCCGGGTCGTCCGGCTCGACCTTGGTCCGGTACCGGGCGAGCACCTGACCGTCCGGGGCGACGAGGAACTTCTCGAAGTTCCACCTCACGTCGCCCGCCGTGCCCGACGAGTCGGCCGTCTCGGTCAGCCGGGCGAACAGCGGGTGCCGGTCCGGTCCGTTGACGTCGGTCTTGTCGAACATCGGGAAGCTCACGCCGAAGGTCCTCGAGCAGAACTCGGCGATCTCCTCGGCGCCTCCCGGCTCCTGCGCCCCGAACTGGTTGCACGGGAACCCGAGGACCGTGAAGCCGCGCCCGCGGTACCGCTCGTGGAGCGCCTCGAGGCCGGCGTACTGCTGGGTGAAGCCGCACCGGGAGGCGACGTTGACGACGAGGACGCCCCGGCCGGCGTAGTCGTCGAGGCTGCCGGCGGTGCCGTCCAGCCGGGTCAGCGTGAGGGAATCAGACGTCATGTCCGGTTTCAAGCCGGCGACCCGGCAGGACATTCCCGGCACGGCGGGCGGGCGCCCTCGGCCCGCGCGGATAGGGTCGGGGCCGATGCGTAACGGCGACCGGGAGCCTGCCTAGATGGCGCGGGCGGGGCGGGACCAGCGGGCTCCGATGGAGCGGCTGGTCCGGCTGATCGGCGTCCTCACCGGCCACCGCAACGGTGCCCCGGTCGACGTGCTGCTGCGCGCGGTCGCGCCCGAGGGCGCAGTGGCCGACGACGCCCGGCGCAAGATGCTCAGCCGCGACCTCGAGCACCTCAACGCGCTGGGCTACGACGTGCGCAACGTCGCCGAGGTGGGGGCGGACGGCGTCTACCTGATGCGCGCTCGCGACAACCGCCTCGCGGTGCACCTGACCCCGGAGCAGCGCGGCGAGCTGCTCCGGGCCGCCCTGGCTGCCGGCCTCGAGGGCATGGAGGCGCACCTGGGCGACGGCGGGCCCTCAGGTCCCGTCACCCCTGGCACGTCGGCCGACCTCGACCTGGTGCAGCGCGCGGTGACCCGACACTGCCTGGTCCGGTTCACCTACAAGGGCGGTGCGCGGACCGTCCACCCGATCGGAGTGCACAGCGGCCCGTCGGGCTGGTACCTCACCGGGCGCGAGGAGGGCGCGGAGGTCACGAAGGAGTTCGTGGTCTCCCGGATGAGCGACGTCGAGCTGGACGCACCCGGCACGGCGCCGGTCGGGACGGGTGAGCCGGTGCGCCCGTCACTGGACCCCCTCAGCTGGCAGGTCGACCCGCCCACCGAGGTCCAGGTGGAGGTGCCGAGCGAGCACCGGGTGCTGACCGAGAACCTGCTGGGCGCCCCCGTGGGCGCCGACGGCTCCGGCGGCGTCGAGCGCCTGACCTACGTCGTGACGAACCGTCGGGTCTTCCGCTACCGCGTCTACGAGCTGGGCACCCGGGTGCGGGTGCTCGGCCCCGACGACGTGCGCGCGGAGATGCTGGCCGAGCTCCGGTCGTTCCTGGGGCCTGCCACGTGAGCCCGGTCGCGGTCTACGCCACCCGGCTCGCCGCGCTCCCCCGTGCGCTGGGCATCCTCGAGCTGCACCCGCAGGGGCTGCCGCTGAGCGAGCTCGCGACGGAGCTCGGGCTGGCGGCCGACGACCTGCGCGAGGTCTTCATGGCCTACTACCTCGCCGACCTCGTGGAGCTCGGCAGCCTCGCCCTGCCCGTCGTGGAGTTCTTCGCGCCGGGTGACGGCGCCGGCGGCCGGCCCGGCGAGGGCGACGACGACGTCCCGGCGCACGCCCAGTGGGTGCGGGTCATCGGTGCGGACCCGGAGCACGAGCTCGGGGTCGACCACCTCACCGCCACTCAGCTGGCCGCCCTGCACGCCGCCGGTGTCGACCTGCTCGCCCTGGAACCCGGCAACCTCGCGCTGCGCGACGCCGTCGAGGCGTTCGAGGCAGCGCTGGCCCCGGTGGACGCACCCGAGGCGGCCCAGTGGGGCGCGGACACCGCCCAGGCGCTGCACCGGGCGGCGGAGGAGCACCGCCAGGTCCGCATCACGTACAGCCGGCAGTGGCACCCCGGCACCCGGGAGCGGGTGATCGAGCCCTACCGGCTGGTCCGCACCCGCCGTGGCTGGGAGGTCGACGCCGGACCACCGGACGACCTCGCGGCGGTCCGCACCTACCTGGTGTCCGGGATCGTCGGGCACGAGGTGACCGACCGGCCCTTCGAGCCGCCGGCCGACCTCGACACGCTGCTCGCCGCCAACCGGGCGGCCCGTGCCGTGCAGCTGGTGGTGCCGCAGACCGCGCGCTGGGCCGTCGAGCGGTACGCCGAGTCGACCCACGTCACCGACGACGACGAGGGGGACGTGGCCCTGACGGCCGACCTGCTGCCGCCGGTCGACGACCGGCTCGGTCTGCTGCTGCTGTGCTGCGGCCCTTCGGCATTCGTCGTCCAGCCCGCGGAGCTGTCCGCCGCCGGCGCCCGGACCGCGCAACGGCTGCTCGACCACCACTCGGCCTGACGTGGCGTTCTGGAGCCGCGACGGGCTCTCGGTCGAGACGACCTACTGCCGGCCCGCTCCCGGCGGCGAGGACCCCGCGGTGGTCGACCGCCTGGTGCGGATGGTCGAGGACACCCCGCCCGGCGCGACGATCCGGGCCACGGTCTTCCGGCTGACCGTCGAGGCCTTCCGGGACGCGTTGGTCGCCGCAGCCGCGCGGGGCGTCGACGTCCGGGTGGTGCACGACGGCCGCGACCTCGTCGCGGAGGTCGCGGCCCGGTTGAGCCGCGAGCCGCCGGACGGCCTCGGGGCGGGACACCGGTGGTCCGGGGCGAAGGACTCCGCGGTGCGCGGCCGGCGGCCGGACTTCGGCGCGGTGTCGACCGGCCGGAACTCCGACCTGCACACCAAGCTCGTGCTGTTCTCGGCGACCCGCGACCCCGACGGCGCGCTGCGCCAGCACGTGTCGTGGTGGTCCTCGGCCAACGTCAGCCACCACTCCGGGACGCAGAAGGCGAACAACGCGGTGGCCGTCTACGGTGACCGCACGCTGCACGACGGGTTCCGCACCGGCCTCTGGGAGCTGATGTGGGACGGGATGCACTTCCCCCGCAACGACTTCTACGACTGCGGGACCGGCCGCGGCTCCTTCCTGTCGTCCCCGGCGCTGCAGACGAAGGTGTTCTGCTCGCCGCAGCAGACCTCTGATCTCTGGGTCGGCCGGCTGGCGTCGGTGGTCGCGAAACCGGGGACCGAGGTGGTGCTGGTGCACGCCAGGTTCACCGACGACCGGCTGCCCGTCGCCGACCAGCTGACCCGGATCGCCGCCGCCGGCGGCCGGGTGCGCGTCCTCGCCGGTGCCGACCCTGACCTCCTCGGCCCCGAGGTGGCGCGACGGCTGGTCGCGGGCGGCGTCGAGCTGCGCCGGGCGAACACCCACGACAAGCTCGGGCTGCTGCACTCCCGGCACGGCGTCTCACGGGCGCCGCGCAAGGTCGTGCTCAGCGGGTCGCACAACCTCAACCACGACGCCAACTACGTCAACGACGAGATCCTCGTGAAGACGTTCGACGACGACCTGTACGACGACGTGCTGGGCGCCCACGTCGAGCCCCTCTGGGCAGCCTCGACCCTTTCGGTCGGGCCACCCTCCGGGGAGGTGACGGCGGGCGGGCCGCCGGACACGGCTCCTCCCACCGGCTAGCCTCACCGCCCGCGACGGTGGACATCGGGGACACGGGCCTGATCGTCGAGGGCGACCGGGTGTCTCACAGCCGTCACCCTGGGCCCCGCCACGGCGACGGGTGCGTCTGCTCGACCACGGCGCGGAAGGCGGCGAACTCGGCGGCCAGCGCGGGTGGCTGCCAGTGCGCGTTGAGCCCGCTGGGGTTGGGCAGCACCCAGACCCGGGTCGTGCCCAACGCCGGCTGCTCGCCCACGGCGGCCCTCGGTGTGTCGAAGGCCGCCCGGTAGGCGGTCACCCCCAGCACCGCGAGGTACGCCGGCCGCCACCGGCGCACGAACGCGACCAGCTCCTCGCCGCCGGCCCGCAGCTCGGCCCGGTCCAGCTCGGCGGCCGTCGCGGTGGCCCGGGCCACGACGTTGGTGATCCCCAGCCCGAGGGCGAGCAGCTCACCCTGCTCGGCGGGCGCGAGCAGGCGCGGGGTGAAGCCGGAGCGGTGCAGGGCCGGCCAGAACCGGTTGCCCGGCCGGGCGAAGTGGTGCCCGGCCCAGGCGGTGTACAGGCCCGGGTTGATGCCGCAGAACAGCACGCGCAGCCCCGGCGTGACCACCGGGTCGACGAGCAGGCCGGCCGCGGCCCGTAGGTCGTCCCGGGTGGGGCGCACCGGCCGGCGCTGGTGATCGGGTCCCGACGGCACGGTCCGCGAGTCTCGCCGGGCCGTGCCGCGCTGGCAAGCGACCCCGCTCCTCGGGCGGTTGCCGCTACGGCCGGGCGACGAACGTGAACCACTCCGGGTCGGGGACCGCGACGGACACGTCCCGGAAGCCGGCTCCGGTCAGCCGCCGAGGCAGGTCGTCGGGATCGACAGGGACGTCGGTGTCCCCCGCGTGGAAGCCGCGCCGTCCCTCGGTCGCCGTGCTGTCGGAGCCCGCGAAGACACCACCGTCGGCGAGCACCCGCCGAGCCTCGGCGAAGAGCCGGTCCTGCCGCTCGGCCGAGTCGACGTGGTGGAGCATCGTGAAGCACACGACGGCGGTGAACCGCCCGTCGTCGAAGGGAAGTGCGTCGCCGCTACCGTGCACCACCTCGACCTGCGGGTAGCCGACGGCAAGGTCCTCGGCCAGCCGGGCGTCGACCTCGAGGGCGGTGAGCCGCGGCACGGCGTCGACGAGCACCCGGGTCGAGGCGCCGTAGCCGGGGCCGATCTCGAGCACCTCGTCACCCAGCTCCAGCTCGCCCACGGCGGAGGGCAGGACCTCGGTCGCGATGTACTCGGCCCACTTCGGTGAGCCGCAGAGCTCGGCGTGCCTGTCGTTCATGGGTGTCTCCTCGCTCGTCCGGCGCCGGGTGCCAGGTTCCGGGTACCAGCAACGCGCACCAGCGGGATCGACGGCAATGCCTGGGAAGGAAGTCAGCGAGAAAGGTCAGGTCACCCGGGGCCGCGGGCCGGAGCCCGACGGTCCGAACGCCTGCGCTCCAGTGGCCCGGTGGCCCGGTGGCTAGCGTGCGGGCGTGCGGGTCGTCGCCGAGCCAGCGACCCGGCGGCGAGCCCGTCGGGTCGGCGTCGCGCCATGAGGACGGCGTCGATCGCCGTCGCGCTCGTCGCCGCCGTCGTCGCTGCCACCGCTCTGGGCCGCGGCCGGCATGCGGCGCTCCGCACGGTTCGCCGGTTCCTCACCGAACCGGGTCCCGCACTGAACCTGGCCGTCTTCCGGGTGCTGTTCTTCGCCAGCGCCCTTCCCTTGGCAGCGACACCCGAGTCGGTGGTGCGGCGCTACGCGGCCCTGCCGGACGCCCTCATGGCTCCGCCGGTGGGGATGCGTGCCGTCGCACCGCACCTGCCGGTGACCCCGCAGCTGGTGCACGTCGCCCTGGTCGTCGCGATCGTCGCGTCGGTCACCGCGACACTCGGGTTCCTCACCCGCACGTCCGCACTGGTGTTCGTCCTGTCGGCGGGCTACTACCTGACTGTTCCTCAGCTGTTCGGCAAGGTGATCCACTACCACGTGGTGGTGTGGGTCGCACTGGTCCTCGTCGCGGCCCGCTCGAGCGACGTGCTCTCGCTGGACGCGGTTGTCCGGGCCTGGCGGCGGCCGGACCAGCACCTGCAGAGCCCGCCGGCGGCCCGTCGGTACTCGGCGCCGCTGCGGGTCATCTGGCTGGTCATGGGCGGGATCTACCTCCTTCCCGGCCTGTACAAGTACGGCTCCACGGGTCTGGAGTGGGGGCCTCACCGCACAACATGCGCGGGATCATGTACGGCAAGTGGTTCGAGCTGGGCGGCTGGCACCCGTTCTTCGACGCCGCCGGGCCGGGCCCCCTGCTCGTCCTGTGGGGCCTCGGGACGATGGCCTTCGAGCTCACATTCATCCTGCTCGTCCTCGACCACCGCACCCGGCGGGTCGCGGCCGGGTTGGGACTGGTGTTCCACAACATGACCTGGCTCGTGCTCCGGATCCCGTTCCTGTGGCTCCAGGTGCTCTACCTGTCCTTCGTCAACTGGCAGTGGCTGGCCGACCGAGCCGCCCTCAGCCGCGGACTGCTCACGTTCCGCTTCGACGCCCAGTGCCGCATGTGCCGCCGCGCCGTAGCGGTGCTCAACGCGGTCACTCTCCCCGGCCTGGTGGTCTACCTGGGGGTCGACGGCGGTCCCGACACCGTGACCGCGAGGCTGCACGAGCGCAGCGCCGAAGGGTTCGGCGCCTACCGGCTGCTGGCCTGGCGGGTGCCCGTGCTGTGGCCCGCACTGCCGGTCCTCTACCTGCGGCCGGTCGTGCGGCTGGGCAACCGGGTCTACGCAGCGGTGTCGGCGCGTCGCGTCTGCTCGGTCGAACGGCTCCCGGAGCCTGCCCCCGTGTCGGTGTCCAGCGGCCACCGCGCGCCGGCGTTGGTCGGGGCGACCCTTCTCGCGGGGATGCTGTGGGCCGCCTCCGTCCACGCCGAGACCGCGTGGCCGATGGCGATCTACCCGACGTTCGCCGGCGACCACGCATGGGTGCGTCCAGTGATCGAGGTGGTCGGGGTCGACCCGGCCGGTCGGCGCCGCCGGGTCGACCTGCGCCGGCTGATGCCCTGGGTCCCGCCGGACCGGGTCCGGGCGCAGGTCGACGTGATCAGCGACCAGGACGAGCCGCAGCGCTCACGCGCCGTGTTCGCCGTCGTCGCCGGCGAGCCTGCGCTGCGGGGCTGGAGCCACCTCCGCCTGGTCGCATCGACCGTGTCTGACGCGCCCGGCCACGTGGGCCAGGTCATCAGCAGCACGGTGCTCGCCGGATCGTAGGGCTGCACCGGGGTCGACACCTGGTGCAGCCGGTGACCTGGAGGTCGACGAAGCCCGCGACGGCCGGGCGGCCGCCGACGCCGAGCCGTCTCACCGGGTCCTTGCCCCGGCCGCCGGTCGGCGGCCGGCCAGCAGCTCGGACAGCGCGGCCCCGTTGGCCCGCCCGGCGCCGTAGGTGAACACCACGGCGGCACCTGGCAGCTCCAGCTCGCCGGGCCAGCCCATGTCGACGGTGACGAGCTGCGCGACGTCCCGGTGCAGTGCGTGCAGCACCTCGAGCGCCCACGGGTGTCGGTGCGGCCCGCGCACCAGGGCGATCACCGGACCGGTGCCGGCGGCTGCCCGCACCTCGGCGTACGGCGTCGACTCGAGCACATCGACGACGGTCCGGGGTGTGGGCAGTCCCCACGGGACGTCCCCGGTGGCGATGGTGCTGCCGGTCCGGAGCCGCAGCACCGGCGCATCGGCCAGCTCGGACACCGCGGGCAGCCGGCCGACCAGGCGCAGCGCGGCACGCGCGGCGGTGGCGGAGGAGCCGTCGTCGGTCCACGGCGCCGCCGCCTCGCGGAGCCGGCGCGCCGCGCCGCTCGCCGCGAGCACCCGCTCGGCTGCCTCGACGAGCCTGGCCTCGGGCAGAGCGCCGGACCGGACGGCGCCGACGACGGCCGCGACCACGGCGTCGTGCAGCCCGGCGTCCTTGTCCGCGCCCAGGCAGACCAGGTCGCACCCCGCCGCGAGCGCTAGGACAGCGGCAGCGGGCTCACCCCGGCCGGCGCTCGCGCCGCGCATGTCGACGGCGTCGGTGACGACGAGACCGTGGAAGCCCAGGTCGTCGCGCAGCACGCGCAGCACCGACGGCGACAGGGTGGCCGGCAGGCCGGCGTCGAGCGCAGGCAGCAGCACGTGCGAGGTCATCACCGCGAGCGCCCCGGCGGCGACCGCCGCGGCGAACGGCACCAGCTCCCTGGTCCGCAGCACGTCCGGCGCCGTGTCGACGACCGGCAGCGCCAGGTGCGAGTCGAGCGCGGTGTCGCCGTGACCCGGGAAGTGCTTGACGCAGGCACCGACGCCGGCCGACTGGAGACCCATGACGTACGCCGCCGCGTGCCGTGCGACCAGGGCCGGGTCGGCGCCGAAGCTGCGCACACCGATGACCGGGTTGCGCGGGTTGGTGTTCGCGTCCACGACGGGTGCCAGGTCGAGGTCGACGCCGGCCGCGAGGAGCTCCGCGCCGATCGCCCGGGCCACCCGCTCGGTGAGCGCGGTGTCGTCGACCGCACCCAGCGCGGCATTTCCGGGGTGCGGCGATCCGTCGCGCGCGTGCAACCGCGTGACGTCGCCGCCCTCCTCGTCGGTGGCGACGAGCAGGTCGGGTGCGCGGTCGTGCAGGTCGGTGGTGAGCCGGAGCAGGTCGCCGGCCGAGCGGACGTTGGAGCCGAACAGGCAGATGGAGCCCAGGCCGTCGTCGAGCAGACATGCTGCCCAGGACGGCAGGTCCGGCCCCGGGAAGGCGCCCATCACGACGCGGTGCGCCAGCTGGTCCAGGGTCGACACGGCTCAGCAGCCCGCGACGGGCGACGGGAGCGTGCGGGCCGCATGGAGGTGCGAGCAGCCACCGGCGCTGATCGCCGCCTTCTCGCACTCGACGGGCACCCCGGGAGGATATGTCGTGCCGTCAGGGCAGCCCAGGCGGCAGCTGCAGCCAGTGCCGGGAACGTCGAAGGCCCCCGCCGCGAACGACGGGGGCCTTCGGGTGTCTGGGGTCAGACCGGGCGGACCGACTCCGCCTGCGGGCCGCGCTGGCCCTGGGTGATGTCGAACTCCACGCGCTGGTTCTCGTCGAGCGACTTGTAGCCGTCGCCCTGGATGGCCGAGAAGTGCACGAAGACGTCGGCACCTCCGCCGTCCTGAGCGATGAAGCCGAAGCCCTTCTCGGCGTTGAACC
This sequence comes from Actinomycetes bacterium, assembly GCA_038246545.1. Taxonomy (GTDB): domain Bacteria; phylum Actinomycetota; class Actinomycetes; order JACCUZ01; family JACCUZ01; genus JBBRVW01. Next base: position 18,687 of record JBBRVW010000020.1, on the reverse strand, counting down.
ACTTCACGGTGCCCTGAGCCATGTTGCTGTCTCCTTGTACGGAACGGTCGAGCACGCGAACAGTGCGAACTCGGGCTGCTCGTGGACCGTCCTGCTTCCCGGCTGAAAGTCGGGGGGACAGAAAGGCCCGCGGTGTCAGAAATCCGCGGGCGTCAGAAACGTACGGGGAAATGCAAACTGCAACCACGGAGAACGCTAGCAGGATCTGGGCCGGAAGACACCATCCGGGCGGTTCGACCTCAGGTGAGTGCCACCCGGTCCCCCGCCGCGTCGACCACGTCGCCCACCGCGAGCTGACGTCCGCGGCGGGTCTCGACCTCGCCGTTGACCCGCACCTCGCCGGACTCGAGCAGCGCCCGCGCAGCACCACCGGACTCGACGAGGCTCACCAGCTTGAGCAGCTGGCCGAGCCGGATGCCGCGCTCTCCCACCTCGACGTCCACCCCGGTCACGTTACGACACGGACGGTCGGACCAGGGCGCGGCTGAGACCGCCGAGCAGCCGCGGGCCGAGCAGGCCACGACCGAGGCCGAGCTCCACGAGGGCGTCGAAGGCCCGGGGGTCCCTGGCCGCTGCGTCGACCCCCGCCGCCACGACCCGGTGCGTGCGGGCCAGCCGGGCGGCCAGGTCGGTGTGCCGCAGGTGCCGCCCGAGATCCCGCTGCAGCGCCCGGCGATAGGCGCGACCGGGGTCGATGCCGTCGTCGGCCACCGCGCCGGCACCGGCGAGCGAGCCCGAGAGCACGGCGTAGTAGATGCCCTCCCCCGTCATCGGGTTCACCAGCGAGAGCGCGTCACCGGCGAGCAGCACCCGGCCGTCGGGCTGGCGCGGCCGGCCCGACGACAAAGGCAGGTGGTGCGCCCGCCAGCCGCTCGTAGCTGCAGCGCAGCCCGGCAGGAGGTCGTCGAGCCGGTCCAGCAGGTGACGGCGGCTGAGGTCGCGGCCGGGCCTGACGAGCTCGCCATAGCCGACGTTGGCCCGGCCGTCACCGACCGGGAACGACCAGGCGTACGCCGGCCAGCCGACGGGCGCGAAGACGATCGCCTGCTCGCCGGCGAGGTCCGGTCGCACCGGCGCGTACCCGCGGATCGCCACGGCGACGGTCCCCGCCGTCGGGGCGGCGACTCCGGCGAGGCGCCGGGTCACGCCGTTGGCGCCGTCTGCCCCGACCACGACCCGGGCCGGCTCGCCGCCGACGAGCACGTGGTCGCCGCGTCGTTCCAGCGTCCGGACCCGGGCGCGCCGCAGGACCGCACCGGCATCGACCGCTGCCGCCACCAGCCGGGCGTCCAGCTCGGCGCGCGGCACGACGTAGGCGGGTCGGCGCATCCGGCCCGCGACGCGCGGACCGTCGGGGAAGCCGAGCCGGAGCCGGTCCACGGGCACGTCGCCGCGAAGGAGGTCCACACCCAGCTCCGTCAGCACGTCCAGGGCGTGCGGTGCGACGCCGTCGCCGCAGGACTTGTCCCGCGGGAAGTCGTCGCGGTCCAGCAGCAGCACCTGCGCGTCCGGCCGCCGCCGGAGGGCCGCCACCGCGGCCGTCGCGCCGGCCGGCCCGGCACCGACGACGACGAGGTCCCACACGGCCTCAGTCTGTCCCGCCCGCCTGTGGACGATCGTCCCCGGCCTCGGCACGGGGTGCGGCTGTGGACGACTCCCGGCCGGGACGGCAGCCCGGTCAGCACGCTGTCGGCATGCACCTGGACGCGGACACCGACGCCGTAGGGCGGGTCGCCGACGTCGTCCGGCAGGCTGCCGCGGACGTCGGAACCGTGGGGCTGCCGGCGGCACCGCCCTGCGAGGACCGTGGCGCGGCCGACGCGATCAGCGCGCTCCTCATGGTGTGCGAGGAGCAGCTCGAGGCGGTGGCGGGCCTGCTGCGCTCCGGCGCCGCCCTGCTGGAGACCGCTCGCCATGACTACAGCCGGGCCGAGACGCGTGCGGTGGCGGGCCGGTGATCGCGGTCGCGGACGACCCGCTGCTGGGCTTCGCCCTGCCCGCCGACGACCCGACGCCGTATGCGCGGGCCGCCGACTCCCTGGTCGCTGCGGCCGACCGGGTCGGTGTGCTGCTGCGTCGGGTCGCGGCGATGCTGCCGGTGCGCGCCTGGTCGGGTGTCGCGTCCGTCGCCGCCGACCGCGATCTCGGCGCCACCGGGCTCGCGCTGGCGCGGGAGCGGACCCGGCTGCTCGGCGGGGCCGACGCGCTGGTCCGCTTCACCGGCCGGGTGGCCCTGGCGTCCGAGCTGTCCGCGGAGGCCCGCCGGCTCGTGATCGCGGCTCGCGACGCGCAGCAGCAGTCCGACCTGCGCGGCCCGACCGCAGCGGGGGCGCGGCCGATGGGCTGGGGCGGGCATCGCGCTGACGGCGGGCTCTACGACCCGGCTGCGGTCGGGCTGCTCGACCGGGCCCGGCTGCGGGCGCACGAGGCCCGGTCGACGTACGACGCCGCCGCGCGACGACTCACGGCTGACCTGACCGAGCTCTCGGGCCGCCGCGCCGTCCGCGCCGGTCTTTCCCCGCGGCTGCTGCTCGACGTCGTCGGTCTCGTGCCCGTCGTCGGTGACGCGGTCGACCTCGGCAACGCGGCGGCGTACGCACTGCAGGGCCGGTGGGGCGACGCGTCGCTCACGGCAGTCGCCGCCGTGCCGGGTCCGGAGGGGTGGGCCGCGGCGTCGGCCAAGCTGGGCCGGGCACTGGGCCGGCGGGCGAGGTCGCGAAGGTCGTCGACGACGTCCCGGCGCACCTGCGGATCGCCGAGGTGCTCGCACCGCTGCAGCGCGGACGCCGACGCGAGACCCGGGTGCTGCCCGACGACGCGGCGGTGGAGTCGTTGTACCGACAGGTCTTCCTGCCGCTCGGAACCACTGGGGTCAGGCCCGGGTCGCTGTGCGAGGTCCACGTCACGACGCTGGCAGGAGGGGGCACGGTCTCGTTCCGTTCCCCAGTGACACCGGCGGCGCGACGATCGACTTCGTCGGGGTCGAGGGCGTCCTCGTCCGGCGGATCCACGTGCGAGGGGGATGACACGATGCCCGGCATGGTCACGGCGGAGATCAAGAACATCCTGCTCTGGGGTGAGCGCGGCCAGGAACCCGAGATCGGCGACCCGACTCACTTCGGCCTCAACGCCCAGGTCCTCCTCGGGGAGCGGGGCCGCGACCTGTCGGACAGCTTCGACGTCCTCGTGTGCTCGCCCTCGTGGCTCGCGCACGAGATGGCCGCCGGGCACACCGAGCAGTTCGCGGCCGAGCTGATCGGGGACATGGACGGCAGCGTGCTGCCCGGCGCCGGCACGTGGCTCATGCAGCACTGGTCCATGCCGGACTTCGAGCGCGCGGTGCAACAGATCTGCGACCTCTGCAGCCCGGGTCCGGACTGGGGCTCGGTCGCGTCGCGGATCTCACGCCTCATCCCGTGGGAGTACGACTACCGCTACGACAAGCACGTCGACGCGCACTACGGCGAGACCTTCCCTCCTCGCCCGTAGCCCGCCTGTGGACGGCCGCGCGAGAGCCGGGCGCAGCTGTGGACGCCGGCCCCGAGGGCTCCGGCAGCCGCCACGCTGGACGGGTGCAGATCGACGTCGACACCCGCCAGCTCACCGGTGCCGCAGCCGACGTCCGTGGTGCGGCCGAGGCTGTCGGTGGTCTCGCGCTGCCACGCTCGCCCGACGTCTCGGCCGTTGCGGCGGCCGACGCCGTGCGGATGCTGCTCAGGGTGGTCGAGCGGCAGCAGGGCGACCTCGCGACCTGCCTGCGGGGCACGGCCGCGCTCGTCGAGACGGCGGTCGCCGACTACCAGCGCGCCGAGGCGCGGGCGGTCCGGTGACGGCGTACGACGACCCGTTGCTCGGCGGCGGGCTGCCGCCCGACGAGCCGGCGGGCACGGCCCGGCTGGCCGACGACCTGCGCGCCCTGGCCGACCGGCTCGGCGTGCAGGGCGACCGGGTGGCCGGTCTGGCCGGGGCCTCCGGGTGGTGCGGGGTCGCCTCGGCCGCTGCCGACCGGCGGCTCGGTCTCTGCCGGCTCGTCCTGCGCCTCGAGCGCGACCGGCTTCACCTCGCCGCCGACGCACTCGGCGCGTTCAGCCGGCGGGTGGCCCTGGCGCAGGCGGCGGCCGACGAGGCGCGCCGGCTGATCGCTGCCGCCCGGGCAGCTCAGGACCGCGCCGACCTGCTGGAGCCGGCAGCGGCGCGGTCCCGGGACGCGGGCGCCATGGGTCACCGGCTCGACGGCTCCCTGTACGCACCCGAGGCAGTCCTGCTGCTGGACCGGGCCCGGGAGCGGGCGCTCGCCGCGCGCACCGGCTACGACGATGCGGCGTCGGCGCTGGCCGGCGAGCTCACCTCGTTGACCGGACGCGAGCTGCTGCGGCAGTACGCCGACCGCCGGTTCGGCCTCGACCTGCTGGCCCTCGTGCCCGTCGTCGGCTCGTTGGTCACCGTCGGTGACGGGCTGCACTACGCCGCGACCGGTGAGTGGGACGACGTCGCGATGACGGTGGCGTCGGCCGTCCCGGGACCAGTCGGCTGGACGGTCACCGCGTACGGCCTGACCACCTCGCTCGCGCGGATGGGCGACGTCGTCGGTGTCGCCCGCAGCACACCGGCAGTACCGGTCGTGTCGGTGCCGGCGGCCGTCAGTGCCGGTGCGTCGGCTCCCGTGGTGGCACCGGGCTGCTCGTCCGGTACGCCGGCCGGTCGGCGACGGCGAACGCCACCGCCCCCATCACCGCCGCCACCATGAGCACCGACGGCCACGCCCCGATCGCCAGCGCGAGCAGGTGCGAGACGACGAACAGTGCAAGGAAGACGCCCACGAGCAGCAGCGCGCGGGCCGTGCCCAGCCGCCGGCTCCAGGATCGGGCGCACAGGGCCACGCCGACGAGCAGCACCAGCCCGCCCAGCGCACGGACACCGCTGCGGTCGGCGACCAGGTAGCCGAGCACGAGAGTGAGTGCGGCCACCAGCCCGGTCGGGAACGTCATCACCCGCTCACGCTACGTCGGCGACATCGGCGGCCCGCACTCCCCTGCCGCTGACCTCGGCCCTCGGCGTCAGTCCGCAAGCGGCGCCGGCTGGTCGTCGGCGTGGGCGATGTGCGTGAGCTGGCGCCAGATGAGCACGACGAACACCGTCGAACCGACGAAGGCGAACCAGAACGGCGCCGTCAGGCCGAGGTGTTGGGCGAGCCCACCTCCGATCCCCGAACCGATGACCAGCCCTCCGTACACGCCCACCAGGTTCACGCTGCCGACGCGCCCCTGCAGCGGGGCGGGCACGGCCCGCTGCCGGACGGTGATCGACGTCGTCCCCCAGACGAAGGCGTGCGCGCCGAAGACGAAGAAGACCGGCAGGGCGACTTTCGGGCTTGTCGTCAGCGCCAGGGCCAGGTGCGTGAGGGTCTCGATCACCAGGCCCACCCGCATGATGTTGCCGAGACTCACCCGACGGGTGATCCAGCCGTACGACACGGTCCCGGCCAGACCACCGAGGGCGCTGACCGTGGTCACCAGCCCGAAGCCGACCTCGCCGAGACCCAGCCGCCGGGTCGCGTACAGGACGAGCACCGACCACGCCGCGCCGAAGGTGATGTTGAACGTGAAGATGGTGAGGACGAGGGTCCGGACCGCGGGGTGGTGCAGCACCCAGCGGAAGCCTTCCGCGATGTCGTGCCGCATCCGCGTCCCCCGCGGCTGCTCGCCACCGGCCCGGGACAGGGCGACGCGCGACACCAGCACCGCGCCGAGCGCGACCACGACGGCCTGCGCACCGAACGCCCAGGCAGCCCCCGCCGTGAAGAGGGCAGCACCCAGCGGCGGCCCGGCCAGCTGGTTCAGCGTGATGAACCCCGTCTGCAGCCGGGAGTTCGCCACGGTCAGGTCCGCGCGCGCCACCAGCATCGGCAGCAGGGTCTGCGAGCTGTTGTCCGCGAAGACCTCGGCCGTGCTCAGCACGAACAGCGTCACGAGCACCCCGGCGATCGAGACGTGGTCGGTCGCGACGGCCAGGGTCAGCACCGCAACCACCGCGGCCCGCGCCAGGTCGACGCTGATCACGATCCGTCGCCGGTCCAGCCGGTCGGTCAGCGCCCCGGCCACGAGGCCGAACAGCAGCGGCGGCAGCCACTGCACGGTCGCCGCCAGCGCCACGAGGAAGGCGTCGCGCGTGAGCGAGGCAACCAGCAGCGGACCGGCGCTGAGAGCGATGCCGTCCCCGAGGTTGCTGACCCAGGACGAGGCCATCAGCCACCGGAACCCGACGCCGAGGCGGGCCGGTGCTGCGACATCGACAAGGCGGCTCACAAGTCCACGATCCTAGGGCTCGCAGCCAGGTGGCCCGGGCCACGCGCCACTCGCACGCCTCGCGTTTGCCAACTGCGAGCCAGAACCGGAGGGCCACACCTCGACGTCAGTCCGTGACGCTGCAGGTGGGCGCAGCGTCCCGCCTACGACGCAGCTGACGTGCGCGGAGCACCGCGCCGTCGGGCGAACCGTGGTACGGCGCCGGTGCGAGACTCGCACCTGTGACCACTCGCGAGGCCTTCCCCTCGGGATCGTTCCTGCGCTACTGGCGTGCCGACGCGGTCTCGGGACTCGGCACCTACGTCACCCTGTTCGTTCTTCAGACGCTGGTGGTCCTCACGCTCCACGGCTCGGCGGCGGACGTCGGTTGGCTCAACGCCGCACGGTGGCTGCCGTTTCTCGTCTTCGGGCTCGTCGTCGGAGCCGTTGTCGACGGCAGGCGCCGACTCCCGATCATGGTCAGCACCGACCTGGTGCAGGCCGTGCTGCTGCTGGCCATCCCGGTGCTGTGGTGGATCGGCCTGCTGTCCATGCCGACGCTTCTGCTGGTTGTGCTCGCCTACGGCACCGCCTCCGTGGTGAACGTCGCTGCGGCCATGTCATTGCTGCCGCGGCTGGTCGAGCCGCAGCAGCTCCAGCCGGCTCACGCTCGCATCGATGGCGCCGACGCAGTGTCCATGACAGTCGGCCCCGTTGTGGGCGGGCTGCTGGTTGCCGCGGTCGGCGCCCCACTGGCCGTCCTCGTGGACTCACTGACGTACGTGTATTCAGCGCTGACGCTGCGTCGGCTCGACGTCGACGAACCCCCGCCGCGCACAGGGGTCACGGCGAAGGGTCTGCTGCGCGAGGTGGTCGAAGGCCTTCGATGGATCTACCGCGGGTCCGGCCTGTCCACGCTGGAGATCTCCACTCACGCATGGTTCGTCGGACACGCGATCATGGGGGTCGTCCTCGCCCCCTACATCCTGCGGGTACTCGACCTCACGGCCGTCCAGTTCGGCATCGTCGGCGCAGCCGGTGGAGTCGGCGCCGTCCTCGGCGCGACGATCACCACCCGGGTGGGTCGACGGTTAGGCACAGGCCGGACCATCGTCGCGTGCCACGTCGTCTCGACGCTCGGCGTGACCGCAACGGTGTTCGCCGGGCGCGGGATGGGGACGGCCGGCACAGTCGCCGTCCTCGTGGTCGGGCAGGGCCTCTACGGTCTGGCGATGGGGATGAGCAACTCCCACCAGATGAGCTACCGCCAAGTGGTGACGCCGGACGAGCTGCAGGCTCGCACGAACACCACGCTGCGTTCGCTCAACCGTGCGGTCATCGTCGTGGTCGCGCCGGTTGCCGGGATCGTCGCCGATACCTGGGGGATCCGGCCGACCATGGTGCTGGCGGCGGTGGTCTTCGCGCTCGTCGCGGCCGGGCTCGCAGGGACCCCCTTCCGCGACGTGCGTGCCCCGGCATGAGGAGCAGCTGCTCCCGCGCATCGTTCTACGCAACTGACGGAGCAGCCGGGTCGCTACAGCGAAGTGGATCGGCCGAGCCGTGCGCCGCGGGCGACAGGCGGTCGGGCACGACACGTGCTACCGCCTCTCGAGCTTGCCGAGGGGCTGCTACGGAGTCTGACGAGCAAGCCAGACGCACACGCCGCCGCGCAAGCCTCAAGCCGTCGATATCAGGCATCGGCGTGACGCCCGGCTGGCACTGGAGGTAGCACTAGCCTGCGCTGGTGGCTCTGACGTGGGCGAGTGCACTGGGGTGGCGGTTGCGGCGACAGCTGCTCGACCCCAGAGGAACTGGGTCGGTCGCGGACGTGGTCGAGCGGCTGGGAGCGGTTCCCGCATGGCCGGACGCGACGGCCGAGCTGGCGATCGGGGCCCGCCGAAGTGGCGGGCGATCTGGTGACGCAGCGCAGGCGCTGGCCGCGGGAGACGTGGTCAAGGTCTACGCGTATCGGGGCGCCACGCACCTGATGACGCCGCGGGACGCGGGTGCCTATCTCGCACTGCGGGCCTCGAGCCGGATGTGGGAGCTGCCGAGCTGGCAGAGCTACTACGGTCTCTCGCCGTCGGACTGGCCGGCGTTTCGGGAGTACGTGCGGGCGGCACTGGCCGAGGGGCCGCTGGCCCGTGCAGAGCTGGCCGACGTGCTCGGCCGGAGTAGCCGCTACCGGCACCTGCGCACCGTCGTCGCTGAGGGCAACGACACCCTGCTCAAGCCACTGACCTGGCAGGGCGACATCGGCATGGGGCCGGCTCGGGACGGCGAGACGACGTTCCTGCTGCTCGACAACGTCCCCGGTTGGGCCGGCATCCCCGACCTGGACGAGGCCGGGCCGGCGGTACTCGCGGCGTACTTCCGTACCTACGGCCCGGCGTCCCCGGACCGGGTCCACGACTGGCTCGGCAAGGGACTCGGGGCGAAGCGGCAGGCCATCACCCGCTGGCTGGACCAGCTCGGCGAGCGGCTCGAGCCGGTGACGATTGACGGCGACCGCGTGCTGGCGCTCCGGGAGGACCTCGATGACCTGCGGGCCACGCCGGGCTCCACCGTCGTCCGGCTGCTGCCGGGCCGCGATCCCTGGGTGATGGCTCCGGGCACCTCCGACCCTCGCGTCGTGGCCCCCGCCCGCCGGGAGGCCGTGAGCCGATCAGCCAATCTCGTGGTCTCCCGCGGCGTCGTGGCCGGCACGTGGACGCTGCGCGGGGAGCGCCTTGACATCGCCTGGTTCACCGAGTCCGGGCGAGTGCCACGCACCGGCCTCCACCAGGAGACGGCCGCTCTGGGGCAGCTCCTGGACCGTCGGCTCGACCTGGTGGTGGAACTCGCTTGAGTGGAGTCTGGGTCGGACGTGAGGCATCGTCACAGGAGGCGCACGAGGCAAGGACTCCCAGAAGAAGCACCGCGACGACGGACCTTCGGACCACAGCACCAGGGTGCCCGTGACCTCGACAAGCCGGCACTGGTGGCCGCGTAAGGGCGCCGCTCCACGTTGCTGCGTGCGGCCGGCCCCGGAAACGATCGGTGGTGCCAGCCCCGGCCGCGTTCGCCCCCGCTGCTGGCTGTGACATCCGCCAGGCTCGGTGCTTACAACGGCCAGGCCGTCGGACCATGCCCAGGCGGCGCGGGGACGTCCCCACTCCGCTTGGCCAGTTCAGCGCCCGTCAGTGGCACGCCACCGCACTGCAGGCACCGGGCGAGCCCGAGCAGCACCTCCCGACCGCACCCCGCGCACCAGCGCGGATCACGTTCCTCGGGGTCGGGGCTCTCAGCGACGACGCCGTCGCCCTCGCGCTTGCGCACCAGCCGGCGCACGCCGGGCGCCCGACCGATCCGGGTGATCAGACCCACGGGTCCATTGTGCGTCCCGCGCGGACCGCGCCCCCGCACCACAGAACACTCGGCGCCAGGTGGTGCGCCACCGGGCGAGGACGCGCCGCCGTGCCAGCCCGTGCTCACCGAGTGATCCACTCCCCCGAGCGTGTGACCGTACGGCGCCGCAGCGCCTCGTCCTCAGGGGCGTTGCTGACCGGCGAGTCAGTCCAGCGGGTCAGGCCGGGCGGGTCCAGCCCGGCGCCGGCGACGGCCACGGACCACCGGACATGACGACGCCGGTACGGAAGGGCCGCGACGGCGGACGTCGGAGGCGCCGAGGTCAGACGGCCTGGCGCTCGACGCTCAGGTCGACGGCCGGCTCGCCGGCAGCGACCAGCTCGGCCACCCGGCGGGCGTGGTCCTCGGCGGCGGTGTGCGCGGCCCGGAGCGAGGCGGCACCGACATCCTTGAGGTGGGCCATCGCCGGCACGGTCGCGGCCAGCGTCAGCTCGGCGGTCACCACGGTGACGTCGAGCTTCCAGACGTCCTCGAGGATCCGGCGCAGGTACGGCTCGGCGTGGTCCCAGCCCTCGCGAGGGGTCCCGGGGCCGTAGCCGCCGCCGCGGCTGTGCACGACCACCACGGGGCGGCCGGCGATCGGCTCGCCCTCGCCCGCGCGCAGCGGGGCAGCGGTGAAGATGCGGTCGATCCAGGCCTGGACGCTGGCCGGGTTGTTCCAGTTGTAGAGCGGGACCGCGAACAGGTAGGCATCGGAGGAGACCAGCTCGTCGGTCAGCGTCTCGGCCAGCCGGACGGCGGCCACCTGCGCGGCGCTGCGCTCCTCGGCCGGCACGAACCGGGCGCCGACCGCCACTGAGTCGATGAGCGGGACGGGCTCGGCACCCAGGTCGCGTCGGAGCACGACCCCGTCGGGGTGCTCGAGGGACCAGATCTTCTGGAAGGTGTCGGCGACCTCGCGCGACACCGAGGTGTCGGTGGAGAGACTGGCGTCGAGACGGAACAGCTGCGGCACGGAGGGCTCCTGAGGAGGCGGAGGCGATGTTCTTGCTCAGTAGAATGTTGAGACCTCAGATATTGTTCCGTCAAGTTTCCCGGTGGAATCCCACCCGCACCCGTCGGGTCGCAGCGCTCAACGCGGCAGGAAGAAGATCATCAACGCCGACCAGACCAGGTGGGTGACAACCGGGGCCAGGACCCCCCGGGTCGAGCGACGCTCCAGGGCGAAGACCGTTCCCATGAGGGCCGCCGCGAGCACCAGCACCGGGTTGCCGGCGGCCGCGGTGACGGCGACGTAGGCCACCGTCGACCAGAGCCAGGGCCGGTGCTGGGCGAAGGCGCTGTAGAGCGCGCCGCGGAAGAAGAGCTCCTCGGCCAGGCCGTTGAGCAGCGCCACGGCCAGGACCAGGGTCAGGGACCCGGTGTCGGCGCGGCTGATGACCGACCGCACGAGGTCGTGCAGCACAGCGACCTGCCGCAGGACGACCGCCCCGGCCGCGAAGCCGGCGAACGCCCCGGCGCCGATCGCCGCCGGGCCGAGCACGTGCCGCCGCCCGTCGAGCCGTCCCAGGTGCAGCGGCCCGGAGAGCAGCGCTCCGGCAGTCCAGGTGGCCGCGAGCGCGAGCGCCAGCGGGTAGAAGGCGGACCCTCCGGTGTCGGTGCGCAGGGTGAGCCCCAGCAGCACGGCCCCCACGACGCCGGTGACGCCGACGACGACGCGGCGCCGGGTCCGGACGATCGACGACTCCTCGTGGTGCGGCGCCGTCGCCGGCCCCAGCACGGCCACCCACCGGCGCGCAGCGCCGGGCGTCGCGCTCATGCGACGGCGCGATGCAGGGTCGACGGCAGCTGGTCCGGCAGCGGACCGGTCCCGGTGACGCCGTCCCGGACCTGTGCCCGTCGCAGGTGGGACGGTTCGACGGCACCGTCGGCCATCAGCCCACCGTGCCGCCGAAGGCGCGGACGGCTGACTCCGCGGCCAGCCGTCCGGCCACCGCAGCCTGCTCCGCGGCACGGTCGACGAGGCGGTCGAGCTCGTCGGCGTCGAGCCGGGCGTCTGATCCCGCGAGCACCCGCAGGGTTCGCCACGCCGCCGATCCGTGCTCGGCCACCAGCCGCAGCCCCTCCGTCTCGACGACGGGCGCCAGTGCCGAGCGGTGCAGCCACCCGCCGTTGGGCTTGAGCCGGCCGATCTTCTCGGCCAGCCGCGCCCCCGCCACCTTGTAGCCGGTCACGCCGACGCCGAGCCGGGCCATCAGCTCGGTCAGCGACCGCCGGTCGGCCTCGAGGTCGCCGGCCAGTGCGCGCAACGGTGCACCCAGGGGTGAACCCCGTTCCGCTGCCGCGGCGCGCCGGGCGAGCTCGACCCCGCCGGTCGCTGCGGCGAGGTGGTCGTTGAGATAGATCGACAAGGCTGCGGACTGCTGCTCGGTGGGCGGCCGGCGGGTCTCGATCGGCACAGATTCTCCTCGTGAGGGTCGGCGGGGTGCCGACGTGCTCGTCCCTCACCTGTGTCCAGCCGGACGCTGCCCACGCCTCCGACGGCGGGTTGCCTACGCTCGGGGCCATGCCACGCGTCGCCACCGCCGACACCGTGAGCCGGGACGACCTGTTCGTCTTCCTCCGGCCACGGCACCGGGCCCTGCTCGTGACCCGTCGGGCCGATGGGTCGCCCCAGGTCTCCCCCGTCACCTGCGGGGTCGACGCCCACGGGCGCGTCGTGGTCTCGACCTACCCCCAGCGGGCGAAGACGCGCAACGCCGAGCGCGACCCGCTGGTGTCCCTCTGCGTGCTCTCCGACGACTGGGACGGTCCGTGGGTGCAGGTGGACGGCACCGCCGAGGTGCTGCACCTGCCGGACTCGGTGGAGCCGCTGGTCGACTACTACCGGGCCATCTCCGGCGAGCACCCCGACTGGGTCGAGTACCGCGCGGCCATGGTCCGGCAGGGCAAGTCGCTCGTCAGGGTCACGCCGGACCGGTGGGGTCCGGTGGCGACCGGCGGCCTCCCGGCCGACGTCGCCGAGCGGATGTCCGCGCCAGACCAGTAGCGCCACTCGCGGTGGACCGGCGGCCGGTCGGACCGTCGGCAGCGAGCTCGGACCGGACGGCGCGGCTCACGTCGCGCAGCGCCGACGGCGGGACCATGCCGTCGATGCCGCCGAGCAACAGCTGGGCCATCGTGTACCCGGGGTCGGCGCGCAGGGCCCGCTCGACCGCGACCAGAGCGAGCGCGCCGTCGCCGGTGGCGTACGCGAGCCAGCCCAGCACCGTGCACACCGGCGCCGCGACGTCGTCGTCGACGAGCCGCGCCACGTGACCGAGCAGCTCGAGGACCGCCCCGGTGTCGTCGTCCAGGACCGCTGTCATCAGCCCGTCGCGGCGACTCGGGTCGACGAGCCCGAGGGCGACCAGCAGGGCGTCGACCGGCTCCGGTGGCTCCCGCTCGCCCCGGGCGAACCGCTCGCGCAGCAGCCCCAGCCGCGCCGCACCTTCGGCAGCCATCCGACCTGCGGGCACCAGCGTCGCGAGCTGGTCCCGGGCCCGGCCGCGCACGGCGACCGCGACCGAGCGGTCCGACGGATGGACCGAGCGGCGCAGGGCCCCGCGGTCGGGCAGCACCACAGCGCCCCGGAGCACGGCCTCAGCGGCGTACGCATCGGCCGCCGCTGTCGGCCTCTCGGGCAGCGGCAGGCCGTCGGGCGGGCAGCACGACGGTTCGCGGCAGAGGTAGGACCATCGCCGCCCGTCGCGCACCAGCAGAGCCTCCGGCAGCTCGACACCGACGTCGTCCAGCGCCGACGCGAGCTCGTCGACCAGCTCGGTGAAGGGCAGCTCGCCCGCGTCGTCGGCTGCCGTCGTGTAGACCGCGACCAGCACCTCGTCGGCCGCCGCCTGCTCGGCTCTGTGCGCGGTCTCGCGGGCGACGGCGACCGCCGCGGCGCCCGAGCGAGGGTCGGGCAGGTCCATCCGCATCACCAGCCGCTCGCGCCGTCGGCTGCCCTGCAGCACCACCACCACGAGGCTCTCGGTCGGGTGGAAGCCGAGTCGCCAGGGGACGATGCCCAGCACGTCGTCGGGCCCGCGCAGCCGCACCACCGTGCGCCCGTCGCCGTCGGTGCGGACCGTTCGTCCGGCCCACCTGCTGCTGCCCGTGTCCTCGTCCATGACCCGAGCCTCAGGCCGTGGGAGGGTGCCACGGAGCGCTCTGACCGTCCTGGTGGACAGACCCCCGCCTGTGGACGACCGTCCGGGCAGCGGCGCACGAGAGGGGACGACGCAGCGTGGACGCGGACGTCATCGTGGTGGGGGCCGGCCTGGCCGGGCTGGTCGCGGCTGCGGAGGCGGCCGACGCGGGCCGCCGGGTCCTGCTCCTGGACCAGGAGAACGAGGCCAACCTCGGCGGCCAGGCGTTCTGGTCGCTCGGGGGCCTCTTCCTCGTCGACTCTCCCGAGCAGCGCCGGATGGGCGTGCACGACTCGCTCGACCTGGCCTGGCAGGACTGGACCGGCACGGCCGGCTTCGACCGTGAACGCGAGGACCGGTGGCCGCGCCGCTGGGCCCGGGCGTACGTCGAGTGGGCCGCCGGCGAGAAGCGCTCCTGGCTGCACCAGCACGGCATCCGCTGGTTCCCGGTCGTCGGATGGGCCGAGCGCGGCGGCTACGATGCCGAGGGACCGGGCAACTCCGTCCCCCGGTTCCACGTCACGTGGGGCACCGGGCCGGGCGTGGTCGGACCGTTCGAGCGCCGGGTGCGCGCACACGTCGAGGCCGGCCGGATCGACGTGCGGCACCGGCACCAGGTCGACTCCCTCACCGTCACGGGCGGCGCCGTCGACGGGGTGCAAGGAACGGTGCTCGAGCCCTCCCCGCTGGGCCGCGGCTTCGCCAGCTCGCGCACCCCGGTCGGCGAGTTCACGCTGTCCGCCCAAGCGGTGGTCGTCACGTCCGGCGGCATCGGCGGCAACCACGACCTCGTCCGGGCCGCCTGGCCGGAGCGGCTGGGCACCTACCCCGAGACCATGCTCACCGGCGTACCGGCACACGTCGACGGGCGCATGCTCGCCATCACCGAGCGGGCCGGCGGCCAGGTCGTGAACCGCGACCGGATGTGGCACTACACCGAGGGCGTCACGAACTGGGACCCGATCTGGCCCGGGCACGGCATCCGGATCCTGCCCGGCCCGTCGTCGCTGTGGCTGGACGCCACCGGCCGCCGCCTGCCCGTCCCGCTGTTCCCCGGCTTCGACACTCTCGGGACCCTCGCGCACATCCAGCGCACCGGGCACGCGCACACGTGGTTCCTGCTGACCCAGAAGATCATCGAGATGGAGTTCGCGCTCTCGGGCTCCGAGCAGAACCCCGACCTCACCGACCGTGACGTCCGGCAGGTGCTCGGCCGGGTCAAGCCGGGCGCTCCAGGGCCAGTGGAGAAGTTCAAGCAGCACGGCGTCGACTTCGTCGTGCGCGACGACCTGCGCAGCCTCGTCGAGGGCATGAACGCGGTGACCGGCGAGCCGCTGCTGAGCTACGACGACGTAGAGCGCACCGTGCTCGCGCGCGACCGCGAGATGGACAACGCGTTCACCAAGGACCTCCAGGTCACGGCGATGCGCGGCGCCCGCCGCTACCGGGGCGACCGGCTGGTGCGGGTCGCCTCCCCGCACAAGCTGCTGGACCCCAAGGCCGGCCCGCTCATCGCGGTGCGGCTGCACCTGCTCACCCGCAAGACGCTCGGCGGTCTCGAGACCGACCTCGACGCGAGGGTGCTCCGGGCCGACGGCAAGCCGCTGCCCGGGCTGTGGGCCGCGGGTGAGGTCGCTGGCTTCGGCGGCGGCGGGATGCACGGCTACCGCGCCCTCGAGGGCACCTTCCTCGGCGGCTGCCTGTTCTCCGGCCGCGTGGCCGGGCGCTCGGCCGCAGCGACCACTGCCTGATCAGTCCCCGGCGTGGACCTCGCGGTAGCGGACCTCCACGAGGCTGTACGCCGCGAAGACCACGAACCCGGCCGCGACCAGCCACACCAGCACGTGACCGAGCGGGTGGTGCACCAGCCCGTCGAGCAGCTGGTCGAGGTCCCGCGCCGTGCCCGGCCGAGCCTGCCAGGCCGCCAGGACGAGCAGCCCACCGACGGGCAGCACCGCCGTGGCCCGGGCCACGATGCCGACCCGGCCGACCACGTCGGCGGCCTGCCGCATCCGCGGTCCCAGGCTCGTGAGGGTCAGGCTGTCGGCGTACCCGCCCTGGGCGGCCAGCCGCAGCTGCCAGCAGCAGACGCACACGACGACCAGACCTACGGTCGCCATCAGCAGCCGACCGGCCGTCGAGGACACCAGAAGCATCGCGGTGGAGTCCGACTGGCCGCTCGAGCCGGTGCCGCGGTCCCCGGCGAGGAACGACACCGTGAGCCCCGACATCGCCAGGTAGAACGTGGCCTGGCCGGCCGTGGTGAGCCGCCGGAGCCGGCCGACGGTCCGGTCGCCGTACGCCGCCGCGAGCCGCATGACCCCGAACGCCGCGAAGCCCAGCGCAGCACCGGCCAGGGCCACCCACCCGGCCGGCTGGGCAGCCACCGTCGTGAGGGCGCCGTTGGCGTTCGCGGGGGTCCGGCCCCAGCCCGCTGCCAGGGCCGCCGCCAGGTAGGCCAGCAGCAGGTAGAGGAAGCCGCGAGCGAGCAGGCCGCCGCGTGCCGCGAGTCGGGCGAGATCACTCCGGCGGAACCGATCGACCGCACGAAGCAGCACGACTGACCAGTGCCCGTGGGAACCGGGCGCAACCCGGTGCCTAGGGTCGAGGGATGGAGCAGCGCGCGCTCGGCCGTACCGGCCGTCAGGTGTCCGTCGTCGGTCTCGGCTGCTGGCAGCTCGGCGCCGACTGGGGCGACGTCGGCGAGGACGACGCGATGGCGGTGCTGAACGCCGCGCTCGACGCCGGGGTGACCTTCCTCGACACCGCGGACGTCTACGGCGACGGCCGCAGCGAGAAGCTGGTCGGCCGGGCGCTCCGCGACCGAGGGGACCACGGCATCACGGTCGCGACGAAGATGGGCCGCCGGGCCGACCCGTTCGAGGCGGACGCCTTCACCCTCGACGCGTTCCGCGGCTGGCTGGACCGCAGCCGGCGCAACCTCGGCGTCGACACCATCGACCTCGTCCAGCTGCACTGCCCGCCGACCGCGGTCTACTCCGACGACGCCGTGTACGACGCCCTCGACCGGCTGGTGGCGGATCAGGTCGTGTCGGCGTACGGCGTGTCGGTCGAGACCGTCGACGAGGCGCTGACCGCGATCGCGCGACCGCACGTCGCGACCGTGCAGATCATCCTCAACGCGTTCCGCCGCAAGCCGCTGGAGCGGGTGCTGCCCGCAGCGCAGGAGGCGGGTGTCGGCATCATCGCGCGGGTCCCCCTCGCGTCCGGGCTGCTGTCCGGGAAGTACGACGAGTCGACGACGTTCGCCGACGACGACCACCGCACCTACAACCGGGACGGCGAGGCGTTCGACGTCGGCGAGACGTTCAGCGGCGTGCCGTTCGCCGTCGGCGTGCGCGCCGCTCGGTACTTCGCGGCGCGCACGCCCGCCGGCGCCACGACCGCCCAGCTCGCGCTGCGCTGGATCGTCGACCAGCCCGGCGTCAGCACCGTGATCCCGGGTGCCCGCAACGCCGGGCAGGCGCGCGGCAACGCCGCTGCCGCCGATCTGGCACCGCTGGGCCGGACGACTCTCGACGCCTTGCGCGACGTCTACGACAGCCAGGTGCGCGCGCACGTGCACGACCGCTGGTGACCCGCCGCTCGGACCCGCGCGACCTCAGGTCCCCGGCACCAGCCGAGCACGCAGCTCGGACCTGATCGCCGGCCGGGAGCCGAACACCAGCAGGAACGCGGCCTCGCGGGTCGTGCGGTCGGCCGGGCCACCGGCGACCACCGAACCTGCTCCCCCGGCGACCGCGAGCCGGCCGGCCGCCGTCCAGGCCAGGCCGGACGCGGCCGCACGGGCCCGGGCCAGCCGCTCGGCGTCGGCGGCGGCATCGGCGGTGTCGAGCTCGACGCGCACCCGGCCGGCGGCGGCGAGCAGGTCGGCCGCGTCGTCCCCGATCTCCGCCGCCGACCTGGCGACGAGGCCGAGCGACAGCGATCCGTTGCCGCGCAGCGTGCCGACGTCGGCCGCCTGCCACTGCGCGTAGGTCGTCCGGCCGGTCAGCCGGTCGCCGGGCACGGGGTGCCGGTGGAAGGTCACCGTGACCGTGTGACTGGCTCGTACCGCCGTGAGCGCGAGCTCGTGGACGGTCATGCTGGGCGCCGCGACGGCATCCAGCAGCAGCCAGACGACGTCTCCCGCCGGGTCCAGCGCGGCCACGTGCAGGACGTCGACCAGGCCCCAGCCGGTCACCCACGGCACCGTGCCCTCGAGCAGCCAGCCGTCGTCGTCGGGGATGGCGCGCAACGGCTCGGCGCCGGGTCGCACGCCGCCGACACCGACCCCGGCGCGCACCTCGCCTGCACACATCCGGCGCACCCATCGGTCCCAGGTCGGCCCGGACCCGGACAGCCGGGAGACCACGCCCTGGTGCTGCACGAGGACGAACGCCGTGCTCAGGCAGGCAGCGGCGAGCAGCTCGGTGACCTGGTGCACGGTCCCCCGGTCGGCGCCCGCACCGCCGACGTCGACGGGACCGGCGACGCCGTAGAGACCGGCGGCCGCGACAGCGTCCAGGTGCCCGGCGGACAGTGCCCCCGTGCGGTCCACGTCGGACGCGGCCGGCCGCAGCAGCCGGTCGGCGAACTGCCCGGCCGTCGCGAGCACACCCTCCGTCGCCGCCACCCCGCCACCCTAGGAGCAGGACGGCGAGACCGAGGTCTCGGCGCCCGGGGACGACGGGGGGCCGCCGTACGCTCGTCGCGTGTACGTCCCGAAGCACTTCGGCTCCCTTCTGTTGTCAACCAGCTGGTCTGAGCGCGTCGTCGCGCTGGGTCTTCCGGGCCAGCGGCGGCGGGCGTAGCGTCTGGTTCGCGGGTCCGGGAAGTGGCTGATCCGAAGTGCCGACGAGCAGGGGAAG
>JBBRVW010000019.1:0-77979 GCA_038246545.1 Actinomycetes bacterium | reverse complement strand
CGCCATGGCAGACTCGCATCCAGCGGATGCCCTCCTGTGTGCTGAGTTTGTTGACCTTCGCAAGCCACATTCTCTTTGCACAGCAGGGCATTCGTGCGTCACGACCCGCCGTTCACCCCAGCACAACGGTGGATCCGGGCTAAGGTCTCGTGTCCCCGCCGTGCCACGATCGTCACCAGCTTCCCGAAGCAGCGCCTGCCGTCAGCAGGCGCGGTCGTCGAAGCCGGCTGAGCCCCGCCCGCATCCGGCGACGCCGATTGCGGAGCACCGCTTGGCGTGCCGCTCGCGGTTCGAGATGTCGTCGGTGTCGGCCGCGTCGCCGAATTGTCCTGGGACTGCGCCGCCGATCGGTCACCACCGTTTGGCGACGTCGAAGGCGACGTGCAGGACGCGCACAACACAGCCGCGAGTCCGAGCCCGAGATGCGCGATCCCGTGCATGCTTCGCCGTCCTTCCTCGCCTGATGTGACTATGCCCCAACGTGGCGGCCAGCGAGCGACTGGCCGGCGAGAACGGCGGTGATGACAAGGCGACGCTTCGACACCCCGCAGCCTGGGAGCCATCGGCTATGCCGAAGACCTGCGACACCCCATTCCGATGTCCCGAGACACCCCATTCCGATGTCCTGAACCAGGACACTGCCGGGGGCACTACCGAGCGCAGGCGTGATGATGCAGCTGGCCTTGCAACGATGCAAGGCGGTCCCGCGTCGACCACCGTCGCCAGGGTGATCGGCAAGCGATCGGTCGGGCGGTCGCCTGCGGGTCAACGTCCGTGACTGGGTCCGCATACTCACGCGCCGCGGGGCAGCGAGTGGCATGGTCCCTGCATGGTCACGGCGAATGCTTCGATGCAGCCGTCTCGCTCAAGTGTCACCTACCTGCAGGCGGGCTTGGCTCTCGTCGCGGCTGCCGTTCTTGGCTTGCGCACGGTTCGGACAGCCAACGGTCAAGCCGTCCCGTACACCGACACCGCCTCCCACATGTTCGGTGCCGCAATGACTGCCACCGCAGGAGCCGGCGCAGTCGCTGCAGCCGTGCTTCTGCTCGCCAGCCGTCGACGCCCCGCTGCTGCGGCCCTGGCACTGACACTCGGCCTCGAGCTCTTCGTCCTCGACGTCCTCGCGGCCCCACCCCGGCTCGTCACAGCCCTGCCCCTGAGCCTGGCGCTGGCGTTGTTCCTCGCCGCTCGGCCCAGCCGCGCAGACGTCGACAGCTCTCCTGCCGAGCCCGGCGACCCCCCGGGTGCCCCTCCGCTCCCGGTGCGCACGGCTGCAAGTGTGGTCGCCCTGCTCCTCATGCTGCCCGTCGGTCTTCAGTACCTGTTATCTGGTCTCGTCGTGCCGACCCCGGACCTGTTCGGGATGTACGCCGTGTTCGCGATCCAGCTTGCCGCGGCAGCCGTCCTCGCCGGACGACGCAGCTGGTGGGTGCTGGCTGTACCACCCATCGCAGCAGCCTTGTGGTTCCTCCTCATCTCACTCGGCAGCCACTACCTGGCGTGGCAGGCGTGAGTTCCTTCACCGGAATCGCTCGGCCCCGCGTGACGTGCCCTATGACAGCCCCAGCGGCCGGGCGCCGTGCGTACGCGCCGCTCGTCGGCCCACTTAGGGCAGACCAGACTCGTACCTCGCGTCGCAGTCACCACCATCACGAGTGCCTGGGTTACGCCACGCCCGGTCGGGCAGAGGTACCGATCACCGACGTCGAAGAGAAATCACGGAGACACCATGGCAGTGTTGCGGATGCGCGAGCACGCGCCAGAGTTGGACCTGCCCCTGGTCGGCGGTGGCCGCTGGCGTCTGGGCGAGCAGCAGCCCAAGCGGTTCACCTTGATGATTTTCTACCGCGGGCTGCACTGCCCCAAGTGCCACGACCAGCTGAACGAGCTCGACGGGAAGCTGGCCGCACTCGACGCGGTCGGCGTGAGCAGCGTCGTCGCCATCAGCGGGGACGACGAGGCGCGCGCCACCCGCACCGTCCAGGAGTGGGAGCTGTCCCACGTCCCGGTCGCCTTCGGGCTGACCATGACGCAGGCCCGGGAGTGGGGACTGTTCGTCAGCAAGGGCGTGAAGGAGCCGGAGCCGGACGAGTTCAACGAGCCCGGCATCTTCCTCGTCCGGGACGACGGCACGCTCTACTCCGCGCACGTGCAGTCGATGCCGTTCGCCCGCCCGCACCTGGACAACCTGATCCGCGCCCTCGGCTACATCAACGAGAACGACTACCCGGCCCGCGGCGAGGCGTAGCCGGTTGGCGACCTGAGCTGCTGTCGTCGACCCTCACGCCGGGACAACGAGCGGTTCCGCTCGTGTGGCAGCGCGGGCGAGGCGTGGATCCGTCCCCCGGGATCGTCACCCGGGGTCGCGGCGGTCGCGTTCGGCGGCGGCGAGCGGTCGCGCCGCGACGGCGATGCCGAGGTGGGCCAACCCGAGTCCGGCGAACAGGGCCGCCGTCGAGCTGCCGCCGCCGATCAGACCGTCACCGTGCCCGTAGGTGACGAGCCGGACGAAGGCCAGCAGGAGCAGGACCGCCCCCACCCCGACGAGGACCACGCCCCGGCCGAGGACCGCGCCGGCCGCGCCGACGACCCCCAGCACCAGCAGGAGCACCGCGATGCGGCCGTCCACCTGCGCGAAGTTCAGCGGCGTGTAGTCGTACAGCGTGAAGAGCGCGCCGGCGGCGGTCGCCGCGCTCACCCCTAGCCCGCGGTTGCGCAGCAGGTCGTCCGGCCCCGACCGGCGCGGCGCCCCGGTCATGACGCCTTCAGCGCGAGAGCGGCCAGCCGGCTGCCGGAGCGGCGCCACCGTGGTCGCAGGATCGCGTCCAACCCGGCCACCCGCCCGGCCGCGCTGGCGAGCAGGACGAAGTGGGCGGCGAACATCAGGTAGTAGGACCACTGCCACTCGTTCGGCGCATTGAGGACCGACATGGTGATCGCCGCGGTCTGCACGATCCCGATCACTGCCCACAGCCGGGTCAGCAGTCCTGCCAGCAGGAAGGCACCGAGACTGAACTCCAGGAGGAGCGTCGCGTAGCCGAACAGCGTGAAGTTCGGCAGGACGACGCGCTCGACGAACCAGCTGAAGGGCGCCACGACGGGGTGCAGCACGGCGTCGTTGGTGAACTTGTACAGGCCTCGATCGGCATCGCGGCCGAAGTCCGGCGGACGCTTCCAGTTGACGTTCTGGATCCACATCAGCGCCACGGCGATGCGCACCCCCGCGACGACCACCCGGCTGGCTGTGCCGGTGTCCAGATGCTCCACCTCGACGGCGTCGACGGCTCGTGTGCTGCTCGGCGCTGTTCGGCTCTCAGACACAGCGGAAGACCGCCCTTCCTTCGTGTGCGGACGCGTCCTGGACGCGGACCGCGTCCCGAACGGTGGCGAAGACCTCGTCGACGGGCAGCGGCGAGTCGGTCACCCGCAGGTTCTGGTCGGCGACCCCGACCGGGTGCCACCACGCCCCGTCGGCGGTGAGCGTCGGCTCCGGCGCGATCGAGTCCACCGTGATGTGCACACCGCTCTCCGCGGCCCCTTCGTGCGCGACCGGGCGGACCAGCCGGTCGTCCGGCGGGATCCCCTCGGCGTCGAGCATCCGGTGCACCGAAGCCAGGGTCGCGAGGTCCTCCGCGTACAGGGTGACCGAGATGCGCACCCGGAAGCCCAGGTCGCGGGCCAGCCGGATGCCCTCGACCGCGCGCCCGAAGCTGCCCTTGCCCCGGTGCCGGTCGTGCCCCTCCGCCGTTCCGGAGTCGAGGCTGATCTGCAGGGTGACGCGGTCCCGGTCCATCGCCTCGAGAGTCGCCCGGCGCGTCCCCCGGCCGAACACCATCGCGTTGGTCAGGACCGTGACCGGCATCCTCGCCGCGGACCGCTCGACGATCCGGCCCAGGTCGGGGTGCAGGAACGGCTCGCCGCCGGTCAGCAACAGCTCGCGGCCACCCAGGGCCGCGAACTGCTCGACGGCCTCGAACGCCAGATCGGCAGGCATCCGCCGGGCCGGCGCCTTGGGCGAGGACTCGGCGCAGCAGTAGTCACAGGCCAGGTTGCAGTCGAAGTTCGTGTACAGCCACAGCCGGGTCCCGAGGTCGGCGCCGCCGCCGGTGCTGAACCCGGCCTGGAGGCCACGGCGGACGCTGAGGTGCCAAGGCCCGCTGCGGGACTCCTCCTCGACACCGAGCAGCTCGTGGCCGGCCAGCCGGGCCCACGACGGGAGGTCGTCAACGACCGACTTCTCCTCGGTGCGGACCACGAGCACCTCACCGGCCGGGACGGCCCGCATCCCACGGGTGACCAGCAGCAGCAGCCCCGAACCGCAGTCCATGCTGCCGCCGTCGATCTCGAACGCCGATGGCCCGAGCCGCGACCTGGTGGCCATGGCTAGTAGGTCAGGGTGGCGGCCCCGGCAGCCATGATCTCCACGACCTTGCCGCCCCCGACGATCTGGGCGCCGGGAACCAGGTCGGACTCGCCGATGCCGCGCTTCTTGGCGCACGGGCTGCACACCAGCAGCGCGCCGCCGGCCTCGAGGTAGCCGTCCAGCAGCTCCTGCAGGGGCGCGAAGCCCTCCTCGTGGATCGCGCCGGCCTCGCCGGCCCGGGCCAGGGTCGCGCCATTGCTGCTCAGGAAGATGGTCGTCTCCTGTGCGGACGCGGCGGCGGCGGACGCCACGACGAACCCGACGGTCGCCATGTCGGCGTTGTCGGCCCCGTGGGTGATCGAGATGAGGATGCTCATGTACCTCTCCTGGAGATGGTGACGTCGTAGGCGACCCGGCCGTCCGCGAGGCCGGTGGTGCCACTGAACTCGTGCCCGGTGAGAGTGCACCACGCAGGCAGGTCCGCGGCGGCCCCCGGGTCGGTGGTGACCAGCCGGACACGTGCGCCGTCGCCGAGATCGCGGGTGCGCCGGTGCAGCTCGAGCAGCAGCTCGCCGCAGCCCCGGTCGCCGCCGTCCACGAGGACGTCGACGTCGGGAGCCATCCTCTGACCGTATCCGCGTTCTGCGCTCTGTCCCTTACGTCCCGAGAACTTTTCCGGCGGGGGCGGCCGCCGTCCGACTGGCCGGCTGGCCCGGCTCGTCTCCCGGGTCACCGGGATCTCGTGACACATCGGTACCCCCCCGCGAGTAAAGACGAGGCAAAGTACAGACGATGTTAAGGAGTGGGCCGGGCATCAGCCCGGCGTAACGAGGGCTGGCCGCCGCCGGCAGCCCCGCGGGGGGATGGAGGTCGACGCCCGATGAGCGACGTCAGCCTGCCCGCGATGCGGGAGCTGCAGCGCTTGATCCTGCGGCTCAACGCCGGCCCCGACCTGCGCTCGACCCTGCGCGCCGTCGTCGACGGCGTGGTCGAGGGCCTGGGCTTCGGCGTCGCCGTCGTCAACCTCGTGCACGACGACGGCTCCGTCGAGGTCGCCACCGTCGCCGGGCCGCCGGAGGTGAGCGAGGCCCTGCTCGGCGGAGTGAGCTCGCTCGAGGTCTGGCAGGCGGAGATCGACCGCGCCCAGCCGCTCGGCCAGCTCCGTTTCCTGGCCCACACCGAGCCCGGCAACGACGCCATCGCCACCTGGGTCCCGGACATCCCGGTCAGCGACGACCCCGACGCGTGGCACCCGATGGACGCGCTGTTCGCCCCGCTGTACAGCGTCTCCGGGACGCTGGTCGGCATCTTGTCGGTGGACCTGCCGACCAGCGGTCGCAGGCCGGACGACGTGCAGGGGGCGCTGCTGGAGATGTTCGCGACCCAAGCCGGCATCGCCGTCGACAACGCCCGGCTGATGGCCCGCGTCCGGGCCAGCGAGGAGTCGTTCCGGCTGGCCTTCGAGAATGCACCAGTCGGCATGTCTCTCGTCGACTTCAGCCCGGGCAGCGCCGGTCGCTTCCTCCGGGTGAACGAGGCGATGTCGCGGATGACCGGCCATAGCCGTCGGCACCTCGAGACCTTGGCGATCGTGGACCTCACCCACCCCCACGACCGGGCCGCCGACGACGAGGTCATCCGCCGGGTGCTCGCCGGCGAGATCGAGCGCTACCAGCTGGAGAAGCGCTACCTGCACGCCGACGGCCACCACGTGTGGGTGTCGCTGCAGACCTCCGTGGTCCGCGACGGCGAGGGCAACGCCCTCTACGGCATCAGCCAGTTCGAGGACGTCGGCGACCGCCGGGCCGAGCACCAGGAGCTCACCAGGCGCGCGCGCATCGACCCGCTGACCGGGCTGCTCAACCGGTCCGCGCTGACCGAGCGACTGGCGGCCGCGATCGACGCCGCCCGGCTCAACCGACGCATGGGCGCGGTGCTCTTCTGCGACCTCGACGCCTTCAAGCCGGTCAACGACACCCTCGGGCACGCCTACGGCGACCAGGTGCTGGCCATCATCGCCCACCGGCTGGAGGCGCAGGTCCGCAACGGCGACACGATCGCCCGCTTCGGCGGCGACGAGTTCGTCATCGTCACCGACAACCTCGGCGACGCGGAGATGCTCGACCTGGTGGAGCGCCTACGGGCGGCCGTCGCCGCGCCGCTGGACATCGGCGGGGTCTCGGTGGCCCTCGCGGTCACGGTGGGACGCACGCGGATCACCGGCGACCCCGGCGAGACGCCGGACGGGCTGGTCGCCGCCGCCGACGTGGACATGTACCTGCGCAAGCCGGGCGCCCGCGGCGTCCGTGCGGAAGGTCGCTCGTAGCGCGCCCGCGTGCTAGACCGACTCGGCGGTCGGCAGGTGGCGCAGCTGGTCGCGGACCCGGCGCTCGACGAGGATCGGCAGGTACGTCGTGACGTTGGCCGGCAGCAGCCGGTCCAGCGCCTCGTCGATCAGCCGGTCGACGTCCTGCGGGGCCGCGACGTCGGCGAGCCGTGGTCGCACCGACTCGACGACCTCGAGCCGCTCGACAGAGGTCTCGACACCGGGGTGGATGGCCATGCGGTCAGTGGAGCATCCGCGACCCCGACACGCCATGCCCGGACACCCGACACGTGCTCTCGTTGGGCGAGTCGTCGACCGGCGTTCACCTCTCGTTCACCTGGTTCCTGATTCATGCACCTGGAAGTGGCCAGGTCCGAAGGGGCACGATAGGCGCCGTGAGCACCGCACCGGCATGGACCGACGACGTGGACCCGGAACCGCCCCGCTACGCCGACGAGAGCGCGGAGGAGATCGAGGACACCGCCGCCGCGTCCGAGCCGGACACGTCCCGGCTGCCGGCCGACCGCTTCCTCGACCGCACGGCGAGCTGGCTCCAGTTCAACGAACGGGTGCTCGAGCTCGCCGCGGACGAGTCGGTGCCGCTGTTGGACCGGGTGCGGTTCGTCGCGATCTTCTCCCGCAACCTCGACGAGTTCTTCATGGTGCGGGTTGCGGCACTCCGCAGCCGGGTCGCCGCCGGCGTGACGACGCCGGGACCCTCGGGCGCCACCCCCAAGGAGCGCATCGACCGCGTCGCGCGGATGGCGCACCACGACGTCGACCAGCAGTCCCGGCTGGTCACTGACCGGCTGCTACCGGCGATGGCCGCAGCCGGGCTGGCCGTCGTGCACTGGCCCGACCTCGACGACGACGAGCAGAAGCGGCTCGGCGAGCTGTTCGTCGACCGGATCCACCCGGTGCTCACACCGCTGGCCGTGGACCCCGCGCATCCCTTCCCCTACATCTCCGGGCTGTCGCTGAACCTCGCGGTCGTCGTGGCCGACGAGGCCACCGGCAGCGAGCACTTCGCGCGCGTCAAGGTGCCGCCGCTGCTCCCCCGGCTGCTGCCCGCCGACGACACGGGCAGCCGGCTGGTCCTCATCGAGGACGTCATCGCCGCGCACCTCGACCAGGTGTTCCCCGGTATGCGGGTCATGGAGGCCTCGACGTTCCGCGTGACGCGCAACGAGGACCTCGAGGTCGACGCCGAGGCCGACAACCTGCTGCACGCTCTCGAGCGCGAGCTGGCGCGCCGGCGGTTCGGCGCACCCGTCCGGCTCGAGGTCGACGCCGACATGAGCCACCGGGTCCTCGACCTGCTGGTACGGGAGCTCGGTGTGTCCGACGACGAGGTCTACAGGAGCGCGGCCCCGCTGGACCTGGCGGCGCTGTGGGCGCTCAGCGAGACCGAAGCGCGGTCGGACCTGCGCTCGCCGGCGTACGCAGCACGGATCCACCCCGACCTGCGCGGCGAGGGCGCCACCGTCGGCGATGTGTTCGCTGCGCTGCGCAAGCGCGCCGTGCTCCTGCACCACCCGTACGACTCGTTCGCGAGCAGCGTACAGGCGTTCATCGAGCAGGCCGCGGTCGACCCGGCGGTGCTCGCGCTGAAGCTCACGCTGTACCGCACCAGCGGCGAGTCGCCGATCGTCGACGCCCTGGTCGAGGCAGCCCGCTCCGGCAAGCAGGTGCTCGTCGTCGTCGAGATCAAGGCCCGCTTCGACGAGCAGGCCAACATCCGCTGGGCCCGCAAGCTCGAGCAGGCCGGCTGCCATGTCGTTTACGGACTGGTGAACCTCAAGACGCACTGCAAGCTGGCGCTGGTGGTGCGGTCCGAGCCGGGCGGCCGGCTGCGTCGCTACGTCCACGTGGGCACCGGCAACTACAACCCGAAGACCGCGCGCACCTACGAGGACCTCGGCCTGCTCACCGCCGACCCCCGGGTCGGGGCCGACGTCGCCGACCTGTTCAACCACCTGTCCGGCTACACCAGGCACCGCAAGTACGACACCCTGCTCGTCGCCCCCGACGACCTGCGGGCCGGGCTCCTGTCGCTCATCGGCCGCGAGACGCGCAAGGCCCGCAAGGGGAAGCCCGCGGGCATCTCCGTGAAGGTCAACAGCCTCGTCGACGAAAAGGTCATCGACGCGCTGTACGACGCGTCGCGGGCGGGCGTGCCCGTCGACCTGTGGGTGCGCGGGATGTGTGCCCTCCGGCCGGGAGTTCCAGGGCTGTCGGAGACCATCCGGGTGCGCAGCATCCTGGGCCGGTTCCTCGAGCACTCGCGGCTGTACCGCTTCGTCGCGGGCGGTGACGAGGAGGTGCTCATCGGCAGTGCCGACCTGATGGACCGCAACCTCGACCGCCGCGTCGAGGCCCTGGTGCGGGTCACCGACCCGGACAACTGGCGTGAGCTGGCCGCACTGCTCGAGCTCGCGTGGGGCGACGACATCGACCACTGGTCGCTCGACCCGGACGGTTCCTGGACCCGCACCCCGCGACGTCCCGGCCTGGTCGACCTGCAGACGCTGCTGCTCGACCGGGCCCGGGACGCCTGATGCCGGGCGGAGCCGAGCCGGGCGTCGACCAGGTCGAGGCCGCGGGCGGGGTGCTCTGGCGGGGCGACCCGGCCCGGCCCGAGGTCGCGGTGGTGCACCGCCCGCGGTACGACGACTGGTCGCTGCCCAAGGGAAAGCTGGACTACGGCGAGCACCCGCTCCTGGCCGCGCTCCGCGAGATCGAGGAGGAGACCGGCTTCGCGGCGGTCCCGGGCCGGCGGCTCGGCAGCCTGCGCTATCCCGTCCTCGAGGGGCCGAAGCGGGTCCGCTACTGGTCCTGCGAGGCGGTCGCCGGCGCCTTCACCCCGAACCGGGAGGTCGACGCGCTGCGCTGGCTCGCTGTGCCCGAGGCGCTGGCCCTGCTCTCGCCCAGGCAGGACCGCCAGGTACTGGAGCGCTACGCCGACGACACCCGCCGCACCCACGCGCTGGTCGTCGTCCGGCACGCTTCGGCCGGGGACAAGAAGGGCTGGAGCGGGTCCGACGCCGAGCGCCCGCTGGACCCGTCCGGTCGCGGCCGGGCCGCCGTCGTCGCCGCCCTGCTGCAGGCCTACGTCGTAGGCCGGCTGGCCGCCGCCGACGTCCGCCGCTGCCGCGAGACCCTGGAGCCCTACGCCCGCGCCGCGGGCCTCCGCGTCGAAGCCGTGAAGAGCGCCACCGCCGGCGACTTCGACCGCGACCCCCCCGCCGGCGTCGACGCCGTCGCCCGGCTGCTCGACGCCCCGGGGACTGCTGCCTGGTGCGGCCAGCGCGAGGTCATCCCGGACCTGGTGGCCTCGCTCACCGACCGGCTCGGCGGCGCGGTCGACCCCGACGAGCTCGGTGACCTGCGGAGGGGCGCGCTGCTGCTGCTGCACGTGGCCGACGGCCGGCTCGTCACCCTGGAGCGCCTCCCCGGCTGAGGAGGTGCGCGGCTCTTCCGCCGTCACCCTCGATGAGTGGCGCGCTGGTGCACTTTTCTGGGCGGAAGATCTGCAACAACGCGCCCTCTGAAGGGGAAAGGCGGGACCCCGAGGCCGGGGGGATGGCTTCGGGGTCCCTGTGCGGACTAGCGGGGGGGGATGCCAGCCCGCACGGCTGGGCGCGGAGCGGTCTAGAGGACTCGGCCGTAGGAGACGTTGGTGGTCCAGGCGCGGTGGTAGCCGACGCCCGCGCTGGGGTTGGCGGCCTCGTACCAGTACCCGCCGCCAGCGTAGATCGCGACGTGACCGATGCTCCCGCCGCCGCCGTTGTACACGAACACCAGGTCACCCGGCTGCGGGCTCGAGACGCTCTGCACCATCGACCGCTGCGCGGCGGACGAGTGCGGCAGCGAGATGCCCATCTTCGCGAAGACGTACATCGTGAAGCCCGAGCAGTCGAAGCCGGTCGGACCGGCGCCGCCGTGCACGTAGTAGGCGCCGGATGCGGCGGCCCGGGCGATCTCCAGGGCGTTCGCGGCAGATGCGCTCATCCGCTCGACACTGCGCGAGACGGTGGAGAAGGTGCGCGCCTCCGCGGCCTTGGTGGCGGCCCGCTTCGCGGCTGCCCGCTTCTTCGCGAGCTCGCGGCGACGCTCCGTGCGGGCCTTGGCCTGCGCGACGGCCTCGCGGCGGTCCTGGACGGCCTGGTCGACAGCGCCGTGCAGCGCCAGCTGCGTGGACGCGGTCGAGACGTCGGCGGCGTCCCGGACGAAGGACACTGCCGCGGCCTTCGAGGTCTGGGCGGTGCGGTGACCGCTCGCGGCCTGGCCGCTGCCGTCGGCGGCCACAGCCACCATCGTGCCGGTGACGCTCAGGGTGCCGGCGACCCCGGCGGCGACGCCGAGCTGGAGCGGGCTGCGGGAGGCGAGGGTGCCGAGGCGCTGGACACGCGTCGGACGGCGGTGCTTGGACAAGCGTCGGTCCTCTCCCACGCCTACGAGGTGAGCTGTCGGGTTCGGGCGGGAAAGTGCCCGGCCGACCGGTGGGGACCGGTGCGGCTTCACCCCAAGGACCTCTGCGAGGACCACGTACGTGGGTCCCCCGCTCCTGCCAGGCGTCTGTCGTCCAGCTGCGCGTGCGGGGCAGGATTCGGCGGCCGCTCGTGCGCCATCCCCCGTTCGGGGGAGGCGGGAGCAGGTTACGGGACGGACACGGTCGACTTCAAACCCACCGGCCGCGCGAGTCGCGACACAGCCTAAATCGGTGCAGAAGCACTAGGAGCGCCCCGCCCGGACCGGCCGCTCAGGTCTCGACGGGGTAGCCCGCCCCGAGCCAGTCGCTGGTGCCCCCGTCGACGTTGACCGCGTCGACCCCGTGCTGGGCGAGGTAGGTGGCGGCCTGTGCACTGCGGCTGCCGACGGCGCAGACGAGGTACACCGGCTGGTCGGGCGGCAGCTGACCCACCAGGGTCGGCACGGTCTGCAGCGGCGCGAGCCGGGCCCCGGGAACGTGGCCCTGGGCGAACTCGTCGGGCTCGCGGACGTCGATGACGACTGCCGCCCCGGTGTCGAGGACGTCCTTGAGCTCGTGGACGGTGATCGCGCGCATGCCTCGAGCCTCTCACGGGCCGCGCCGGCGCTCGGCTCAGCGACCGATCAGCGAGCGGTGACGAAGACGTGCGACGCGACCTCGGTGCTGATCTCGGTGGTCTCGCCGCCCGACCCCACGAGCAGGCCGCCCGCCGCCGGGCCCACGGTGATCGACGCGCCGGGACGCACCCCGGCGCGGCGCAGCCGGGACATCAGGGCGGTGTCGCTCTGCAGTGGCTCGGCCAGCCGCCGGACCACCACGGGCGACCCGGCGCCGGTCTCGACACGGTCGAGCGTCACGAGGCTCTCGGCGCCGGCCGTCGCGTCCAGCGGGTCGGTGTCGCCGTTCCCGAGCTCGTCGAGGCCGGGGATCGGGTTGCCGTACGGCGACACGCTGGGATGGCCGAGGACCTCGAGCAGCTTGCGCTCGACGGTCTCGGAGATGACGTGCTCCCAGCGGCAGGCCTCCTCGTGCACGAGCTCCCAGTCGAGGCCGATGACCTCGACGAGCAGGCACTCGGCCAGCCGGTGCTTGCGCATGACCCGGGTGGCGAGCGCGCGGCCGTGCGCGCTGAGCTCGAGGTGGCGGTCGCCCTCGACCGACAGCAGGCCGTCGCGCTCCATCCGGGCGACCGTCTGCGACACCGTCGGCCCGGACTGCCCCAGCCGCTCCGCGATCCGGGCGCGCAGCGGCACGACGCCCTCCTCCTCCAGCTCGAAGATCGTGCGGAGGTACATCTCCGTGGTGTCGATGAGGTCGTTCACGCCTGGCATTCTGGCCCACGTGGCGAGACCGCGCCTTCTCGTGGCCGCCCGGCCCGGAACGGGGCCGGGATGACGGCCGCCGACTTCGTGCCCGAAACCGCCAGCCTCGACGAGCTTCGGCGGGCCGCAGCGGACTGCCGGGGCTGCGAGCTGTGGGAGCACGCCACCCGGACGGTCTTCTCCGCCGGACCCGTGGACGCCCGGGTGGCCCTGGTCGGCGAGCAGCCCGGCGACGTCGAGGACCAGCAGGGCCAGCCGTTCGTGGGGCCGGCCGGGCGGCTCCTCGTGCGTGCCATCGACGAGGCCGGCATCCCGCGGGAGATCACCTACCGCACCAACGCGGTCAAGCACTTCCGGTTCACCCAGGAAGGCCCGGGCAGGCGGCGCATCCACCAGACACCGGAGCTGCGCCACCTCACCGCGTGCCGGCCGTGGCTGGTGGCCGAGCTGCGGGTGCTCCGGCCGGAGGTCGTGGTCTGCCTCGGCGCGACCGCGGTGCGCTCGCTGCTCGGCGCCGACGTCCGCGTCCTGCGCGACCGCGGTCGGCTGCTGGTTCGCGAGACCTCGCAGGGCAGCACGCCGTTCCTCGTCACGGTGCACCCGTCGTCGGTGCTGCGGGCCGACGACCGCGACACGGCGTACGCCGGGCTGGTGGCAGACCTGCGGGTCGCGGCCGGGCACCTGGGACTGGGCGGTTGACGGCAGTGGCCTCGCTGCGCGACGTCGCGCTGCTCCGGCTGGCCGCGCAGCGACTGGTCGGCGAGGCGCACCCGACCGCGGCCGACGCGGCGCGGTGGGCCACCTGCACCCAGGCGCAGGACCTGCCGGGCGCCCTGGTCTCGCTGGCGTTGCGCACGCGCGAGCGGACGGTCGCCGGTGTCGACGCCGCGCTGGACGCCGGCGCGGTGGTGCGGTCCTGGCCGATGCGCGGCACGCTGCACCTGGTCGCCGCGGAGGACCTGCGGTGGCTGCTCGCCGTCGGACCGCCGCGCGTCGCGGCGGCCGCCGCCAAGCGCCGGGCCGACCTGGGTATCGACGAGGCCGTCATGGACGCGGCCCGCGCGGCGACGGTCGCGGCGCTCGAGGGCGACGGCCGGCTCCCGCGGGACCAGCTCATGACCGTGTGGGACAAGGCCGGTGTCAGCACCGCGGGCCAGCGGGGCGCGCACGTGTTCGGCGCGCTGGCCGTCGAGGGCCTGGTCTGCCTCGGCCCTCTCACCGGTCGGCGGCAGCAGGTCGTCCTGGTGGACGAGTGGGTGGCACCGACCCCGGCGCGCGACCGCGACGAAGCCGTCCAGGAGTGGGCGCTCCGGTACTTCCGCGGCCACGGCCCGGCAACCGAGCGGGACTTCGCGTGGTGGAGCGGGCTGACCCTCACCGAGGCGCGGCGCGCCGCCGCCGTCGTCCGCGACGAGCTGGCGCCGCTGGTCGTCGGCGGCGTCGAGCACCTGATGGACCCGGACACGCCCGCCCGGCTCGACGGCTGCCGTCGCGAGGCCCGCGGCGTCCTGCTGGTCCCCGGCTTCGACGAGCTGGTGCTCGGCTACGGCGACCGCGCCGCCGTCGTGCCGCCCGAGCACTCCGACCGGGTCGCGCCCGGCGGGAACGGCATGTTCCTCGCCACCGTCGTGTCCGCCGGGACGGCGGTCGCCACGTGGCGGCGGCCGACCAGCAGGGCCGCCACCGAACCGGACGTCACCCCGTTCGGCTCCCTGACGAAGCCGGTGGCCGCCGCTGTTCGCCGTCGCTGGGCGGCCTACCCTCGGCCGGCATGAGCAGCACGGAAGGAACCGGCCTCGTCGTGCTCCGCCGGTTCCGCGGGCCGGAGCGAAGCGGGAACGGCGGCTACCTGGCCGGGCGGCTGGCCGAGCTCGTCGGCACCGGTGGAGCGGTCGAGGTCACCCTGCGCGAGCCCCCGCCGCTCGACGTCCCGCTCGACGCCCGGCATGCGGACGACGGGGTCGTCACCCTCGGCTTCAACGGTGCCGTCATCGCCGAGGGCCGCGCCGCCCGGTTGGCCGGGCACGTCGTCGACGCCGTCGACCTCCCGGCCGCCACCGAGGCGATGCGACGGTACGCCGGCGCCGACGGCCACCCGTTCCCCGGCTGCTTCGTCTGCGGCACCGACCGCCCGGCGCCGGACGGGCTCGGCCTGCGCCCCGGCCGGCTGGCCGACCGTCCCGACACCGTGGCCACGGCGTGGACGCCGCACGCGGGCCTCGCCGACGCCGACGGCGTCCTGCCCGCCTGGCTGGTGTGGGCGGCGCTGGACTGCCCCGGCGGCTGGTCCAGCGACCTCGTCGGCCGGCCGATGGTGCTGGGCCGGATGACCGCGGCGGTCGACGCCCGGCCGCCGGCCGGCGAGGGCTGCGTCGTGGTCGGCCGCCGGCTCGGCGAGGACGGCCGCAAGACGTTCACCGCCTCGACCGCGTACGACCCAGACGGGCGGGTCCTCGGGCGGGCCGAGCAGGTCTGGATCACGCTGCGGACACGCGAGGCGTAATCCGTTGTGATCGCCGGCTCGGCGTCGTACCGTCGAGGTACACGGAAGGGAGGTGGTCCGAACTCTTGAGTACACATCGGACGCGTGAGGTGGCTGTCAGCTAAGCGCCACGTGCAGCACCCGACGCCGTCGGATCACCGGCTCCGTGGCCGGCGAATCCCAGGCAGTCACCCGACCCGCGGGCTAGTGGGGGACACGTCCCTCCCACGTCATGGCCCGCGGGTCGCTGCACGTCCGGGCCCGTTCCGCACCCGCTCCCAGCGCCGGTCCGCGCCGGTCGCGCCCCGCCCGGCCGGGCGGAAATGATCACGGGACCGTGATCATTTCGGCCCGGCAGTGGTCTGCACGCCACTGTCGCCCCGAGTTGACCACGGGACCGTGATCAACTCGGGGCAGGCGGCGGACACGGTCAGGGGGCGAGGCGCTCGACGGTCCACGGCGCACCCGGGGCGGTACGCCGGTAGCGCACCCGGTCGTGCAGCCGGCCGGCCCGACCGGCCCAGAACTCCCAGGACGACGGCACCACGAGGTAGCCGCCCCAGCCCGGGGGCGTCGGCACCTCCCCCGGGAACCGCGCCTGCGCCTGCGCCAGCGCCGTATCGAGGTCGGCCCGCGAGCCGACCACGGTCGACTGCTCGCTCGCCCAGGCGCCCAGCTGGGACTCGCGCGGCCGGCCGGCGAAGTACGCGTCGACGGCGTCCCGGCCCAGCAGCACCGCCTCCCCCGTCACCCGCACCTGGCGCGACACCGCGTGCCACGGGAAGACCAGCGCGCAGCGCGGTTCGGCCGCCAGGTCGCGCGCCTTCGCCGACCCGAGGTTGGTGAAGAACCGCAGCCCGTCCGGGGCGTACCCCTTGAGCAGCACGGTCCGAGCGGACGGCGTCCCGTCGGCGCCGACCGTGGCCAGGACCATCGCGTTCGGCTCGACCACCCCCGCGCCGGCGACCTGCGCGAACCAGTCGCCGAAGGCCACGACGGGGTCCGCGCCGAGGTCGGCGGGGTCGATCCCGACCCTTTCGTAGGCACGTCGCATGACCGCCGGGTCCGGCCGCGGCCCAGGCGTCCCGGGAGGCTGCACGCGGCTCACCCTGCCACGTGCAGGTCGCCCCGCGTCGCGACACCCAGGGCGACAGCACGGCCCTCGACGGGACAGAATGCTGACCGTCTTGTTACGCACGCGTCCTGCGGCGGCGCCATCCGCCCCGCACGACACCGGACCGACGCCCGGCCGACACCAGCGCCAGCGAGGAGCACCGATCCCATGACGAGCGCCACGAGCGACCCCGACTTCAAGCCCGGGCTCGAGGGCGTCATCGCCTTCGAGACCGATATCGCGGAACCAGACAAGGAGGGCGGCTCGCTCCGCTACCGCGGCGTCGACATCGAGGACCTCGTCGGCAAGGTCTCCTTCGGCAACGTGTGGGGGCTGCTCGTCGACAACGAGTTCAACCCGGGCCTGCCGCCGGCCGAGCCGTTCCCGCTGCCGGTGCACTCCGGCGACGTCCGGGTCGACGTGCAGTCGGCCCTGGCCATGCTCGCCCCGGCCTGGGGCTTCCAGCAGCTGCTGGACATCGACGAGGCCGAGGCCCGCGACAACCTCGCTCGCGCGTCGGTGATGGCGCTGTCCTTCGTCGCGCAGTCGGCCCGCGGGCAGGGCCTGCCGATGGTCCCGCAGTCCGAGGTCGACAAGGCGCAGACGATCGTCGAGCGGTTCATGATCCGCTGGCGCGGCGAGCCGGACCCCAAGCACGTCAGGGCGGTCGACGCGTACTGGACCTCCGCGGCCGAGCACGGCATGAACGCCTCGACGTTCACCGCGCGCGTCATCGCCTCCACCGGCGCCGACGTCGCGGCCTGCCTGTCCGGCGCGGTCGGCGCGATGTCCGGCCCGCTCCACGGCGGTGCGCCGTCGCGGGTGCTGCACATGCTCGACGGCGTCGAGCGCACCGGTGACGCGCAGGCCTACGTCAAGGACGTCCTCGACCGGGGCGAGCGGCTGATGGGTTTCGGCCACCGGGTCTACCGCGCCGAGGACCCGCGGGCCCGCGTGCTGCGGCGCACCGCGCAGGAGCTGGACGCACCGCGCTACGAGGTGGCGGCCGCGCTGGAGAAAGCCGCGCTCGAGGAGCTGCGGGCCCGCCGCCCGGACCGCGTCCTGGAGACCAACGTGGAGTTCTGGGCCGCCGTGGTCCTCGACTTCGCCGAGGTGCCGCCGCACATGTTCACGCCGATGTTCACCTGCGCGCGCACGGCAGGCTGGTCGGCGCACATCCTCGAGCAGAAGCGCACCGGCCGGCTGATCCGCCCCTCGGCCCGCTACGTCGGCGAAGGCCCGCGGCTGCCCGAGGCGGTCAAGGGCTGGACCGACTGACCGTACGACCCGATCGAGACCGGCCCGCGGCGGGCGACCAGGCGCGTCCACGCGGTGAACGGCGCGGGCCGGCGGCGCACCGGTCGGCCTAGGCTTGCCGGGTGAACGACATCGTGATCCCGGATTCCCTCAAGCCCCGTGACGGCAGGTTCGGCTCCGGCCCGTCGAAGGTCCGTCCCGAGGCGCTGGCGGCACTGGCCGCGAGCGGGTCGTCGTACCTCGGGACCTCGCACCGCCAGAAGACCGTGAAGAGCGTGGTCGGCCGGGTCCGCTCCGGCCTCTCCGACCTCTTCTCGCTGCCGGCCGGCTACGAGGTCGTGCTCGGCAACGGCGGCACGACCGCGTTCTGGGACATCGCGGTGCTCAACCTGGTCCGCGAGCGGTCGCAGCACCTCGTCTTCGGCGAGTTCTCCTCGAAGTTCGCCGCCGCGACGAAGGCGGCGCCGTTCCTCGCCGACCCGAGCGTGGTGACCAGCGACCCCGGCACCCACCCGCTGCCGCGGGCCGAGGCCGGCGTCGACGCCTACGCCCTGACGCACAACGAGACCTCGACCGGTGTCGCGATGCCCTTGCGCCGGGTCGACGGCGCGGACGACGGAGCGCTGGTGCTCGTCGACGCCACCAGCGGTGCCGGTGGCCTGCCGGTCGACGCGGCGGAGACCGACGCCTACTACTTCGCGCCGCAGAAGTCCTTCGCCAGCGACGGCGGCCTCTGGCTCGCCCTCATGTCGCCGGCGGCGATCGAGCGGGTCGCGCAGGTGCAGGCGACCGGCCGCTGGGTGCCGGCGTTCAGCGACCTGCAGATCGCGATCGACAACTCGCGCCTCGACCAGACCTACAACACCCCCGCGCTGGCCACGATCTTCCTGCTGGCCGAGCAGGTCGAGTGGTTCAACTCCCAGGGCGGCCTGTCGTGGGCCACCGAGCGCACCGCCGAGTCCAGCGACCGGCTCTACACCTGGGCCGACAAGTCGGAGTACGCGACGCCCTTCGTCACCGACCCGTCGCAGCGGTCGGCGGTGGTCGGCACCATCGACCTCTCCGACGACGTCGACGCGTCGGCAGTCGCGAAGGTCCTGCGGGCCAACGGGATCGTCGACACCGAGCCGTACCGGAAGCTGGGCCGCAACCAGCTGCGGGTCGCGATGTTCCCGGCCGTGGAGCCCGACGACGTCGAGGCACTCACGGCCTGCATCGACCACGTCGTCGCAGCGCTCTGACGAAGCACAGCCGGTGAGGCTGGAGCGTGACGGGCGCACCCGGCTGACCTACGCGCAGCTCGGGGTCTACGGCTGGTTCCTCTACGGCTTCGGACCGGCACTGACCCTGCTGCGCGACGAGCAGGGCTTTACCCGCACGGTGGCCGGGCTGCACGGGACCGCGCTCGCGGCCGGCTCGCTGGTCAGTGCTCTGACCGTGGCGCCGCTGGTGTCCCGCTTCGGCCGGGCCGTGGTGCTGTGGGCAGGGCTGGTGCTCCTGTGCTCGGGGGTCCTGGTCCTGTGCCTGCTCACCGCGCTGCCCGCGACCCTCGGCGGCGCGTACCTCTGCGCGTTCGGCGGCTCGTTCGTCGTCACCTGCAGCTCGACGGTGCTCGCGTCGGTGCACGGGCCGGGAGGTCCGGCGGCCATCACCGAGGCGAACGCGGTGGCCGCGGGCGTCGGAGCCATGTCGCCGCTCGCGGTCGGTGCGGCGTTCGCGCTCGGCTCCTGGCGACCGGCCCTGCTCGTGCTGCTCCCGGTCGTCGCTGTCCTGGCCGTCCTGTCACGCTCGGTGCCGCCGCTCGCGGACCGCGGCCCACGACGCGGCGACAGTGCCGGCACCCGGCTCTCCTCGCGCTACTGGGTCGCGTGGGCCGTGGTGACGGCAGGCATCGGTGTCGAGTTCTGCCTGGCCCTGTGGGCCGCCGACATGCTGCACCAGCGCACGCACCTGTCCGCAGCGAGCGCCTCGGCAGCGGTGACCGCGCTCGTCGCGGGCATGTTCCTCGGACGGCTGGTCGGTGGCCGGCTCGCGCTGCGGTTCCCCGTCGACCGTTT
Organism: Actinomycetes bacterium; assembly: GCA_038246545.1. Classification (GTDB taxonomy): domain Bacteria; phylum Actinomycetota; class Actinomycetes; order JACCUZ01; family JACCUZ01; genus JBBRVW01. Next base: position 58,566 of record JBBRVW010000019.1, on the reverse strand, counting down.
GCTGTACGGCGCACTGGTCGTCAACGCGGCCGGGTTCGCGCTCTTCTGGCTCAGCACCGACCCGGTGGCCGCCGTGGTCGGGCTGCTCGCCTGCGGCCTCGGTGTCGCCCTGTACTTCCCGCTCGGCCTGGCGCGTGCCATCGCCGTCTCGGGCGGGCAGCCGGACCGGGCCAGCGCCCGGGTGGGTCTCGGCGCGGCCCTCGCGTCAGGTGCCGGCCCGTTCGGGCTCGGCGCGCTCGCGGACGCGACGAGCATCCACCTCGCGATGCTCGTCGTGCCCGCGCTGCTCGTCGTCGCTGCGATCGGGCTGCGAACGGCGCCGATCCCCGCCACGCCGTTGCTCAGAGCGGCGGGCTGACCTTCGCCACCGCGGCCGCCCGGCTGCTCACCTGCAGCCGCTGGAAGACGTGCTCCAGGTGGGTGCCGACCGTGGCCGCGGAGATGCCGAGCCGCCGCGCGATCTGGGCATTGCTGTAGCCGGCCGCCACGTAGCGCAGGATCTCCTGCTGCCGCCGGGTCAGCGGCAGCATCCCGCGGCGCTTCCGCTCGGCAACCACATAGGCCGCTTGCAGGTGCGGCCGGAGCAGCGTGAGGACCGCGACGTCGCGGTCGGTGAAGTCCGAGCCGGGCCCGCGGGCGAACAGCAGGCGGAGCGTGCGCTGGGGGCCGCCGGCGTCAAGGCAGACCATCAGCTCGTGCTCGACGCCGGACGGCCGCTCGAAGTCGACGTACATCCCCGACTGCCGGTGCTCGGCGTCGGTGACGAGGTCGCTGGTGCGGTGCACGGAGACGGTGTCGCCGGTGCGATCGGGGTAGGAGCAGTCCGAGTCCCAGTAGTGCAGCCGGTAGGCGGCGTCGAACGCCGCCTGCTCGGCAGGCGACCAGTCGAGGCCAGGCAGCTCCTGGTCGCAGAAGAACTCCCACTGTGGCGTGTCCTGCCCGGAGGCCGACAGCTGGTCGCACGGCACCAGGGCCTGCAGGTCGTGCAGCAGCTCCCACGGGAGCGCCTCGCCCTGGGCCTCGCCGTCCGCGTCGCCGTACGCGCGAGCGATGTCGACCATCTGCTGCAGGTCGGACCCACTGATCCCTGTCACCGTCATAGGACCTCCTCGATCCATCCGACGGTAGGCGCCTGCGCCGGGGGCCGCCATCCGCAAGACGTCCGATGGCGGCCGGCCGCACCTGTCCGGAAGACGTCCGATGGCGGCGGACCGCGACCGCGCCCACGGTGAGGCGGTCCAGTCCGAACGAGCCCGAAGGGGCGTCCACCATGACCACTGCCCGACCCGTCTCCACCACCCGGTCCACTCGATCCGGCGCGTGCCGTCCGGCGGTCGCCCGCTGGTTGCTGCTCGGCGGCTGCCTCGCCGGCCCGGTCGCCGTCACCACCGGCGCGCTGCCCGCCGCCGCGTCCCCGGAGCCGCTCCCCACGCCGGCGGCGACCGTCGCGGCGGCCGGCCACACGCCGCACCCGGACCCGGGACGGGCCGGCGACGCGAGCGAGGAGTACGGCGGCCTCATGCGCGGTCGCATCGAGGCGTACGAGGCCTACCTGGCCGCCTCCGACGCCAGGTCCGAGGCACTCGCTGCGGCGTCGCCACCCGCGCCACGGGCGAACGCCGCCCGGGCAACGGGCGCGGGGCGACCGGCTGACGACCCCGGCGGGCTCCCGACATGGGGGGTGGCCGGCATCGGTGGCGGGCTGCTGGCCGGGCTCGGCATCGCGGCCCTCGCCGGCAGCCGCACCGGCCACCGGCGTCCGGTCCGGCCGGCCTGAGCCGTGCCGACCACGTGCCGCACCGCGCGCCCGCCCGGGCTCTCGACCAGGGCAGCCCGGGCGAGCCGCGTCGCGAGCACGGCCGTCGCGGCGCCGGCGACGACGTCGAGCAGGAAGTGGTTCGCCGTCGCCACCACCACGAGAACGGTGAGGGCGCCGTGCCACGCCGCGAGCCCGCGCAGCAGCCGGTTGCCGGTTGCCGGCCACACCTGAAGGAGCACCCACGCGGCCCATGCGACGTGCAACGACGGCATGGCGGCGTAGATGTCAGGCGACACGTGCGCCGTGTGCTGCGCGATGCCGGTGACGGCGCCGGAGTCGACGAACCCGGCCAGCAGCCGCGGTGGTGCCACCGGCATGAGCCAGAAGACCACCAGCCCCAGGCCGCTGATGTAGACCAGCGCGGTGCGCGCCGAGCGGTAGCGGCCGGGTCGCGCGACGTACAGCCACAGCAGCACGCCGAGGGTCACCGACAGGTGCATGAGCTGGTAGTAGACCGACGCCAGCCATTCCACGTGCCAGTGTCGCGCGAGCCAGCCGTTGAGCCGGTGCTCGACGTCGACGTGGGCCCACGACTCGATCCTGAGGAGCCGGCCGGCGTCGGCGAACGCGAGGTCGGCGCGGGTCGCGGCGATGTCGCGGATCCGGTCGTAGACCGAGGCGAGGACGACGACGACGGCGATCTCGCCGACCAGCGCCGGCCGCCGACCGGGCCGCGCGGGGACCAACCGGCTCACAACCAGGTGCCCGCGGGGACGAAGAGGTCCGGCTCGAGCACACCGTTGCCGGTGGCGCCCTCCTCGGCGAACCACTCGTGGCCGAGCACCAGCCGCGCCAGCGGACGCGGCAGGCGGAGCAGCAGGGCGAGCGTCCGCGCATCGGTGGAACCGTCGGACGTCTGGGAGACGTGCATGGCCATGGCCGCGCGCTTCGCGTCGACGTGCTCCCGGACGTCGACCCTGTGGGTGAGCTCGCCCCTCGGCAGGTACGCCTCCTCGAGGTCGGGCACCTCGATGCCGTGGCCGAGCCGCAGCGCGTGCATCACCCGGACCGCGCGAATCAGGAGGTCACGGTCCACCGTGGCCGCCAGGACCCGCGGGGTGCCGGCGAGGTGGGCCGCCAGCCGGCCGACCGCGTGCACGCGGACGTGGTCGGGGTGCCGGTAGCCGCCGTTGCGGTCGTAGACGGTGAGCACGTCGGCCCGCTCCTCGCGGAGCACCTGCGCCAGCCGCTCGGCCGCCTCCTGCACCGGCGCACGGACGAAGGCGGCCGGACCGCCGGCCGTCCCGTCGGAGCCGGAGTCCTCGTAGCCCAGCAGCTCCACCCGCTGGCAGCCCAGCAGCGAGACAGAGCTGCGCAGCTCCTGCGTCCGCACCGCGCCCAGCCCGTTGCGGACGCTGCGGTGGTCGGCCAGGCCGGCACCGCCGGAGGTGGCGGTGACGACGACCGCCCGGTGGCCGGCGGCAGCGGCCTTCGCGAGAGTGCCGCCGGTGAGCAGGACCTCGTCGTCCGGGTGGGCGTGGAACGAGACCAGGGTGCGCCGACGGTTCACGTCGACACCCCCGCGGCCACGGTCCGGCGGCCGGCGGCACGCGCCGCCTGCCGGTAGAGCGCGTCGTTGTCCTCGAGGGCGCGCAGCCAGGTGGTGGCCGGCGGCACGGCACGGTTGTGGGCCGCGATCTGCCGCCGCAGGCCTGGCTGCTCGACGAGCCTGACCAGCGCCCGGGTCATCGAGTCGTCGCTGCCTGTGAGGAGTCCTTCGGCGCCGTGCACGACGAACTCCCCCACGCCGCCAGCCCGCTTCGCGACCACGGGAAGCCCGACGGCCCTCGCCTCGAGCGCGGCGATGCCGAACGACTCGAGGTCGGCGGGCGCCACGTAGACGTCGGACGCGTGCAGCAGAACCCGCGCCTGCTCCCGGGTCACCCGGCCCGGGAGCTCGACCCAGCCGGCCATCCCCCAGCGCGCCACGAGCCGACGGACGTGCGCGAGCTGTGGGCCGTCGCCGGCGATCACCGCGCGCAGCGGCACCTCGGCGGGCACCTGCCTCCGTAGGTCACGGAGGCTGCGGAGCAGCGGGACCGGCCGCTTCCGGGCAGCCATCCGCATCAGGCTGGTCACGACGACGGCGCCGTCACGGCCACCGAGGGCCGCGGTGCCGGCACGCCACCACGACACGTCCACGGCGTTCGGCACCACGTCGATGCGGACCCCGTCGCCGAGCGCGCGGCGCAGCGGCCCGGCCGCGCTCCGGCTGACCGCGGACCAGGCGAGCGGCCGGTGGGCGAGTCGCAGCCCGGCGCCGGCCGGGCGTACCAGGGCCGGGACATCCGGCCACATCGAGTGCACGGTCACGGCGACCGGCGTCCCGGCGACGCACGCCGCTGAGGACAGCGTCATCCCCAGCGGCGAGAACACCGAGACGTGCACGTGCACCAGGTCGAAGTCGCCGCCGGCCAGCACCGCGCGCAGCGCCCGGCGTGACCCGCGGTGCACCACCAACGGTGACTCCGGACGACCGCGGGGACCGGGCGTGGTCGTGAGGACGTGCACCTCGTGGCCGGCGGCCACCTGGTGCCGTGCCAGACCGTCGACGTGGGTCTCGATGCCGCCGAGCCTCGGAAGGTAGGCGTCGGTGACGTGGGCGATGCGCATCACGGCACCGCAACCCGCACCGCATCCCGCTGAGCGAGCCACCAGCCGACCAGCCAGGTGCCCCCGACCGGGATCTCCAGGCCGAAGACGAAAGCCCGGTACAGCAGGATCCCCGCGGCTGCCGAGGCAGGAGCGGTCCCCAGCGCGACGAGTGCCGCGGTCGCGGCCACCTCGGCGACCCCGGAACCGCCGGGCGTGAAGGGCAGCGCGGTCATCGCGCGCTCGACCGCGAACACCGCGACGACCACCGCGACCGCCACCGGCGCCCCGACCACCGCGAGGCAGGCCCACAGCAGCCCGATCTGCAGCGCGGAGTAGGCGAGCAGCCCCCAGGTCATGGGACGCCACGCCGACGTGAGCAGGCCGAGGGACCCGGCCCGCAATGCCTCCAGGCGGGCGGCCACCGTCGCGGGCGTCGGGCGGCGCACGAGCCGCAGCAGCCGGTCGACGGCCCGGCCGGTCAGCCGGGCGCCCCAGGACGTGAGCAGCGCTGCCGCGGCCAGCGCCACGGAGCTCAGCAGCAGCACGCCGGTCACCGCGGCCCCGACCAGGAGCCTGCGCTGGAGCAGGACGTCGTCGGCGACGAGCAGCGCCACCGCGGCGGCGGGCAGCAGCGCCTTCATCGCCACGTGCCAGGCGTTCACCAGCCCGGTGAACAGCGAGAACTGGACGGGCGTGAACCCCCACCGGCGGGCCATCAGGTAGTTCACGCCGATGCCGAGGCCGCCGCCCATCGGGACGACGTTGGCGACCGCGCTCCCGGTCAGGTTCAGCGTGAGGGCCCGCCGGACCGTGAGCCCGGGAAGCGCCGCCGTGAGGACACGGCAGTGCACGACCAGACCGGCGGCCCACAGGGCGACCAGCGCAAGCAGCTGCACGGCGGTGGCCGTCCCGAGGGCGGCGCCGATTGCCCCCCAGGGCGCGCCGGACACCCGCGGGACCAGGAACGCGACGGCGGCGGCGGAGCCGGCCGCCGCGACGACCACGCGCAGGGCAGCCCGCCGGCCGCGACCCGAGGGTCGTGGGCGAGCGGGCACGGCGACTCGTCTCGGGTCGGGAAGGTGTGGCTTCCGACGCTAGGGAGACGCGGGCAAGCGGCCAGGTCGTCCAGGGTTAGGGGACGGCAAGACCCGCCGCCGGGCCGGCGGATGTCAATCGTCGTCGCGACCGGCCAGCAACAGCGTCAGCCGGGTGTGCTCCTCGGTCCGGGCGTGCAGGAGCCGGCCGCCGATGCCCTGGGCGAGTGACGACGCCATCGGCAGCCCCAGCCGGCGGCCACCGACGCCGGTCGTGGGCTCGCCGTCCGGCGAAGGCAGCAAGGACCGCCCATCGACGGTCCCTTGGTCTGCGACGTCGATCGCCAGCGCACCTCCGCCGTCGCGGGCCGTGACCGTGACCTCGCCCAGGCCGTGCCGGCAGGCGTTGTCCAGCAGCACGTCCAGGATCTGCCGGACTGCCGGCTCCGACGCGATGGTCGACGGGTGCGGATGCTCGACGAGCGTCAGCTGCCGTCCGTCGGCGGCCAGCGGCCCGTCCCACCGGCCGCGCAGCTCGGCCAGCAGGGCAGTGAGGTCGAGCAGGGTCCCGTCGTCCGTGGCGCCCCGGGAGAGCGCAAGGACGTCGTCGACAGTGCGGGACAGCTGGTCGGCGGAGCCGATCGCCTCCCGCGCAGCCTGACGCAGGTCGCCGTCGGTCTCCAGCGCGGCCTCCAGGACCAGCCGCAGCCTGGTGAGCGGCGTCCGCAGCTGGTGCGACGCACGGGCCGAGAACGCCCGCTCACGGGCCAGCAGGTCATCCAGCCGCTGGGCGGTGCGGTTCAGGGCCTGTCCGGTCCGGTCGATCTCACCGACGCCGGACGTCTCCGCCCGCGAGGAGAAGTCGCCGGCACCGAGGTCCTCGGCGACCGACTCGAGCCGCTGCAGCGGCCGGATCAGGCGCCGGGACTGGACGGCGGCGAAGAAGGTCGCGCACACACCGGCGAGCACGGCGAGACCCGCCATCGCCGCCCACGTCAGGCGCACCCGGTCGCGCAGCTCGGCGCGCGAGGACGAGGACCGGACCACCCCGACCACGCCGTCCGCCGACCGGACGGGAACCACGACCACGAGCTCGGTGGCGGTCTCGGTGTCGACGACCCGCCCCCGCAGAGCAGTGCGGACCGCCCGTCCCCCCACACCTGGACCCCGACCGGTCAGCCGGTCGCCGGTGAGGCCGTAGACCCCGACGCGCACGGACCCACCGCCGTCCGGCAGCGCGACCGGCTCGTGGCGACTCGCCACGTCCGACGGGACGGCCGCCGCGGCCCGGAGCGCGACCCGCTCGAGCTCGCTGCGCTCGTCGTCGGTGAACAGCCGGGCAGCGGCGATCGCCAGCGGCACACCGAACAGCAGCACCGCGAGGACCACGGCGAGCACGGCCACGCCGAGGATTCGTCTGCGCACGTGGTCAATCTAGGCATGAGGGAGGCGACCGCCGCGGCGTCGACGACAACAACCTCTTTAGAGTCCAGCCATGGCGCGACTGCTCGTGGTGGAGGACGACGACCGGATCGGCGCGCTGCTCGAGTCGGCGCTGCGGGCGAACGGGCACGACGTGACCTGGCAGCGCACCGGCGGCAGCGCGCTCGCTGCGGCGCGCGCCTCGACGTACGAGCTGACCCTGCTCGACCTCGGGCTCCCCGACATGGACGGCGTCGACGTGTGCCGCGAGCTCCGGGTGATCGACCCGGCCGGGGTGATCGTCCTGCTGACCGCGCGGCGCGACGAGATGGACGTGGTCGTCGGCCTCGAGGCCGGCGCCGACGACTACCTCACGAAGCCCTTCGGGCTGACCGAGCTGACGGCCCGCATCCGGGCACACCTCCGTCGTCGCGGCGTCGACGACGGGCCCGGCAGCGAGCCGATGGTCAGCGGCGACCTCGTGGTGGACGTGTCGGCGCGGCGCTGCCTGGTCGCGGGAACCGAGCTGAACCTCCGGGCGAAGGAGTTCGACCTGCTGGCGCGGCTGATGTCCGGTGCCGGCGCCGCGGTGAGCCGCGAGACGTTGATGGCCGACGTGTGGGACGAGAACTGGTTCGGCTCGACCAAGACGCTCGACGTGCACATCGCCGCGCTGCGGAAGCGGCTCGCCGACGCCGGCAGCGAGGCAGCGTCGCCGGTGCGGATCCCCGAGATCACGACCCTGCGCGGCTACGGCTACCGGGCCGAGCGGCTGGACCGGCCGGCTGCCGGCTGACCTCCGGTCAGTGCCGACGGCGCCGGGCGGCCACCACCAGCAGCCCGACGAGCAGGAGCAGGACGCCGGACCCGACGGCGTACGCCACGGCCGGCGACAGGCCCCCGACTGCACCGTCGGCCGGCGACGACACGGGGCCGGTCGACGAGCTCGGCGTTCCGGTCGGTGCCGGCGTCCCCGCACCGCCGGGCACCGGCACGGCAAGTACCTCGGAGCCGACGCCCTCGCTCCCGACGAGCAGCCGGTCGTCGTCGGCGGCGACCGACTCGCCCTGCGGCTGGCCGGGCAGCTCGGCGCGGGCGACCTCGTGGCCCGGGCGGTCGTAGACGAACACCGCCGAGTAGGACCGCAGCACGAAACGGCCATCCGGAAGGTACGCGCCGTCGGTGACCAGCGACGGCACCTCGGCGATCCGCCGCAGGGTGTTGGTCCCCTGGTCCTGCGTGACGAGCCGGGCCGGCGCCCGGTAGAGCCCCTGGCCGGAGATGCCCTTCGTCGCGATCAGGATCCGGCCGTGCGGGCCGACGAGCAGCGCCTCGGCGTCGTGCGGTCCGTCGGGGTAGCGGAACCGGTACCAGGTCGCCTCGGCGGTGGTGTCCCCGAGCGAGGCCGGCTCGTCGAGGCGGAACACCGAGATGTCGCGGCGGGTGCGCAGGTTGTCGCCGATGTCTCCGAGGAAGAGCGCCGGCTCGCCGTCAGGCCCGGTGCCGGGGGCCAGCGCCTCGGGGTCGTAGGGATCGATGCCGGCGAGGGTGACCGTCGCCACCGTGGTGCCGTCCGGACCGATGCCGAAGACCTGCGCGAGCTGGCCGCCGTCGTTGTGGGTCCAGAGGAGGCCGGGGTGACGTTGCGAGACGGCGAGGCCGCTGGACTCGTCGATCCGCGGGTCCGTCAGCGTGCGGACGACGGGGGCCGGTGTGGCGGCGGCGAGCGCCGCCGCGAGGACCGCCGCCGCAACCGCGCTAGCGGCCGGCAAGGTCGCCGGCGAGCAGTGTCTGCAGGTGCGGCGTGACGTCCCAGGCGCCGACCAGCGCGTCGTACTCGGCGTCGGCGCCTGGCAGCGGTCGGCGCCCGACCTGACGGACGGCGCGGATCATCGTGTTGCGCGGCGTGTACTCCGCCGACACGAACTGCACGACCTCGACCTGGTAGCCCACCCGCCTCAGCAGGGCGGCGCGGACCGCGTCGGTGAGGACGTCGCCGAGGCGCTCGCGCAGGATCGGGTGCCGGGCCACCAGGCCGTACGGCGCCGGTGCGCGACCGGCAGACATCTGCCGCTGCATGTCGTGGTGGCAGCACGGTGAGGCGAGCACCACCGTCGCGGCCGAGTGCACCGCCTCCGCCAGGGCGTCGTCGGTGGCCGTGTCGCACGCATGCAGCGCGAGGACGACGTCGACCTCGCCGAGGTCGTCGGCCGAGTCGGCGATGGTGCCGGCGACGAAGCGGACCTGCCCGGACCAGCCGAGCCGCTCCGCGAGAGCACCGTTGCGCTCGCGCATCTCCGGCCGCTGGTCGACGCCGGTGAGCCGGACGTGACGTCCCTCGGCCAGGAACCGGTAAGCCGCGAAGCTGAGGTAGGCGTTGCCGCAGCCGAGGTCGACCACGTGCAGCGGTCGGTCGGCCGGCAGCCGGTCGGCGGCGTCGGCGACCGCGGCCTGCAGGACGCGCAGGAACGCGTCGACCTGCCGACGCTTCCCGGCACCCGCACCGAGGACGCGGAACAGCGGGTCGCCCGGGTCGATCAGGTGCTGCGCCGCCTTGTCGTGCCCCGTGGTCTGCTCGGCCGCCGCCGCGGTCCGGTGCAGCTGGGCCAGCCCCTTCTTGGTCACCCGGAGCTGCACGGTCTCGTCGGTGGTCTGCACGTGCCAGTTGCCGAAGGGCTGCGCGAGCAGCGCGTCGACCTCGGCCTCGGCCGGCTCGCCGTACGCCTGGTTGATCGTGGTGGCCTGCCGGTCGTCGTAGGTGACGACCTGGAGGCGCCGACCCTCCTTGAGGTCGACCGGGCGCAGCTCGACCCGGCGCCAGTCCGGGACGGCGGAGCGTCGCTTGCCGGCGGCCACGGCGCGCACGAGGGTGCCGGGGTCGAGCAGCAGCCGGCGCACCTGGAGCAGGGCACCGTCGAGGTCCTCGGGCATCTGCCTAGCCTCGCACCCTGCCCGTGGGTCTGCGTCGCTCGCCCGCGTTGCCGGCCAGCACCAGGATGCCGCCCGCCAGCGCCACGACCACCCAGAGCGCGTGGTCCAGCCCGACGGAGTGGGCCAGGGTCCCGATCAGCGGCGGGCCGACGAGGAACCCGGCGTACGCGATGGTGGCGACGGTGGCGATCGCCGACGGCCCGCGGCCGGGCGTCTCGCCGGCTGCGGTCATCGCGAGCGGGAAGCCGACGGCGATCCCCAGTCCCCAGAGCAGGGCGCCCAGGAAGGCGGCCGGGAGCACGGGGACGCCGACGGCCGGCGCCACGCCGACGGCGGCGACCAGCGCCCCGACGCGCAGCGTCCGGACCCGGCCGAACCGGGAGACGACGGCCGTGCCGCCGAGCCGCCCCACGGTCATCGCCGTCGAGAACACCGCGAAGCCGGCGGCGGCGACCGCCCCGCTGGCGTCGCGGTCGTCGGTGAGCATGATCGCCAGCCAGTCGTTGGCCGACCCCTCGGCCCAGGCCGCGCAGAAGCACATGACGCCCAGCCCCAGCAGCCGCCGGTCACGGATCAGTGGCCCGGTCGGGGAGACCACGTGGTGCTCACCCTCTGCGGTGTCGTGCACCTCCTCCTCGGCGCCCTCCGGCATGATCCGCACCGACGCCACGCCCACGACGAGGGTGAGCGCGCACATGAGGGAGAAGTGCACGAACGGGTCGACGTCGGCCCCGGCTGCCAGAGCACCCACGCCGGCGCCGATCACCGAGCCGATCGACCAGGCCGCGTGGAAGCCGGGCATCAGGTCGCGGCCGGCCTGCCGCTCCACCTCGTGGCCCGACACGTTCATCGCGACATCCCACACGCCGACAGCGGCGCCGATGACGAACAGCACCGCACCCAGGACGACCAGGTCCGGCGCCAGCGCCAGCAGGGGGTACGTCAGGACGCTGACGACGACGCAGGCCACGAGTACCGCTCGCGCGCCGACCCGCTGCACCAGCCACCCGGAGAAGGGCATCGCCAGCAGGGAGCCCACAGCCGTGAAGAGCAGCGCGAAGCCGAGGCCCCGCTCGTTGGCGCCGAGGTCGTCCTTGACCGCGGGGAGCCGGGACACCCAGGTGGCGAACAGCAAGCCGTTGGTGGCGAAGACGATCCTGGTGGCCCACGCCTGCCGGCGCACGGCCGCGGGACCGGCCGTGACTGGGCCGCTGGCGCTGCGCACCGGCCGAGCCTAGGCCTGGGCGCGGCCGTGACCCGCGCGGAGTCCCACCGGCCCGCGGCTCCACCGCACGACCGTGGAGGCGGGCCGATCGGCGGATGGACGCCGAGGCCGCAGCGGCCGACGGTGGAGGGGCTCCGTCCCGACACCGCGGCACCAAGGCCTCCGAGGGACGCCGCCCGCATGGAGGGGACGGGACCGGGGCAGAGGCGGTCCGCGCCGGGCCGGGAAGAGGAGTGGCTGGGCGCGGACCTTGCCGACGGGCCGTGGGGGGAGCCGGCCCGGTCGGCCTCCCCCACCGTCCACCCGGGGGACCCTGCGGTCAATGCACGTGTGCGGCGGACCGGCCCGGGGGACGAACCCGGCATGGACTACACGCACCTGGGCCGCAGCGGCCTGTCCGTCAGCCGGCTCTGCCTGGGCACCATGAACTTCGGGCCCGAGACCTCGGAAGAGGACTCGCACGCGATCATGGACCGCGCTCTCGACCTCGGGATCAACTTCTTCGACACGGCCAACGTCTACGGCTGGGCGAAGGGCGAGGGGATCACCGAGCAGATCGTGGGCAGGTGGTTCGCGCAGGGGGCGGCCGGCGCGAGAAGACAGTGATCGCTACCAAGCTGTACGGCTCGATGAGCGACTGGCCCAACGACACGTTCCTCTCGGCCCGCAACATCCGCCGGGCGTGCGACGAGTCGCTGCGGCGGCTGCAGACCGACCACCTCGACCTATACCAGATGCACCACGTCGACCGGGACACGCCGTGGAACGAGATCTGGGAGGCATTCGACGTCCTGCGCACGCAGGGGAAGGTCCTCTACTTCGGATCGTCGAACCACGCCGGCTGGCACATCGCCCAGGGCATGGAGGCGGCGCGACGTCGCGGGTCGACCGGTCTGGTCAGCGAGCAGTCGATCTACAACCTGCTCACCCGCGACATCGAGCTCGAGGTGCTGCCGGCCTGCCAGGGCTACGGCCTCGGCGTCATCCCGTGGTCACCGCTGCACGGCGGCCTGCTGGGCGGCATCATCCGCAAGACCGAGCAGGGCAAGCGCCGGCTCGCCGGACGCGCCAAGGACGCCCTCAAGGAGAACCGCAAGGCCATCAAGGCCTACGAGGACCTCTGCGACGAGCTCGGCGAGAACCCCGCCGACGTCGGTCTGGCGTGGCTGCTCGCCCAGCCCGGCGTGACCGGGCCGATCATCGGCCCGAGGACGATGGAGCAGCTGGAGGGCTCGCTGCGCGCCCTGAAGGTCCGGCTCACCAGGGACGTCATGACCCGGCTGGACGAGATCTTCCCCGGCCCCGGCGGCCCGGCCCCCGAGGCCTACGCCTGGTAGCCCCCGCCCGCCCCCCTCACCACTGCCGAATCTCGTCCGGCGATCACGTAAACGTGATCGACCGTCGCCTCCCACGGGTTGCAACCCCCGGGAGGCGACAGCGGGCCGTGGGAAGCGACAGGAACGCGGCTGAGGCGGCGGGCGATCCGCGCCTCGGCCGGGTCAGGCCAGGGCGCCGGCGACGACGAGGACGATCAGCAGCGCCAGCGTGCCCAGCACCACCAGCCGTCGCGCCCTCGGGTCCATGCTCCGACCCTACGGCGGGCCCAGCTCCCAGGTGCGCACGTCGAGGTAGCGCGGCGAGGGGCCCAGGTGCGACTCGACGAGCTGCACCTCGGTCGCGGTCCACGACGGCCCCTCGTACGCCGCCAGGGCCTCGACCGCGGCGCTCGGGTCCGTGCCGCCGCGCAGGCGCGCGACCGTGAGGTGCGGCCGGTAGGGGCGCGGCTCGAGACTGACGGCAGCGGCTGCGCGACGCAACGGGCCGACGTCACCGGACACCCCGAGCCAGACCGCGCGCCGCGAGAACGTCCCGGCGCCGGTCAGCGCCAGCGTCATCGGCGCTACGTCGGCGAGCGCCCGGTCGAGCCGGCGCGTCAGCCGCGGCAGCTCGCGGTCGTCGACCTCGCCGTAGAAGGCGAGGGTGAGGTGCCAGCGCTCCGGCGGCACCCACCGCGGCCCGGGCTCGACGGCGAGCACCTCCCGCACCGCGGCCGCAGCGTGGGCCAGCGCCTCGGCCGGCGGCCGGACGGCGACGAAGAGGTTCACGCCGGGCGCGGGGCAACGATGCGCGCCGGGTCGAACGTCGACAGGTCGAACGGCGTGGTGCCCGAGGTGGCCAGGTCGGCCAGGACCTCACCCAGCACCGGCGTGAACTTGAACCCGTGCCCGGAGAAGCCGCAGGCGACCAGGACGCGATCGGACTCCGGGTGCGGCCCGACGACGAAGTCCTCGTCGGGCGTGAGCGTGTACCAGCACTCGGCCTCGCGGGTGTGCCGCCTCCCCAGCCCCGGGAACAGCTCGCCGAGCGCGGCGGCGAGCTCGTCGACGTCCCACTGGTCGGCCGGCCGGTCACCGCAGAAGTGCACCGCGGCCTTGACGTCGACACCGCCGTCCGGAGCTGGCGCCCCGTACATCGAGGTGCCGTCGGCCCGGTCCCAGATCCACACCGGGAGCCGGCCGGTGCGGAAGTCGTCGACCTCCGGCGGGGCGAACCAGTGCTGGACCCGGCGCTCGACGACGAGCGGCAGGTCCAGCCGCACCAGCTCGGGCGCCCACCGGCCGGGGGCCAGCACCAGGGCACCGGCGTCGACGACGCCCCGGGTGGTGTCGACCCGCACACCGTCGGCCCTGGCGGTCCAACCGGTGACCGACTCGTCGTGCCGCAGCTCGGCACCCGCACCCGCGGCCCGGCGCAGGTGCGCGGCGACGGCCGACTCCGGCCGCACCCAGCCGGCCTGCGGCTCGTAGAGGGCTGCAACGTCGTCCGGAGGACGCATCGCGGGAAACCTGCGGTGCACCTCGGCGGCGTCGAGCACCTCGTGCTCGAGGTCCCAGTGGCGCGCCGTCTCCTGGCTGCCGCGAAAGACCCTTGTGCCGGGCCTGCCGAGGAACAGGCCGCCGGTGCGGTGCAGCAAGGCCTGCCCTGACTCGTCGGCGAGGTCGGCCCACAGCTCGTAGGTGCGCTGCAGCAGGGGAACGTAGGCCGCGCCCTCGAAGTAGACCTGCCGGACGATGCGGGACTCGCCATGGCTCGAGCCCTCGCAGTGCGCCCCCGGCCGGGGGTCGATCCCCAGCACCCGCACTCCCCGGGCGGCGAGGTGCGCGGCGGTGGCGCTGCCGAACCCGCCGAGCCCCGCGACGACGACGTCGTACGTCGGCACGCCGGCTACTGGGTCACGACGTGCAGCCGCGCGCGAAACCCCGCCAGCAGGGCGGCATCGCCCTCGAGGCGCACGGCAGAGTCGGGGCGGCGTCCCCACAGCCACAGGTAGAGCTCCGAGGCCTCCCCGCTGACCACGCTGTCGGACGCGCCCGGCAGCCGGGCGATGTCGACGGTGTCAGCGGTCAGCGTCAGGCGCCAGATGCGGTCGGCCGTGCGGACCGCGACGGTCCCGCGCCCCGGCCCGTCAGACCCGACGTCGTCGGCCTGGTAGCAGAGGAACCAGTCGAGCACCTCGTCGACGCCGTCGACCGCGAGGTCGTGGTCGACCGGCGACTCAGCCCCGGTGCCGCTCTCGACGTCGACCCGGTGCACTGCCGCCTCCTGGGCCATCCGGCGGCACCAGAACGCGACGTCCTGGTGGTCCTCGTGCCAGGTCCAGACCTGTTCGCGGGGCTCCCGGGACGTCAGCTCGAGGAGCAGCTCGTCGCGCCGCTCGCGGAACCACCTGAGCACGGTGTCGAGGTCGGCTCCGGCGGTCGGCCCCTGGTCCCAGTCGTCCGCGCTCGGGGGGCGGCGGCCGGTGCGTATCGACACGACCTTGTGGCTGAACACGGATCCGGTGTGCACGAGCGCGTCACGTACCGTCCAGCCCGGGCAGGTGGGGACGGCGGCATCGAGGTCGGTGGTCACCTCGAGCATCCGGTCGGTGTCGGAGCGCAGGTGGCGCAGGAAGTCGGTGCTGCTCAGGCCCTCGGTCATGCCATCATCCTTCCCACCCTCACCGGCGCGCGCCAGCACCGCCGGTGTCCGGGCCGGTCAGCCCTGCTGGACGGTCTCGCGGGTGTCCTCGAGCTGGGGGTCGCGCAGTGGCGCGGTCACCGACACCCGCAGCTCGTCGCGCAGGACCAGGCCGCGCCGGCGGGCGAGCAGGCCGCCCGCGGCCAGCGCCGCGGAGGCCGACACCGCGCCGCCACCGATCAGGCTCCAGCGGGGGCCGAACGCCTCGGCCACTGCCCCGATCAGGGGCGAACCGACGGGGGTGCCGCCCATGAGGACCGCCATGTAGAGCGCCATCACCCGGCCCCGCATCGCCGGGGAGACAGCCAGCTGCATCGTCGCGTTGGCGGAGTTGAGCATCGTCATCTGGCACAGGCCCAGTGGGATCAGTGTCGCCATGAACGTCCAATACGACGGCATCAGCCCGGC
Organism: Actinomycetes bacterium; assembly: GCA_038246545.1. Lineage (GTDB taxonomy): Bacteria > Actinomycetota > Actinomycetes > JACCUZ01 > JACCUZ01 > JBBRVW01. The sequence continues at coordinate 43,112 of JBBRVW010000019.1, read as the reverse complement.
GACGATCTCGACGACGCCGAACGCGACGGCGGCGACGACGATGAGGCGGATGCGCGGTCGGCCGCGTCGCGCGGCAAGCAGTGCGCCCGACAGCGAGCCGATCGCGACGACGGTGCCGAGCAACCCGTACTCCCCCGCGCCCTTGTGGAACACCTGGGTCGCCATCAGGGCCGACGTGAGCTGGAAGTTCAGGCCGAAGGTCCCGACGAAGAACACGATCACCATCACGGTGAGCAGGTCCGGCCGGGCCCGGAGGTAGCGGATGCCCTCGAGCAGCTGCCCCCGGCCTCGGCCCGCGCGCGGCACCGGCATCAGCTCGGCCGGGCGCATCTTCGCCAGCGCGAGGATCACGGCGCCGAACGACGCCGCGTTGATGAGGAACACCGGGCCGGTGCCGACCAGCACGATGAGGAAGCCGGCCACCGACGGGCCGATGACCCGGCCGAGGTTGAACGACGCGCTGTTGAGACCGACCGCGTTGGACAGGTCGTCGCGGCCCACCATCTCGATGACGAAGGACTGCCGGGCCGGTGCGTCGCACGCCGCGCCGACGCCCAGCAGCAGGGCCAGGACGTAGACGTGCCAGACCTGGACGACCCCGGTGACGTCGAGGACGCCGAGAACCAGGCCCACCGTGGCCATGAACGCCTGGGTGGCGATCAGCACCTTGCGCTTGGAGTAGCGGTCGGCCAGCGTTCCCGCGAACGGCGCGAGCAGCAGCATCGGCAGGAACTGCAGGCCGGTGGTGATGCCCAGCGCGACCCCGCTCTGGCCGGACAGCTGGAGCACCAGCCAGTCCTGGGCGACGCGCTGCATCCAGGTGCCGGTGTTCGAGACGACGCCGCCTGCGGCGTAGTAGCGGTAGTTGCGGTTGCGCAGGGACTGGAAGGTCGGGCTCATGCGGAACGGGTGATGCGGTCGAGTAGCGGGGCAGCGGCGCGCAGGAGGTCGCGCTCGTCCTGGGTCAGCTCGGCGAGCCGCCGCGACAGCCACGCGTCCCGGCGCCGGCGGTCCTCCCTGAGGAGGGCCTTGGCGTCGGCGGTGAGTGCCACCAGGTGCTGGCGGCCGTCGGTGGCGTGCGGGGTGCGGCTGATGAGGCCGAGCTCCTCGAGGGCCGCCAGGGTGCGGGTCATGGAGGGGGGCTGGACGTGCTCGTGGTCGGCCAGCTCGCGCGGGGTCAGCAGGCCGTGCCGGTCGAGGGTCGCCAGCGCGGCAGTCTGCGTGAGGGTGAGGTCGTGGTCGGCGCGCTCGGTGCGAAGGCGGCGGCTGAGCCGCATCACCGACACCCGCATCGCGCTCGCCAGCTCGGCGGTGCTGGTCATCGTGGGCACGAGCCCCAGCCTACCCCGAAGTCGTTACTTCCGCTAACGAACTTTCATCCGACCGATCGAGCGGCGATGAGCGGGTACGCCTCAGGCGGTGCCGGTCAGGCAGCCCCGGGGTGGGGCGCTGGAGGGTCACCGGACCCGGTGGCGACCTGGCACGCGTCGGGAAACCGTTCGACCTCGTTGCCGTACGGATCTGCGCACTCCCGGCAGCGGGCGGCGGTGTACGGGCGGTCGACGGGCCGGAGCTGGTCGGGGTGACGCACCCGCGGGCAGTCCGCCCAGCGGTGGAAGCGGCGGGCGAGGCCAGGCCCGTCGAGGTCCGCGCGCTGCGGTTCCACGAATCCCGTCGGCGGGGCGTACACCATCAGAGCGCCAGCCGCGCAGCGAGAGCCGGCCGCAGGTCGAACTCGTCCGACAGGCCGGTGGCACCGAGCAGACGCCGCATCCCGGCTGTCGCGCCGACCAGGGTGACCCGGCCGCCGGCAGCTCGTGCGTCGCGGACGAGCCCGAGGAGCGGGGCGAGTCCGGAACAGTCGATGAACGTCACTGCGGAGACATCGATGACCAGGCCGGGGCCGGCGTTCATCAGTGCCGCCCGTGCGGTCGTGCGGGCCGTCTCGGCGGTGAACATGTCGAGCTCGCCCCACAGGGCGCACTCGGCGTCCGGGCTCGTGATCGCACCGTGCCGTCGTTCCGGGTGGACAGCCATGACAACTCCGGATTGCCGCGGGCCGGGGCCAGGCTGGGCCTCCGGGGTGAACCCGCCGGGGTCCGGGGCGGCTGCCCGCGGGGACGCGTCCGGGTGGACTCGGCGGTGCTGGTTCGCGGCCAGCGCCAACCGCCCGCGTCGTGGATCGATCGCGGGCGCGCTATTCGCGCTCGGGGGCACGGTCGGAGGTGTCGTCGCCGCGCAGCCGGTCGACAAGATCGGCGCGGTCGGACGCGGCCGCGTCACGGTCCCGGCGGGACCACTCCCGGTCGAGTCCGGCTTGCTCATCGCTGCCGCCCCGGAGCTCGGCCTCCCGGTCCCGGCTCTCGGCGGCGCTGTCCCGGGAGTCGCCGCGGGCAAGGATGTCCCCGACCGGCCCGACCTGGGGCGGTCCAGGCGCGTCCTCCACCTGTGAGCCGGCTGGTGGCGTGCGGTCACGACGAGCTGGCCGGCGCGGCGCGGCCTCCGTCCGGGAACCCGTCGAGGGGGGCGGCACCGGCACGCTTGCCGGGTCGGCGAGGGCGGCATGTGCCACATCCACGAGGTGCGTCCCCGAACGGCGGGCGTGCTCCCGCAACCGGACGAATGCCTCGTCCACGCTGACACCCTGGGACTGCGCGAGGGCGCCCTTGGCCTGCTCGATGACGATGCGGCTGTTCAACGCGGCCTGCAGCTGCTCGGACAGGACCGCCCCCCGGCGCACCGCCCGTTCCTGCAGCAGGCCGATGGTGGCCACGTGCGCGAGCGTCTGAGCGATGTGGACGTCGGTGTCGTCCCAGCGGACGTCGTCCTTGCCGAACACGCCGATGGCGCCGATGACCTGGTCCCGCAGGCGCAGCGGGAACGCGTGCACCGACAGGTAGCCGGCTTCCACAGCGCGGGGCGCGAAGCGCGGCCAGCGGTCCGGGGCGCCGTCCAGCGCGGCGTTCACGACCGGCTGGCCGTCCCGGAACGCGTCCAGGCACGGACCCTCATGCACCTGGACCTGGAACAGCTCGAGCCGCGTGACGTCCTCGTTGGAGCCCGCCATGAACTGCAGGTTCCCGCGCTGGTCCGCCAGCAGGATCCCGACGTCCGCCGCCCCGATGAGCTCGGAGGTGCGGTGCGCGACCATGATCAGGAACTCGATCACGTCGAAGTCGTCGACGAGGGTGTCGGCCAGCTCGACGAACACGTCGGCCAGGCGTCGGGTGGACACGACAGTCATCTGAACCTCCCCGGTCGATATGCGCCGCGCCGGCTGACCTCGGTAGTCACCTCACATGGTCACCTCGGGCATCGTCCAGGCGGAGCCCACCGGTCACCACGTCGCGTGCGACGTCGGCGAGGTCACGGTCGTGAGAGAAAGCGTACGCCCGAATCACGACCAGTGCCTCGACGAGGCTGACAGCCAGCTGCACCATCACCATGCCCTGCGCCTGGTACAGCTCGAACCGGTACTCGAAGACCTCGTCGAGCCCGTCCGCCGCCGAGCCGGGCGCAGCCTGCTCCTGGCCGTCCAGCAGCATCGTGGTCGCCACGTCGGCGAACGTCAGCGCCTGCGCCAGCTGCGGTGCGCTCAACGTCCCCGGGCTGCGCCGGTACACGTCCAGCACCCCCAGCCGGACCGCGCCGACCTGCAGGGGGAAGGCGAACGCGGCCCGCAGACCCTCCCCGCACGCGGCCGGACCGTAGGCCGGCCAGCGAGCCGACCCGCCAGCCCTCATGTCGGGCTCGAGGACCGGCCGCCGAGAGCGGAACGCGTCGATGCACGGCCCCTCCCCGAGGGTGAACTGCAGCTCGTCGATGCGCTCACTGGCCGCATCCGAGGCCGCTGCCACTCCCCGCACCCCCTCGCCGCTCATCAGGCTCACACCGGCCCCCCCGGCCGGCAGCGACCTCACGGCCGCGGTGCACAGCCGACGCAGGGCACCCGCGGTGCCGTGCGGGTCACCGGGCAGCGTCGGCTCCGCGGCCACCAGCGCGTGCACCACTTCCCGGTCGGTCGTCATGGCCCCGAGGCACGGACACGAGCCCGACCGGAGCGCGGGTCACCGGTGCCCGGCACGTCACGACGGCCACGGCCTGCGGCCGACGACGCGAGCACCGTGCCTGTCACGACGACACCTTCCGCGGCTCGGACGACCTGCCGGGTCCTGGGCAGCGGAACTCTCCTGCAGGTGACAGTACGCCGGTCGCAGCGAGCGAGCAGCCCTCAGCCGGCGCGGCCGAGGTCCTCCCGGTCGGAGGCGGTCATCGAGCCGGACGCCGTCCGCCACGTCGGGAGGGCGAACTTGTACCCCACCCGCCGCACGGTGCCGACGAGGTCCCCGTGCTCACCGAGCGCCGCCCGCACCCGCCGCACGTGCACGTCGACCGTGCGGGTCGACGACGAGCCCTCGAGCCCCCACACCTGGGTCAGCGCTCGTCGTGCTCGCGCAGCACGCGGGTGAGGTCGCGGGCCGCCGGGAGGTCGTGCCGGGCGTCGACCAGGGCGACCACCGGCTCGGTCAGCCGGCCGACCGACTCGGCGTACGCGGGGCCGACCTGCACCTCGCGCTCCAGCAGCCCGAGCGCCGGGACCACGGCCGCAGCCGCCAGGGCGCCTCGTTGCTGACGAGCACCGTCCGGGGTCCGCCGCGCTGCGCCGTCGTCATGGGCCGGTTCCCTCCACCTTCTCGTCCGGAGCCCCTGCGACCGCGCTTCCTGCGGACCGCAACGTTGCCCCTGCGCGCCCGTCAGCCGACCAGCGCCGAGCCCAGCGACCAGCCGGCGGCGCAGCCCGCCAGGCCCGCGGCGACGCTGAGCACGAGACCGGCGACCGCGACCCGGGTCGCCGCCTCCTCGACCAGCCGGATGGTCTCGAACGAGAACGTCGAGAACGTCGTCAGAGCACCGCAGAAGCCGGTGCCGAGCACGCTCAGCAGCCACGCCGGGCCGTCGGAGCCGGCCACGCCCCCAGCGACCAGGCCGAGGACGAGGGACCCGGCCACGTTGACGGTGAAGGTCCCCCACGGGAAGGTCGAGGCGTGCCGCGACTGCACCCAGCGGTCCAGGAGGTAGCGGCTCGGCGCCCCGACCGCACCGCCCAGCAGCACGAGCAGGACCGTCACCGGACCACCCGCCGGGTGACGCGCAGGCCGGCCAGGCAGCCGAGCAGCCCGAGGACCAGCGTGCCCCCGACGTACAGCACGGCGGTGGCGACCCGGTCGCTCGCGAGCAGGGTGCGGGTGTCCAGGGCGTACGTCGAGAACGTCGTCCAACCGCCCAGCAGCCCCACCCCGGCGAACGGCCGCAGGTACCGGGACGCCGGCCGGACCTCGACGACGAGCACCATGAGAACCCCGAGCGCGAGGCTGCCGGACACGTTCTCGGTGAGGGTCGCCCACGGGAACCCGGTCGGCGCGGACCCGGCCAGCTCGCCCAGCCCCCACCGCGCGAGGCTGCCCAGCGCACCGCCCGCGGCGACGACGGCGAGGACGTCCCAGCCCGCAACCGGGTCGTGCACGTCGACGTCCGGGTCGACCGGGAGGTCGTGGTCGGCGCTCACCGGCGGCAGTCTGCCGCACCCGTTCGGCGGTCCGGCCGAACGGATGACCCGGACCAGGTGAAGATCCACCACCCAGCTGCCGATGAAGCACGCGGGGCAACCGCGGGTACCGACGCCACGCGAGGCACTCCGACGTCCCCGAGGAGGTCCCGGCGATGGCCAGGCAGCGGACTGCAACCGAGGAGCAGGTCGCCGAGCTGCTGCGGACGGCCAAGGACGGGCTCAACCTCTCCGTGGCCTTCCTCTCCCGGCTGGACGGGACGACCCAGCACCTCGAGGTCGTGGACTCCTCGGTGCCGTTCCTCTTCCGGGAGGGCGCGACCCAGCCGCAGGACACCACCTTCTGCCAGGCGATCCTCGACGGCCGGCTGCCGGCCGTCATCCCCGACGTGCGCAAGCACCCCGAGGCGATGCAGCTGCCGGCGGCGCGGGTGCCGCGGATCCGCAGCTACGTCTCCGTCCCGGTCGTGCTCAGCAACGGCGAGCTGTACGGCACGTTCTGCGCCGCGGGCCTCACCACGGACAAGGCACTCTCCAAGCGCGACAAGGCGCTGATGGAGGTGCTGGCGCGGGCCGCCTCGGTCATCATCGAGCCGGACGTGCGGGAGACGGCCCGCCGCGACGAGGTCGAGGGACGACTCGTCCCCTTGATGGCCGCGGGCGGCCCGGTAGTGGTGCTGCAGCCGATCGTCGAGCTCGCCACCTCCGACCGGGTCGGCGCCGAGGCGCTCAGCCGGTTCCCCCAGGACTGGGGCAAGGCCCCGGACGTCGTCTTCCACGAGGCCCACACCGTCGGCCGCGGGCACCGGCTCGAGCTGCTCGCGCTCGAGCGGGCGGCCGAGCACCTCGACGTGGTCGACGGCTACGTCTCGATGAACGTCTCACCCGCCACGCTGCTGACGCCGGAGTGCGGCCAGCTGCTCGGCCTCCTGCCGCTCGACCGGGTCCTGCTCGAGCTCTCCGAGCACGACCAGGTCCTGGACTACGACGCGATGCTGGCGGTGCTGCGGCCGCTTCGCGAGGGCGGGATGCGGCTGGCCATCGACGACGTCGGCGCCGGCTTCTCGTCGTTGCGCCACATCGTGCTCACGACGCCGGACGTCATCAAGCTGGACCGGACGATCGTCGACGGGGTCGCCCACGACCCGGTGCTGCGCAGCCTGGTCAGCTCCATGGTCGACTTCGCCCACGGCTGCGACGCCTCGGTCGTGGCCGAGGGCGTGGAGACGGCGCAGGACGCCGAGGCGCTGCTCGCCTGCGGCGTCGACCACGGCCAGGGCTGGTACTTCGGCCGGCCGGGCCCCGCCTCCGACCTCTCGCCGGTCCCGCTGCGCGAGCGACTGCCCTCGCAGCGGGACGACGAGGTCACTTCACGCCGAGCAGCTGCTCCAGCGGGTTGATCGCGAAGTAGAGCACGAACATCGCCGCGACCCCCCAGAGCAGCGGGTGGATCTGGGCGGCCTTGCCGCGCACCAGCTTGATGATGACGTAGGTGACGAACCCGGCACCGATGCCGACGGTGATCGAGTAGGTGAACGGCATCAGGATGATCGTGAGGAACGCCGGGATGGCGATCTCCACGTCGTCCCAGTCGATGCCGCGGACCTGCATCATCATCAGGAAGCCGACCACCACCAGGGCCGGCGTCGCCGCCTCGTAGGGCACGATCTTCACCAGCGGCGACAGGAAGGTCGCGAACAGGAACAGCACGCCCGTGACGACGCTCGCCAGACCGGTGCGCGCGCCCTCCCCGACGCCTGCAGCCGACTCGATGTACGACGTGTTGCTGGACACCGATGCGACGCCACCAGCCGCCGCCCCGATCGAGTCGACGATCAGGATCCGCTGCGCGTTCACCGGCGAACCGGTCTCGTCGAGCAGCCCGGCCTCGGCCCCGATCGCCGTCATCGTGCCCATGGTGTCGAAGAAGTCGGCCAGCAGCAGGGTGAAGACGAACAGCACCGCGGCGACGAACCCGACGCGGTCCCACGAACCCAGCAGGCTGAAGTCGCCGAGCAGCCCGAAGTCCGGCGTCTCGACCACCTTGTCCGGGAAGACGGGGACGTTGAGACCCCACCCATGGGGGTTGATCTTCCCGGGCGCGATGAAGCTCGGCCCGATGTCGGCGATCGCCTCGATGACCACCGCGAGCCCCGTGGCGCCGACGATGCCGATGAGGATGGCGCCCTTCACCTTGCGCACCATCATCACGATGATCGCGATCAGCCCGATCACGAAGACGAGGGTCGGCCAGCCGGCCAGCTCGCCGTTGGCGCCGAAGCCGACCGGCACCGGCGTCCCGGCAGCGTCGGCGTTGCGCCGCACGACGCCGGCGTCGACCAGCCCGATGAAGGCGATGAACAGCCCGATGCCGACGCTGATCGCGACCTTCAGCGCCGGGGGCACGGCATGGAAGACAGCCTTGCGGAAGCCGGTGAGGACCAGGACCAGGATGATCAGGCCCTCGAGGACGACCAGCCCCATCGCGTCCGCCCAGCTCATCTCCGAGGCGATCGAGAAGGCGACGAAGGCGTTCAGGCCCAGGCCGGTGGCCAGCGCCAGCGGGAAGTTAGCCACCACCCCCATGAGGATGGTCAGGACACCGGCAACCAGCGCGGTCGCCGCCGCGACGAGAGCCAGGTCAGGGACGTCGCCGCCACCGAGGAACTTGCCGTCGGCGTCCGGGACGGTGCCGATGATGAGGGGGTTCAGCACCACGATGTAGGCCATCGTGAAGAACGTCACGACGCCACCGCGGATCTCGCGGCTCAGGGTCGAGCCGCGCTCGGTGATGCGGAAGAAGCCGTCGAGCCCGGTGGTGGACCGGGGCGCGTCTGGACGGGGCGGGGCCTCGGAGGAGGCGGACATCGGACCTCGCAGGGTGAGGGAGGGACACGGTCGGCGCCTCGGTGCGCACAGCGCGGGAGTCAGAGCGCTGGCGGACAGAGTGCCAGAGCGTGCACCCCGGCGGGGCCGGATCGCGACGTCCCGTCGGCAGGTGTCGCCGTTGCGCCACTAGCCTGAACTGGTGAGCACCGCCCGCAGGCCCGCGCCGGAGCCGCTGGAGACCGACGAGGTCCGGGTCGTCGCCATCGGCACCGCGCTGTTCGCTCTGGGGGTCGTCCTCACGCTGGCCCTGCACGGGCGGCTCGCGGACGACGGGCGCGGCGACTGGGTGTGGATCATGGTCTGCGGCGTGTTCCTGGGCCTTGTCGGGCTCCGCACGGTCCGCGGTCGTCGGGACGCCGCGCGCCGCGACCCAGCAGACGACCCATCCACCCGGGGGACAGATCCGAATCCACGTTGACCGACCGCCGCACCGGCGGTCTCTCGACCGGCCTCCCCGGCCGCGGTAAGATCCCTCCTCATGTCTGGTTCTCCGAACCGCCTCGTCGCCACCGGCTTCGGCGCCATCTACCTGCTCGTCGGCCTGCTCGGCTTCGCCGTCACCGGCTTCTCGAACTTCGCGGGCACAACACCGGCGACAACCTGATCATCTTCGAGGTCAACCCGCTGCACAACATCGTCCACCTCGCCATCGGCGCCCTCCTGCTGGTCAGCTGCAAGACCGTCGCGGCCGCCAAGGGCTCCAACACGGCCGTCGGCGCTGTGTACCTGCTCGTCGGCATCCTCGGCCTGTTCCTGATCGACACCAGCGCCAACATCCTGTCGCTGGACGGCGCGGACAACGTGCTGCACTTCGCCAGCGCCTTCGTGCTGCTGGGCGTCGGGCTCTCGCAGGACAAGAACGTGCGCGGCAACGTCCCGGTCGGGTGACCAGCACCTCACTCGAGGACTAACGTCGCGGCGTGACCCGGACCAACGGGCTCGGCCGCGAGGACGTGGCCCGGTGCTGGGCGGGGTTCGCCTCGCTCGGCGCCGGGCTCGTCCATCTCGCGGTGGTCCAGGAGCACCTGGACGAGTGGTGGGTGTACGGCGGGTTCTTCGCCGTCCTCGGCGTCGCCCAGATCCTGTGGGCGGTGGCTGCGCTGGCCTTGGACGAGCCCCCGCTGCTCCGGACCGTCGCCTTCGGCAACCTGGCTGTGGTCGCGCTCTGGGCCGTGACCCGCACCGTCGGGCTGCCCGTCGGGCCGGACACCTGGACGCCTGAGGCGGCCGGCCGGGCCGACGTGCTCACCAGCGTGCTGGAGCTGGCCGTGGCCGCGACCTGTTGGTCGCAGCACGGCTCGCCTCCACTCCGGAGACCGGCCCTCGTCCGGTCGGGAAGTTCGTGGCCCTGATGTTCGCCGGTGCGCTCGTCGTGTCCGCGCTGACGACGCCGGCGCTGGCGGCGACGCCGTCCGGCGGGCAGGCGCACGGTCACGGCGAGAGCCGCTAGCTCAGGGCGCCTCAGTCCTCCAGCCGCGCCTCGGTGACCAGCTCACCGAGGCGCGTGGGCGTCTCCATGGCTGCTGCCAGCAGCAGCCGGTCCGCCCAGCGGCCGGCGGCTGCCGCGAGGCCACGCGCCAGCCCGTCGGACGTCGACGCGTGCACGCCGCCGTCGTCGTCCCGCCACCACTGCACCGGACGGCCGTCGACGGACAGGGCGTCGTGCTCCCACCAGGTCGCGGGCAGGCCCGCGACCAGCGAGCGCACCGCGTCGGGCACGTCGAGGACTGTGCCGCCGCCCAGGTCCGGCCCGGCGACCACCTCGCTGCTGAGGTCGAGGTCCAGCAGGTCGGCGAGCAGGCGGCTCAGCCCGAGCGGGACCACGAGCGCGTCGGCGCCGACCACCTGCAGGTGCTCGGCCCGGTCGACGACCACGACCTGGGTGGCGTCGGCGACCCGGTCAGGGGCGACCCGCACCCGGCCGGGCGGCGTGACGTCGTCGGGGTGGGTCGCGGCGAGGGCCGGCCAGAGCAGCGACCACGTCGCCGCTGGCACGGCGCGGTCCTCGTCGGCGAGGCGCCGGAGCAGCTCGTCCGCGCCGCCGGGCTCGGCCAGCACGTCGTCCATCGAGCCGCGCACCCCGGCGGCCGCCAGGACCCCGGGATCGACGCCGGCCACGAGGGTGGCGTCGAGGACGTCGTAGAGCCCGTCGAGCCCGGCGCCCGGCAGCGCCCAGTCGGTCGCAGCGCGTCCGGCGAGAACCGCCCGGCTCCGCAGCAACCACGTGGCGCAGGACGGCACCTCCGCGGCGCGACCGTCACCGAGCTCCAGCCGGACCGGTGACACGACCGCGGCCCGGACGGCGGGATCCGCCGACAGGAGGCGCAGGACGTCGGGCCACCGGTCGTCGGCCACGGCATCGAGCTCCGGGACCACCAGCACGGTCCGCGCCGTCGGGAGCAGCTCGCCGACGGGCAGTCGGTCCAGCGCGTACCGGGCCCACGCCTCCAGGGGCTCGTCCACCGACGCGTCGTCCAGGACGACGTCGGTGGTCTCCACCACGGAGAACGCCGCCAGGACCCCGACCGCGGCCAGCACCTGCGGTCCCCAGCGGTCGACCAGGTCGGCGGCCACCTCGCCGACCAGCTCGCGGTCAGCGACGCGGGCCAGGGGTGAGCCCGGCAACACCAGCTCGTCGGCCTGCGCCGGCTCACCGTCGGCAGCGGAGAGCGGCAGGGCCGCCAGCCACGGCAGCTCCGCGGGGCGGAGCGCGGCCGCGGCCACCAGCGGCAGCACGGCGTCGGCGAGCGCCAGCGGGTCGGCCTCGTCCCACGCGTCCTCGACGGCGACGCGCAGCCCGGGTGCGGCCAGCAGGGCGCGCGGCCCCGCGTCGGTGGCGCCGGCCCGGCGCAGCAGCGGGTGCACGGCGTCCGGGTGGGCGAGCCGGAGACCGGGCAGCCGCACGTCGGCCGCGCGCGCACCGACCTCCTGGGCCGGCAGCAGGACTCCGCGGGGACCGCGGACCAGCCGGCCGTCGGCCAGGGGCACAGGCAGCACCGCGAGCACCTCGGGGTCGCGCACCGCCGCCGCGTCCAGCGCCGCGTACAGGTCGCGCCACCAGCCCGGCGGGCGGTCGAGGGCCGCAAGCTGCTCGACCGCCTCGGTCAGTGGCACCCGGCGGCCGCCCACCCGCTCCAGCGCCGGGTGGTCGGCCACCAACGGCCCCAGGGCCTCGGCGAGCAGCCTGCGCAGGTCACCGTCGGCTCCGGTCACTGCGGTCGAACCGGCCGGCGTCACCAGGCTGCCGTCAGTCGTGGCGAGCAGCCGCGCCCGGCTCATCGCCGAGGTCACGGCGTCGCGCAGGGCGCCGTCGAGCCGGCCGAGAGGCACCGGCGCAGGCAGCAGGGCCAGCGGGTGCGGCTCGGCCGCCGCCAGCTCGGCGTACACCTGGGCAGCCAGGTCGACCAGCCGGTCCGCGAGCGGTCCCGGCGCCACGTGCCGACGGGTCGGGTCGAGCGGGAAGGACGCGACCAGCAGCGCCGGCAGGCCCACCGGCTCGTCCGTGGGCGTCGGCGCGTGCAGCACCTGCGGGACCGGCTGGCCGGCGATCGGCAAAGCCCAGGTCACCGTCCAGGCCTGCCGGCCCCGCTCCTCCAGCGGGCGGTCGGCCAGCAGGTCCGGGTCGACGGCACCGGAGCGGCGCAGCACCCGCCAGCGGTCGGCGCCGGCCACCACCCGGCCCACGCCGTCGACCTCGACGGCCACCTCGGCCAGGTCCGGCAGCGCAAGCAGCAGCGCGTCGTCGACGTCGGCCAGCAGCCGGTGCACCAGGTCGGTCGCCGCCGCGTCGCGCAGCGGCAGGACCACCGTGGTGACCCAGCCGGGCTCCGGCTCGCGGCCGTCGGGCCACGGCAGCCGCAGCACGGGCGCAGCTCCGGCGCGGCGGGCCAGCTCGTCGGCCAGTGCCGGGAGGCCGGCCGCCGCCCCGCGGGCTGCCGACGACCGCCACTGCACGCCGCCGGAGGTGGACAGGACGGCGGGGTCGTCGGACACCGCGAGGACGGCTGCGAAGCCCACCCCGAACCGGCCGACCGACGCCGGGGTGCCACGCTTGGTCGAGGCGCGCAGGGTGGACAGCGACTCGACTCCCGCCGTATCGAGGGGTGCGCCGGTGTTGGAGGCGGACAGGGTGTCGCCCGCGAGCACGAGCGCCAGCCGCCCCGGCTCGCCGGCGCGGGCCGCGGCGTCGGCGGCGTTCTGGGCCAGCTCGACGACCACCCGGTCGCGGTAGCCGCCGCGCACCAGGTCCTCCTCGGCGTTCGCGTCCTCGCGGAACCTGGCCGGCGAGACGGCCCACGCGTCGAGCACCCGCTGCCGCAGACCTTGCGTGCCGAACGGGTCCTGCGGGTCTGCGGCCACGGCGCGACGGTAGCCGGTGGTGCGGGCGCCGCTCGTCGCGGAGAAATCCACCCCTGGCGCAACCGGACGTCAGGCTCCAGGGTCATGCCTACCAGGGAGGCGCGGACGAGCCGCGCCGCCACCGGACCGGGAGACCACCGTGCTGCCGAACCCCCGACGCGTCCTCGCCCTCGCCGGCATGGCGCTGGCCACCACCCTCGTACCTCTGGCCGGCACCGCGGCGCCGGCTGCTGCGGCCGGCACGCCGAGCGCCATGTCCGTGGTCCGCGGGATGGCCGACGGGGGGGTCCGGCTCACCCAGCGGCGCGCTGAAGGCCCCGACGCCGTCGTCGCCGACGGCCTCTGCACGCACCTCGCCGAGGGCGGGTGCGTGCGGGCGGTCATCACCAAGGACGCCGACCTGATGCTCTTCGACACCGCCCAGCACGCCGCCGACTTCGCCGGCTGCGGCGACGACCGGTCCACCCGCCTGGGCCGGCTCAGCGTGTCGTTCGGCGCCCCGCTGCGCGTCACCGAGGCCCGCCACGCGAGCTACGTCGATGCGGTGCGCCACTACCGCGCCCACCACCCGAGGGCGAAGAACGACCTGGCCCGCATCCAGCAGGCCCTGATGCGCCGCGGCCTGCCGATGCGCGACGCGCACGCCGACGAGGCCGAGACCCGCCCAGGTCTCGCCGCCGGCATCCCAGGCGCCGTCGACATGGTCTGGACCCGGCAGGTCGACGTCCTCGTGTTCGGCATCGTGCAGGCGGCCCAGGAGTACGCCGGTGCCGCCGACGACCAGGTGTACCGCCGGGGCCGGGTGGTGCTCTCGTTCGGCAACCCGGCCCTGCTCGGCGGCCGGCGGCAGGCGGCGTACGCCACGGCCCTGCGGCGCGCGACGGCGGCTCCCGGCCAGGCGTTCGCCTCGGCCCGGTCGGCCCCCGCCGCCCGCGGCCCGGTCACGTCCTCGGCCGGCACCGGCTGCGGCGGCTGACCCCGCCGCGCGGCTCCCGGACGGTCAGGCGGTCGGGTCGGTGCCGTCGGTGCCGTCGGTGCCGTCGGTGCCGTCGGTGCCGTCGGTGCCGTTCGCGGGGTGCAGCTCGACGAGGTCGAGCCCGACCTCGTCGCCGACCGGCGGGGCCACCTCGACCGGCGGTGGCAGCTCGGCCACCTCGGAGTGCGCGCCGCAGCCGTGGTCGTAGGACACGACCCGGCCGTCGCTCGGCGACATCGCGTTGGCGCAGACCCCGAAGACCCGGCGCAGGGAACCGCCGAGGGCCAGCAGGAAGCCGCAGGTCGAGCACTGCGCCGGCGCGGCCTCGGCGAGGGCGGCGGTCGGCCCGTTGTCGCCGGCGTACCAGCGATCGACGGCCTCGTCGCGTCCGATCGGCGAGAGCACGCGGACCCGGCCGAGGCCGAGCTCCCAGACCGCGACCCGGTCGGCGTCGTCGTCGGCGGGGCTGGCGTCGGGGTCGGCGGGCGCGCGGCCGGCCTGACCGGTGGACTGGTAGCCCGGCTCGAGGCGGACGTCGTCGGGGTCGCTGGCGAGCAGGTCGCCGACACCGAGGTCGCCGGGGGCGAGCCGCTCGGACCACGGCAGCCAGTCCTGGGCGAGCATCGCGTCGTCGCCCGGCAGGAGCACCGCCTCGCAGACAGTGACGGTGCGTCCGCGCGGGACCCGGGCCACCGTGACGGCCCACTGCCAGCCGCGGTACGCCGGGTCGGCGCACCCGAAGCGGTGGGTCGCGAGCCGCTCGTCCTCGAGGTCGACACCGACGTGCTCGCCGACGTGCTCCGGCCGGGACGCGATCTCGACGGCCGCGGCGCGGGCCTCCTCGACGGCGCCCGTGAGGACGGCGTCGGTGGCGGGACGGCGGGTGGTGGCAGTGGTCACGGTCACCGATCCTCCCATCCCGGCCGGTGTGCTGCGAACCAGCGACGACGCACACGAGCAGACTGGCCGGCGGCGCCGGTGGGGCGGGCAGGATGGGGGGGTGGTCGAGACGCGGCGGGAGAGGTTGACGCGGGTGTCCCGCGGCGCCGCGGGGCGCAGCCGGGGGGCCGCCCGCCTGACCCGGTCCGGCGCGGTCCGGACCGCGCGAGGTGTCCGTCGCCTGACCCACGCGAAGGGCGCCGGCGAGTCCGGGCTCGGCCGCCTGATCGAGCTGCACGGTGTCAACACGGCAGGCGACGCCATGGTGGCCGTCGCGCTGGCCAACACCTTGTTCTTCTCCGTGCCCACCGGCGAGGCGCGCGGTCGGGTCGCGCTCTACCTGCTCATCACGATGGCGCCGTTCGCGGTTCTGGCCCCGGTCATCGGACCGCTGCTCGACCGGTTCCGGCACGGCCGGCGGTACGCCATCGCCACCACGATGCTGATCCGCTGCTTCGCCGTCTGGGTGCTCGCCGGCGCCGTGGGGAGCAACGGGCTGGCGCTGTACCCGGCCGCCTTCGCGGTCCTGGCGGCGTCCAAGGCCTACGGCGTGAGCCGCTCGGCCACGGTGCCACGCCTGCTGCCGAAGGGCGGCACCCTGGTCGCCGCCAACTCCCGCATCTCGATGGCCGGCATCGTGGCCGGCATCCTCGGGGCCGGTCTGGCCGGCCTGCTGTCCCTGATCGGGCCGGAGTGGTCGCTGCGTGGCACCTTCCTACTGTTCGGCGCCGGGGTCGTCGTCGCGCTCAGGCTGCCCGCGCAGGTGGACTCCACGGTGGGCGAGACCCGCACGACGCTCTCCCTGGACGAGACCGGACCGATCCCCCGCCGGGCCACCGTGGGGAGCTCGGTGGTGATCGCGCTGCGGGCCAACGGAGCCCTGCGCGCCTTCTCCGGCTTCCTCACCATGTTCCTGGCCTTCCTGCTGCGCGAGCACCCGATCGGGGGGCTCGGCGCCACCACCGCGCTCGGGCTGGTGGTCGCCTCGGCGGCCGTCGGCAGCGCGACGGGCACCGCGATCGGCTCCCAGCTGCGCACCAAGGCACCGACCACCGTGATCGTGATCGTGCTGGGCGTGGTGACCGTCGTAGCGCTGTCCGGGGCCCTGGTCTACGGCGTGGTCACCGTGGTCGCCGTGGCACTGGCCGCCGGCCTGGCGCAGTCCCTCGGCAAGCTGTCGCTGGACGCGGTCATCCAGCGGGACGTGGCCGAGGCGGTGCGCACCTCGGCGTTCGCCCGGTCCGAGACCCTGCTGCAGCTGTCCTGGGTCGTCGGCGGGGGGATCGGTGTAGCACTGCCCCTCGACGGGCAGGTGGGGCTGGGGATTGCCGCCGCCGGCCTGGCGGGCATGCTGGTGCTCACCCTGCGGTCCGCCGCAGCACGCCGTAGATCGGGAGGACGCTGACCATGCCCGTCCATGGGTCGCCGCACCAGATGGAACGCCGCCGCCTCGGCCGGCTCGGCCACGAGAGCTCCGTCCTCATCTACGGCGCAGCCGCCCTCGGCGACGTCACGCAGGACGTCGCCGACGCGTCGGTGCAGGAGGCCCTCGACGCCGGCATCAACCACCTCGACGTCGCCGCCAGCTACGGCCAGGCCGAGCTGCGCCTCGGCCCCTGGATGCCCCGGATCCGCGACGACGTCTTCCTCGCTACCAAGACCGGCGACCGTGACGCGGACGGCGCCTGGGCGTCGATCAACCGCTCGCTGGACCGGTTGCAGACCGACCATGTCGACCTCATCCAGCTGCACGCGGTCGGCGACCTCGACGAGCTCGACAAGGTCACGGGCAAGGGCGGCGCACTCGAGGCGGCGCTCCGGGCCGTCGACGAGGGCCTGGCCGGCGCCGTCGGCATCACCGGCCACGGTGACGAGGCGCCGGCCACGCACCTCGAGGCCCTGCGGCGGCACCCGTTCGCGACGGTGCTCAGCCCCATGAACGTCGTGCTGCACCGGGACGCTGCCTTCCGCGCGGCCTACGAGGAGCTGGCCGACGAGGTCGCCCGGCAGGATGCCGCCCTGATGCTCATCAAGACCGTCGCCCGGCGGAACTGGCCGGCTCCGCCCGGCGAGCACTCGACGGCGGACGGGCACCGGTTCAGCACCTGGTACGAGCCGTGGGACGACCAGCGCACCATCACCGGCGCGATCTCGTGGGCCCTGTCGCTGCCTGGTGTCACGGGACTGGCCACCCCCGGCGACGTGCGGCTGCTGGGCATGGTCGTCGAGGCGGAGCAGCACCGGGTCGACCCCGCCGAGGGCGCCGCGACCCTCGGCGCGGAGCCGGTCTACTCCTCGCCGTTCGTGGACATGCCGATCTGACCGGTCGGCGTGGACGTCATCGGACCGTAAGACGTCGTACCCGTCGAGGGGCCTCCGGGTCGGGTTGACTGGGAGGGCACCGACGAACCGAGGAGACCACGTGCGGCAGGGAACATCGAGGACCGCGCGCCGGCCGGCGCGGGCGCTCGCGCTGGCTGCCGTGGCTGCGACCGGGCTCCTGCTCGCCGGATGCGGGAGCAGCGCCACGCAGGACTCCGCCGGGACCCGGCCGCAGGCGGGCACCACCACCGCCTCCCCCGCCCCGGCTGCAGTCGGGCCGGCCACCTCCACCCCCGGCGAGAGCACCGTCGCCGCCCGGGCGGGCGCCGGCCGGTACGTGGACTACGAGCGGTACGCCGCCGACCCGTCGGCCTACGCCACCGGGCGCGTCGTGCTCTTCTTCCATGCCACGTGGTGCCACGACTGCCAGACCACCGACGACAACCTCCGGTCCGACCCGGCCTCCCTCCCCGGTGACCTGACCGTCGTCCAGGTCGACTACGACAACTCCACGGACCTCAAGAAGGAGTACGGCGTCACCCAGCAGTGGACGTTCGTCTCGATCGACGCCGACGGCACCAAGCTCAAGGCGTTCACCGGCACCTACACCGGCACCGAGATCGCCGACAAGGCCGTCTGAGGCCGACGCGTGCTGGTCGTGCTGGGCGCGGTCGCCGCAGGTGCGCTGACGACGCTGGCGCCGTGCGTCCTGCCGGTGCTGCCGGTGGTCGTCGGCGGGTCGCTCGCTCCCCCGCCGGCCGAGCCGGAGGTTCGGCGCGACACCGCCGTCCTGACCGCCGCGCCGGCGACGACCGTGCTGTCACCGCTGGCGAGGGCGGTCACCATCACCGTGTCGCTCGGCGTCTCCGTCATCGTCTTCACGCTGGCCCTCAAGGTGACCACTGCCCTGATCGACGTGCCGCGCCTGGTCTGGCAGCTGACCAGCGGCCTGCTGCTCATCGGGCTCGGCCTCACCTCCCTGACCCCCCGGCTCTGGGAGCGGGCGGCATGGCGCCTCCAGTCGAGGGCTGCCACGGGGCTGGTCGCGGCCCGCGGACGGGGCGGTCGCACCGGGGCGGTACTGACGGGCGCCGCCCTCGGCCCGGTGTTCTCCTCCTGCAGCCCGCTGTACGCCTACCTCGTCGTCACCGCGTTCCCGGCGAGCTTCGGCCGGGCCACGGTGCTGCTCGCTGCCTACGTCGTCGGCCTGTGCGCCACCCTGCTCGCCATCGCCCTGCTCGGGCAGCGGGCCGTGCGCCGGGCCCGGTGGGCGGCCGACCCGCACGGCGCGTTCCGCCGTGGCCTCGGCGTGGTGTTCGTCCTGGTCGGCCTGGTGGTCCTCACGGGCACCGACCGCACCGTGCAGACCTGGATCCTGGAGCACTCGCCGGTCGCGCCGTGGAACGTGGACCGCCACTTCATCCCCGGCGACGCCTGACCCGCACGACGACCGGGCCTCACCTGAGGACGGACAGCGTCGGGCGCCATTCCATGTCGCTCATCGTGAACCGCTGGCACTGGCACCCCGACGGGACAGCACCGGCCCGCACGCGGCCGCAATGACGTGGCTGGAGTTCGGCGGACGACCTACCGTGCCGTGGGTGCGCACTCCACCCGCCGACCTCGGTACCGGCGCGCTGGCCAGGCACCTGCGCCGGCACTGGGCGCTCGACAGCACCGACCTGACCTACGCGCCGGTGGGGTTCGGCAGCCACCACTGGTGGCTGACCACAGGCGAGGGCGCTCGGTACTTCGTGACCGTCGACGACGTCGCCGACGACAGCGCCCTGCGCGCGGCGATGGCCACCGCCCGCGCCTTGCGCGACGAGGCAGGTCTGGCGTTCGTCGTCGCCCCGCGGTCGGGCCAGGACGGTCAGGCGGTGCAGCGGCTGGCCGACCGATGGTCGGTCGCGGTCTTCCCGGCGGTCGACGGCACCGGCTGGCCGAGTGCCGCCGAGCAGACCCCGGAGGAGCGCGGATCGCTCGTCGACCTGCTCGGCCGGCTGCACCTCGCGACGCCGTACGTCGCGGCGACCGCGCGCGCCGACGACCTCGCGATCGACGGTCGGTGCGCGCTCGAGGAGGCCATGGCCCGGCTCACGGAGCCGTGGGAGGGCGGCCCGTTCTCCGAGCCCACCCGCGCCCTGGTCGCCGAGCACGCCGACGACGTACGACGCCGGCTCGCGACGCACGACGACGGCGCGGCCGGCCTCCGCGCGCGCGACGAGCCGTGGGTGGTCACGCACGGCGAGCCGAAGCCCGACAACTGGCTGGCGACCACCACCGGTCCGCTGCTGGTCGACTGGGACACCACCCTGCTCGCACCGGCTGCCCGCGACCTGTGGCTGGTCGAGTCGGGGACTGGGTCCGAGCTGCGCCGCTACGCCGAGGTCACCGGACGCACCGTGCCGGTGGACGACCTGGGCTACTACCGGTTGCGCTGGGCACTGGTCGACGTCGCCCAGTACGTCGAGTGGTTCCGTGGCCCGCACGAGCGGACGGCGGACAGCGAGCTGGCCTGGTCGGCCCTCGTCGACACGCTCGCGGAGCTGCGTCCGGTCAGCGACTCGGGCGGACGCCGACCTCCTCGAGCCGGGTGAGCATCTCGGCGGGGTCGGCGTAGACCCGGTAGGCACCGGCGCGCTCCAGCTCCTCGCGTCCGTAGCCGCCGGACAACAGCCCGATGCCCAGGGACCCGGCGCGCTGCGCGGCCAACAGGTCCCACACGCTGTCACCGACGACGAAGCAGTGCCGCGGGACGATGCCCAGCAGCTTGGCCGCCGCGAGGAACAGGTGGGGGTCGGGCTTGGCCCGCTCGACGAGGTCGCGGGTGACGACCGGGACGTCGTCGGGGAGGTCGAGCAGTGCGAGCGCCGAGCCGGCCGTCTGCCGTGCACCGCTGGTGGCGATCGCGAACGGCACCTCGCGCTCGTGCAGGTACCCGAGCAGCTCGCGCGCCCCGGGCAGCGGGACCACGGAGCTCTTCCGCTGGAGGTACGCCGCCGCGTGGCCGGCCTTGAGCCGCTCGGCCAGCTCGTCGTCGAGGACGAAGCCGGTCTCGCGCCGGAGGGCGTCGAGGAACAGCCCGCCGCTCATGCCGATACGACGGTGGATGCGCCACACCGACAGCGGGATGCCGCAGTCGGCCAGCGCCTCCTGCCACGAGATGACGTGCTGGTAGACCGAGTCGACCAGCGTGCCGTCCAGGTCGAACAGCAGCGCCGGCTGCTGCACCTCGATGCCGAGCTCCGCGCTCATGACCCGTCTCCTCCGCTGGCGAGCTCCCGCCCGCGGTCGCGGGCGGCCTCCAGCGCCGACAGCATCGCCGCGCGCACCCCGTGGTTCTCCAGCTCGCGGATCGCGTTGATCGTCGTGCCCGCCGGCGAGGTCACGGCCTCGCGCAGCATCACCGGGTGCTGGCCGGAGTCGCGCAGCATCACCGCCGAGCCGATGGCCGTCTGCACGATCAGGTCGTGGGCGACCTGGCGTGGCAGCCCGAGGAGGATGCCGGCGTCGGTCATGGCCTCGACGAGGTAGAAGAAGTACGCCGGCCCGCTGCCCGACAGCGCGGTGACCGCGTCCTGCTGCGACTCCGGGACCCGGATCGTGCGGCCCACCGGCGAGAAGATCGCCTCGGTCCGCACCAGGTGCTCCTCCGCGGCGTGGGCGCCGGCGGAGATCGCACTCATCGCCTCGTCGACGAGCACCGGGGTGTTGGACATGACGCGGACGACCGGGGTGCCGGCCGCCAGCCGCGACTCGAGGAAGGCGGTGGTGATGCCGGCCGCCACCGATACGACCAACCGGCCGGGCGGGGTGTGCGGCGCCACCTCGTCGAGCAGCGCACCCATGTCCTGCGGCTTCACGGTGAGGATGAGGGTGTCGGCCCGGGCTGCCGCCTCGGCGGAGGACACGACCTCGACGCCGTGCCGTTCGCGCAGCGCCGCTGTCCGCTCGGGACGGCGGGCGGAGACCAGCACGTCCGCGACCGGCGTACCGCTGCGGAGCATCCCGGAGAGCAGCGCCTCGCCCATCTTGCCCGCGCCGAGGACGGCGACCCGCTGTCCTGCTGCAGCCTCCATCGGCGCGCCTCCCGGCAGTCGGTCTACCCCTTGGTCAGGACCGAGCGTAGGAACAGCGCGAGGTTCGCGGGCTTCTCGGCCATCCTTCGGACGAGGTAGCCGTACCACTCGTCGCCGTAGGGGATGTAGACCCGCATCCGCTGCCCGGTCGCCACGATCCGCTCCTGCTCGTGCGGGCGGACGCCGTAGAGCATCTGGAACTCGTAGCTGTCCTTGGGGCGGTCGAGCCGGCGGGCCAGGTCCTCACCGATCGCGACCAGCCGCGGGTCGTGGGTGGCCAGCATCGGGTAGCCGTCGCCCGCCATGAGCACCTTGGCCGCCCGGACGTAGGCGCGGTCGACGTCGCGCTTGCCCTGGAAGGCCACCGACTCCGGCTCCTTGTACGCGCCTTTGCACAGCCGGACCCGCGACCCGGCGTGGGCGAGGTCCGCGCAGTCGGCCTCGGTCCGGTGCAGGTAGGCCTGCAGCACGGCGCCGGTACCGGGGAAGTCCTGCCGCAGCTCGCGCAGGATGCCCAGCGTCGAGTCGGTGGTGGTGTGGTCCTCCATGTCAAGCGTGACCGTCGTGCCGGCCGCCGTCGCCACCTCGCAGATCGCCCGGGCGTTGTCGAGGGCGACCTTCTCGCCGTCACCGGGGAGCGCCTGGCCCACGGCGGACAGCTTGACCGAGACCTCGGCGCCCCCGGTGAGCCCGTCGCGGTGGAGCAGGTCCAGCAGCCGGAGGTACGCCTCCTTGGTCGCGGTCGCCTGCGCGAGGTCGGTCGTGTCCTCACCGAGGTGGTCCAGCGAGACCAGCAGGCCCTTGTCGGCCAGCGTGTGGGTCGCCTCGACGGCGTCCTCGGCGGCGGTCCCCGGGACGTACCGGGCGACCACCGAGCGCGAGCCGGGGGCGGTCTCCACCAGGTGCCGGATCCGCCGGCTGCGGGACATCGACAGCAGCACACGCCGCAGCAACGGACATACCTCCTCGACCCCGGCACGACCGCGTCGTCGTGCACCGGCTCAGGCTAACGCCGCGGGCACCCACTCCTCCCCAGCCGGGGGTCGCCGCGGTGCGCACATGTTTCGCGCAGATCGGTGCGGGCACCACGTGCGACGTCCTCTGCGGCCGCTCCTGGCCGCAGCACGCAGCACGGGAGGCCAGTATGAGCGGGGTCCAGACCGGCAGCATCAAGACGAACATCCCGGCCCGGATGGACCGGTTGCCCTGGGCCAGGTGGCACTGGCTCGTCGTCATCGGCCTCGGCACGGTGTGGATCCTCGACGGGCTCGAGGTCACCATCGTCGGCTCGATCGCCGGCCGGCTGACGGAGAAGGGCAGCGGCCTCTCGATCACCGAGAGCCAGATCGGCATCGCGGCCGGCGTGTACGTCGCCGGCGCCTGCCTGGGCGCCCTGTTCTTCGGCTACCTCACCGACCGGCTCGGCCGGAAGCGGCTCTTCATGGTGACCCTTGCGCTGTACCTGGTCGCCACGGTGCTGACCGCCTTCTCGATGAACCCGATGTGGTTCTTCGTCTGCCGCTTCTTCACGGGAGCCGGCGTCGGCGGCGAGTACGCCGCGATCAACTCGGCGATCGACGAGCTGATCCCGGCGCGGGTCCGCGGCCGCGTCGACCTCATCATCAACGGCTCGTTCTGGCTCGGCACCGCGCTCGGCGCCGCCCTCTCGGTGGTCCTGCTCAACGAGAACTTCTTCGCCAAGGACCTCGGCTGGCGGATCGCCTTCGGCCTCGGCGCCGTCCTCGGGATCGGGATCCTGTTCGTCCGCAAGAACGTCCCCGAGAGCCCCCGCTGGATGTTCATCCACGGCAAGGAGAAGGGCGCCGAGCGCATCGTCCGCGACATCGAGGGCCAGGTCGAGGAGTCGACCGACGAGAAGCTTCCGAAGGCCGAGGACAGCGACGACTACCTCACCGTCCGGCAGCGGAAGACCATCGGCTTCGCCGAGATCGCGAAGACCGCGTGGAAGCTCTACCCCAAGCGCTTCGTGCTCGGCCTGTCGCTGTTCATCGGGCAGGCGTTCCTCTACAACGCGGTGTTCTTCACCTTCGCCCTGGTGCTCATCAAGATCATGAAGGTCAGCGACTCGACGGCACCGTGGTACCTCATCCCGCTGGCGATCGGTAACTTCGCCGGCCCGCTCCTGCTCGGCAAGTTCTTCGACACGGTCGGCCGGCGCATCATGATCGCGGGCACCTACATCGTGTCGGGGCTGGTGCTCGTCCTGACGGGCGTGCTGTTCCACAACGGCTCGCTGTCGGCGTCCACCCTGACGCTCATGTGGTGCGTCGTGTTCTTCTTCGCCTCGGCCGGCGCCAGCTCGGCCTACCTCACGGTGTCGGAGATCTTCCCGATGGAGACCCGCGCGATGGCCATCGCGTTCTTCTACGCCGTGGGCACCGGGCTCGGCGGCATCGTCGGGCCGATCCTGTTCGGCAAGTTCATCGAGCAGGGCAGGGACCAGGTCATCAACGGCTACTACCTCGGCGCCGGCCTCATGATCGGCGCCGGCATCGTCGCGGCCTTCCTGGCCGTCGACGCCGAGGGACGGTCGCTCGAGGACATCGCGGAGCCGCTCACGGCCCAGGACGCTGACGAGTCGGGTGCCGACCACAGCGCCGACTACGACAGGGACGAGGTCGACCTGCGGGACGGAGACCGGGAAACGGTCTCCTCAGGCCCCGCGGCCAGCTCGATGCGCCGCTACCACTGAGCGAACGCCGTCAGGTGGTCCGCCGGCGCAGGGTTGCCGCACCCAGCGCGAGCGCCATGGCGACCGAGAGAACGACGACGCCGAGGTCGACCCACGTTCCCGTGGCGACCTCGGTGTTCGTCGTCACGTCACCCAGCGCGTCCACGGCGTAGGACAACGGCAGGACCGACGAGACCCCGTGCAGCACGTCGGGCATCTGGTCCCGCGGCACCAGCAGCCCGCAGAGCAGGAACTGCGGCAGCACGAACGCCGGCATGAACTGCACAGCCTGGAACTCCGAGCTCGCGAAGGCGCTCACGAACAAGCCGAGCGCCGTGCCGAGCAGCGCGTCGGCCAGTGCGACGACGACCAGCAGCCACGAGGGGCCGGCCACGTCCAGCCCGAACCAGGTGAGGGACAGCGCGCTCACGAGTCCCGCCTGGACCACCGCAACGGCCCCGAAGGCGAGGGCGTAGCCGACGAGCAGGTCCAGCCGACCGAGCGGCATCGTCAGCAGGCGCTCCAGCGTCCCCGAGGTGCGCTCGCGCAGCGTGGCGATGCTGGTGACGAGGAACATCACGACGAACGGGAACACCCCGAGCAGCGGGGCACCGATGCGGTCGAAGGTCGGGCTGCCCTCGAAGACCCAGGCGAGCAGCCCCACCAGCACGCACGGTACGACGAGCATCAACGCGATGGTGCGTGGGTCGTGCCGCAGCTGGCGGAGGACCCGCCCGGCGGTGGCGAGGGTGCGGCTGAGGCTCATGACGGGCTCCCGGTCGTGATCTGGTTCGTGCCGCGGGCGGGGTCAGGTGCGGCACCGTCGACGAGGGCGAGGAACGCCGCCTCGACGTCTGCCGCGCCGGTGCGGTCGAGCAGCCCCTGCTCCGTGTCGTCGGCGAGGAGTGCGCCCTCGCGCATGAGCAGCAGGCGGTCGCACCGGGTGGCCTCGTCCATGACGTGGCTGCTGACGAGCAGCGTCGTGCCGCGCTCGGCCAGGGTGCGGAAGAGGTCCCAGAGGTCTCGGCGCAGCACCGGGTCCAGGCCCACGGTGGGCTCGTCCAGGACGAGCAGCTCGGGCTCCCCGAGCAGGGCGGCCGCCAGCGAGACCCGGGCCTCCTGGCCGCCGGACAGCCGGCCCACCACGGCGTCGGCGTGGCTGGTCAGCCCGACCTCGCCGATGACCCGGTCGACGTCGGTACGCGGCGCGCCCAGGACGGCGGCGAAGTAGCGCAGGTTCTCGCGCACGGTGAGGTCGGCGTAGACCGACGGCGCCTGCGTGACGTAGCCGACGCGGCGCCGCAGCGGAGCCGTCCCCGCGGGCTCCCCGAGCACCGTCAGCCGGCCGCCCGCGACCACCTGGACGCCGACCACCGAGCGCATCAGGGTCGACTTGCCGCAGCCGCTCGGGCCGAGCAGGCCGGTCACGCTGCCGCGGGCGACCTCCAGGGAGACGTCGTCGAGCACCACCCGGCCGCCGCGGACGACCCGGAGCCGGTCCAGCACGATCGCCGGGCTGCCTTGCGCGTAATTCATCATGTGATGAATATGCCGGTGGGTGAGCCTCTCGTCAACCCCTCGCGGGGCAGCAGCGTCAGCCCAGCAGGTGGTGCTGCACCACCGGGGCTATCAGGGCGACGACGTCCTCGACCGGCGCCGATGCCAGCGGCTCGATCCGGACGACGTGCCGGAGCATGACCACGCCGATCATCTGGGCAGCCGCGGCCTGCACCCGCAACGGGTCGTCCTGGCCGACGGCGACGGCCACCCGGCCGAGCAGGGCCGACCCGACGAACTCCCGCAACGTCGCAGCACCCTGCTCGCCGGTCAGGGCGGACCGCAGCAGGCCGAGCATCGGCGTCCGGAAGCCGGGCTGCTCCCACACGGAGAGGAACAGCCGCACCAGCCGCTCCCCCGTGCCGTCCGGGTCACCGGCGAGCACCTGCGGCAGCTGCTCGGCGGGGTCGAACGGCAGCTCCATGGCGGCGACGAAGACCTGCTCCTTCGTCCCGAAGTAGTGGTGCACCAGGGCCGGGTCGACGCCCGCGGTGCGCGCGATGCCCCGGACGCTGGCGCCGGTGTAGCCACGCTCCGCGAAGTGCTCGCGGGCTGCGTCGAGGATCGCCGTACGCCGGTCGCCGCCGTCGGCCGGCCGGCCCGGGCCGCGCCGCGCCGCGGTCCCGGTCATCGGCGGGCCATCACGGCGTACGTCGAGAACGGCTCGTCGACGAAGCCGTCAGGGTGCTCGGCGGCGAGTGCGTCGACCTCCGCGGCGACCACGTCGGCAGCCCGGTCGCCGAGGGCGAAGACGTAGGACTTCGTCATGATGTTGCGGCCGAAGTCGACCAGCGACATCCGTCGGGACCATGGCACCTCGACGGTGGCGACGTGCCGGGACCACGGCGGCTGCGCGAGCCGGGTGGCCACCCACGACTCGTCGGCGTGGCCCGGCCACCCGCAGGCGGCGAACAGCCGCTGCTGGTGCCTCGCGAACCACGGCACCGACGTGTCGTGCCGGTTCCACCAGGCGGCGAAGACCGCGCCGGGCTTGAGCACGCGGAACGCCTCGGCCAGCGCGCGGTCGGGGTCGGTCCAGTGGAACGACTGGGCGTACGACACGAGGTCGTACTGCCCGTCGGCGAGGGGCAGCGCGTTGCCGTCGCCGACGACGGGCAGCACCCGCGACGTCGACCGCGACCGGAGCACCCGCAGCACCCCCTCGCCGGGGTCGACGGCCGTGACGGTGGCGCCGCGCCCGGCGATCGCCCGCGACGCGATGCCGGTACCGCACCCGACGTCACAGACCGACGACCAGAGCAGCGGCTGCCCCATCGCCGACTCCAGCGCGTCGAACAGCTGCGCCGGGTAGTCGGGCCGGTAGGAGTCGTAGGCGGCCGCGACGGCGTCGAACAGCTGGCGGTCGGTCACCGGGGGCGGCCCGCTCACGTGGTGCTGCCGGCGGCCGCCGCGAGGTTGAGCCGCGCGAAGGCCAGCCCCTCGGCGAGGTCGGCCTCGCGCTCGTCGCGGTTGACGGCCCGGCGGGTGTTGACCTCGAGGACCACCGTGCCGGCGTACCCGCCGCGGGCCAGCCGCTCGAGGACGTCGCCGCACGGCTGGCCGCCGCGGCCGGGCACCAGGTGCTCGTCCTTGCTCGAGCCGGAGCCGTCGGCGAGGTGCACGTGCTGCAGCCGGTCGCCAAGGGCCTCGACGACGCGTACCGCGTCGGAACCGGAGGTCGCCGTGTGCGACAGGTCGAGGGTGGTGGCCGGGTAGTCGAGCTCCAACAGGTCCCACGTCGGCAGGTAGGCCGCGATCTCCCGGCTGCGCGCCCGCCACGGGAACATGTTCTCGACGGCGAAGGTCACGTCGGTCTCGTGCTGCATGCGGCGCAGGCCCTCGACGAAGCCCCGGGCGTAGTCGCGCTGCCAGCGGAACGGCGGGTGCACCACGACGGTCGGGGCGCCGACCCGCTCGGCCGCGGCCTGGGCGCGCTGCAGCTTCGTCCACGGATCGGTCGACCAGACCCGCTGGGTCAGCAGCAGGCAAGGCGCGTGGATCGCAAGGATCGGCACGCCGTAGCGGTCGGAGAGCCCGCGCAGCGCATCGGCGTCCTGGCTGACCGGGTCGGTCCACACCATGACCTCGACGCCGTCGAAGCCGAGGGACGCAGCCATCTCGAAGGCCGTCGTGCAGGTCTCCGGGTAGCAGGACGCCGTCGACAGGGCGACCTTCGCCCGGGGCACCAGAACCGTCCTGTCCACACCGACAAGACTAGGCGGAGCGTGGTGCCCCTGACGCGAGGTCAGGTCTCGCCCCGCATCCAGTCGATGCGGCGCAGGATGATCCCCTCGCGCAGCGCCCACGGGCAGACCTGCACGTCCTCCAGGTCGAGCAGGTCGAGCACCGCCTCGGCGACGACGGCGCCCGCGAGCAGCTGCGGGGCCCGGCCGGCCGAGACCCCCGGCAGCTCGGCCCGCTCCTCGTGGCTCATCCCGGCGAGCTGCGGCACCCACTCGTGCAGGTCGTCGCGGGTCACCAACCGTGCCACCAGCTCGCCCTCCGAGGAGGACGGGGCTCCGGTCAGTCGGGCGAGCTGCTTGAACGTCTTCGACGTGGCGGCCGCGTGGTCCGGCTCCCCCAGCGCCTCGAACGGCCGCAGCCGCTTGGCCACCTCGGTACGCACGTGCTTGCGCAGTGCCTTGACGTCCTTGGCCGACGGCGGGTCGTCGGGAAGCATCTCGCGGGTCAGCCGGCCGGCGCCGAGCGGCATCGACGCGATGGCGTCAGGCAGCTCGTCGATGCCGGCAGCGATCTCCAGCGAGCCGCCGCCTATGTCGAGCACCATGAGGCGGCCGGACGACCAGCCGAACCACCGCCGCACCGCGAGGAAGGTCAGTCGCGCCTCGTCGTCACCACTGAGCACCTGGAGGTCGACACCGGTCTCCTCGCGGACCGCGGCCAGCACCTCGGCGCCGTTGCCGGCCTCGCGCAGCGCCGATGTGGCGAACGCGAGCAGGTCCTCCGTGCCACGGTCCTCCGCGACCTCGAGCGCGCGCTGCACGCACTCGACCAGTCGCGCACGGCCGGCGTCGTCGACCCGGCCGTCGTCGGTCAGGTGCTCGGCCAGCCGGAGCTCCGACTTGTCCGAGCTCACCGGTAGCGGCCGCGCGCCCTCGTGCGCGTCGACGACGAGCAGGTGCACGGTGTTGGAGCCGACGTCGAGCACCGCCAGCCGCACGCCGTACCTCCGTCCGTCAGGAGAGCCCCTGCCGATGATCCCGCACGACGATCGGCGGGGACCACGCTGCCACGCGGCGTCTCGCGATGCGTCGCCGACACATAGGCTGGGCGGGTGCCCGAGGTACCGCTTGACTTCGCCCGCGCGTGGGTCGAGTTCCCCGACCCCGCCGACGCCGACCAGTCGTTCCGCTGCGACGTGACCTGGCTGACCTCGCGGTGGGAGTGCATCTTCGGCAACGGGTGCCAGGGCATCTACGCCGACCAGCCCGACGGTGTCGGCTGCTGCACGCTGGGCGCGCACTTCTCCGACAAGGACGACGAGAAGCGCGTCAAGCAGTTCGTCAAGCAGCTCACGCCCGAGACCTGGCAGCACTACTCCCCCAAGGACTGGACGGAGAAGGACGAGGAGGGCGCGCGCAAGACGAGGGTCGTCGACGGCGCGTGCGTCTTCGCCAACCGACCGGACTTCGCCGGCGGCGGCGGGTGCGCACTGCACGGCCTGGCCCTGCGGACCGGCCGGCACTTCCTCGAGACCAAGCCGGACGTCTGCTGGCAGCTGCCGATCCGTCGGACCTTCGAGCACACCAAGCGCCCGGACGACACCGAGCACCTCGTGGTGGTCATCGCCGAGTACGACCGGCGTGGCTGGGGCCCCGGCGGCCACGACCTCGACTGGTACTGCAGCGGCAACACCGAGGCGCACGTCGGCATGGAGCCGGTGTACCTCTCGATGCGGGCCGAGCTGGTCGAGCTGATGGGGCAGCAGGGCTACGACGAGCTGGTCGGCTACTGCGAGGCGCACGGCCGCCGGCGGCTGGTGCTGCACCCCGCCGACCCGCCGCGGCGCCGCTAGCTCGCGTCGGTCGCCCGGAACGAGCGGAGTGGCCCCGCCACCCGGTCGGGAAGCCGCACGGACAGCCCCACCGACGGCGGACGCGGCGCCCGGACGGCGAAGGGACCGAAGTGGCCGCGCTACCCCGTCGGAATCCGGCCGCCCAGCCGGGCCACTTGGCTCGTCACCACCGACCTCCTGCGGCGGGCGCCGGGAGTAGCGTCTCCCCATGGCCGGTGACAACCCCCTCGGCACGATCCTGGGCGTCTGGGCGCACCCCGACGACGAGAGCTGGCTGTGCGCGGGACTGATGGCGCGGGCGGTCCGCGCCGGGGACCGGGTCGTGTGCATCACGGCGACCCGCGGCGAGCTCGGCTCGCCCGACGAGCAGCGCTGGCCGAGCGGAGCGCCGCTGGCCGCCGTCCGCACGGCGGAGATGGCCGCCGCGCTCGCCGTCCTCGGCGTCACGGAGCACCACTGGCTCGACCACCCCGACGGCGGCTGCGCCGGTGTCGACCAGGACGAGGCGGTACGCCGGGTGTCCGAGGTGATGGCGGAGGTGCAGCCCGACACGGTGCTGACGTTCGGGCCCGACGGCATGACCGGGCACGAGGACCACAAGGCTGCTTCCCGGTGGGCGACGGAGGCGTTCGCGCGGGTCGGCAAGCCCGGCGCGCGGCTCGGCTACGCGACGAACAGCCCGGAGTGGCTGGTCCAGTTCCGCGAGCCGCTGGAGCGGTTCAACGTGTTCATGGGCGCCGAGCCGCCGTGCACCCCCCGGGAACATCTGCTCGTCGACGTCGTGCTCGAGGGCGACCTGCTCGAGACGAAGCTCGCCGCGCTGCGCGCGATGACCAGCCAGGTCGAGCCGCTCATCGCCGGCCTCGGCGAGGACTTCTTCCGGCGCGGCCTGGTCGAGGAGTCGTTCCGCGCCCCCTGAGCCGCGCGCCTCCCGGGCCGTGTCCGACCCCCCACCTACCGTCGTGCCATGCCCAAGGCCCTGACCCGCGAGCGTCCGTCCTACCGCTGCGCGGAGTGCGGCTGGTCCGCCGCCAAGTGGGTCGGTCGCTGCGGGGAGTGCCAGGCCTGGGGCACGCTCGTCGACCTGGCCGCGCCGGCTGTCCGCACCACCAGGGCCGGCCCCGTCAGCACCGCCGCCCTTCCCATCGGCGACGTCGACGTCGAGCTGGCGCGTGCCGTGCCCACCGGGGTCGACGAGCTCGACCGGGTGCTCGGCGGCGGGCTCGTCCCGGGCGCCGTGGTGCTCCTGGCCGGCGAGCCCGGCGTCGGGAAGTCGACCCTGTTGCTCGACGTCGCCGCGCGCTTCGCCGAGCGGTCCCGCGCGCTCTACGTCACCGGCGAGGAGTCGGCCGCCCAGGTGCGGCTGCGCGCCGACCGCATCGGCGCCCTGCGCGACGACCTCTACCTCGCCGCCGAGGTCGACCTCGCCGCCGTCCTGGGCCACCTCGACGCGGTCAAGCCCGACCTGCTGGTCGTCGACTCGGTCCAGACCATCGCCAGCGCAGAGGTCGACGGCTCGCCCGGCAACGTCAGCCAGGTCCGCGAGGTCGCCGCTGCCCTGACGCGGGTCGCCAAGGAGCGCGGCATCTCCACCGTGCTCGTCGGCCACGTGACCAAGGACGGCAGCATCGCCGGCCCGCGCCTGCTCGAGCACCTGGTCGACGTCGTGCTGCACTTCGAGGGCGACCGTCAGTCCCGTCTCCGGCTGGTGCGCGGGGTCAAGAACCGCTACGGCCCGGCCGACGAGGTCGGCTGCTTCGACCTGTCCGACGACGGCATCGAGGGACTGCCCGACCCGAGCGGCCTGTTCCTCTCCGAGCGGCGCGAGCCGGTGGCCGGCACCTGCGTCACCGTCACGGTCGAGGGCAAGCGGCCGCTGGTCGCTGAGGTGCAGGCGCTGGTCGTCGCCTCGACGCTCGCCTCGCCGCGGCGCACCACGAGCGGCATCGACAGCGGACGGCTGGCCATGGTGCTGGCGGTCCTGCAGCGCCGCACCCGGCTCAAGGTCGGCACCTGCGACGTCTACGCCGCGACCGTCGGCGGGGTGCGGCTCACCGAGCCGGCCACCGACCTCGCCCTCGCCCTCGCCATCGCGGGCGGCGCGAGCAACGACCCGCTGGCCACCGGCCTGGTGGCCGTCGGAGAGGTGGGCCTGGCCGGCGAGATCCGCCGGGTCACCGGCACCGCACGCCGGCTGGCCGAGGCGGCTCGGCTGGGGTTCACGCATGCTCTGGTGCCACCCGACCCGGGCAAGGTGCCGCCCGGCATCCAGGCCATCGAGGTCCGCGACCTGGACCACGCGATGCAGGTGGCGTTCCCCGGCGCCGAGGTCATCCCGTTCGGCCAGCGCCGGCACTGACGCGGCGTGAGCGCCGGGCACCACCAGCAACTCGTGATCGTCTCGTGACCCGTCGGACGCGGCGGCCGCCCCGGCGGGCGCCGTTACACTCCGCCTGACCAGCAGCCGACCGGGGAGCAGGGGACGTGGCACCAGCCGAGCGCACCGACGACCCGTTGCGGACCACCCTCGCAGCCGTCGCCCCCGGCACCACGCTGCGCGACGGGCTCGAGCGGATCCTGCGCGGCCGCACCGGCGCCCTCATCGTCCTCGGCTACGACCGCATGGTCGACACCCTCTGCACCGGCGGTTTCGTCCTCGACATCGAGTTCAGCGCGACCCGGCTGCGCGAGCTCGCCAAGATGGACGGTGCGATCGTCGTCGACCGCGACTGCACCAAGATCCTGCGGGCAGCGGTCCAGATGGTCCCCGACCCCACCATCCCCACCGACGAGTCCGGCACCCGGCACCGCACCGCCGACCGCGTCCACAAGCAGACCGGCCTGCCGGTCGTGTCGGTGAGCCAGTCGATGTCGATCATCGCTATCTACGTCGGTGGCGGCCGCTACGTCCTCGAGGCGTCGACCCAGATCCTGTCCCGCGCCAACCAGGCACTAGCCACCCTCGAGCGCTACAAGCTGCGGCTCGACGAGGTCTCGGGCACCCTGTCAGCGCTGGAGATCGAGGACCTCGTCACCGTCCGCGACGTGTCCGCCGTCGCCCAGCGTCTCGAGATGGTCCGCCGCATCGCCGGCGAGATCGAGTCCTACGTCGTCGAGCTCGGCACCGACGGCCGTCTCCTCACGCTGCAGCTCGACGAGCTGATCGCCGGTGTCGACCCCGACCGTGAGCTGATCGCACGCGACTACCTGCCGACCGCGACCGGCCGGAAGCCGCGCACGGTGGTCGATGTCATGACCGACCTCGACGGGCTCGACGCGCTCGAGCTGCTCGACCTGTCCTCGGTCGCCCGCGCCCTCGGCTACCACGGCGGCGAGGGCCTCGACGCAGCCGTCAGCCCGCGCGGCTACCGGCTGCTCGCCCGCGTCCCGCGGTTGCCCGCCACGGTCGTCGACCGGCTGGTCGAGCACTTCGGCAGCCTGCAGAAGCTGCTCGCCGCGAGCATCGACGACCTGCAGGCCGTCGAGGGCGTCGGCGAGTCCCGGGCCCGCAGCATCCGCGAGGGCCTGTCGCGGCTGGCCGAGTCCTCGATCCTCGAGCGCTACGTCTGAGAAGGGGATCAGGCCGGGACGAGCCCGGCGAGCGCGCGCAGCGACACCACGAGCACCGGGCGGCCGGCCGCGTCGTGCCGCACCTCCAGGACGTACGGCGGCAGCCCGACCGATCGCGGGGCGCCGGGGGCCAGTGGTGCCAGGTCGTCCTGGCCGATCACAGCAAGGACCTTGTCGACGGCGAGGCCGAGCAGACCCGCGGCCGTGCCCAGGACGAGGACGTCGCCGCCACCGTCCGGGTCCGCGGCGCTGCGCAGGTCGACGACCGGAACCGGGGTGCCGCGCAGCTCCAGCAGCCCGCTCACCGGTGCCCGGCTGCCGGAGAGCTCCTCGACGCCGGTCGCGCGCACCACCTCGCGGACCTCGTCGAGGGCGCCGGCCAGCTCGCGTCCCGCTATGACGAAGGTGACCCAGCCGCTCATGACGCACCCGCCCGGCTGACCGGCGCGGCGTCCTGGGCCGACGCCTCGGACCGCTCCGCGAGCCGCAGGCAGAGCTCGACCAGCTCGGCCAGGTCGCGGCCGCCGAACAGGTCGTCGAGGGTGGCAGCGTCCAGCCGCTGCAGGCTGCCCGCCGCCGCGCGGTAGGCAGCAGCCGCCCCGGCGTGCTGGCCGAGCCGGGCGAGGGCCCCGGCGAGCAGGAAGTGCGCCTCACCGGCGTCGGGCGAGAGGTAGACGGCCTTGCGCAGCGGGCCGACCGCCGCCTCGTCCTGGCCGATCGAGGTGCGGGCCCGGCCGAGCAGGACGTACGCCGGAGCGAGCAGCTGGTCGGACAGCACGGCCTGGTCCGCCGCGGTCGCCGCGCCGGCGTAGTCGCCGGCATCCATCAGCTGTCGTGCTGCGGCCAGCAGGTCGGCGGCGCTCGGGACGGCGGGAGCGGCACGGGTCGCGGCGGGCGCCGGCCGGCGCCGGGGCGCCACGGTGGCCGGTGCGGGTCGGAAGGCGGCTCGGGCTGCGGGAGCCGGGCCGGCCGGCGACGCGCGGCGGACCGAGGGCAGCCGCCGGCGGCGCGGCGCGTCCTGCCGGGCGACGTCCGCGCGGCGGTAGATGAACGCGTCGCCGACCGGAACCAGGGCGAAGTCGTCGCTCACCTGCCAGAGCGTCTCGGAGTGGCCGAGCAGCAGGTAGCCGCCCTCGGCCAGCAGGCCGTGGAACGACGCGACGAGCGAGCGGGTGGTCTGCCGGTCGAAGTAGATGGTCACGTTGCGGCAGACCACGAGGTCCACCCCGCCGGCCGCGAACGGCGGCGGGTCGGTGACCAGGTTGTGCAGGGTGAGGTCCACCAGCGCCCGCACCGGCTCGGCGACCGCGAGTGACCCGGACGGGCGCGGCTCGAACCAGGTGTCGCGCGCGTCCGACGACGCGGTCTCCAGCGTGCGACCGGCGTAGGTCGCGCCGCGGGCGACCTGCAGCGCGCGGGCCGACACATCGGTGCCGACGATGCGGACGCCACCCTTCGCGACCGCGGCCGGGGCGAGCTCCAGCAGCAGCATGGCGAGGCTGTACGGCTCCTCACCCGTCGAGCAGCCCGCGCTCCAGATCGTCAGCGGCCGGGACCGGCCGGCGGACCGCCCCAGCAGCTCGGGCAGCACGTGCCGGCGCAGTGCCTCCATCTGCGGTGCATTGCGGAAGAAGTGCGTCTCCTGCACCGTCACGGCGTCGATCAGCCGCTGCCGCTCGGCGGCGCCGGCCGGGGAGCCGACGAACGCGAGGTAGGAGGCGACCCCGGCAGCACCCGCCGAGGCGAGGCGCTCGATCGCCACCGAGGTGAGCGAGGCTCGACGGCTCTGGTCGAACACCAGCCCGGCGGTGGTGAGCAGGTAGTCCCGCAGCGCGCCGAAGTCGGCGTCCGACAGCTGGGGCGGTGCCGACGGGCGCCTGCGACCGGTCACGGCCGGCCTCGCGGCGTGACGTCCGGGCGCGGTGCGCCGGACTCGACGGCGGCGACCACGGCCGGCCCGATCTCTGCGAGCGGCAGCTCCTCCTCGACGGCCCCGAGCGCGCGGGCGGCGGCCGGCATGCCGTAGACGACGCAGGTCGGCTCGTCCTGACCGACGGTGAGCGCACCGGCGTCCCGCATCACCCGCAGCCCCGCGGCGCCGTCGCGGCCCATGCCGGTGAGCAGTACGCCGATCGCGTGCTGGCCGCAGACGGCCGCCGCGCTGGTGAACGCCGCATCGACGCCCGGGATGTGGAACTGCCCGACCGGTGGTGTGCGCAGCTCGATCCGCAGGCCGGGACGGAGGACCGTGTTGAGCCCGGCGGGAGCGACGTGCACCACCCCGGGACGCAGCCGGCGGCCGTGTTCGGCCAGCACGACCGGCAGCGGCGACAGTCCGTCCAGCCAGGTCGCGAGGCTCTCCACGAACCCGTCGGCCATGTGCTGCACGACGAGGATCGGGACGTCGAGGTCGGGCGGCAGGTCGCACAGCAGGGTCGCCAGCGCGGGCGGCCCACCGGTGGAGGCACCGATGACCACCACGCGGACGTGCCGCGCCCGGCCACCGGGCGCGGGCCGCGGATCGGTCGGGCGAACTGTCGAGCGCCCGCTCCGGGCCGCGGACGGCGCCGGCTGCGGGAAGCCGGCGACCACCGGAGCGGCGGACGGGTCCACCCGGTGGGTCAGGCCCCGGGCGCGCAGCCGGTTCCGCGGGTGGGTGATGACCCGGACCCGGCTGGCCACCCGTAGATGGCGTTGCAGAGCCGTCGTGTACGCCGGCGTGCCCGGGACCGCGTCCAGGGCGCCGACGACGTCGACCGCGCCGGCCGCCAGCACCGCGGCCGAGTGCTCGGCGAGGAGGCCGCAGACGACGATCGGCGTCGGCCGGGTGCCCATGATCCGCTCGATGGCCTCGACGCCCCCGTCTGCCGGGTCGAGGTCGATGAGGACGGCACCGGGCCGGTGCGCGACCACCGCCGCCTCGGCCGCCTGCGCTGTCGTGACCTCGGCAGCGACGTGGAAGCCGGGGGCGGAGAGCAGGGTGCGCAGGGCCTGGGTGCGGACCCTGGTGCGGCCCACGAGCACGAGGACGAGCGGCGGCGCGGCGTCGCCGACAGCAGCGGTGGCGCCGGGCTGCGGGTCGGTCAACGGCCGGCTGCTCATCGGCGGGACCGCCACCTTCCGCACGCGAGGGAGGACGCTGCCGTGCTCATCGCCCATGCGTCACGGATCGTCAGTCCGGGTGCCGACCTTGAGGCGCGACGTCCCCTTCCCGGCGCCGTCCGGGCCCGGGTGGGAGGATCGCCCGCGAGATGCCGACCTCGCCGCTGCACGCCCCGGTGCTCGACTGGTTCGCCGCGCACGCCCGCGACCTGCCGTGGCGGGTGCCGGGCACCGCCCCGTGGGCCGTCCTCGTCAGCGAGGTGATGCTGCAGCAGACCCCGGTCGCCCGGGTCGAGCCGGTCTACCGGGCCTGGCTGGAGCGCTGGCCCGGCCCCACCGACCTGGCGGCCGAGGCGCCCGGCGAGGCGGTGCGGATGTGGGGCCGGCTGGGCTACCCGCGACGCGCGCTGCGGCTGCACACCGCCGCGGTGACGGTCGTCGAGCACCACGGCGGCGAGCTGCCGTCGACCTACGCCGGCTTGAGGGCGCTGCCCGGGGTAGGCGACTACACGGCCGCGGCGGTGATGTCCTTCGGCCACGGCGCACGGCACGCGGTGCTGGACACCAACGTCCGCCGGGTGCTGGCCCGCGCCGTGGGCGGTGCGGAGCAGCCGGCGCCGGCCCTGACCGCGGGCGAGCGGGCCCGCGCCGAGGCCGTGGTGCCGGACGAGCCGGCGGTGGCGGCGCGGTGGGCCGTCGCGGTCATGGAGCTCGGCGCGCTGGTGTGCACCGCGCGGTCGCCGCGCTGCGACGAGTGCCCGGTCCGCGACCGGTGTAGTTGGCGAGCCGCCGGGTCGCCGGCGTACGACGGCCCGGTGCGGCGGGTGCAGGCCTTCGCCGGCACCGACCGGCAGGTGCGGGGCCTGCTCATGGCGGTGCTGCGGGACCGGCCCGGCCCGGCCGGTGCCGAGGAGCTGGCGGCCGTCTGGGCCGACCCGACCCAGCGGGACCGCGCCCTCGCCGCGCTGGCCGCGGACGGCCTGGTCGTGCCGGAGGGCGACTCCTACCGCCTGCCCTGAGAACGGCGTAAGGTCTCGCCCTTGTGTCCTTGCCACCCGGAGTTGATCACGGTCCCGTGATCAACTCGGGTCGACAGTGGCTTACAGGCCGCTGTCGGGCCAAGTTGACCACGGTCCCGTGATCATTTCGGGGGAGGTCGGCGCGCTGCGGCCCGTGGCGGCGCTGGCGGGGGCGGGGTACCGCCGGTGGGCGACCTACCGGCAGGCCGCGGTGGCCGGCGTCTTCGTCAACACCGTCTTCGGTGTCATCAAGCTGTCGATCCTGCTCGGCATCGCGAAGTCCGCCGGCGGGTCGGTGGCCGGGTACGACGCCGCCAGCCTGTCGACGTACGCCTGGGTGTCGCAGGCGATGATCGCAGTGGTGATGATCTTCGGCTGGACCGAGCTCGCCGACCGGGTGCGCACCGGGGACATCGCCGTCGACCTGGCGCGACCGGTCGACCTGCAGCTGTCGTGGCTGGCGACCGACCTCGGCCGGGGCGCCTGGGGACTCGTGTCGCGGGCCGCCGTGCCGATCCTGTTCGGCGCGGTGTTCTTCGGCTTCCACTGGCCCGACGACCCGACCGCGATCGCGCTGCTCCCCGTCTCGCTGGTGCTGGCCGTCTGCGTGTCGTTCGCGATGCGGTTCATGCTCAACCTGCTGGCGTTCTGGCTCACCGAGATCCGCGGGCTGGTGCTGCTCTACGTCCTGGTGGCCGGCCTGCTCGGCGGCCACCTCGTCCCGGTGCAGCTGTTCCCCGGCTGGCTGCAGACCGTCGCCTACGCGACGCCGTTCCCCGCGATGGTGCAGTTCACGATCGACCTCGTGACCGGCCAGGCGACCGGGCTCCGGGCAGTCGGCGAGGTCGCCGCCCAGCTCGGCTGGACGATCGTGCTGCTGCTCGCCGGCCGGGTGGTGCTGGCCCGGGCAACTCGCCGGCTGGTGGTGCAGGGTGGCTGACGCCGCCGTGGCGACAACGGCGACGGGGCGGCCGCCGACCGTCGCGCCGGCGTACCTCGCCATCATCCGGTCGCGGGTCGCGGCGCAGGCGTCCTACCGCGCGTCGTTCGCGGTCGAGCTCGGGTCGCAGGTGCTGCTCGTGCTGGTCGAGTTCGTCGAGATCTACGTGGTGTTCCACCAGGTCGACAGCCTCGGCGGCTTCGACTACGCCGAGGTCGCCGTGATGTACGGGCTCGCCGTCGCCAGCTTCGGCCTCGCCGACCTCGCCGTGGGTCACGTGGACGAGCTGCCGCGCTACCTGCGCGCCGGCACGTTCGACTCGTTCCTGCTGCGGCCGCTCTCGGCTCTCGGACAGCTCGTGACGAGCGACTTCAGTCTGCGCCGGCTGGGCCGGGTCGGCACCGGACTGGCCGTGCTGGCCGTCGCGCTGCACGCCGCCCAGGTCGACTGGACGCCGGCCCGGGTCGGGCTGCTCGTCGTCACACCCGTCGCTGGTGCCATCGTCTTCAGCGCGGTGTTCATCGCCACGGCCGTCATCGGCTTCTGGGTGGTGGAGGGGATGGAGTTCGCCAACGCCTTCACCTACGGCGGCAACTACCTGTCAGCCTTCCCGTTCACGGTCTTCGGCTCGGCGATCCGGCGCTTCTTCACCTTCCTGGTGCCGGTCGGGTTCGTCGCCTACCTTCCCTCGCTGGCGCTGCTGGGCCGCGACGACCCGCTCGGCATGCCGGGCTGGGTGTCGTGGTGCTCGCTGCCGGTGTCGTTGGTCGCGATGGCGGCAGCACTGCTGCTCTGGCAGGTCGGGCTCCGGCGCTACGTGGGGACCG
Organism: Actinomycetes bacterium; assembly: GCA_038246545.1. Classification (GTDB taxonomy): domain Bacteria; phylum Actinomycetota; class Actinomycetes; order JACCUZ01; family JACCUZ01; genus JBBRVW01. The sequence goes on along the minus strand of JBBRVW010000019.1, from coordinate 4,236 downwards.
GTTCGTGATCGTCGACGTGCGGGACCTGCGCCGGGAGTTCGTCGTGCGCCGCAAGGCCGGCCGGCTGCGCCGCACCCGCGACGTGGTCGCCGCCGTCGACGGCGTGTCGTTCGGCATCGAGCCCGGCGAGTGCGTCGGCTACATCGGCGCGAACGGCGCCGGCAAGTCCACGACGATCAAGATGCTCACAGGCATCCTGGTGCCGACGTCCGGCCACGTCCGGGTGTGCGGGCTCCAGCCGGTGCCTGAGAGGACCCGGCTGGCCCGGCGGATCGGCGCCGTGTTCGGCCAGCGCAGCCAGCTGTGGTGGGACCTCCCGCTGCGCGACTCGTTCCGGCTGCTCGCCGCGATCCACCGGCTGCCCGCGCCGGAGTGGCAACCACGGCTGGACGAGTGCATCGCGCTGCTGGAGATGGAGCCTTTCCTCGACACCCCCGTGCGGCAGCTCTCGCTCGGCCAGCGGATGCGCGGCGAGGTGACGGCGGCGCTGCTGCACTCCCCCGACCTGCTCGTCCTCGACGAGCCGACGATCGGGCTCGACCTGCTCAGCAAGGAGCGGTTGCGCGGCTTCCTCGTCCGGGAGCGCGTCGAGCGCGGCACCACCGTGCTGCTCACCACCCACGACCTGCCCGACATCGAGCGGCTCTGCAACCGGATCCTCGTGGTCGACCACGGCCGGGTCGCCTACGACGGCACCCTGCCCGGACTGGTCGCCCGCGTCGGCGCCGAGCGGGTCCTCGTCGTCGACCTGGTCGAGCCGGCACCCCCGCTGACCGACGTCCCCGGCACCACGCTGCGCCGGGTGGAGGCCGACGGCCTGCGCCAGCACCTCTCGTTCCGCTCGGAGGAGACCAGCGCGGCCGCCGTCGTCGCCGCGGTGTCCGCCCGGGTCGAGCTGCGCGACCTGTCGGTGGTCGAGCCCGCGATCGAGGACGTCGTCCGCCGCCTCTACCTCGCTTGATGGAGCCGGGCGCGGCCGCCGCGCACGAGCCGCCGTGCACTCGGGGCTACCCGCCGGTGGGCAGGATGACGCCATACGGCTCGGTGAGCGCGTGCTTCTTGGCGTGGTACATAGCCCGGTCCGCCTCGGCGAACAGCGTCCCCGGCGACGTGCTGCCGGACCCGGTCCAGGCGATGCCACAGCTGACGCCCGCCGGATGGGGCAGCTCCTGCACGACGGTCATGAAGCGCCTGATGGCGTCGGCCACGCGCTCGACGTCGGCCGTCGGGGCGACCAGGCAGAACTCGTCACCCCCGGTCCGGGCAGCCAGCGACCCCGGCAGCTCCTCGGACACCCAGGTGAGAGCCCGGGCCACGTCGCGGAGGAGCCGGTCGCCGGCTGCGTGCCCGTCCCGGTCGTTCACCGGCTTGAGGTCGTTGACGTCCACCGAGACCACGACCAGCCCGGTCCGGGCCGAGATCATGCTGGCGGCCACCTGGTCCAGCCGTCGCCGGTTCGCCAGACCGGTCAGTGGGTCCTGGTAGGCGAGCTCGGTGAGGCTGCTCTCGCGCACCGCCCGTGAGACGCCGGCGGCAAGGATCGCTGCCAACGTCTCGACGTAGGCCAGGTCGGTGTCGTCGAACGGCACCCGCCCGAGGTGGCGGGTGAAGTAGAGCTCGCCCCACAGGTCACCGTCCACCACGACCGGAGCTCCCAGGGACGCCCCCTTCCCCAGCTCGACGAGCAGCGCCAGCTCCTGCGGGTCCGGGTGCTGGTCCGTCCGGGCACAGGTCCACGGCTGGAGGTCACCGACGACCTGGCTCAGCTTCGGGAACCCGGCGAGCTGGTAGGTCTCGTTCCGCGGCCGGGGCTCCTCCGACGCGCTGAGGTCACCGACGTTGACCAGGACGCGCACCAGTCCCGCAGGACGGTCGAGCACGCTCACCGAAGCCGAGTCGGCGTCCACCACCCGGCAGCCCTCGGAGACGGCGCGATCGAGGACGTCGAAGAGGTCCCGTGAGAAGCCGAGGGCGCGCGCCATCGACGCAAGGCTGCGCAACCGCTCGCCCTCGGCCCTGCTGACCGGGGGGAGCGACGGAGGCGACATCACCCGTTCCACCTTCTCTTGTCGGCAGCAAGGGAACGCGGATGAACCCCGGATCCGCCCGGGAGCCGGGCAACGGTCGAGGTCCGAGACCAGGCGCGGGCTAGCCAGCCCGCCCGCCGGTCCGGTGACGGATGACGAGGGCGAGGGCGAGGGGCGGCGGCAGAGGTGGTGCAGGATCGACGGATGGAATCGAGCGTCGGCCGGGCCGTGCAGTCCCGGATCTACCGTGACGGCGCGTTCGGTCGCCGGCCCACCGTGCCGGCGTCGGCAGCCGCGCTGGAGGAGGCGGCGCGACGGCGGATGTCCCGCAGGGCCTTCGCGTACGTCGCCGGGTCGGCCGGCCAGGAGCGCACCACCGACGCCAACCGGGCGGTTTTCGCGCGGTGGGCGACGGTGCCACGGATGCTGCGGGACACGTCGGTCCGTGACATGTCGACCGAGCTGTTCGGCCGGACGATCCCCGCACCGCTGCTCGCCGCGCCGGTCGGCGTCCTCGAGCTGGCGCACGACCGGGCCGACGTCGCCGTGGCGGAGGCGACTGCCTCCCTCGGACTGCCGATGGTCTTCTCGACCCAGGCGTCCCGGTCGATGGAGGACTGTGCCGCGGCGATGGGTGCGGCACCCCGATGGTTCCAGCTCTACTGGAGCAGCTCCGACGAGCTGGTCGCGAGCTTCCTGTCCCGGGCCGAGGCCGCCGGCTGCGAGGCGGTGGTGGTCACGCTCGACACGCACGTGCTCGGCTGGCGACCGCGGGACCTTGACCTGGGGTACCTGCCGTTCGCGCGCGGGAGGGGGATCGCGCAGTACACCAGCGACCCGGTGTTCCGTCGGCTGGCGCAGCAGCGTGCCGACGACCACGACCCGGCTGCGGCGCGGCCCCGGCCCACGCCCGGCGCCGTCCGGACCCTCCTCGACCTGAGCCGGTCCCACCCCGGCGGGTTGGTCGGCAACCTGCGCTCACCGCTGCCCCGGGCGTCGGTGGAGACCTTCCTCGACGTCTTCAGCCACCCGTCGCTCACCTGGGCCGACCTGCCGCGGCTGCGCTCGATGACGTCATTGCCGGTCCTCGTCAAGGGCGTGCTGTCCGCCGACGACGCCGAACGGGCGCTGGACGCCGGCGTCGACGGCATCGTCGTGTCCAACCACGGCGGCCGGCAGGTCGACAACGCGGTGGCCGCCCTGGACGCACTGGTCGACGTCGTGGGGAGGGTCGCCGGCCGGGTGCCGGTGCTGATGGACTCGGGCGTCCGCTCCGGCGGGGACGTCTTCACCGCGCTCGCCCTCGGCGCCCACGCGGTGCTCATCGGCCGGCCGTACGTCTACGGGCTGGCGCTCGCCGGGGCAGCTGGCGTCCGCGCAGTGCTCGAGCATCTGATGGCCGAGCTGGACCTCACGATGGCGCTGACCGGCTGCACGTCGACCGGCGAGATCACCCGCGACCTGGTGACCCGCCGGCCCTGACCGGCGCGGGCCGATCGTCTGCGCAGTGGCCACCGCGGACGACGACGGGCCCCGACCGTGGTGGTCGGGGCCTGTCGCGGCGTACGGAGCGCGGTGAGCGCTACTCGGCCGCACCGGTGGCGGTCTCGACCGGAGGCGCGTCCGGCAGGGCTGCCTTCTGCTCGCCGACGAAGGTGAAGGTGCGCTCGTCGCCCTCGCCCTCGGTGTCGACCAGCACGATCTGGCCGGGACGGATGTCGCCGAACAGGATCTTCTCGGAGAGGATGTCCTCGATCTCGCGCTGGATGGTCCGGCGCAGCGGCCGGGCACCCAGGACGGGGTCGTAGCCCTTCTTGGCGAGCAGGTCCTTGGCCGAGGCCGTGAGCTCGAGGCCCATGTCCTTGTCGCGGAGCCGCTCGTCGAGCTTGGCCAGCATCAGGTCGACGATGGTGATGATCTCCTCCGGCGTGAGCTGGTGGAAGACCACGATGTCGTCGATGCGGTTGAGGAACTCCGGCCGGAAGTGCTGCTTGAGCTCGTCCTGGACCTTCGCCTTCATCCGCTCGTAGCCCGAGTTGATGTTGCTCGAGTCGGCGAACCCGAGGTTGAAGCCCTTGCTGATGTCACGGGTGCCGAGGTTCGTGGTCATGATGATCACGGTGTTCTTGAAGTCGACGACCCGACCCGCGGAGTCGGTCAGGCGACCGTCCTCGAGGATCTGCAGCAGCGAGTTGAAGATGTCCGGGTG
>JBBRVW010000018.1:0-81288 GCA_038246545.1 Actinomycetes bacterium | reverse complement strand
GGAGCGGGTGACCGGGATCGAACCGGCATGGCCAGCTTGGAAGGCTGGAGCTCTGCCATTGAGCTACACCCGCGTGCGCCCCGCCGCGTTTCGCGCGCAGGGGGCCCTGGCTCTAGGATGCCAGGAGCGCTGCGGGGCGTAGCGTAGTGGCTAGCGCGCCTGCTTTGGGGGCAGGAGATCGGGAGTTCGAGTCTCCCCGCCCCGACCATCACACACCTGTAGGTGCCCGCCGCGCGAGCCCCCGCACCGAGTCGTCCGACGCACGTCCGTATGCCCCTGAGGAGCCCCAAGACCGTGAAGAGCGATCTCGAGACCCTGAACCCCACGCGGGTCAAGCTGACCGTGGAGGTGCCGTTCGAGGAGCTCAAGCCGAGCCTGGACGCCGCCTACCGCAAGATCGGTTCGCAGGTCACCATCCCCGGCTTCCGCAAGGGCAAGGTGCCACCGCGGGTCATCGACCAGCGGTTCGGCCGCGAGATGGTGCTCGAGGAGGCGGTCAACGACGCTCTGCCGAAGTTCTACGGCGACGCCGTCGAGGCCAACGACGTCAAGGTCATCGGCCAGCCCGACGTCGACGTCACCGAGCTCGCTGACGGCGAGCACCTGACCTTCACCGCTGAGGTCGACGTCCGTCCCGAGTTCGACGTGCCGCAGTACGACGGCCTCGAGGTCACGGTCGACGACGCGGAGGTCACCGACGCCGAGATCGACGAGCAGCTCGACGGGCTGCGCGCCCGGTTCGGCACCCTCACCGGTGTCGACCGCGCGGTCGCCGACGGCGACTTCCTCTCGATCGACCTCGCCGCCGTCGTCGGTGGCGAGGCCGTGCCGGACCTCACCGCCAAGGGCCTGAGCTACCAGGTCGGCGGTGGCGCCCTGCTCGAGGGCCTCGACGACGCGGTCATCGGCCTGAGCGCCGGGGAGACCCGCGACTTCACGACCACGCTCGTCGGCGGCGACCATGCCGGCGAGGAGGCGACAGTCACGGTCGAGGTGAAGTCGGTGAAGGAGCGTGAGCTCCCGCCGCTGGACGACGACTTCGCCCAGACCGCGAGCGAGTTCGACAGCCTCGACGAGCTGCGCACCGACGTCCGCAGCCGGGTCGAGAACATGAAGAAGGTGCAGCAGGGCGTGCAGGCCCGCGACCGGGTCCTCGAGAAGCTGCTCGACTCGCTCGACCTGCCCCTGCCCGAGGGTGTCGTCAAGGCCGAGATCGACGCGCGCAACCACTCGCTGGGCCACCAGCTCGAGCAGGCCGGGATGAGCAAGGCCGACTTCTTCGCGGCCGAGGGCCAGACCGAGGACGAGTTCGACGCCGAGCTGCTCAAGAGCACCCGCGACGCGATGACCGCGCAGTTCGTGCTGGAGAAGATCGTCGAGAAGGAGCAGCTGTCGGTCAACGAGCAGGAGCTCACCGAGCACCTGGTGCGCACTGCGGCCCGCTACGGCATGAGCCCGGACCAGTTCGTCCAGCAGGTCGTGCAAGCCGGCCAGGTGCCGATGCTCGTGAGCGAGGTCGTGCGAGGCAAGGCGCTCGCCCTCGTGCTCGAGCGCGCCAAGGTCTCGGACGAGTCGGGCCGCGAGGTCGACCTCGAGGCGTTGCGCGAGGACGCGCCGGCCGACGAGCCCGACGTCGTCGACCACACCGGCCACGACCACGACTGAGCAGACCGTCCACCCGGAGGGCCCCGCCGCACCCCGGCCGGGGCCCTTCCGCTGTCCGGGTGAGGGCCGTGCGCCGTCAGCGAACACCCGCCCGGCGGGGACTTGCGTGTCCAGGCCCCGCGTTAGTGTCGGCACCAGTGACCGGTGGAGCACACCGGCCGAGCCCGACCAGACGAGACAGGTGAGCCCGACGTGACGGACCAGATCAAGGGGCTGATCACCCCCGGCCCCGAGAGCCCGCAGGGGCGCTCCCCCCAGCCGCAGGGGATGGGCCTCGACGACCAGGTCTACAACCGCCTGCTGCGGGAGCGCATCATCTTCCTGGGCTCCGTGGTCGAGGACTCCAACGCCAACGCCATCTGCGCGCAGCTGCTGCTGCTGGCCGCCGACGACCCCGACAAGGACATCTGGCTGTACATCAACTCCCCGGGCGGATCCGTGTCCGCGGGCATGGCGATCTACGACACGATGCAGTGGGTGACCAACGACGTCGCGACGGTCTCGATGGGCCTCGCTGCGTCCATGGGACAGTTCCTGCTCTGCGCCGGCACCCCGGGCAAGCGCTACGCCCTCCCGCACTCGCGGATCATGATGCACCAGCCCTCCGGCGGCCTCGGGGGCACGGCGTCCGACATCCGGATCCAGGCCGAGCAGATGCTGTACACCAAGAAGAAGATGGCCGAGCTCATCGCGCAGCACACCTCTCAGCCGGTGGACCAGATCGAGCGCGACTCCGACCGCGACCGCTGGTTCACGGCCGACGAGGCCAAGGACTACGGCCTGGTCGACCAGGTCGTCTCGAGCGCCGGCCAGGTCGCCGACAAGGGCGGCACGGCATGAGCGGCACCCTCCCCCCACCCGTCGGCGGCCCGCGAGGAGACCGAGCCCAGATGAGCGACCTCTACACCCCCACCTCGCGCTACGTCCTCCCGGCGGTGGTCGAGCGGACGTCGTACGGCCTGGTCGAGAAGAACCCGTACCAGAAGCTCTTCGAGGAGCGGATCATCTTCCTCGGGCAGGGCATCGACGACACGGTCGCCAACGACGTGATGGCTCAGCTGCTCACGCTGGAGTCGGCCGACCCCGACCGTGACATCTCGATCTACATCAACTCGCCCGGCGGTTCCTTCACGGCGCTGACCGCGATCTACGACACGATGCAGTTCGTCCGGCCCGAGATCCAGACCACCTGCCTCGGGCAGGCGGCCTCGGCGGCTGCGGTCATCCTCGCTGCCGGCGCTCCGGGCAAGCGGTTCGCGCTGGCCAACTCACGGATCCTCATCCACCAGCCCTCCACCGAGGGCGGGGGCCAGGCCTCCGACGTCGAGATCCAGGCCCGCGAGGTCCTGCGGATGCGCACACTGCTCGAGGAGATGATCGCCAAGCACTCGCACCGCACGCCGGAGCAGGTCCAGGTCGACATCGAGCGCGACAAGATCCTCACCGCCGAGGAGGCCGTCGAGTACGGCCTGGTCGACCGGGTGCTCACCACCCGCGGCGGCTGAGACCTCGCCCCGGCGGCGGCCCCTGAGGGGCGGCCCCCGGGCGACTCGCCCGTCCACGCCGACCCGGCGCGGAATGGAGGCGCTGGCGGCCCCACCGGGGTACCGTCGGGCAGACACGATCCGGTCGACCGGCCGGGCCTGGCAGAGGGAGAGGCTGACGCGTGGCGCGCATCGGTGACGGTGGTGACCTGCTCAAGTGCTCTTTCTGCGGGAAGAGCCAGAAGCAGGTCAAGAAGCTCATCGCCGGCCCCGGCGTCTACATCTGCGACGAGTGCATCGACCTCTGCAACGAGATCATCGAGGAGGAGCTCTCCGAGAGCTCGGACCTCAAGTGGGACGAGCTCCCCAAGCCGATGGAGATCTGCGAGTTCCTCGACTCGTACGTCGTCGGGCAGGACGTCGCCAAGAAGGCGCTCGCCGTCGCGGTCTACAACCACTACAAGCGGGTGCAGGCCGGTGAGTCCGGCAAGCCCGGTCGTGACGACCACGTCGAGCTGGCGAAGTCCAACATCCTGCTCATCGGGCCGACCGGCTGCGGCAAGACGCACCTCGCCCAGACGCTCGCCCGGATGCTCAACGTCCCGTTCGCCATCGCCGACGCGACCGCGCTCACGGAAGCCGGCTACGTCGGCGAGGACGTCGAGAACATCCTCCTCAAGCTGATCCAGGCCGCCGACTACGACGTCAAGAAGGCCGAGACCGGGATCATCTACATCGACGAGGTCGACAAGATCGCCCGCAAGAGCGAGAACCCGTCGATCACCCGTGACGTCTCCGGCGAGGGAGTGCAGCAGGCTCTGCTGAAGATTCTCGAGGGGACCACCGCGTCAGTGCCGCCCCAGGGCGGTCGCAAGCACCCGCACCAGGAGTTCATCCAGATCGACACGACGAACGTGCTGTTCATCGTCGGCGGAGCCTTCTCCGGGCTGGAGAAGATCGTCGAGAGCCGGATCGGCCGCAAGGGCCTCGGTTTCGGTGCGACCCTGCACTCCAAGGCCGACCGCGATGCCGCCGACGTGTTCGGCGACGTGCTCCCCGAGGACCTGCTGAAGTTCGGCATGATCCCGGAATTCATCGGCCGGCTGCCGGTGATCACCAACGTGCGCAACCTCGACCAGAACGCACTGGTGCGCATCCTCAACGAGCCGCGCAACGCCCTGGTCAAGCAGTACGAGAAGCTCTTCGAGCTCGACGGCGTCGAGCTCGAGTTCACCGACGATGCGCTCGAGGCGGTGGCCGACCAGGCCATCCTGCGGGGCACCGGCGCCCGTGGTCTGCGGGCGATCATGGAAGAGGTCCTGCTCTCCGTGATGTACGAGGTGCCCTCGCGCAAGGACGTCGCGAAGGTCGTCATCACCCGGGAGGTCGTGCTCGAGCACGTCAACCCGACGCTGGTGCCGCGCGAGACGCCCAAGCGCGAGCGCCGCGAGAAGTCCGCCTGACCGCGACCTGCTGATGCCGCAGCGTCAGCTGCGGTGCCCGACCGGCCCGACGAGGACGACTCGAGCCGGGTGACGCGCTCGGCCATCACGTCGAGCCGCACCCGGCGCTCCGTCCACCGGGACGCTCAGAGGAGGACGGCTGCGCTCAGGGTGTCGCCGGAGGGGGAGAAGGAGAGCTCGCCGACCCGGCCGGTGGCCTGCAGGTCGGCAGCGGCCAGCCGGACGCGGTCCAGAGCCTCGGCCGGACCGGTGACGGTCGCTGAGGCGACCTCCGTGCGCATCGAGGTCTTGGCCTCCGACTTCGCCTTGCGCAGTGCACCGAGCACCACCGAGGTGTCGGCCAGGACGCCGACGTCACCGGCACCGGCGAGGGCGGTGAGCTGCTCCGGGGCGGGCCACTCGGCGCGGTGCACCGAGCCCTCCTGCCACCACGACCAGACCTCCTCGGTGACGAACGGCAGGAACGGCGCGAACAGCCGCAGCTGCACCGACAGGGCTGCCGCGAGCGTCGCCCGCGCCGAGTCCGCGAGTGCCTCGCCCCGGCCGCCGTAGGCCCGGTCCTTGACCAGCTCGAGGTAGTCGTCGCAGAAGGTCCAGAAGAACGTCTCGGTCAGCTCGAGCGCGCGGGTGTACTCGTACGAGTCCAGCGCGGCGGTCGCCTCCCGCACCACCTCGGCGAGCATGGCGAGCAGGGACCGGTCCAGCGGGTCGGTGATCCGGTCTGGGCGCTCCTGCGCGCCGGCCTGGAGCGCGAACTTGCTGGCGTTGAGGATCTTGATCGCGAGGCGGCGACCGATCTTCATCTGTGCCTCGTCGAACGGGCTGTCGGTGCCTGGCCGGGCACCCGCGGCGCGCCAGCGGACGGCGTCGGGGCCGTAGGTCTCCAGGATCGCGAGCGGGTCGACGGCGTTGCCCTTGGACTTCGACATCTTCTGCCGCTTCGGGTCGGCCACGATGCCCGAGATGACGACGGTGCGCCACGGCAGGCCACCCACCTCGTAGTGGCTGCGCACCACGGTCGCGAACAGCCAGGTCCGGATGATCTCGTGCGCCTGGGGGCGCATGTCCATCGGGAAGGTGCGCGCGAACAGGTCCGGGTCGCGCTCCCAGCCGCAGACGATCAGCGGCGACAGGGACGACGTCGCCCAGGTGTCCATGATGTCGGGGTCGCGGGTGAAGCCCCCCGGCTGGTCGCGCTCGTCCTCGGTGTATCCGTCGGGGGCCTGCGACGCAGGGTCGACCGGCAGCTGGTCCTCGCGCGGCACCAGCGGCCGGTCGTGCACGACCTCGCCCTCGGCGTCGAGCGGGTACCAGACGGGGAACGGCACACCGGAGAACCGCTGCCGGCTGATCAGCCAGTCGCCGTTGAGGCCGCCGACCCAGTTGTCGTAGCGCTGCTTCATGAAGCCCGGCACCCAGTCGAGCTCGCGCCCGCGGGCCAGGAAAGTCTCCCGCATGGCCTCGTCGCGACCGCCGTTACGGATGTACCACTGGCGGCTGGTGACGATCTCGAGCGGCTTGTCGCCGTTCTCGTAGAAGTTGGCCATCCGCTGCGTCGGGGTCGGCTCGCCGTCGAGGTCGCCCGACTCGCGCAGCGCCGCGACGACGGCCTCGCGGGCCGAGAACGTGGTCTTGCCGGCCAGCCCGCCGTAGGCCGACGCTGCGGCCTCCGCGGCCAACCAGGGCGGGGTGTCGCGGAGCAGCCGGCCGTCCCGGCCCACCACCGAGCGCACCGGGAGGTCGAGCTCGCGCCACCACAGCACGTCGGTGAGGTCGCCGAAGGTGCAGACCATCGCGATGCCGGCGCCCTTGTCGGGCTCGGCCGCCGCGTGGGCGAGCACCGGCACGTCGACGCCGAACAGTGGGGAGCGGACCGTGCTGCCGAACAACGACCGGTACCGCTCGTCGTCCGGGTGCGCGACGAGCGCCACCACCGCGGGCACCAGCTCGGGTCGGGTGGTCTCGATCCACACCGGTCCGGCGGGGCCGTGGAACGCGATGCGGTGGAAGTGGCCGGGGTACTCCCGCGCCTCGAGCTCGGCCTGGGCGACGGCGGTCTGGTAGGTCACGTCCCAGAGGCCGGGAGCCTCCGCCTGGTAGGCCTCGCCGCGCGCGAGGTTGCGCAGGAAGCCCCGCTGGGCGGCCGTGATCGAGGTCGCGCTGATAGTCGTGTACTTCTGGGTCCAGTCGACGGAGAGCCCGAGCCGGCGCCACAGCGACTCGTAGAGCTGCTCGGTCTCCTCCGACCAGCGCTCGCACAGCTCGACGAAGTTGCGTCGCGAGACCGGCACCTGCCTCTTGGGGTCCGGCTTCTCGGGCGTGCTGAAGTCGGGGTCGTAGGGCAGCTCGGGGTCGACCCGCACGCCGTAGGTCAGCTGCACCCGGCGCTCGGTCGGCAGGCCGTTGTCGTCCCAGCCCATCGGGTAGAAGACCTCGCGGCCGCGCATGCGCTGGAACCGGGCGATGACGTCGGTGTGGGTGTAGGAGAAGACGTGGCCGACGTGCAGGGTGCCGCTCACGGTGGGCGGCGGGGTGTCGATGGAGAAGACCTGCTCGCGGGTCTTGGTCCGGTCGAAGAGGTAGGTGCCCTCGTCCTGCCATACCTGCGCCCAGCGCTCATCGAGGCCGTCGACGGTCGGCTTGTCGGGCACCGACGTCGGGGCTGCCGGGGCCTGGGTCTGCTGGTCCATGCCCGAAATCCTACGGGCGCGGGACCACCCGGTTCCGCCCACTGCCCGCCGGAGTCCACCCCGCCCCTGCTCCCTAGACTCGCCGGGTGAGCGCGACCGAGGGCCGAGAGCAGGCCGCTGCACTGGCCGCACGGGTGGCCGCCGTCGAGCAGGAGATCCTTGCGAGGTCCCCGGAGCACGACATCGACCCGACGCTGGACCGGGTGAGCGCCCTGCTGGACCTCCTCGGCAACCCGCAGCAGTCGGCTCCTGTCATCCAGGTGGCCGGCACCAACGGCAAGACCTCCACCGCCCGCATGATCGAGGCCTTGCTGCGCGAGTTCGGCCTGCACACCGGGCTCTTCACCAGCCCGCACCTGCAGTCGATGCGTGAACGGATCGCCTTCGACGGAGCTTCCATCGACACCGAGCGCTTCCTCGCGACCTATGACGACGTGGCGCCCTACCTCGACCTCGTCGACGCCCAGCAGCGACACCGGCTGTCGTTCTTCGAGGTGCTCACGGCGATGGGGTTCGCCGCGTTCGCCGACGCACCGGTGGACGTCGCGGTGGTCGAGGTCGGCCTCGGCGGCACGTGGGACAGCACCAACGTCGCCGACGCCCAGGTCGCCGTCGTCACGCCGATCGCGGTCGACCACACCCGCTGGCTCGGCCGCACGATCGAGGAGATCGCCGGCCAGAAGGCCGGCATCCTGAAGCCCGGCTCGTACGGCGTGCTCGCCCAGCAGCCGGTCGAGGCGGCCGAGGTGCTGCTGCGCCGCTCCGTGGAGGTCGACGCGATCGTTGCCCGCGAGGGGCTGGAGTTCGGTGTCCACTCGCGCACGGTCGCGGTCGGCGGCCAGCTGCTCGCCCTGCGCGGTCTCGCAGGGGAGTACGACGACGTGTTCCTGCCGCTGCACGGCGCGCACCAGGCGCACAACGCCGCTGTCGCGCTGGCGGCGGTCGAGGCGTTCCTCGGCGGCGCCACAGGAGAGCGCGGGCGGCTCGACGTCGACATCGTCCGGTCCGGTTTCGCCGCCGCGACCTCACCCGGCCGGCTCGAGGTGATCCGCAGCTCGCCGACGGTCGTCCTCGACGCCGCCCACAACCCGGCCGGCGCACGCGCCACCGCCGCGGCGCTGGAGGAGTCCTTCGGCTTCACCCGCCTCGTCGGCGTCTTCGGCGCGATGGCCGACAAGGACGTCCGCGGGATGCTGGAGGCGTTCGAGCCGGTGCTGGCCGAGCTCGTGGTCACCGAGGCCGCCTCGGACCGTGCGATGCCGGCCGACGAGCTGGCGGCGCTGGCCGTCGAGGTCTTCGGGCCGGACCGGGTCGAGGTCACGCCCCGGCTGGACGACGCGATCGACTCGGCGGTCACGCTGGCCGAGGAGGACGGTGACCTCGCCGGGGCCGGGGTCCTCGTCACCGGCTCGGTGGTCACGGTCGGCGCCGCCCGCACGCTGCTGCTGCGCCGCTCGCGCTGATGAGGGGCATCTGCGCCGCGGTCCTCGTCTTCGAGGGGCTGGTCGTCTTCTTCGCCACGCTGGTGGCGCTCGACCTCTCCGACGTCGACCACGCGACGCTCTGGACGGTCGGCGGCGTCGGCGCGGTCCTGTGCCTGGTGCTCGCGGGCCTGCTCCGGCACCGCTGGGCCTTCGCCGTCGCCTCCAGCCTCCAGGTGGCGATCGTGGCGTCCGGGCTGGTCGTGCCGGTGATGTTCTTTCTCGGCCTGCTGTTCGGCGGGCTCTGGTTCGTCGCCCTGCACCTCGGCCGCAGGGTCGAGCGGCTGGACACCGCGAGGGCGGCCGCGACCGGCGACGACGGTGGCGGGCCCGCCGACGACCCCCGGTAGGGTCCCTGCCCGTGACCGAGCGAAGCGAGCGCACCCTTGTCCTGATCAAGCCCGACGCCGTCCGCCGCGGCCTGGTCGGAGAGGTGCTCGGGCGGTTCGAGCGCAAGGGACTGGTCGTCGTCGAGCTCGACCAGCGGCGGATCGACGGCGAGACCGCCGACCGCCACTACGCCGAGCACGTCGAGCAGCCCTGGTACCCGCCCCTGCGGGAGTTCATCACCTCGGGCCCGCTGGTCGCGATGGTCCTCGCGGGCGACCAGGCGATAGCGGTGGTCCGCGGCCTGAACGGCGCCACCGACGGCCGGGCAGCTGCGGCCGGGACCATCCGCGGCGACCTGTCGCTGTCCAACCGGGAGAACCTCGTGCACGCCTCGGACTCCACCGAGTCTGCGGCCCGGGAGATCTCGATCTTCTTTCCGCACCTCTGAGGCTTCGGCGGCCCGCAACTTTCCGAAGTTGTGACACGGATCGCGGACCCATACTGCGCGCGGCGTCAGGTTCTGGCCCTTCGGCGCCGATAGAGTCAAGCGACGCGTGACGCACCACCGGCCGGCTATTCGGGAAGGCCCCCCCGCATGGGTAACAACTTGTCCTTCATCGGCCGTGACATGGCGGTGGACCTCGGGACCGCCAACACCCTGGTCTACGTCCGCGGCAAGGGGATCGTCCTCAACGAGCCCTCGGTCGTGGCGATCAACACCAACACCGGCGGGATCCTCGCAGTCGGTGCCGAGGCCAAGAAGATGATCGGCCGCACACCCGGCAACATCGTCGCCATCCGGCCGCTCAAGGACGGCGTGATCGCCGACTTCGATACGACCGAACGGATGCTGCGCTACTTCATCCAGAAGGTGCACCGCAGGCGCCACCTGGCGAAGCCGCGCATCGTCGTCTGCGTCCCGAGCGGCATCACCGGGGTCGAGCAGCGCGCGGTCAAGGACGCGGGCTACGCCGCCGGCGCCCGCAAGGTCTACATCATCGAGGAGCCGATGGCCGCCGCGATCGGTGCCGGGCTCCCCGTGCACGAGCCGACCGGCAACATGGTCGTCGACATCGGCGGCGGTACCACCGAGGTCGCGGTCATCTCCCTCGGTGGCATCGTCACCAGCCAGTCGATCCGCACCGGCGGTGACGAGCTGGACCAGGCCATCATCACGTACGTGAAGAAGGAGTACTCGCTCATGCTGGGCGAGCGCACCGCGGAAGAGATCAAGATGGCCATCGGGTCGGCGTTCCCCTCTCCCGACGAACCGCACGCGGAGATCCGCGGCCGCGACCTGGTCTCAGGCCTGCCCAAGACGATCGTCGTGAGCGCGGAGGAGATCCGGAAGGCCATCGAGGAGCCGGTCAACTCCATCGTCGACGCGGTGAAGACCACCCTGGACAAGTGCCCGCCCGAGCTGTCCGGCGACATCATGGACCGCGGCATCGTCATCACCGGCGGCGGCGCCCTCCTCAAGGGCCTCGACGAGCGGCTCCGGCACGAGACCGGCATGCCGATCCACCTCACCGAGCGCCCGCTCGACTCGGTCGCGATGGGATCCGGCAAGTGCGTGGAGGAGTTCGAGGCGCTGCAGCAGGTGCTGATCTCCGAGCCGCGGCACTAGTCGGTGCGACGCCCGGAGCGAGGGACGAGCGGAGAAGGAGCACGACCAGAGTGATCGCCGTGATGTCTCCGCGCGGCGCGAGATGAACGACACCCGGCGCACCCGGGTCCTGCTGGCGCTGCTCCTCGTCACCTCGGTCAGCCTCATCACCATCGACTACCGCGGCGGGGACGACTCGCCGCTCAACGGTGTGCGGTCCTTCGCCGCCACGCTCTTCGGGCCGGTGGAGCGGGTCGCGGCGGCGATCGCGAAGCCGGTCTCGGACGCCGTCGAGGGGGTGAGCGGGCTCGGCGACGGCCGGGACGAGGCGGCGCGGCTCGACCGGCAGAACAAGGAGCTTCGCCGCCGGCTGCGGACCGGGGCTCTGGACCGCTCGCGGGGCCAGGAGCTCGACGACCTGCTCAAGGTCGCCGGTGCCGGGCAGTACCGGATCGTGCCGGCCCGGGTCATCGCCGTCGGCGCGGCCCAGACGTTCTCGTGGACCGTCACCCTCGATGCCGGCTCCCGCGACGGCATCCGACCCGACATGACCGTCCTCGACGGCGACGGCCTGGTCGGGCGGGTCAAGACAGTCGGTCCGACGACCTCCACGGTGCTGCTCGCCGTCGACCCGGAGTCGTCGGTGGGGGTGCGGCTGGAGGCCTCGCTGGAGGTCGGCTTCACGACCGGTCAGGGCATCCGCGACCAGGGCGACCTCGACCTGCGGCTGCTCGACGGCCAGTCCACCGTGGCGCCGGGCGACCGGCTGGTCACCTTCGGGTCGCAGGGCGACACTCCGTACGTCCCCGGTGTGCCGGTCGGACGCGTCGTCACCGTGAGCGGCTCGCCGGGCTCGCAGACCCGCACCGCCGTCGTCTCGCCGTACGTCGACTTCACCTCGCTCGACCTGGTCGGTGTCGTCGTCGAGCCGCCGCGCAAGGAACCGCGCGACTCGGTGCTGCCGCCCAAGCCGGCCGCGACCCCGACGCCCACCGTCACCGTGACCGTCACCGCGACGCCCCAGGCGTCCGGGTCCGGCTGATGCCGCCCGCTCGCGTGCTGCTGGCCGCGCTGCTGGTCGTGGTGGCGCTGGCCGTGCAGGTGACGCTCCTGGCCCGGCTCCGGCTCCCCGGCGCGACGCCCGACCTGCTGCTGCTGGTGGTCCTCGCGCTGGCCCTGGCCTACGGGCCGGCCTTCGGCCTGGGCGTGGGCTTCGGCGCCGGGCTGGCCGCTGACCTCGTCCCGCCCGCCGACCACGAGGTCGGCCGGTGGGCGCTGGTCCTGACCCTGGTCGGCTACCTCGCCGGTGCCGCGCGCGGCGAGACCCGGCGGTCCGCGTTCGTGCCGCTCGTCGTGGTCGGCGCCGCGGGCGCGTCGTCGGTGCTGCTCTTCGCCGGACTCGGCGCCCTGATGGACGATCCGAACATCACCTGGGGGGCGGTCACGGACCTGCTGCCCACCGCGGTGCTCTACGACGTGGTGCTCAGCGCTTTCGTCGTCCCCGGGGTGCTCGCCGTCGCGAGCCGGGTGGAGCCGGACACCGAGGCCTTCGCCGGGGCCACGAGATGAGCGAGCGCAGCCGGCTGCGGCTGGTCGTCCTCCAGCTGCTCGTGCTGTCGCTGCTGGCGACACTGCTCGGCCGGCTCTGGTACCTCCAGGTGGTGGCCTCGGAGAACTACAAGTCGGCCGCCGCCGAGAACGGCACCCGCTCGATCGTCACGCCCGCCGCGCGCGGCATGATCCTCGACGCCCGCGGACGCCCGCTGGCGCGCAACCGCACCGCGCTGGTGGTGTCCATCAGCCGTACGGCGATGCTGCGACAGCGAGACGGTGGCCGCGAGCTCGTCGCCAAGGTGGCGAAGGTGATCGGCGAGCCGTTTCAGGACGTCTGGGAGCGGACCCGCCTCTGCGGCAGCGAGGGGGCGCCGCCCGCGCCGCGCTGCTTCAACGGGTCGCCCTACCAGCCCATCCCGGTCACCGACGAGGCGAGCACCGCGATGGCCCTGCAGATCATGGAGCGGCGCGAGGACTTCCCGGGTGTCAGCGCCGAGCTCAGCTCGGTGCGCGAGTACCCCGAGCCGCTGAGCGCCAACGCCGCGCACGAGCTCGGCTACCTGGGTCCGGTCACCGACGAGGAGCTGGCCGCCCGTAAGGATGCGGGTGCCGCCGCCGGTGGCCGCACCGAGACCGTGCTGCAGCGCACCGACCTGATCGGCCGGGCCGGTCTCGAACGCGAGTACGACGAGGACCTGCGCGGCACGCCCGGGGTGAAGACCCTGACGGTCGACCACCAGGGCGGCGTGAGCGGCGTGCTCACCGAGACCCAGCCGACTCCCGGCAACTACCTGGTCACGACCATCGACGCCAAGGTCCAGGCGGAGGCCGAGAAGCAGCTCAAGGCCGCCATCATGCGCGCCCGCCACACCGGTGACATCAACAAGGGCTTCGCCAAGCACAAGGCCGACTCCGGGGCCGTGGTCGTGATGGACGTCCGGACCGGCGGCATCGTCGCGATGGCGAGCTGGCCGACGTACGACCCGAACATCTGGGTCGGTGGCATCAGCAGCAAGGACTACAAGTCCATCACCAGCAAGAAGAACAACTACCCGAACCAGTCGCGGGCCTTCCAGGGGGAGTTCGCCCCGGCCTCGACCTTCAAGGCCGTGTCGCTCCCCGCCGCGGTGAAGGCCGGCTACTCGGTCGACGCGTCGTACCCGTGCCCGTCGTCGTACTCGATCGGCGGCTCGCCGAAGGCGAACTACGAGTCGCAGGGCTACGGCACGATCTCGATGCTGCGCGCGATCCAGGTCTCCTGCGACACCGTGTTCTACAAGTTCGCCTACGAGACCTGGCTGCGGATGGGCGGCCTGGACCCGAAGAAGAAGTCCCTTGACCCGTTCACGGAGATGGCCAAGGCCTACGGCCTGGGCCGCCCCACCGGCCTCGACCTGCCGGCCGAGTCGGACGGCCGGATCGCCGATCGGGCCTGGAAGAAGGCCTACTGGAAGGCCACCAAGGACTTCTACTGCGCGAAGGCCAAGACCGGCTACCCGGACGTCGCGAAGACCGACCCTCGGCGGGCGGCCTACCTGCTCCAGCTGTCGAGGGAGAACTGCGCCGACGGCTGGGCCTACCGCGGCGGCGATGCCGCGAACTTCGCGATCGGCCAGGGCGACACGACGGTGACCCCCCTGCAGATGGCCCGGGTCTACGCGGCGGTCGCCAACGGCGGAACGCTCGTCACGCCGCACATCGGCAGCGCGATCATGTCGCCCGACGGCGAGCTGGTCCGACGGATCGACCCGGCGCCGGCCGGGCACCTGCCGGTGAAGGCGGCCACGCTGGACTGGCTTCGGCACGCGCTGCGCACGGTGACCGAGGTGGGCACCGGGTACGGGCCGTTCTTCCGTGCCGGGTTCCCGATCGACAAGGTGCCGGTCGCGACCAAGACCGGCACCGGCGAGGTCTACGGCAAGGAGACGACGTCCTGGTTCGCGTCGTTCGCGCCGGCCACCAGGCCGCAGTACGCCGTCGTGATGATGGTCAGCCAGGGCGGCACCGGGTCCGGCATCTCCGGGCCGTCGGTGGCCGAGCTCTACAAGACGCTCTTCGGCGTGCACGGCAGCAAGGTGGACCTCGCGACGGCCTCGCCTCCCGGTGGACACCCCGCCACGCAGCTGCCGCGGGTGAACCCGGACGGCACCGTGGTGACGCCCGAGAGCCGGCGCCCCGCGGCCGACCGGTACCCGGCGGCGGTCGAGGAGCTGCGCGCCTACCGGCCTGACGAGGGCGGTGGCTGATGTCCGTCGGCTACCGCCCCGCGCCCTACACCGTGCCGCCCGCCCGCCGCAGCTCGCGGCTGCTGCACCGCGACGCGACCCTGCGACGCATCGACTGGACACTCCTGTTCGCGGTTCTCGCGCTGTGCTCGATCGGCGGCGCGCTCGTCTGGTCCGCGACCCGGCAGGCGGCGCTCGACTCGGGTGGTGACCCCGCGGCATTCCTGAAGAAGCACTGCCTCAACGTGGCCATCGGTCTGGTCCTGGCCGTGGTCGCGTCGGTGTTCGACTACCGGATGCTGCGGGCCTACGCACCGGTCATCTACCTGCTCTCCCTCGCCGGCCTCGCCGCGGTGCTCTCGCCGCTCGGCTCGACCATCAACGGCTCGCACTCGTGGATCGTGCTGCCCGCCGGCTTCTCCATCCAGCCCTCCGAGCTGGCGAAGGTGGCCCTGGTCGTCGGCATGGCGGTCCTGCTCTCGGAGAAGCGCGACGCCGAGGACAGCCCGCGCGACGTCGACGTGGTCGTGACCCTCGGCTTCGCCGCCGTGCCGCTCGGGCTGGTGATGCTGCAGCCCGACCTCGGCACCGCACTCGTGGTGTGCACGACCGTGCTGGGCGTGATCGCCGTTTCGGGCGCCCCGCTGCGCTGGGTCGTCGGCCTGGTCGCCGGTGCGGTGCTGCTCGCCGTCGTCGCCGTCCAGGCCGGCCTGCTCAAGGACTACCAGCTGGACCGGTTCCGGGCGTTCTACGACCCGACGGCCGACCCCAAGGGCGCCGGGTTCAACGTGCGGCAGGCACAGATCGCGATCGGCTCCGGCGGCTTCGAGGGCCAGGGCCTGTTCCACGGCGCCCAGACGCAGGGCCGTTTCGTGCCCGCGCAACAGACCGACTTCATCTTCACCGTGGCGGGGGAGGAGCTCGGCTTCGTGGGGGCCGCCCTCGTGGTCGTCCTGCTCGGGCTGGTGCTGTGGCGGGCCGGCCGGATCGCGATGCGCGCCGAGGACCTCTTCGGCCGCCTGGTGGCCACCGGCATCGTCTGCTGGTTCGCGTTCCAGGCCTTCGAGAACATCGGGATGACGCTCGGGATCATGCCGGTGACCGGTGTCCCGCTCCCGTTCGTGTCCTACGGAGGGTCGTCGATGTTCGCGAACATGCTGGCCGTGGGCCTGCTCCAGAACGTGCACATGCGCCGCTACTCCTGACATCACCTACTCTGGACGGATGCCAGTCGAGTCCCTCTTCCCCCGTCTGGAGCCGCTCCTCCCGAGCGTCAGCAAGCCGATCCAGTACGTGGGTGGCGAGCTGAACTCCACCGTCAAGGACTGGGACTCCTGCGACGTCCGCTGGGCCCTCATGTACCCCGACGCGTACGAGGTCGGCGTCCCCAACCAGGGCGTGATGATCCTCTACGAGGTGCTCAACGAGCGGGCGGGGATCCTGGCCGAGCGCGCGTACGCGGTGTGGCCGGACATGGAGCAGGTCATGCGTGAGCACGAGCTGCCGGCCTTCACAGTCGACGCGCACCGGCCGATCGCTGCGTTCGACCTGCTGGGCGTGTCCTTTGCGACCGAGCTCGGCTACACCAACCTGCTGCAGACGCTGGACCTCGCCGGCGTGCCCCGGCACGCACGCGACCGCACGGTCGACCACCCCGTCGTGGTCGCGGGTGGCCACTCGGCGTTCAACCCCGAGCCGGTGGCCGACTTCGTCGACGCGGCGGTGCTCGGCGACGGCGAGCAGGCCGTGCTGGAGATCAGCGAGGTCGTGCGCCGCTGGAAGGCAGAGGACCGGCCGGGGGGTCGCGACGAGCTGCTCATGCGACTCGCGCGCACGGGGGGCGTCTACGTCCCGGCGTTCTACGACGTCGAGTACCTCGCCGACGGCCGCATCAAGCGGGTCGCGCCCAACCGGCCCGGGGTCCCGTGGCGGGTCTCCAAGCACACCGTCATGGACCTCGACGAGTGGCCGTACCCGAAGCAGCCGCTCGTGCCGCTCGCCGAGTCGGTGCACGAGCGGGCGTCGGTCGAGATCTTCCGCGGCTGCACGCGCGGCTGCCGGTTCTGCCAGGCGGGCATGATCACCCGCCCGGTCCGCGAGCGCTCCCTCACGGGCGTCGGCGAGATGGTCGAGAAGGCATTGGCGGCGACCGGCTTCGAGGAGGTCGGGCTGCTCTCGCTGTCCAGCGCCGACCACAGCGAGATCGCGCCGATGGCCAAGGGTCTCGCCGACCGCTACGAGGGCACCCAGACCTCGCTGTCACTGCCGTCGACCCGGGTCGACGCGTTCAACATCGACCTGGCCAACGAGCTCACCCGCAACGGCCGGCGGTCCGGGCTGACCTTCGCCCCCGAGGGCGGCAGCGAGCGGATCCGCAAGGTCATCAACAAGATGGTCACCGAGGACGACCTGATCCGCACAGTGACGGCGGCCTACTCGGCCGGCTGGCGGCAGGTCAAGCTCTACTTCATGTGCGGTCTCCCGACCGAGACCGACGAGGACGTGCTGCAGATCGCTGACCTCGCGAAGAAGGTCATCGCCACCGGACGCCAGGTCACCGGCCGCAACGACATCCGCTGCACCGTCTCGATCGGCGGCTTCGTGCCCAAGCCGCACACCCCGTTCCAGTGGGTGGCCCAGCTCGGCCACGAGGAGACCGACTCGCGGCTGGCCAAGCTGCGCGACGCCGTGCGCTCGGACCGCTCGTTCGCCAAGGCGATCGGCTTCCGGTACCACGACGGCAAGCCGGGCATCGTCGAGGGACTGCTGTCCCGTGGCGACCGCCGGGTCGGGAAGGTCATCGAGGCGGTCTACGAGGACGGCGGCCGGTTCGACGGCTGGAGCGAGCACTTCTCGTTCGAGCGGTGGATGGCCTCGGCCGAGCAGGCGTTCGCCGACGAGCCGGTCGACGTCGACTGGTACACCGTGCGCGAGCGCGACTACGCCGAGGTGCTCCCGTGGGACCACCTCGACTCCGGCCTCGACCGCGACTGGCTCTGGGAGGACTGGCAGGACGCTCTCACCGGCACCGAGGTCGAGGACTGCCGGTGGACCCCGTGCTTCGACTGCGGCGTCTGCCCGCAGATGGGCACCGAGATCCAGCAGGGCCCGACCGGGGCGACGCTGATCCCGCTCACGGTCCTGAACTCCGCCCGTGACCAGGTGCTTGCCGGGACGCCCGCCGAGTGAGCGTCACCGTCGACACCCTGCACGACCGGGGGCGGGCCGCCCTGCTCGAGGGTCGGCCGACCCTGGACCTGCCGCCGACGGCGGGCTCGCGCCGCTGGGGTCTGTCGGTGGTCGTCCGGCCCGGCGCCGGCCTGGCCGACCGGCTCGCCGCCGAGACGGCAGACCTCGTCGCGCTGGCCGGTGCTGACCAGTGGGCCACCGGCTCCACCGGGTCGGCCCACCTGACGATCTTCTCGCTCGAACCGCACCGGCCCGGGGTGACGCTCGCCGACCCGGCCGCTCGGCACTTCGCCGACGCGACCGAGCGGGCCGCGTCCGTCGCGGGCCCGGCAACCTTCGCGGTCACCGGGCTCGGGCTGACCCCGGGCGGCGTGATCGCCTCGTGCGAGCCCGCCGACGACGCCGCCCGGGCGCTGCGGCCCGCGCTGGCCGCCGCGCTCGGCGGCGACGTCTTCGAGTTGGCCTACCGCGGCGAGCAGTGGTGGATGTCGCTGCTGCACCTCGCAGCGCCGGTGGCCCGGCCCTCTGCGCTGGTCGACCACGTCGAGGCGCGCCGGACGGAGATGCTCGGTGACCTGACGGTGGCGACACTCGAGCTGGTCCGCTACGACCACCACACCGGACCGGCCGGCTCGCGGATGGTGCCGATCACTCTGGCGAGCACCGCGCTGACCAGCGAGCCGGGGGAGGTGCTGCATGGCCCGCAAGCCTGAGGGTCCGCCGCCGCCGCCCACCGTGCAGCGGCTGCGGATGCGCTACACCAAGCGCGGCCGGCTGAGGTTCACCAGCCATCGCGACTTCCAGCGCGCGTTCGAGCGTGCCCTACGGCGTGCCGCGGTGCCCATGGCGTACTCCGCGGGCTTCTCGCCGCACCCCAAGGTCAGCTATGCCGGAGCGGCGCCCACGGGAGTCGCGAGCGAGGCGGAGTACCTCGAGATCGGCCTGGCCCAGCGCTGCGACCCGGAGCGGCTGCGGGCCGCGCTGGACGCCTCGCTGCCCGACGACCTGGACGTGCTCGAGATGGTCGAGGTGGCGCCGCCGCCGGAGAACACCAAGGCCGAGGGCCTGTCCGACCGGCTCGAGGCGTCGGTGTGGGAGGTCCGGCTGCCCGGTGTCGAGGCGGCAGCCGCCGAGGTCGCCGTGGCGGCGTTCCTGGCCGCCGACCGGGCCGAGGTGTCCCGGATGACGAAGAACGGGCTGCGCACCTTCGACGCCCGGGAGGCGGTCGTCGCACTCAGCGCCGCGGCCGACCCGCGCGCCGGGGACGTGACAGATGCCCCGTGTGCGATACTGCGACTGGTCGTACGCCATGTCACACCGGCCGTCCGACCCGACGACGTCCTTGCCGGACTCGCCTCGATCGGCGCGCTCGCGCCGCCCGTGACCCCCGCGGTCACGAGGCTGGCGCAAGGCCCCCTCGACGAGACGGCCGGAACGGTGTCCGACCCACTGGCACCGGACCGCGACGCCGCCGGCGTCTGAACCGCCCCAGCGCCGCCCCCTGGCCGCGGGACGCGACGGACGCACCACAGACTTCGCACGGCCGTCCGCCTCCCGGCGGGCGGACCATGAGACCTAGCACCCGCGCGGCGCCGCGGGGAGCGGGACCGGTCCACTCATCTGGTGGACCGGCCGCCCGCCCGGCGCCCGGGAGCACGACGGGAGACCACCCGAATGCTCGACACCGAGCCCAACCAGCCCTCGGGCGGCGCCGCCGCCGACCTCACCACCAGCACCGACGAGGCCCCGCGCCGCCGCCGCCGGGCGGCCAGCCGCCCGGCCGGGCCGCCCGCGGCCCCCGCCGAGCCGTCGGCCGGCCCCGGCGCCCCCCCGGCGTCCGACGCGCCGTCCGCCGAAGCGCCCCCGGCCAAGAAGACCACCCGCAAGCGCACCAGCAAGAAGACGGCTGCTGCCGCCGACGAGCCGGCCGCTGCCGATGCGCCGTCAGCCGAAGCGCCCCCGGCCAAGAAGACCACCCGCAAGCGCACCAGCAAGAAGGCCGCGGCGGCCGAGCCCGGGGCCGGTTCCGCGGGGAGCGACGGGCCGGGCGGCGACCCGACGGCCGAGGCCGGCGGTCCGGTCGCGCCCGGTCTGCTGTTCCAGGCTCCCGACCCGGTCGTGACCCCCCGTCGGCGTGCGGCTGCCGCCAAGGCGGCCGCGGCCGCCGACGAGGGCACCGCGGTAGCCGACGGCACCGAGGAGACCGACGACACCGACGAGACCGACGAGACCGCCGGCACCCGCCGCCGTCGTCGGGGTGGCCGGGGCCGCCGCGGCCGCGGCCGCGGCGAGTCCGACGCGTCCACGGACGACGAGTCGCCGGAGGCCGCCGAGGCGACCGACGACGAGGCTGCCGGCGACGAGCCGGGCGAGTCCGGCACCGAGGACGACGAGACCGCGGGCACCCGCCGTCGACGTCGGCGGCGCCGGCGGAGCGGCTCGGACGGCGGCGACGACGTGGCGGGCGACGACCCGCCCCAGACCGTCACCAAGGTCCGCGAGCCCCGCAAGAGCACCCGCTCGCGCGACCGTGAGGACGACGACGGCGTGCGCTCGGTCAAGGGGTCGACGCGGCTCGAGGCGAAGAAGCAGCGTCGCCGCGAGGGCCGCGAGGCGGGCCGACGCCGCCCCTCGGTCATCAGCGAGGCCGAGTTCCTGGCCCGCCGTGAGGCGGTCGACCGGCAGATGATCGTCCGTCAGGCCGGCGAGCGCACCCAGATCGCGGTGCTCGAGGACGGCGTCCTGGTCGAGCACTACGTGAGCACCACCAGCGCGTCGGGCGGCGGTGCCCTCGTCGGCAACGTCTACCTCGGCCGGGTGCAGAACGTGCTGCCCTCCATGGAGGCGGCATTCGTCGACATCGGCAAGGGCCGTAACGCCGTGCTCTACGCGGGCGAGGTCAACTGGGACGCGGCCGGCCTCGACGGGCAGCCCCGGCGGATCGAGCTGGCGCTGAAGTCCGGCGACCCGGTGCTGGTGCAGGTCACGAAGGACCCGATCGGCCACAAGGGTGCCCGGCTCACCAGCCAGGTCTCGCTCGCCGGCCGGTACCTCGTCCTGGTCCCGGGTGGCTCGATGACCGGCATCAGTCGCAAGCTGCCCGACACCGAGCGGTCGCGACTCAAGGCGATTTTGCGCAAGGTCGTCCCCGAGGGGTCCGGCGTCATCGTCCGCACCGCGGCCGAGGGCGCCAGCGAGGAGGAGCTCTCCCGTGACGTCGCGCGGCTCACCGCGCAGTGGGAGGACATCGAGAAGAAGTCGGAGAAGGGTGCGGCCGCGCCGGCCCTGCTCTACGGCGAGCCGGACATGACGATTCGCGTGGTCCGCGACATCTTCAACGAGGACTTCGCCTCGCTCGTCGTCTCCGGCGACGACGCGTGGGACATGCTCGAGGCCTACGTCGGTCACGTGGCGCCGGACCTGCGGGACCGGATGTCGCGCTGGACCGGCGAGCAGGACGTCTTCACCGAGGGCCGCGTCGACGAGCAGCTCGCCAAGGCGCTGGATCGCAAGGTCTGGCTGCCGAGTGGCGGCTACCTGGTCATCGACCGCACCGAGGCGATGGTCGTGGTCGACGTCAACACCGGGAAGTTCACCGGCGCCGGCGGCAACCTCGAGGAGACCGTCACCAAGAACAACCTCGAGTCGGCCGAGGAGATCGTCCGGCAGCTCCGGCTCCGTGACCTCGGCGGCATCATCGTCATCGACTTCATCGACATGGTGCTCGAGAGCAACCGGGACCTCGTCCTGCGGCGGCTGCTCGAGTGCCTCGGCCGCGACCGGACCAAGCACCAGGTCGCCGAGGTCACCTCCCTCGGCCTGGTCCAGATGACCCGCAAGCGGGTCGGCCAGGGCCTGCACGAGGTGTTCGCCGAGACCTGCGAGGCCTGCAACGGCCGCGGCTACCACATCCACACCGAGCCGGTCGAGAAGAAGAACGGCGGCGGTGACGGCGAGCGCAAGGGCGGCCGCGGTGGCCGTGGCAGCCGCGGCGAGTCCAAGGACGGCAACGACGCCAAGGACGGCAAGGACGCCAAGGACGCCAAGGACGCGGCGGAGCCCGCGGGCGGCGGCCGGTCGGGCGGCCGGGGCCGCCGGTCCACCGCGTCCGAGGAGGGCCGGACGGCCGCCGACGACAACCCGGTCGCCGTGGAGGACCCGGTCGAGGCACCCGGCGCCGCGACCGTGGGCTCCGAGCCGGTCGCCACCGAACCTGCGGGCACCGAGGCGGGGGAGCCGGCGGCCGAGCCAGCCGCCAGCGGCCGCTCCCGCCGTCGGCGGAAGGCGACCAGCCCCGTCACGACCCTGTGACGGGTGGAACGGTCACCACCTGGTGACGTGCGGGCAGGGGGCGCCGGCCGGTTTGACCGGGCGGCGCCCGCCTCCGTACCCTTGACTGTCCCTACGCCCGGCGTCGAACAGACGCCGGTTCCCTCGTGCGCCGTGCCAGGTGCGCCGAGATCCCGTGACGCGAGTGCAGAGAGTAAGGCTGAGTCCCCGATGGTGTACGCGATCGTCCGTGCTGGTGGCCGCCAGGAGAAGGTGGCCGTCGGTGACGTCCTCGAGATCGACCGGGTCCATGCCGAGCCGGGCGCGACCGTCGAGCTGCCTGTCCTGCTGCTGGTCGACGGCGGTTCGGTGACCAGCGACAAGGCCGCTCTCGCCAAGGCCACCGTCACCGTCGAGGTCGTCGCCGCCACCAAGGGGCCCAAGATCGACATTCTCAAGTTCAAGAACAAGACCGGCTACCGCAAGCGGCAGGGTCACCGGCAGAAGCACACGCAGGTGAAGGTCACCGGCATCGAGACCGGCTCCTCCTCGTAGCAGTCCGGCTCTCCGCCGACCCGACACCCGGCACCACGCGAAAGGCACATCGATGGCTCACAAGAAGGGCGCCTCGTCCACCCGCAACGGGCGCGACTCCAACGCGCAGCGGCTCGGCGTCAAGCGCTTTGGCGGCCAGGTCGTCAACGCCGGCGAGATCATCGTCCGTCAGCGCGGCACGCACTTCCACCCCGGCCTCAACGTCGGCCGGGGCAGTGACGACACGTTGTTCGCCCTGGCCGCCGGCGCCGTCGAGTTCGGCAGCCGCCGCGGTCGTCGCGTGGTCAACATCGTCCCGGCCGCCGTCGCAGCCGTCACCGCCGACGCCAGCTGACACCCGCCGCAGCCGCGGCAGTCGTGCCTGCCGTGGGATCGCACGACAACCAGTGGGGATCATGGTCTCGGCCATGGTCCCCACTGCTGTTCCAGCACCAGCTGAGCACCACATGAGAGAGCAGGACCTGTGACCACCTTCGTCGACCGCGTCGTGCTGCACGTCGCCGCCGGCGACGGTGGCCACGGCTGCAGCTCCGTGCACCGGGAGAAGTTCAAGCCGCTCGGCGGTCCCGACGGCGGCAACGGCGGTCGCGGTGGCGACGTCCTGCTCCACGTCGACCAGAACGTCACGACGCTGCTGGACTACCACCACGCGCCGCACCGCAAGGCGACCAGCGGCAAGCCCGGCCAGGGCGCCAACCGCAGCGGTGCCGACGGCCACGACATGGTGCTCGCCGTCCCCGACGGCACCGTCGTCAAGAGCCCGACCGGCGAGGTGCTCGCCGACCTCGTCGGCGCAGGTGCCAGCTACGTGGCGGCCCAGGGGGGTCGTGGCGGGCTCGGCAACGCGGCGCTCGCCTCGGCCCGCCGCAAGGCGCCCGGCTTCGCGCTGCTCGGCGAGCCCGGCGGCGGCGGCGACATCGTCCTCGAGCTCAAGACCGTCGCCGACGTCGCTCTGGTCGGCTTCCCTAGCGCCGGCAAGTCGAGCCTGGTCGCGGCGCTCAGCGCCGCACGGCCCAAGATCGCCGACTACCCGTTCACGACCCTCGTGCCCAACCTGGGTGTCGTGCAGGCCGGCGAGATCCGCTACACCGTGGCCGACGTCCCCGGGCTGATCCCGGGCGCGAGCGAGGGGAAGGGCCTGGGGCTGCAGTTCCTCCGGCACGTCGAGCGGTGCAGCGTGCTCGTGCACGTCGTCGACATGGCCACCATCGAGCCCGGCCGCGACCCGCTCAGCGACCTCGACGCGATCGAGGCCGAGCTGTCGGCCTACGGCGGCCTCGACGACCGGCCGCGTCTCGTGGCGTTGAACAAGCTCGACGTGCCCGACGCGCAGGAGCTCGCCGAGATGGTCACGGCCGACCTCGAGGCGCGCGGCCTCCAGGTGCTGCCGGTCAGCGCCGCCACCCGCAACGGGCTGCGCGAGCTGTCGTTCGCCATGGCCGCCCGGGTGCAGCAGGCCCGTGACGAGGCACCGGAGCTCGAGGCCACCCGGATCGTCCTGCGCCCGACCGCCGTCGACGACTCGGGCTTCACCGTCGTCAAGGACGGCGAGCGGTTCGTCATCACCGGGAGCAAGCCGACCCGGTGGGTGCGCCAGACCGACTTCAGCAACGACGAGGCCGTCGGATACCTGGCCGACCGGCTGGCCCGGCTCGGCATCGAGGAAGCGCTGCTGGCCGCCGGCGCCGAGGCCGGCGCCGAGGTCGTCATCGGTGCCGGCGACGAGGGTGTGGTCTTCGACTGGGAGCCCACGCTGCAGGCCGGCGCCGAGCTGCTGCACGGCCGACGCGGCACCGACCTCCGCCTCGACGGCCGCTGACGGACTGACGAGCGCAGCCATGGACGGCCGCACCGACCGCGTGGTCGTCAAGGTCGGCTCGTCCTCGCTCACCGCCCCCGGCGGCGGCCTCGACGCGCGCCGGGTCGAGGCCCTCGTCGATGCCCTGGCAGCGGCACACGCCGGCGGCCGCGAGGTCGTGCTGGTGTCCTCCGGCGCGATCGCGTCCGGGCTCGGGCCGTTGTCCCTGACCCGGCGGCCGCGTGACCTGGCGACCCAACAGGCGGCCGCCAGCGTCGGCCAGGGCCTGCTGGTGCACCGCTACACCGAGGCCTTCGCCCGGCACGGCATCACCGTCGGGCAGGTGCTGCTGACCACCGACGACGTGGTGCGGCGCGGTCACTACCGCAACGCCCAGCGGACGTTGTACCGGCTGCTGGACCTCGGTGTGCTCCCGGTCGTCAACGAGAACGACACGGTGGCCACCGAGGAGATCCGGTTCGGCGACAACGACCGGTTGGCGGCCCTGGTGGCCCACCTCGTGCGCGCCGAGCTGCTGGTGCTGCTCTCCGACGTCGACGGCCTCTACGACGGCGACCCCCGCCGTCCCGGCGCCCGCCGCATCGGCCGCGTCACCGGTCCCGAGGACCTCGTCGGGGTACGGCTGGGGCGCGGCGGCGCAGGCGTGGGCACGGGCGGGATGGCCACCAAGGTCGAGGCCGCCCGCATCGCCGCGGCCGCCGGCGTGCGTGCGGTCGTGGCCTCCGCGGCGCAGGCGCGCGAGGTGCTCGCAGGGGCCGACGTGGGCACCACGTTCGATCCTGCGACGACGCGGCTGCCGACCCGGATGCTCTGGCTGGCCTACGCGACGACCCCCCGCGGCAGCCTCGAGCTCGACGCCGGGGCGGTCCGCGCCGTGGTCGACCGCCGGATGTCGCTGCTCGCGGCGGGGGTGACGTCGGTTACCGGCGACTTCGTGGCGGGCGATCCGGTGGACCTCCTTGACCAAAACGGCCACGCAGTGGCGCGCGGACTGGTGAACTTTGACGTGACAGAGCTGCCCGGGCTGCTCGGCCGGTCGACACCGGACCTCGCCAGGGAGCTGGGGCCCGCCTTCGGCCGCGAGGTCGTCCACCGCGACGGCATCGTGCTCCTGGGCGGCTGAGCACGTACGACGAACGGAGGCTGCACGGGTGAGCGACGTGGCCCGACCTGTGGGGATGGACTCCGCCGCCCAGCAGCCTGTCGCACCGCCGGAAAGCCGCCCCATGTGGCACGTCACTCTCACCGTCGTCGGCGAGGCCGTCGAGGCCGGTGACGTCCGCGCAGCACTCGAGCGGCTGGCTCACGAGCGACCGTTCCTCCTCTCCGGGCGCTACGCACCCGACCGGGCCGAGCTGCGCTACTGGGAGGAGGCCCGCGACCTGGAGGACGCCGCGGCGCTGGCGCTGCGGCTCTGGGGCGAGCACCGGCTCACGGCCGGGCTGCCACCGTGGCGGGTATCAGGCCTCGAGGTCGTCGACCGCCTCACCTACCAGCGGCGCGCCACCGAGAGCCCGGCGCCGGTGCTGGTCCCCGCCGGCGGCATCCGCCCGTTCTAGGTCGTGCCTCTCGGCTCGCGAGCCGAGATGGGGTCGGGGGACACGACCCGGGCCTCAGGGGTCGGCCTCCCGGCCGTCCCGCTGTGGAAGACTGCGGCCAGCATCGACCGGCATTTCCCAGCCCGACAGGAGTGCTTCCGCCATGACCGCTGCCGTCGTCCGCCTCCTCGCCGTCAAGGGCGAGTCCCACGGCCGTGACCTGCCGCTGGAGCCGTGGGCGATCGGCCTGCTCGCGTTCGGCCTGCTCACCATGGCCATGCTCCTGACCCTCGCGTTCGGCAAGGACCGCTGAGCGGACCCCCGCCGCCGCCCCCCGTGACTCCGTCCGCCGTCCCGCCGCCGTCCCGTCTGGGGGTAATGGGCGGCACCTTCGACCCGATCCATCACGGGCACCTCGTGGCTGCGAGCGAGGTTGCCGCGCGGTTAGCGCTGGACGAGGTGGTGTTCGTCCCCACCGGTCAGCCGTGGCAGAAGGACGACCGGGCGGTCACCACCGCAGAGCACCGCTACCTGATGGCGGTCATCGCCACGGCGTCCAACCCGCGCTTCACCGTGAGCCGGGTGGACATCGACCGGCCCGGGCCGACGTACACCGTGGACACGCTCACCGACCTGCGCGGGCAGCGCGACTCCGGCGTCGAGCTGTTCTTCATCACCGGCGCCGACGCGCTGGCCCAGATCCTCACCTGGAAGGACGCCGACGAGCTGTTCGCGCTGGCGCACTTCATCGGCGTGACGAGACCCGGTCACACCCTCTCGGGTGACGGGCTGCCGGCCGACCGGGTGAGCCTGCTCGAGGTGCCGGCCATGGCGATCTCGTCAACGGACTGCCGGGCCCGCGTCAGCCGGGGCGAGCCCGTCTGGTACCTCGTCCCCGACGGCGTCGTCCAGTACGTCGCCAAGCACCGCTTGTACCCGGTCACGGGATGAACGGCCGATGAGCAAGCACCGGCGGCCCGAGCCCGACCCGCTGCGGGACGTGGACCTGGCGAAGCGGCTCGGGGCCGGACCCGTGGTGCCGTCGGAGACCTCGCCGGTCGCTCCGACGACGACTGCCGAGCCACCGGCGGCCGCCGTCAGTGCTGCCGCCGCGCCCGGCCCGACCGTCGTCGTGCGCCGGAGTCGTCATGCCGAGCGCGCGGCCCGGCGCCAGGTCCGGCGGCAACAGTCCCTGCTGGTGACCGCCGGTGTCCTCGCCGTGCTGCTCGTCGGCGTCGGGGTGTGGCTGCTGCTGCGGCCCGGGGGCAGCGATGCGCCGCCGACGCAGACGGCCGCGGCCGACACGCAGCAGGTGACCCTCGTGCAGGTCACCGGCGCCGACGGCACGGCGTCAGCCAGCGCCATCGTCGGCACCACCAAGGCCGACGGCTCGGCGGTCGCCCTGCTGGTGCCGTCCCGGCTCAGCGTCGACGTGGTCGGCTCCGGCGACATGGCGTTCGGCGAGACGACCACGCTGGGCGACCCCACCGCGGCGGCGGCCGCCCTCACCGACCTGCTCGGACTGCGGGTCGAGGACACCTGGACGCTCACCACGCAGGCGCTGGCAGCCCTCGTCGACGCCGTCGGCGGCGTCGAGGCGGCCGTCGACGTCGACGTCGTCGACACCGCGCCGAACGGCGACCAGACCGTGGTGGTGCGGGCCGGCAACCAGCTGCTCGCGGGCCGCGCGGCCGCCGGCTACGCGACCTACCTCGCCGACAGCGAGCCCGAGCAGGCCCGCTTGGCGAGGTTCGACGACGTGCTCTCGACGCTGCTCGCGAAGCTGCCCGCCGACCAGACGGGGATCGGCGCCTTCCTCGCGACCGCGGGGTCCGGGTCGACCTCGACCCTGGACCAGGCTGCGCTGGCCTCGCGGCTCGCCGTGATGCGCGCAGCCGCTGCGGGTCCGGCCGGCCTGGTGAGCGACGTGCTGCCCGTCAACGAGATCGATACCGGCGGCCCGGTTCCGGCGTACGGGATCAATGCGGGCGACGTCGATGCCGCGCTGCGCGAGAAGTTCCCCGGCGCGCTCGTGCGGGACGCGAGCGGCGGCACGCTCCGGGTGCTCGTCGAGAACGGTGTCGGCACCCCGGGCCTGGCCGAACGGGCGCGCACGAAGCTGGTCGACGCGGGATTCCAGTTCAAGAGCGGCGGCAACGCCTCGAGCTTCGACAGTTCGCCGAGCTCGATCCAGGTGGTCGACGGCACTGAGGCCAGCCTCGAGAAGGGCCGGCGGGTCGCCGCCGCGCTCGGGCTGCCAGCCGAGGCGGTGACGCCCAGTGACCGGGGCCAGAACGTCGCCGACGTCATCGTGATCCTCGGCTCGGACTTCCGGCCGTGAGGCGGTACCCCCGACGCGTGAGAAACTGGGGCCGTGACCGTCTCCCCCCGTGCCCGTGAGCTCGCGGTAGCCGCTGCCGAAGCCGCCGCCGACAAGCTTGCCGACGACATCCTCGCGTTCGACGTGGGGGACCAGCTTGTCATCACCGACGTCTTCGTCCTCTGCTCGGCCTCCAACGACCGCCAGGTGCGCGCCGTCGTCGACGGGATCGAGGAGCGGCTGCGCACGCTCGGCGCCAAACCGGTCCGCCGCGAGGGCGAGCGCGAGGGCCGTTGGATCCTGCTCGACTACGTCGACATCATCGTTCACGTCCAGCATGCCGAGGAGCGGGTCTACTACTCTCTCGAGCGGATCTGGAAGGACTGCCCGACGGTCGAGCTGCCCGAGTCTGTCCGGTCGGCCCACAGCCAGCGGTCCCACCTCGGCGGCGGGGTCGAGGGGGCCGCGTCCTGAGCCGCGGGAGCACCGGCCGGCGGGTCGTGCTCTGGCGGCACGGGCAGACCTCGTGGAACCTCGAGGAGCGGTTCCAGGGCAGCAGCGACATCGAGCTCGACGAGGTCGGGGTCGCCCAGGCGGAGCGGGCCGCTCGCCTGCTGACCACGCTCGAGCCGGCCGCGATCGTCTCCTCCGACCTGGTGCGCGCCGGCTCCACGGCGGCCGCCCTGGCCTGCCTCTGCGAGCTGGACGTGCGCCATGACGAGCGGCTGCGCGAGACCTACGGCGCCCGGTGGCAGGGACGCACGGCGACCGAGATCGACGCGGCCGACCACGAGATCTACACCTCGTGGCGGGCCGGCGACGACGTCCCGGCCGGTGGTGGCGAGCGGCGCACCGAGGTGGCCGCCCGCGTGGTCCCGGCGATCGCCGACGCGCTCGGCGAGGTGCCGCCGGGCGGCACGCTGGTGGTCGTCACGCACGGCGGCTCGGCCCGGGCCGCGATCGGCGCGATGCTCGACCTGCCGTTGGACCGGTGGGCGGTCGTCGGGGGACTGGCCAACTGCTGCTGGTCGGTGCTCGAGGAGGTGCCTCCCGCCGGCTGGCGGCTGGTGGAGCACAACGCGGGCAGCCTGCCCGAGCCCGTCATGGGTGACGACGAGTAGCCGGGACCATGGCTCGATTCGTGCCCGTGCGGGGTACCCGTTAGACTGGCTCGGCCGTGCGAGCGGCAGTACCGCACGTAGTGGCAAGGGGCTGTGGCGCAGCTGGTAGCGCACCACACTGGCAGTGTGGGGGTCAGGGGTTCGAGTCCCCTCAGCTCCACCCCGATGACCTGGCCGTTTCCCTTTCTGGGAGGCGGCCAGTGTCGTCTTTGGTGCCATTTTGGTGGCCACTAGTTTCGGTCAGGGCCCCAACAGGGCCGTCCCCATCTGCTCGGCGGCTTCCCGGGCGAGGGCTGGCATAACGTGGCTGTAGACGTCGGTGGTCGTGCGCATCTGGGAGTGGCCGGGCAGTTCCATGACGACCCTCGGTGTACTCCGGCCGTGAGCAGCAGGGTCGCAGCCGTGTGCCGTCCGTCGTGCAGGCGGACCCGCCGGACTCCGGCCGAGGTGAGGCGGGCTCGCCAGTGCTCCCAGTCGGAGCGGCGATCGAGCGGGCGTCCGTTGGCCTGGGCGAATGCGAAGTCCTGACCCTGCCACTCGGTGCCGGCGACCTCACGTTCCCTGTCTTGCGCCAGGCGCTGGAGACGAAGCCCGTCGACGAGCTGGGCTGGCAGGGCCAGAGTTCGGCGACTGCGGGCCGACTTGGGCTCCTCGAACACGAGCCCCTTACCGGAGACACGGTGGAGCCCCAGCCGGACCGAAAGCGTCCCGCCAGCCAGGTCGACGTCGGACCACGCCAGGCCGAGCGCGTCGGACTGTCGCAGGCCGAGCGCCAGGGCAACCGTCCAGCGAGCCGGATTCCTGACGTCTTGTGCAGCATTCAGCACCCGCCGCGCCTCGTCGACAGTCAGCGGGCTGCTTTCGGACCGCTTCGGTGTCGGCGGGTCCACCAGAGTACACACGTTGCGGGTGATCTTGCCGCGCTGCATGGCGACCTTGAGAGCACGGCTGAGGATGCGGTGGGTGCGCAGTACGGAAGACGCGGAGAGGCCCGAGGCGAGCATCTGGCCGTACATCGCCTCGACCTGTTCGGGCTGCAATTTCGCGAGCCGCTGCGCGCCGATGCTAGGGCCGATGTGGAGCCGGACCGGTCGCTCGGTAGCTCTCAAGAGTCCTGGGTCGGACTCGTCGAGCGGCGATCTGCTCGAGCCAGTGCTCAAGCCATTCCGACAGAGTAGACCCGCGGCCGGAAGCCGCCGCGACGCCCTCATCGCGCCGGCGCTCCACGGCTCGGACCTTGGCTGTCACCTCGGCGCAGACAGCATGTTGCTCACGCGAACCTCTTTCCAGTGCCGCGGGTGTGGTAGCGGAGTCGTTAACGCCGTCCTGACGCCGCGGTCTGCGATCTTGACGCGTTCTTGACGCGAGGCGCGGCCAGACGAGCCCGGCGGGCGCCATGGACCGGCGTGTCGGCGTGCCGCAGGTGGATGGCTGGGCCCGGCGGTGAGCGAGGATGTCCAACGTGCTGCAGCTGCGGGTGTCGACCACGACTGCGCTCTCGGGGCCGGTGGTCGAGATGCTCGAACGGGACGGAGCCGTCAGCAGCCTCGCTGTTCTCCGCGGTGCGTCGCTGCTCCCAGAAGGTGACGTCATCCTTGCCGACATCGCCAGGGAGGGCGCCAACCAGGTCGTTGACAGGCTGCGTGACCTCGGTGTCCCGGAGGAAGGCACGATCCACCTCGAGCCGGTGCAGGCCTGGCTGTCGCAGCGCGGGTTCGACGCGGAGCGGTTGACGCCGGGCAGCAGCTCGGACTCGGTCGTGTGGGCGGAGGTCACCCAGCGCGCCTACGAGGACTCGGAGCTGAACTGGACCTATCTCAGCTTCATGTCACTGGCAACGCTGATCGCGAGCATCGCCATCGTGCTGGACTCGCAGATCCTCGTCATTGGGGCGATGGTGCTTGGACCGGAGTTCGTTCCTATCGCGGCGCTAGGCCTGGCACTCGTCCGACGACGCCGAACCCTGTTGGGACGCGCGCTGAGTACGCTGTTGCTGGGTTTCGGCACCTCCATCGTGATCGCGACACTGCTCGCTCTGCTCGCGCGGGCCGTCGGATGGGTCGAGCGGGCTGACGTCGTCGGACGACGTCCACAGACCGACTTCATCTACACGCCTGACAAGTGGTCCTTCCTGGTGGCCATCGCCGCCGCCGCCGCCGGAGTGCTGTCCTTGACGTCGGCGAAAGTGGGTGGTCTGTCGGGGGTGTTCATCTCAGTGACCACCGTGCCGGCTTCGGGCAACGTGGCTCTCGGCCTGGCTTTCGGCGCCTGGCACGAGGTGGCGGGCAGTGGACTGCAGCTGCTGGTCAACCTGACCGGCATGGCCCTGGCCGGTTGGGGGACACTGGCCTTCCAGCAGGCAGTCTGGTCGCGACTTTCGGCCAAGCGGGCCGCGCTGGTAAGCAGCCGACGTCGCACTCCTTCCGCCGAGGACCACGGCGGCTGACCGCATCGCCCAGCAACGCCGGCCCCGAAGCCGACCTTTCGCGGTTGCCCGCGGCCTCGAACGGTGGCCATGCCCCCGGACCCAGAACACGGCCCCAGCCGGTACCACCGGACCGTCCGGCTCGGCATTGCCCTCCGTTCTCGGCCCGCCCCGCTGCTGGCGTTCTCCTACGCCATCATGGCCGACCCGGTGTCGTCCGTGGCCTACGCCGTCGAGGCTGCCTTGCGCGCGCTGCGTGGCGACCTGGCGCCGCTGGTTCCAACGATGGACCTCCAGGTCGGAATCCCGCCCGCGGACAGCACCCAGATCGCTGAGCTCGCCGGGTGGCCGCGCCCGGGCCTCTGTTCGCGGCGTTCCAGCTGGTCAGCGCACTGCTGCTGCTGTCGGCCGCAAGCTCCTCGTTCCAGGCCGGCCCGGGCCTGCTCAAGGCGCTGGCTCGACACACCAGCCGGACCGGTACCACTGAAGGCATCCGCTGGGCCGGACGAACGCTCATCACACCCCGTTCTGGGGGGTCGTCGTGTTCAACGTGGCCGCGGGGGCAGTCACTGCTGCTGCCGGCGGGCGTGACCAGGAACTCGTCCTGTTCTACGCCGTCTCGGTTTTCCTGAGCCGTTTGGCCGGACTAGCGGCGATGGCTGTGTTCTCCCCCCACGACAGACGCCGAGGCCATCCCCTGCTGAACGTCTTGGGTGCCCGGGTCGTCACGTTCACGCTGGTGGTGAACCTCGCGCGGGGCCCTCCGCTGGCCAGCCTCGGCGCCTCCCTACTGATCGCTGGGGTTTGTACCGAACGTGGATCACGGCAGGTCGCCCCGGTGGCATCCGCAACATCGCCGTTGAGTCCGAAAGCTGAGCGCTCCCCGCGACGGGACGTCCCGACCAGCAGGAGGTGACGACGAGGCTGCCGCTGCGATTCTGGTGCCACTTTGGTGGCCACTGCTTCAATCCGAGGCAGTTCGCAGGGGTCCGCACGGCCCCGTCATACTGCGCGGACCTGCGGAAACGACATGCACGATCGGAGGCGGACGACCGTCGGCCAAGCTGGCAGTGTGGGGGTCAGGGGTTCGAGCCCCCTCAGCTCCACCTCGATGACCTGGCCGTTTCCCCTGTCGGGAGGCGGCCAGAGTCGGCTCTGGTGCCCTCGTCCGGGTACCGGAGATTGACAGCTTGACAGGTTGACAAGATCGACGGCTCCGGTCCGGGTCGCCGCCGGGTGGTCCGGTCGCGCCGTCCGTCAGCAAAGGTCAATTGGCTTCGTCGGACCCGCGAGCGTAGCGTCGGGTTCGGCGCCCTCCCAGACCCCGATCGCGCTCGCTCGACGCCGCGGCCGCGTCAGGACCCGGTGGTCTCGTCCTGTGGGTCAGGACGACCGAAGGTAGTTCGAGCGTCATGGCGCGGACATCGAAGCAGCCACACCTCACGGCAGTGCCGGCCCGCCGATTCGACGGGACAGCGGGCCGGCCACGGAGCGACGCGGCGACGCAGCGGACGTCGGTCGACACCCACCCCGTGGGTCAGGTCATCGTCCTGGACGTCGCGGGTCCCCTCGGCGATATCGTCGAAGAGCTGGACCACGCGATCCGGCTCGCTCTGGCACAAGGACCGCGTGGTGTGGCCTGCGACATGTCCCGAGTGGTCGACGTCAGCGCACCCGGTGCGCTTCTGAAGCTCGCCTCGGCTGGCAGGCACCCACGCGACTGGCCCGGTGTCCCTGTGGCGATGACCTGCCTCGGCGCGCGAGGCGGACAGGCACTCCGAACCGACCTCCTCGGTGGCCGACTCATGGTCACCGCATCGCTGCCACTGGCCCTGTCGGCGATCCTTCAGGCCGCCCGCCCCGCTGTGGTGTCGCGGCGACTTGCGCCCCACCCGACCGCGCCACGAGCCGCACGAGACCTCGTCAGCCGAACCCTGCTGGAGTGGCGGCTGACCCAGCAGATCGCCGACGCCTGCCTCGTCGCCAGCGAGCTCGTCACCAACGCGATGATCCACGCCGGCACCGACATCGACCTGACCGTCGCCGAGCACCGACGGTCGATCCGCATAGCGGTTCGGGACCACAGTCATGACCCGCCGGTCGAGCAGCACGGGCGGCGCTCGGACGAAGACGGGCGCGGCCTAGCCATCGTCGCCCAGCTCACCAGTGCCTGGGGCGTGCTCCCGCACCCCGACGGCGGCAAGGTCGTGTGGGCCGTGCTCGACGCCGTGGCACGGCCCGAGCGAGTAACCCGTCGACGGCGGCCGCCGCCGTCCGCGACCGCCGCGCGGCCCTTCCGGTGAGGACCACGCGAGGGCCCCTGCGCCGGCGGCTCAGCCCTCGCAGATCCAGCAGCGGCACCGCCCACGATGGCTGGCGCTGTGGCGGACGCGGTACCAGCTGACGACGAGACGAGTCACCTCCTCAGGCTGTGCGCCGGAAGTGACCGCGCGGGTGCCTCGCCCGGCCCGGCGGGTGACGAGCCGGTGAAGACCCGGGTCCGGCACCGGGCCTGGTTGCCCTGCGCGACGGGGCGCGTACCGGGTCGCCCGGATGCTGCTCCATCCGGGCTGCTCCCTCGGGCAAGGGCCTCCCGCTCGCGCGCCGTCGGCCCTACGGTGTCAAGGTGCCTGGTCGTCCTGTCGAGAGAAGCCGTGTGTCGCCGACGCTCGAGGAGACGTACGACGCGGCGGTGACGGCTGCAGTTCCGGGCCTCGCGGCCTGCCTCGCCCTGCTCTTCGTTGCCTTCGTCCCGCTGCACCTGCTCATGCTCGACGGCAGCTCTCGGGTCGTCCTGGTGGCCACCGCCGCCGGCGCGGCCGTGCTGCTCGGTGGCTTCGCGCTCGCCGTTCGCCGGCACCGGCTGCCCGACCAGCTCGCTCACGCCGTCACCTCGGGCATGGTGCTGCTCGCCGTCTGCGCCTCGGTGCTACACCTGGTGATGGTCGACCAGCCGCGCCAGACCACCAACGTCATGCTCCTCATCGTCGGTGCGGGCGCGGTGCTGCTGTCCCTGCGCTGGCTGGCGGCCACCCTCTACCTGGCGTGGGGCACCTGGGGGGTCGGCGCCTTCCTCGTGGGGGCCACCCCGCAGTGGCCGCACTTCATCGTCGGGATGTGCATCGCGACGCTTCTTTCGCTGGTCGTCAACCACCTGCGCCGGGCGAACGTCCGCGAGCTGGCTTCGGCCCGCACCGAAGCCGAGTCCGCTGCCGTGCGCGACCACCTCACCGGCCTGGCCAACCGCCGGGGCCTCGCGATGGTCGGCGGCCAGATGGTCGAGCAGGCCCGCCGCCAGGGCGACGCGGTGCACTGCATCTTCGTCGACATCGACGGCCTCAAGCGGGTCAACGACGCCATGGGCCACGCCATCGGCGACGAGGTGATCGTCGCGGTCGCCGAGGCGCTGCGGGCGGCCACCCGGGCCACCGACGTCGTTGCCCGCTGGGGCGGCGACGAGTTCTGCGTCGTCGGCCCCGGCGCGGGCATGGCCCCGCTCGAGCTCGAGCGGCGGGTGCGCGACGGTGTCGTGCTCACCGACGAGGTCCCGGCCGAGGTCTGGCCGGTGCGGGTCAGCGCCGGCGGCGCGATGCTGGCTCCCTGGGACTCCGGCACCCTCGAGACGCTGCTCGGCAAGGCCGACCAGGAGATGTACCTGAGGCGGTCCCTGCGCAAGGAGGCGGGCGCCCTCCCACAGCGGCGGGCCGTGGTCGACCACCCGCCCACTGCCGGCTCGCCGCCTCCCGTCGCGGAGTAGCTCTCTTCAGTGGCGGACCTGCTGCCCGCCTCTGGTCCGGGCACGTCGGCATATGAGCAGACCCTGGCGATCCGGTACGCTGCCGAGGTGAGGTACGGACTGCTCCTTACCGAGCCGCGCTGACCAGCACCACGTCAGCGCGGCAGCCCCTCCACGTCGAGGGGCTTTTCCATGTCCGGACCCGGCAGACGACCCGAAGAGGCGCGACGACATGACCGACACCCCCCGCGACGAGGCGCCGTACCGCTACACCGCGGCGATGGCCGGCGAGATCGAGAGCCGCTGGCAGGACCGGTGGGACGCCGAGCGCACCTTCGAGGCGCCGAACCCGGCCGGCCCGATGGCGGAGCCGGACAAGGTCGCCGCGCGGCCGAAGAAGTACGTGCTGGACATGTTCCCGTACCCCTCCGGCATCGGGCTGCACGTCGGCCACCCGCTGGGCTACATCGCGACCGACGTCTACGGCCGGTTCAAGCGGATGACCGGGCACAACGTGCTGCACGCGCTGGGCTACGACGCGTTCGGCCTGCCCGCCGAGCAGTACGCCGTGCAGACCGGCCAGCACCCGCGGGTCACCACGGAGTCCAACACCGCCACGATGCGCGCCCAGCTGCGACGGCTGGGGCTGGCCCACGACCCGCGCCGCAGCGTCACGACGATCGACACCGGCTTCTACCGTTGGACGCAGTGGATCTTCAACCAGATCTTCTCGAGCTGGTACGACGAGCAGGCGGACCGGGCCCGTCCGGTCGACGAGCTGGTGCCCCTGCTCGCGTCCGGCGCCCGGCCGCTGCCGACCGGTGTGCCCGGTGTCGCCGACGGCACCCCGTGGGCGGACCTGGACGAGGTGGCGCGCCGACGGGTGGTCGACGCGCACCGGCTGGCCTACGTCTCGCACGCCCCGGTCAACTGGTGCCCTGCCCTGGGCACCGTGTTGGCCAACGAGGAGGTCACCTCCGAGGGGCGCAGCGACCGCGGCAACTTCCCCGTCTTCAAGCGCGACCTGCGGCAGTGGAAGATGCGCATCACCGCTTACGCGCACCGGCTGCTTGCCGACCTGGACACGTTGGACTGGCCGGAGTCCATCAAGCTGCAGCAGCGCAACTGGATCGGCCGGTCCGAGGGGGCGGTGGTCGAGTTCGCCAGCGACGGCGGCGCCCTGGAGGTCTTCACCACCCGGCCCGACACGTTGTTCGGTGCGACGTTCATGGTGGTCGCGCCCGAGCACCCCGCCGTCGACCTGCTGGCTACCGGTGCCTGGCCCGGCGACGTACCGACGTCGTGGACCGGCGGTCACGCGACGCCTCGCGACGCCGTCGAGGCGTACCGGCGGTCGGCGGAGCTGAGGACCGACCTGGAGCGGCAGACCGAGGGCCGCGAGAAGACCGGAGTGTGGACCGGTGGCCACGCGACCAACCCGGCCAACGGGCAGGCGCTGCCGGTGTTCGTCGCCGACTACGTCCTGATGGGCTACGGCACCGGCGCGATCATGGCGGTGCCCGGCCAGGACGAGCGTGACTGGGAGTTCGCGAAGCGCTTCGGCCTGCCGATCGTCCGTACCGTGGCGCCGCCGGAGAGCTGGGACGGCGAGGCGTTCACGGGTGACGGCCCGGCGATCAACTCCGCCAACGAGGAGATCAGCCTGGACGGGCTGGGCGTCACCGAGGCCAAGGCGCGGATCATCGACTGGCTGGAGTCGAAGGGCAAAGGCCGGCGCACCGTGACCTACAAGCTGCGCGACTGGCTGTTCAGCCGGCAGCGCTACTGGGGCGAGCCGTTCCCGATCGTCTACGACGAGCAAGACCTGCCCGTCGCCGTCCCTGACTCGATGCTGCCCGTCGAGCTGCCGGAGGTCGACGACTACTCGCCGCGGACCTTCCCCGAGGGCGACACGACGTCCGAGCCGGAGCCGCCGCTGGCGCGCAACTCCGACTGGGTGGAGGTGACCCTGGACCTGGGCGACGGGCCGAAGCAGTACCGCCGCGAGACCAACACCATGCCGCAGTGGGCCGGCTCCTGCTGGTACGAGCTGCGCTACCTGGACCCGACCAACACCGAGCGGTTCGTCGACCCGGAGGTGGAGCGGTACTGGATGGGCCCGCAGGGCGAGGGGCACACCGGTGGTGTCGACCTGTACGTCGGGGGCGCGGAGCACGCGGTGCTGCACCTGCTGTACGCGCGGTTCTGGCACAAGGTGCTGCACGACCTGGGCCACGTGTCGAGCAGCGAGCCCTTCCACAAGCTGTTCAACCAGGGGATGATCCAGGCCTTCGCCTACACCGACGAGCGCGGCCTGTACGTCCCGGCCGAAGAGGTCACGCAGGAGCTGGTGGACGGCGTCGTCACCTACCTGCACGAGGGCCGGCCCGTCAACCGTGACTACGGGAAGATGGGCAAGAGCCTGAAGAACATGGTCACGCCGGACGACATGTGCGACACGTACGGCGCCGACACGTTCCGGCTGTACGAGATGTCGATGGGCCCGCTGGACGCGTCGCGGCCGTGGGAGACGCGCGCGGTCATCGGCTCGCACCGGTTCCTGCAGCGGTTGTGGCGCAACGTCGTCGACGAGGAGACCGGTGCAGTGCGCGTCGTCGACGAGCCTGC
This sequence comes from Actinomycetes bacterium, assembly GCA_038246545.1. Classification (GTDB taxonomy): domain Bacteria; phylum Actinomycetota; class Actinomycetes; order JACCUZ01; family JACCUZ01; genus JBBRVW01. Next base: position 43,190 of record JBBRVW010000018.1, on the reverse strand, counting down.
TGACGAGGCGACGCGCCGGCTGCTGCACCGCACCATCGATACGGTGCGCACCGACATGGAGAACCTGCGAGCCAACACCTCCATCGCCCGGCTGATCGAGCTGAACAACCACGTGGTCAAGACCGGAGTCACGCACCGCGAGGTCGCCGAGGCGCTGGTGCTGATGGTGGCGCCGCTGGCCCCGCACCTGGCGGAGGAGCTGTGGTCGCGGCTGGGCCACCACGGGTCGCTGACCTATGTCGACTTCCCGGTCGCCGACCCGGCCCTGCTGGTCGAGGACACCGTGACCTGCGTCGTGCAGGTGCAGGGCAAGGTTCGCGACCGGCTGGAGGTGCCGGCCGACATCACCGAGGACGCGCTGCGCGAGAAGGCGCTGGCGTCCGAGGCGGTGCAGCGGGCCCTGGAGGGCCGCGGGGTGCGGACGGTCGTCGTGCGGGCACCCAAGCTGGTCAACGTCGTCCCGGGCTGAGCGGGCTGAGCGGCTGACCGGCCCGCCCGGGCCGACCTGCCCGCGCGCCCGCGGCCCGGTCGGTAGCCTCACCGCATGTCGGAGCACCGGGTCGGGGTCGTCACCGACTCGACGGCGTACCTGCCGGCCGAGCTGGTCCGCGAGAGCGGCATCGAGGTGGTGCCGCTGCAGGTGGTGATCGGCGGCACGTCGTACGACGAGCTCGACCAGGCCTCGGCCGGAACGGTCGCCGACGCGCTGCGTCGCTGGCAGCCGGTCTCGACGTCCAGGCCCGGGCCGGCGGCGTTCGCGGCGGCCTACCAGCGGGCTGCCGACGCCGGCTGCGGGGCGGTCGTGTCGGTGCACCTGTCGGCGCAGATGTCCGGCACGGTCGAGTCGGCCCGGCTGGCCGCCAAGGAGTCGCCGGTGCCCACCGAGGTCGTCGACTCCGAGACGCTGGGCATGGGGCTGGGCTTCGCCGTCCTCTCGGCGGCGGCTGCGGCAGCCGAGGGCCGGCCCGAGGACGAGGTCGCCGACGCCGCTCGACGTCGAGCCTCGGCCTCGACCGCCGTCTTCTACGTCGACACGCTCGAGCACCTCCGCAGGGGCGGGCGGATCGGCGCAGCGGCCGCCCTTGTCGGGTCGGCGCTGGCCATGAAGCCGCTGCTGCAGATGGTCGACGGGCACATCGAGCCGCTGGAGAAGGTGCGCACCGCCGCCAAGGCGATCGCCCGGCTCGAGGAGGTCGCGGTGGCCGCGGCCGGCAGCCGCCCGGTCGACGTCGCGGTGCACCACCTGGCCAGTCCGGAGCGGGCCGAGGCGCTGGCCGGGCGGCTCCGGGGACGGATGACCGGACTGGACCGGCTGGTCGTCAGCGAGGTCGGTGCCGTGGTCGGCGCCCACGTGGGTCCCGGGATGCTGGCCGTCGTCGTCGCACCGCACTGACCGCCCGACTGACGCCCGACCGACGCCCGACGGGCACCGGCTGACCGTCGCCCGGTCGGCGGCGCGGCGCCGGTCGTCCACAGGCGGTGGGGTGTCCACCGATCGGCCGCCGGAACCCCGCTGGGGGGTGCCGGCTTCCTAACGTCGAGGTCGTGAGCTCCCGACGTGCACGGCACCGCCGCCCCGACCAGTCCTCCCTCGCGGGGGAACGCCTGCTGGCCCGGTTGGCTCCTCGCCCTGGTGCGGTGGCTGAGCGAGCCCCCACCACCGTGCCGCCCCTGCCGGCCGTTCCGGAGCAGCCGGTCGGCTGGGTGCCCACCCGCCCGCCGGACCCGGCGACCCGGCAGCGCACGGTCCCCGCGCTCGTGCCGAGCCGCCGGGCCGTCACCGGCCTCGTCCTCGTCGTGGTCGTCGCGGTGCTGGTGGCCCTGGTGGTGGTGTGGCGGGCCCAGCCGGCCGCCCAGGCCGCACCGAGGGTGCAGCGCGAGGCGCCGTCCAGCGCGGGGGCGGACGCAGTCGCGAGCAGTCCACCGAACGCGACGGTCGCGGCCGGTGACCAGCCCGAGGTGGTCGTGCACGTCGTCGGGGCGGTCCGTCACCCGGGGCTGGTGCGGCTTGCCGCCGGTTCCCGCGTCGCCGACGCGGTGCGCGCCGCCGGTGGAGCCACCGACCGGGCGCGTACCGCCAGCGTCAACCTGGCCCGCCCGCTGGTCGACGGCGAGCAGGTGGTGGTTCAGCGCCGCGGCACGGGGCCGGCGGTGATCGCCGCACCCGTCGCGGGCGCCGCGGCTGCGGTACCCGGGCCGAGCGCGCCGGTCGACCTCAACGGGGCGACTCTCGAGGCGCTCGACGGGCTGCCGGGGATCGGGCCGGTGCTCGCGCAGCGGGTGCTCGACTGGCGCACCGCGCACGGCCGGTTCTCCGCCGTCGACGAGCTGGGCGAGGTGTCGGGCATCGGCGAGGCGACGCTGTCCGACCTGCGTCCGCTGGTGACGCTGTGACCACGGCCGGTCGGCCCGAGGGCGTGCGCACCGACGCGAGGCTGGTGGTCCCGGCCGTCGCGGTCTGGGTCGGCGCCTTCACGGTCACCGGCGGGCGGCCGCTCTGGGTGCTCGCGCCGGTCGTCGCGCTCGCGGCTGCCCTGGCCGTCGGGTGGGTGCTGGGCCGCCGGGTCGCGGCAGTGGCCGTGGCGGGGCTGCTGTGCCTCGCGGGCGGCGCTGGTGTGGCGGGCCTCCACGTCGCCGCGGTCGCCGGCAGCGGGCTGGCCGCGCTCGCCGCCGACGGCGCGACCGCCGAGCTGGCCGGGACCGTGACCGGCGACCCGGCCGTCCGGCACGGCGGCACGCGAGGCGACCACCGGGCCGGCGATCTTGTCGTGGTCCCCGCACGAGTGACATCGGTCCGTGCGCGCGGCGGGGGGTTCCGCACCCGGGTTGCCGTGGTGCTGCTGGCGCGCGACCTCCGGTGGCGGGGACTGCTGCCCGGGCAGGCGGTCTCCTGGTCCGGCCGGCTCGGACAGCCCCGCGCCGGGCACGGCGAGGCGGCGGTCGTGGTGGTCCGCGGGCCACCGGAGCTGCACGGCCGACCGCCGGCGGTGCAGCGCGCCGCGGGGCGGCTGCGGGCCGGGCTGCGCGATGCGGCCGACGGACTGGCGCGCGACCCGCGCGGGCTGCTGCCCGGACTGGTCGTGGGCGACACGTCGCGGGTGACGGCCGCGCTGGACGCCGACCTGCGCACGTCAGGCATGACGCACCTGGTGGCGGTGTCGGGCTCGAACGTGGCGGTGGTCGCCTCCTTCGTCCTGCTCGCCGGTCGCTGGGTCGGGCTGCGGGGGCGGGTGCTGCCGGCCGCCGCGGCGCTGGCTGTCGTCGGCTTCGTCGTGCTGGCCCGTCCCCAGCCGTCGGTCCTGCGGGCGGCCGTCATGGGTGGCGTCGGCCTGCTGGCGCTGGCGACCGGACGGCGGCGTCGGGGGCTTGGCGCGCTCGGTGCGGCGGTGGCTGTGCTCCTGCTGGCAGACCCGTGGCTGGCGCGCTCCTACGGCTTCGTGCTGTCCGCCCTGGCGACGGCCGGACTGGTGCTGCTCGCCCCGGCGTGGGCGGCGGCCTGGCGGGCCTGCGGGCTGCCGCGGCCGGTCGCCGAGGCCCTGGCGGTGGCTATGGCCGCGCAGCTGCTGTGCGCGCCGGTGATCGTGCTGCTGAGCGGGCAGGTCAGCCTCGTCGCGGTGCCGGCGAACCTGCTGGCGGCGCCGGCGGTGGCTCCGGCCACGGTGCTCGGGGTGCTGGCTGCCGCCGTGGCCCCGGTCAGCCCGCCGGCAGCCGAGGTCCTGGCGCGGGTCGCCGAGCTGCCCGTCGCATGGATCGCCGCGGTCGCCCACCGCGCGGCTGCCGTCCCGGACGCAGCCGTGCCCTGGCCCGGCTCGGTCACTGGGGCCTTGGTGCTGGCAGTGGCAACCGGTGCAGCGGTCCTCGTCGCCCGCGGTCTCGGACGTCGGCCCGCCGTCGCAGCCGGGGTGGTGGTCGTGGTGGCCGTGGGCCTCGCGGCGGCCGCTGCCTCACCGGGCTGGCCGCCGCGCGGCTGGCTGCTCGCGGTGTGCGACGTGGGTCAGGGCGACGCCCTCGTCCTTGCGTCCGGCGCCGGCGCGGCTGTCGTCGTCGACGCGGGTCCCGACCCGCGCGCCGTCGACCGTTGCCTGCGAGGGTTGGGCGTGCGGCGCGTCGCGATGGTGCTCCTCACCCACCTGCACGCGGACCACGTCGAGGGCCTTCCCGGCGTCCTGCGGGGCCGGAGCGTGGGGAGGTGGTGACGGGCACCTACGACGAGCCGGCCGGCGAGCTGGCGCGGGTACACCGGTGGACCCGCCGGGCGCGGGTGCCGCTGACCACCGCTGTCGTGGGGGAGCGGATGACCGTCGGGACGCTGTCGTGGCAGGTCCTCTGGCCGTCACGGGTCATCGGCGAGGGCTCGGTGCCGAACAACGCCAGCCTGGTGCTCCTCGTCCGCACCCACGGGGTGCGGCTGCTGCTCACCGGCGACGTGGAGCCACCGGCCCAGCGGGCTCTGCTGGCGGGGCTGCAGGCGGCCGGTCACCCGCTCGGGACCGTCGACGTCCTGAAGGTGGCCCACCACGGCTCGGCCTACCAGGACCCAGCCCTGCTGGCCGCGGCCCGGCCGCGGCTGGCGGTCGTCAGCGTCGGCTTCGACAACGACTACGGCCACCCCGCCCGGTCGACGATGCTGGCCCTGCGCCGCAGCGGCGTCGTGGTCGGCCGCACCGACCGCGAGGGGACCCTGCTCGTCGTCGGTGACCGCCGGCAGCTGAGGCTGGTCCGTGCCGGCTGAACGGTCGGGTGCGGCTAGCCTGACCGCGATGCCCGCTCCCGGCCCCGCCCCCCTCACCCTCGTCGCCGGCCCCGAGGCCCTGCTGCGCGACCGGGCGGTGGCCACGGTTGTCGCCGCGGTGCGTGCGGCCGACCCGGACGCGGAGGTCCACGACCTGTCGTCCGTCGGGCTGGAGCCGGGCCGGGTCACCGGGCTGGCGAGCCCGTCGCTGTTCGGCGGCACCACCGTCATCGTCGTCCGGGACCTCGCGGAGGCCGCCGAGGCGCTCGCCGACGAGCTGCGGCACGCGGTCGCCGACCCGCCCGACGACGTGGTTCTGGTGCTGGTGCACGGCGGGGGCGTCAAGGGCAAGTCACTGCTCGACGCGGTGAAGAAGGCCGGCGCCGTCGTCGTCGAGTGCAAGCAGGTGAAGTGGGAGAGCGACAAGGTCGCCTTCGTCCAGGGCGAGTTCAAGGCGGCCGGCCGCCGGGTCGCGCCGGCCGCGGCCGTGGCGCTGGTCGACGCCCTCGGGAGCGACCTCCGGGAGCTCGCGCAGGCGTGCAGCCAGCTGGTCTCGGACACCACCGGCACGGTCGACGTCGAGGTGGTCGAGCGCTACCACTCCGGCCGCGTCGAGGTGACCGGCTTCAAGGTGGCCGACGCCGCCGTCGAGGGCCGCTACGAGGAGGCGCTCCGGCTGCTGCGTCACGCGCTGGCCACCGGGGTCGACCCGGTGCCGATCAACGCCGCGTTCGCGGCCGGGCTGCGGACCCTGGCCAAGGTGGCCGGTGCCTCCCGGTCGGCCCGGCCCGACGACATCGCCCGCGACCTCGGGCTGGCGCCGTTCCAGGTCCGCAAGGCGCGCGGCCAGCTGGCCGGCTGGACACCGGACGGCGTGGCCGCCGGCATCCTCGCCGTGGCCAGGGCCGACGAGCAGATCAAGGGCGGGGGCACCGACCCGGTCTACGCGCTCGAGCGCGCCGTCGGCGCCATCGTCAACGCCCGCGAGGGCGCGGCCCCGGGCCGGAGCACGACGAAGGGCGCCGACCCCGTGGGGTGACGCCCTCGACGTGCTGCGGGGGGCTCGCTCAGAGCGAGGCGGCCCGCTTGGCCATCGCCGACTTGCGGTTGGCGGCCTGGTTCCTGTGGATGACGCCCTTGCTCGCGGCCTTGTCCAGCTGGCGCCCGGCCGTCACGAGCAGCGTGGTCGCCGTGTCGCGGTCACCGGCATCGACGGCCTCGCGGAACTTGCGGACCGACGTCTTGAGGGAGGACTTGACGGCCTTGTTGCGCAGCCGCGCCTTCTCGTTCGTCTTGATCCGCTTGAGCTGGGACTTGATGTTCGCCACGAAGAAGCCTCAAAGAGTGTGATCGGTCGGGGGTGCCGCCACGCCCGAGGGGCATGCGACGGCTGCGCACAGCGTGCGACGGGACAGGTTAGCAACCCCGCCCGGTTCCGGCCAAACCGAGGCCGGTGGCCGCGGCCGCCCCCTGGCCCGCGGCACCCGCCGACCTGCGGGCTGATCCGGCATCGCCCTGCCCTCTGGTGCGGAAGCACCAGAAAATTACCGCGAAAGTCTTGATTACTGCGGGTTTGCGGATGAGAGTGCCGGAAGCTCTCCATCTCCACGGAGAGTCACCACTCATCGACAGCAGCGAGGGGATCACCGAATGCGTCGCACCACACGATGGTGTGCCGTGGCAGCAGCAGTGGCGATGGCCGTGACACCGGCCACCACCGCAGCGTCTGCCGGCACCACCGCAGGCCCCACGAAGGCCGACGCCAAGGCAGCCGCCGCGGCGACCGCCAAGGACCGGAACATCCCCGTCGGCACACCCGCCGACGTGCTGTCCGGGAAGCTCGACACCCTCCAGCCGCCCAGCTCCGCGAAGGAGCAGGCCGCCCAGGAACAGGCGTCGCAGCGCCGCGCAATGGCCGCCGCCGCGTCCGGCGAGTCGCCTCCGGTCGGCACGGTGAAGACCTGGCTCGCGCTCAACGACGCCCTCGGCAGGTACTACGTCAAGTCGTTCCAGCTGGTCGGCGTGGGGGACCACATCGAGATCTGGGTCGCCGTGCGCGACAACGGTGACGGCACCTACTCGCAGGCACTGGACTTCCCGGCCGGCTCGACCGGTGAGTGCCGCAACACGGTGTTCGGTGGCCAGGAGATCACGGTCACCGATGCGCAGGTGCAGAGCTTCATCACCGAGTTCGACACGAACATGTACCCGAAGGAGACCGAGGCGTTCTCGGCGCTGAAGCCGCGGCCGGGCACCGATCTCCAGCCGACCTTCGGCGCGCCGTTCAACGAGATCCTCGGTGTAGACGCGGACTACTGGGCCGGCCCGGCGGACAAGGTCGTCACCCTGGTCGACAACGTGCGCGACGACAACTACTACGACCCGAACACCCCGGCCGGACAGACCTACATCGCCGGGTTCTTCTCCTCGCTGTACGCCGACACGTTCGATCGCAACATCATGAACATCGACTCGTTCGACTGGCTGCACCGCACCGGGGCCACCCCGCCCGATGACCGGCCGAACGGCACCGGCTGTGACTCCGCCGGCGTGACTCCTCGGCCGCATCAGTACGAGGGCACCTTCGCCCACGAGTACCAGCACCTGCTCGAGCACGACCAGGACGCCGACGAGGTCAACTGGGTCAACGAAGGCCTGTCCGACTGGGCGCAGACCCTGGTGGGCTACGTCGACCCGAACAACCTCCCGACGGCTGACGCTGCCGACCGGCACATCTCCTGCTTCCAGGGCTACCTCGGCGACAACTTCGGCGGCCCGGAGAACTCGCTGACCCAGTGGGGTGACCAGGGTGGTCCGGAGATCCTGTGCGACTACGGCGCGGCGTACTCGATCATGGAGTACCTGCACGGGCGGTTCGGCGGCGACGCGTTCATGTCCGCGCTGCACAAGGAGCAGGGCAACGGGCTGGTCGGGCTGCAGACGGTGATGAACCGGTTCGGCTACCGCGGGATCACGGCGCAGGAGGTCGTGCACCAGTGGCAGGCGATGATGGCGCTGGACTACCAGATCGACCAGGGCGCCAGGCTCAAGGGCGGCGACAAGCGCGACTACACGGCGCCGACGCTGAAGTCGATCATCAACTTCGACACCCCGCAGGCCTACTCGTCGCCGGGCGCCCCGCCCAACGGCGCTGACTACGTCCGGCTGGGCGACCGGTTCGGCCACGTCAACGCCAAGGACCTGGAGGCGCTGACCTTCCAGGGCGCGGGCAGCTACGACCCGGCGCCCGTGGAGTGGACCGTCGACGGCGGCCGGCTGTACTCCGGGCAGGGCGACGACCTCGACCGGGGTATCGCCCGGCAGGTCACGGTGCCGACCGACCCGAGCCAGGCGGTCCTGTCGGCCGATCTCACCTGGGGCACCGAGCTGGGCTGGGACTTCGCCTACGTCCAGGTCTACGACCCGGCACAGCAGAAGTGGGTCAGCCTCCCGGACAACGAGAGCAACACCACCAGCGAGCACGACCCGGCTGCGGCTGCCAACGTGGTGGCGAACCTGCCGGGGCTGGACGGCCCGTCGCCCAACCCGGACGGCGACGTCACCACGACCGACGACCAGAGCTCCGGCACCGAGACGTTCGACCTGTCGAAGTACGCCGGCCAGTCCATCGACATCGCGTTCCGCTACATCACGGACGCGGCGACGGTCGGCGACGGGTTCTGGGTCGACAACGTCACCGTCGGCGGCCAGCTGGTCTCCGACGGTACCGACCTGTCGGCGTGGCAGTCGCTCACGCAGGCGCACCCGGTGCCGGTGGCAGGCTGGACCGTGCAGCTGGTGGCCTACGGCGACGGCAAGAAGGCCTACGTCGGCTCGCTGCCGCTGCGGTACAACGCCAACCGGGGCCTGTGGGTCGCCAACGCGGACAACGGCGACCTCACCCGTCTGGTCGGCAACAAGCGGGGTACGACGACGGTGGCCGCGCTGGTCACCGCCGACGACCCGACCGAGACGTCGACGGCCTACCCGACGTACACGTTGACCGCCAACGGCGTGACCCAGTCCGGCGGCGGCTGAGCCGCCCGCAGGACGACGACGGAGGGCCCGGACCCGCGAGGTGCCGGGCCCTCCGCCAGCGTGGTGCGTGACGCCGCAACGCGACGTCACGCAGCGTGAGCCGATCACCCGTTCGGAGCAACGGGCTGGCAAGAAGGGGGTAGCCACACCTTCCGTGACCCACCAGGAGGGGGTTACGGTGCAGCGCCCGACCGGATGACAACCGTCACATGCCGGTCGGGCGTGCCGTAGCCCACAGACGAAGGGGACCCCTTGTCCGAGCCCACGAAGAGGACGCGCGGCCTGTTCGCCGCCCTCGCCGCCGGCAGCCTCATCACCGCCGGCTTGCTCGCCGCCACACCGGCGACCGCCGCGCCACCGGCCACCCCCACGGCCGAGAAGATCGCCAAGAACGTGAAGGGCAAGTTCTCCGACAACCTGTCGAGCCCGCGCGCCAAGCAGCAGAACCAGCAGCGTCAGGCCGCCCTCGAGAAGCGTCTCAAGGGCGACAAGGCAGCCCAGCAGAAGGTCGTCAAGGTCGGCAAGGGTCAGTACGTCAAACTCGCCAACGAGGGCACCGACAAGATCTTCGTGGTCCTCGTCGACTTCGGCGACAACCAGTACCCGAACCCGATCTTCCAGGGCCCGCCGCCGGATGGCAGCGCCACCGACGTCACAGGACCGCAGAACAACGAGATCCCCGAGCCGGACCGGTCGGTCGACAACAGCACGCTCTGGCAGCCGGACTACAACCAGGCCCACTACCAGGACATGTACTTCAACCGAATGAAGAAGTACTACGAGACCCAGTCGTCGGGCCGCTACTCGGTCGACGGCACCGTCACCGAGTGGGTCAAGGTCCCGTTCAACGAGGCGCTCTACGGCCGTGACTACTGCGGCAGCATCGTCTGCAACACCTCCAAGGCGCTCGTGCGAGACGCGCTAGCCATGTGGGTGAAGAGCAAGCTGGACTCGGGCATGACCATGCCTCAGATCACGGCCTACCTGAAGACGTTCGACCAGCAGGACCGCTACGACATCAACGGCAACGGAAACTTTGACGAGCCCGACGGGGTCATCGACCACTTCCAGATCGTGCACGCCGGCGGCGACGAGGCCGCGGGCGACCCGAACCAGGGCACCGACGCGATCTGGAGCCACCGCTCGGCGGCCAACCTCCAGTCCGGTGGCCCGTTCGGCGTCGGCGTCGACGTCGGCAGCAACGGCGGTCTCGTGTCGAGCTCGCTGGTGCCGAACAACCCGACCGGTGTCTGGGTCTACGACTACACGATGCAGCCGGAGAACGGCGGGCTCGGTGTCTTCGCGCACGAGTTCGGCCACGACCTCGGCCTGCCGGACCTCTACGACACCTCGGGCAACACCGGCGGTGCCGAGAACAGCACGGCGTTCTGGACGCTGATGTCGTCCGGCGCCAACATCGGTGACGGCCGCCCCGACGGCATCGGCGACGCGCCGACCGACCTGGGTGCCTGGGAGAAGTTCCAGCTCGGCTGGCTCGGCTGCCCGACCTGCCCCGGTGGCAGCTTCTACGAGACGGTGCACTCCGGAGACAAGAAGAAGACCGTCCAGCTCGGCCCGAACGACGCCGCCACGAAGAAGGCCCAAGCCTTGTTCGTCGTCCTGCCGGACAAGAACAAGAAGACCTTCGTCGTCGCGCCGAAGACCGGCGGCTTCGCGTACTGGAGCGGCATGGGTGACAACTTCAGCCACACCATGACCAAGCCGGTGACCTACGCCGCGGGGTCGACGCTCACGGCGGACTTCTGGTTCGACACGGAACCGCACTACGACTACGTGTTCCTCGAGGTCTCGCACGACAACGGCACCACCTGGGAGCCGGTCCTCACCAACCTGTCCGAGCCGGCGACAGCGGACGAGGGCTCGTTCAACGGCAGCGGCACCGGCATCGCCGGCTCCAGCGGCGGGGTCTACGAGACACTCACCGCCAGCCTGCCCGGCTCCGGTCCGGCCCTGGTGCGGTGGCGCTACGAGACCGACGCGAACACCGGTGGCAAGGGGGCTGTCGTCGACAACATGGCGATCACCGGCAACCCGGTGGACGGCGCCGAGAGCGACGCCGACCGGGCAGCGTGGACCTACAACGGGTTCACGACGCTCGACGCCGGAAACGCGACCACGCAGCACTTCAACGCCTACCTCGCGGAGAACCGTCAGTACGACGGCTACGACGCGTCGCTGAGGACTGCGTACAACTTCGGGTTCCTCAACACCAAGCCCGACTGGGTCGAGAACTACCCGTACCAGAACGGCATGCTCGTGACCTACTGGGACGAGTCCTTCTCGAACAACAACGTGGGCGAGCACCCGGGCGGCGGCCTCGCACTGCCGGTCGACGCCCACCCGTCGTTCGAGCACTGGGCCTCGGACGGTCAGTACATGCGGCAGCGGATCCAGTCGTACGACTCGACCTTCGGTCTCGAGCGCACCGATGCGATCACTGTGCACAAGGACAGCGTCGCCACGACGATCGCATCCAAGCCGGCAGTCCCGACCTTCGACGACACCAAGACCTGGTGGTACGCGACCGACGGGCACACGGCGGCGCACGAGGGCCGGTACCAGGTCGGCTGGACCAGCGTCGACGTCCCGAAGACCGGGACGGCGATCAAGGTCCTCGGCCAGGCGTCCGGTGGCAAGTACATGACGATCTCGGTCGGTCCGAGCAAGTAGGTGCCTGACGCAATACCGAGGAGGCCCCGCCGGACACCGTCCGGCGGGGCTTCCCCGCGTCCGGGCCGCTCAGCGGGTGCGGCGGTGCTCCAGCCAGGAGAGGGCGGCGGTGCCGTAATAGGCCCGGTGCGCCGCCAGCCAGGACGAGGCGAAGTCGGGTGGCGGAGCAGCCGCCTGACCGCACATGAACGCCGCCAGCAGCGCCAGCCACGCGTCGACTGCCTCCGGGTCGACGCCGTCGAGCAGCATCGACCGGGCCAGCGCGGCGTCGACGTCGACGCCGTCGGCGTGGGCAGTCACCAGCAGCCCCACGGCGTCGGTCCACGGGGCGGCGAGCAGCAGCCAGTTCCAGTCGCAGACCCAGACCTGGCCGGCCGGACCGAGCAGCATGTTGTCGGCCCGCAGGTCGCCGTGGCAGGCGGTGTCGCCGTCGACCGCTGCTCCTGACACCGACAGCAGCCGATGCAGCTCGGGCAGGGAACGCTGTGCCCACGGAGACAGCAGGTCGCTGACCAGCTCGCCGCTTGCGACGCTGGCGTACCAGCGCAGCCACGCGCCGTCTCCCTCGCTCTCGTCGGCGAGCCGGTCCAGCGCCAGGCCCGGCGGGGCCGGGTGCAGCGCGTCGGCCAGCTGCTCGCAGGTCGCGACGGCGCGGTCGACGTCCACGTCGGTCCAGGGCAGCCCCGGCATGCGGCCGCGCACCGGCTCGATACCCAGCACCACCCAAGGACCGACCTCGTCGGTCCACCGGAGCCTCGGCGCCGGCACGGCACCCGGCAGCACCCGCAGCACGTCGGCCTCGGTCCGGTACGACCGGTGCGCGACCGGCCGCTCCTCCTCCGAAGCAGCCTTGACGAACAGCTCGGTACCGTCGGCCAGCCCGAGCAGGCCGGCGAACCCCCGGGTGAACCCACCGCCGGCGACGTCGGCGCGCACCACGGCCGACCCGGCCTGGTCCGCGACCAGGTCGCGCACCTCCGCGGGCAGCTCGGCCCACGCCGGTCGGACTGCCGTCCGGTCGTACGGCGGCCGCGCGGTCACGACCACAGCGCACCCCGGTCCAGCCAGTCGTGGGCGGCAGCGGCGCAGTGCTGCTGCCAGGCGCGGATCGTCGGCAGCCCCGGCGGCGCGGGGTGGCGGGCCCGCTCGAACCAGAATCCGACCATGCACGCGACCACCGCGGCCAGGTGCCCCGGCGGCACGTCGCGGGTCACCGGCGAGGATCCGAGCACCTCGTCGGGGTCCGGGCCGCCCTGGACCCGGAGGTCCATGGCGAGCAGCAGGGTGTCCAGCCAGCCGGCGCCCCTGCAGGCCCAGGCCCAGTCGAGCAGCACCGCCTTGCCGTCGCGCAGCAGGATGTTGTCGGCGCGGGCGTCCCAGTGCACCAGCCGGTCACCGGCGGTGACCTGCAGGGCAGTCCTCTGCAGGTCGAGCAGCTGCGGCAGCCGGTCGACCAGCTCGTCGGGCACGGCCACGGGGTCGGCCGCCACCTCGTCCCAGGCAGTGAGCAGCTGAGCCACGTCGGCGAAGGCCGGCAGCCGCTTCGGTGCTCGGGTCCGCCCGGTGCGCTCGAGCGCGGCGAGCGTCGGCGCCAGGTCGCGCCCGGTCCACGGGATCGCGGGGTGCCGGCCCTCGACGTCCTCGAGGGTCAGTGCCACCCAGGCGCCGTCGTCGTACGACGCGAGCAGCCGGGCATGCGGGACCGACGACGGCAGGAGTGCCAGCGCGTCGATCTCGGCGCGGAGCAGGTCCGGGGTGTCCGGGTTCAGCCCGGACCCGCAGGCCTTGACGAACGCCCGCGTGCCGTCGGCGCACACGAGGCGCACCGCCGCTCCGGGGGAGAACCCGCCGTGCTGGGTGCGGGCGGACACGACCGGCGAGCCCAGGCCCGCCTCGACGTCGCCCCGCACGTGGTCGGGGACGTCGGCCCACGCGATGCGCGTGCCGGCGGCCGCGGGCCGCTTCTGCTGCATCGCGCCATCATCGCCGCCGGGCCGCCATCGGCGCGCGCCAGTAACGGCTGGCCGCGTGGGAGGATGGGGTGGCCCCCCCGTCGTTCGAGAAGCATTGGATCCTGCGTGCCCGCCAGTCCCGCGAACGCCCCCGGCAGCATCGTGCCGGGCCGCACCGCCCCGGCGCAGATCCGAAACTTCTGCATCATCGCCCACATCGACCACGGCAAGTCGACGCTGGCCGACCGCATGCTCCAGATCACCGGGGTCGTCGACGACCGGGCCATGCGCGCGCAGTACCTCGACCGGATGGACATCGAGCGCGAGCGCGGCATCACCATCAAGAGCCAGGCGGTGCGGCTGCCGTACACCGCTGGTGACGGCGGCACGTATGCGCTGAACATGATCGACACGCCGGGCCACGTCGACTTCACCTACGAGGTGTCCCGGTCGCTGGCGGCCTGCGAGGGCACTGTCCTGCTCGTCGACGCGGCCCAGGGCATCGAGGCGCAGACGCTGGCCAACCTCTACCTCGCGCTCGAGAACGACCTCCAGATCATCCCTGTCCTCAACAAGATCGACCTCCCCTCGGCGCAGCCCGAGAAGTACGCCGCCGAGATCGCGCACATCATCGGCTGCGACCCGGCGGACGTCCTCAAGGTGAGCGCCAAGACGGGCGCCGGCGTGGGCGAGCTGCTGGAGTCGATCGTCGCCCACGTCCCACCGCCCGTCGGCGACGCCGACGCGCCGGCCAGGGCGATGATCTTCGACAGCGTCTACGACGTCTACCGCGGCGTGGTCACCTACGTCCGCGTGATCGACGGGCACCTGTCACCGCGTGAGCGCATCCTGATGCTCTCGACCAAGGCGCAGCACGACCTGCTCGAGATCGGTGTCATCTCGCCCGAGCCGATGGCCACCGCCGGGCTCGGCGTCGGCGAGGTCGGCTACCTCATCACCGGGGTGAAGGACGTCCGCCAGTCGAAGGTCGGAGATACGGTCACCGACGCCGTCCACCCCGCCAGCACCGCGCTCAGTGGCTACAAGGACCCCAAGCCGATGGTCTTCTCCGGGCTCTACCCGGTCGATGGCGACGACTACCCGGACCTGCGCGACGCCCTCGAGCGGCTGCAGCTCAACGACGCGGCGCTGGTCTGGGAGCCGGAGACCTCGGCCGCGCTCGGGTTCGGCTTCCGGTGTGGCTTCCTCGGGCTGCTGCACCTCGAGATCGTCCGCGAGCGCCTGGAGCGCGAGTTCGGCCTCAACCTGATCGCTACCGCACCCAACGTCGTCTACCGCGTCGTCATGGATGACGTGTCCGAGCGGGTCGTCACCAACCCGAGCGAGTTCCCCGACGGCAAGGTCGCCGAGGTCTACGAGCCGGTCGTGCGCGCCACGGTCCTCGCGCCGAGCGAGTACATCGGCGCGATCATGGACCTCTGCCAGACCCGGCGCGGCACCCTGCTCGGAATGGACTACCTGTCCGAGGAGCGGGTCGAGCTGCGCTACACGATGCCGCTCGCCGAGATCATCTTCGACTTCTTCGACAACCTGAAGTCCCGGACCCGCGGCTACGCCTCGCTCGACTACGAGGTCGACGGAGAGCAGGCGTCCGCGCTCGTGAAGGTCGACATCCTGCTGCAGGGCGAAGGTGTCGACGCGTTCTCCTCCATCGTGCACAAGGACAAGGCCTACGCCTATGGCGTGCAGATGACCCAGCGGCTGCGCGAGCTCATCCCGCGGCAGCAGTTCGAGGTGCCGATCCAGGCCGCGATCGGGTCCCGGGTGATCGCGCGCGAGAGCATCCGGGCGATCCGCAAGGACGTCCTGGCCAAGTGCTACGGCGGTGACATCACCCGCAAGCGCAAGCTGCTGGAGAAGCAGAAGGAGGGCAAGAAGCGGATGAAGATGGTGGGCCGCGTCGAGGTGCCTCAGGAAGCCTTCATCGCGGCGCTGTCCACCGACGGGGCGGCCGAGAAGGCGAAGAAGTGACGCGCGGCCCGTCGGAGCTGCCGCTAGCGTCGGGGCTCGTGCCCGCCCGCATCACGTCCGTCAACGTCGTCCACGCACTGGTGCCGGACCGTCGCGGCGACCTCGACCAGACCGCCATCGACAAGCGGCCCGTCGAGGTACGCGTGCCGGTGACCGCACCGGCCGACGGGGGCGTCGGGCTCGCCGGCGACCAGATCTTCGACAGCCGGCACCACGGCGGCCCCGACCAGGCGGTCTACGCCTACGCCGACGACGACCGTGCCTGGTGGGCGGCCGAGCTCGGCCGCGAGCTGGCGCCCGGCTCCTTCGGCCAGAACCTCGACACGGCCGGCCTGGCGGTCACCGGTGCCGTCATCGGCGAACGCTGGCAGGTCGGCGACGACGGGCTCGTCCTGGAGGTCACCTCACCGCGGATCCCGTGCGCCACCTTCCAGGGCTTCATGGACGAGCCGCACTGGGTCAAGCGGTTCACCGAGCACGGCGCCAGCGGCGCCTACCTCCGTGTCGTCGCCCCGGGCACCGTCGGTGCCCGCGACGCCGTCAGCGTCGTCGACCTGCCGGCACACGGCGTGACGGTCGGCGACGTCTTCCACCTGCGGCACACCGACGCGGGCCGGCTGCGACGGCTGCTCGCCGAGCAGGCCGGCCTCGCCGCCGACCTCGAGCACGCCGTCCGCCGCGACCTGGCCGCCCGGGACCGGTGACGTGCCGCCCGCCGAGCTTTGCGCCGACCGTCTGGCGACGCGTTAGTTTCGGGGCATGAGCTCCGCAGTCGACGACCGGCCGACGACCCAGCCACGACCGCCGTCGGTAGGGCGGATGTTCCTCGACCGGGTGGCCACCACCCCGGAGCGGGAGGCCTACCGCAGCCCGGTGGGGGACGGCTGGGCGTCGATGTCCTGGCGGGAGGCAGGGGACCGGGTCGCGGCGCTCGCGGCGGGGCTGCTCGACCTCGGGGTGCAACCGGAGGAGCGGGTCGCCCTCATCGCCACTACCCGGGTCGACTGGGTGCTCGCCGACTTCGCGATCATGTGCTCCGGGGCGGCCACCACGACCGTCTACCCGACCAGCAACCCCGACGACGTGGCGTACATCGTCGCGGACTCCGGCGCTGTGCTCGCGTTCGCCGAGGACGACGCCCAGCTCGCCAAGCTGCGCGAGCACCGGCACGAGCTGCCGGCCCTGCGCACCGTGGTCACCTTCGACGGAACCCCCGACGGCGACTGGGTGATCGACCTGGACGAGCTCGCCCGACGCGGAGCAGCGCGGCTGGCCAGCGAGCCGGACCTCGTGGACCGCACGGTCGACGCCATCAGGCCGGAGCACCTGGCGACGCTCATCTACACCAGCGGGACCACGGGACGCCCGAAGGGCGTCCGGCTGAGCAACGACTGCTGGGTCTACGTGGGCGTCGCGGTCGACAGCGAGGGGCTGCTCAGCTCCGAGGACGTGCAGTACCTCTGGCTGCCCCTGTCGCACGCCTTCGGCAAGGTGCTGCTCGCGGCGCAGGTCGCCACCGGGTCCTCGGCTGCCGTCGACGGACGGGTGGACCGGATCATCGACAACCTCGCCGTGGTCTCGCCGACGTTCATGGCCGCCGCGCCGCGCATCTTCGAGAAGGTACGCGGCCGGGTCGTCACGATGGCCCAGGAGGAAGGCGGCCTGCGGCTGCGGATCTTCACCTGGGCGATGGGGGTCGGACGGCAGGTCGGCCGGCTGCAGCGCGACGGCCGGACACCGGGCCCGCTGCTCGCGGCGCAGCACGCGGTCGCCGACAAGTTGGTCTTCAGCAAGCTGCGCCAGCGCTTCGGCGGCAGGCTGCGGTTCCTCGTCTCGGGCAGCGCAGCCCTGTCCCAGGACGTCGCGGAGTTCTTCCACGCGGCCGGCATCGTGGTCCTCGAGGGCTACGGCCTCACCGAGACCAGCGCCGGGACCTTCGTCAACCGGCCCGAGCGCTTCAAGTTCGGCACCGTCGGGCTGCCTTTCCCGGGCACCGACGTGCGCATCGCCGACGACGGCGAGGTGCTGCTCCGCGGCCCCGGTGTCATGTCCGGCTACCACGGCCTGCCCGAGCAGTCGGCCGAGGCGCTCGACAGCGAGGGCTGGTTCCGCACCGGCGACATCGGAGAGCTCGACGCCGACGGCTTCCTGCGGATCACCGACCGCAAGAAGGACCTCATCAAGACCTCCAACGGCAAGTACGTCGCGCCGCAGGCCGTCGAGATCCTCTTCAAGGGCTCGTGCGCCTTGGCCAGCCAGATCGTCGTGCTCGGCGACGGGCACAGCTACTGCGCGGCGCTCATCACCCTCGACGAGGACGCGCTCACCCAGTGGGCGCAGCACCACGGTGCCAGGGGCAGCTATGGCGAGCTCAGCCAGCGTGACGACGTGCGCGCCGAGGTGTCGGCCGCCGTCGACGCCATGAACACGCGGCTCAACCGCTGGGAGACCGTGAAGGCCTTCCGGATCCTCGACCACGACCTCACCATCGAGGACGGCGAGCTGACGCCGAGCCTCAAGGTGCGGCGCAAGGCGGTCGCCGAGCGGCACGCGGTGCTCATCACCGAGATGTACCCGTCGTCGTGACGTCGACCTGAGGGTGCGCTGATGCCCTCCGCGCTGCCGGACGGCGAGCCGGTGCCGACGGACGGGGCACTGCCGCCTGCCGCGCTGGCCGGACTCGGCGTCCGGCCGTTCGGGGTCTACCTGCACGTCCCGTTCTGCGCGACCCGCTGCGGGTACTGCGACTTCAACACCTACACCGCAGTCGAGCTCGGCGGCGGCGCGTCGCAGTCGTCCTACGCGTCGACGGCGGCGGCCGAGGTGCGGCTCGCCCGGCGCGTGCTCGGCGACGCCGACGTGTCGGCCGCGACCGTCTTCTTCGGCGGCGGCACCCCGACGGTGCTCGACCCCCGCGACCTCGGGCGGCTGCTCGGAGTGGTGCGGGACGAGCTGGGGCTGTGTGCCGATGCGGAGGTCACCACGGAGGCGAACCCGGACAGCGTCGACGAGGCGTCGCTCGCGGCGCTGCGCGCCGCGGGGTTCACCCGCATCTCCTTCGGCATGCAGTCGGCAGTGCCGCACGTCCTCGCGACCCTGAACCGCACCCACGACCCCGAGCGGGTGCCGCAGGCTGTGGCCTGGGCGCGGACCGCAGGCTTCGAGGGGGTGAGCCTCGACCTCATCTACGGCACTCCCGGAGAGTCGCAGGACGACTGGCGGCGCAGCCTCGATGCGGTGCTGGCCATGTCGCCCGACCACGTCAGCGCCTACGCGCTGGTGGTCGAGGACGGGACCCGGATGGCCGGGCAGGTCCGTCGGTGCGAGATCCCCGCACCGGACGACGACGAGCTCGCCGACCGTTACCTGCTCGCCGACGAGGTGCTCGCCGCGGCCGGCTACGACTGGTACGAGGTGAGCAACTGGTCACGCGGCGACCACCAGCGCGCCCGGCACAACGTGGGCTACTGGCAGGGCCACGACTGGTGGGGTGTCGGACCCGGAGCGCACAGCCACGTGGGCGGCACGCGCTGGTGGAACGTGCGGCACCCCACGGCGTACGCCGGTCGGCTCGCGGCAGGCGCCAGCCCCGCGCAGGCCCGCGAGGTGCTCACCCCCGAGCAGCGCCGGGACGAGCGGGCGCTGCTGGCCGTCCGGCTGCGCGAGGGCCTGCCGTTGGCGGAGCTCAGCGCGGCCGGACGTGACGGCGCCCGGCGCGCGGTCGACGACGGGCGGCTCGAGTCGGCCGCGCACGAGGACGGCCGCGCAGCCCTGACGCTGCGCGGCCGGCTGCTCGCCGACGCGGTGGTGCGCGACCTGCTGGCCTGATGTCCGGTCAGGCGACCGGCTCGTCCTGCAGCCGCTTGTAGAGGTAGGCCTGCGCGATGAGGACGACGGGGAAGGCCACCAGGAGCGGCAGCAGGCACGCGATCGAGGCCACGGTGAGGATGACGACGCTCACGACGGCGAAGACGATCAGCGTGCCGGGGTGCGCGATCGTGAACTGCACGCTGGCGCGGATCGCGTCGATCGCGCCCATGTCTTTGTCGATGACGAAGAACAGCGCGTACTGCGTCAGGTAGCTGACGATGACGCCCGGGATGTAGCAGAGGATCGTGCCCACCCCCGACGCGAGCGCGATGAGCAGCGAGGCCGCGACGACCGGTCCCAGGTGGTCGGTCGTGAAGAAGTGCTGGGTCGTGGGTGTCTCGCCCCGTGTGATGGCCAGTGCGCCGCGGATCAGTCCCGCCTGGACGAGGAAGATCAGCAGCACGAGCGCGACGGTCATCAGGGCGAACACGAAGAGCGCACCGACGAAGCCCGCGTCGCCGCCGCGAGCAGCGGCGAAGATGGTCGCGTAGAGGATCCCGAACACGATGATCGCGCCCACCACGTAGATCACCACGGCCGTGAGGATCGGACCGAGGTTGGCCTTGAACTTCTCCCACCCGTAGGTCAGCGCGTCGCCGAGCCCTGGCGGCTGCTGGCCGTATGCGGCGCCACCGCCGGGGTAGGTCGGCTGGCCGTACGCCGGCTGCTGGCCGTAGCCGTACCCCGGCGCTGCCGGGCCGGGCGGTGGGGTCGGTGGCGGTGGGGTCGGCGGCGTGGTCGGCGGGTCGACCGGCAGCCGGTAGGGATCGCTGCCAGGCGGCGTGGGTGCGGCGAACGGGTCGCCGCCGGCTCCGCCGGGCGGTTCGGGCGGGGGAGTCGTCATGGCAGGGTTCCTCTCGCTGGGGGCGCGTCGGCTCGACGGGCTAGGGGTGGTCGACCACGTCGGAGACGAAGTCGATGAGCTCCTCGACCCGGCCGAGCAGGCTTGGCTCGAGGTCGGCGTAGCCCGTCACGGCGCCGAGGATCCGGCGCCAGGCAGCCGGGGGGTCCACCGGCCAGCCGAGGCCGGCGCACACGCCCTCCTTCCACGGCGTCCCGCGGGGAACCTCGGGCCAGGCGTCGATGCCCAGGGCGGCGGGCCGCACGGCCTGCCACACGTCGACGTAGGGGTGGCCCAGGACCCGGACGTGCGGCGAGACCACCTGCGCCGCGAGCCGGGACTCCTTGCTGCCGGGGACCAGGTGGTCGACCAGTACGCCGAGCCGGCGGTCGCGACCGGGTCCGAAGCCGCGGACCACCGCGGGGAGGTCGTCGATGCCGCCGAGATGCTCGACGACCACGCCCTCGATGCGCAGGTCGTCGCCCCACACCTTCTCGACCAGCTCGGCATCGTGCTTGCCCTCGACGTAGATGCGGCTCTGCCGCGCGACGCGGGCCCGCTGACCGGCGACGGCGACCGACCCGGAGGCGGTACGACGCGGCCCGGCCGGCGCTCCGGGTGCACGGGGGCGGACCAGCCGCACCGCTGCGCCGTCGACGAGGAAGCCGGGGCCGAGCGGGAAGACGCGATGCTTGCCGTGCCGGTCCTCGAGGGTGACGGTCAGCCCCGCGGCGGTCTTCTCGCAGCGGACGACCGCGCCGCAGAACCCGGTCTCGACGTCCTCGACGACGAGGCCGGGCCCGGCCTCGACCGTAGGCACCGGGCGTCGGGCCGGACGCCAGCCCTGGGCGAGCACGTCCGTGCGGTAGCGGTCCATCGAGAGCCAGCCTGTCGGCACCTGGTCGCCCTGCGCCAGCGGACGCGCCGTCCGGCACCGGACGGTCCCGGGGTGCGGGCGGTGCGTCGCGGCAGCCCGCGCCGGTTGCGGCCGTCGTACACTGGCACTCTGCCGCGGGGAGTGCCAGCCTGTGGGACGACAGAGGCCGGACCGGATGCGGGAGGTGCGCACGTGCTCGAGGACCGCAAGCTCGAGGTCCTGCGCGCCATCGTCGAGGACTACGTGTCCACCCAGGAGCCGGTCGGGTCCAGGGCGCTCGTCGAGCGGCACAACCTCGGCGTCTCGCCGGCCACGATCCGCAACGACATGGCCGCGCTCGAGGACGAGGGCTACATCGCCCAGCCGCACACCAGCGCGGGCCGCATCCCCACCGACAAGGGCTACCGGCTGTTCGTCGACCGCCTGTCCACGGTGAAGCCGCTGTCGACCGCGGAGCGACGGGCGATCCAGTCCTTCCTCGACGGCGCCCTCGACCTCGACGACATCGTGACCCGCACGGTGCGACTGCTCGCGACGCTGACCCAGCAGGTCGCCGTGGTGCAGTACCCGTCGCTGTCGCGGTCCAGCGTCCGGCACGTCGAGCTGGTGCCGTTGTCGACCACGCGCCTGCTGCTCGTCCTCATCACCAGCACCGGCCGGGTCGAGCAGCGGGTCGTGGAGACCGGCGCCGAGCTGCCCGACTCGCTGCTCGGCGAGCTGCGGGCCCAGCTCAACGCCTCGACGGCCGGGGTCCGGCTGCCCGACGCGGCCGTCCGGCTCGAGGACCTCACCGAGCGGTTCACCGTCGAGCAGCGCCCCGCCGTCAACGCGGTGCTGTCGGCGCTGCTGGAGAGCCTCGTCGAGGAGCCCGAGGAGCGGGTCGTCCTCGGTGGCACTGCCAACCTCGCGCGGTTCGGGCCGGACTTCCCGCAGACGATCCGTCCGGTCCTCGAGGCGCTGGAGGAGCAAATGGTGCTGCTCCGGCTGCTCGGTGAGGCCGCCGACCCGTCCGTGCTCCAGGTGCGGATCGGTCACGAGAACCCGCATGCCGGGCTGACGACGACCTCGGTCGTCAGCGTCGGCTACGGCACGGAGTCCGAGGTGCTCGCCAAGCTCGGCGTCCTCGGGCCGACCAGGATGGACTACCCCGGGACGATGGGAGCGGTGCGCGCGGTGGCTCGGTACGTCGGTCGGATAGTCGGCGAGGGTCAGGGCTGATGGCCGCCACCCAGGAGGACTTCTACGAGGTCCTCGGCGTCGCCCGCGACGCCACGCCCGAGGAGATCAAGAAGGCCTACCGCAAGCTGGCCCGCCAGCTGCACCCCGACGTGAACCCGGGCGAGGAGGAGCGCTTCAAGGAGGTCACCCGCGCCTACGAGGTGCTCTCCGATCCCCAGAAGCGCGAGCTGCACGACCTCGGCGGCGACCCGTTCTCCACCGGTGGCGGGTTCGGTTCGGGCTTCGGCTTCTCCGACATCATGGACGCCTTCTTCGGTGCCGGTGCCGGGCAGGCACGTGGCCCCCGGCCGCGGCAGCGTCGCGGCCAGGACGCGCTCATCCGGATCGAGGTCGACCTGGCAGAGTCGACCTTCGGCGCCACCCGCGACCTCCAGGTCGAGACCGCCGTCGGCTGCCCGACCTGCCGCGGAGCAGGAACCGCCCCGGGCACCTCACCGCGCAGGTGCGAGGTCTGCCACGGCCGCGGCGAGGTCCAGCAGGTGACCCGCAGCTTCCTGGGGCAGGTCATGACCGCCCGGCCGTGTTCCGCCTGCCAGGGCTTCGGGACCGTCATCCCGGAGCCCTGCCACGAGTGCGGTGGTGACGGGCGGGTGCGGACCCGCCGGACCCTCACGGTGAAGGTGCCGCCCGGTGTCGACACCGGCACCCGGATCCAGCTGACCGCCGAGGGCGAGGCGGGCCCGGGCGGCGGGCCCACGGGCGACCTGTTCGTGGAGGTCGTCGAGCGGCCGCACCCCCTGTTCCGCCGGCAGGGCGACGACCTGCACTGCACCGTGTCGGTGCCGATGACCGCCGCGGCGCTCGGCACGACCGTGAGCATCGAGACGCTTGACGGGCCGAAGCCGGTCGAGCTGCGCTCGGGGACCCAGAGCGGTGCGACCTCGACCCTCACCGGTCTCGGCGTCGCGCACCTGCGCTCCCCGGGTCGCGGGGACCTCGTCGTGCACGTCGAGGTGGCCACCCCGACCAAGCTCGACGGCGAGCAGGAGGAGCTGCTCCGCAAGCTCGCGGCCGTCCGCGGCGAGGACGGCCCCGACGTCGGCACCGTCACCAGCCAGCGCTCGAGCTTCTTCGGCCGGCTGCGCGACGCCTTCAACGACGGCGCCCGCTGAGCGCGCCTGTCTTCGTCGTCCCCGGCGACCGGCTGGTGCCCGGCCGGGTCCGGCTCGACGGGCCTGAGGGCCGGCACGCCGCGACCGTGACCCGGCTTGGCGTGGGCGAGCCGCTGGTGCTCGTCGACGGCGCGGGGCGGCGGGCCACCGGCCGGGTCGCCGCGGTGACCGGGAAGGACGCCGTCGAGGTCGACGTGCTCGAGCTGATCGAGGAGCCGCGGCTCTCGCCGTGGTTCGTCGTGGTGCAGGCGCTGCCCAAGGGCGACCGCGGCGAGGTCGCGGTCGAGACGATGACCGAGGTCGGGGTGGACGAGGTTGTCCCATGGGCGGCATCCCGCTGCGTCACCCGCTGGCGCGAGGGGCGGGGCGACAAGGCCCTCTCCCGGTGGCGGACGACGGCCGCCGCCGCCGGGAAGCAGTCCCGCCGCGCCCGGTTCCCCGTCGTCGCCGAGCTGGCCTCGACGGCCGCCGTCGCCGAGCGGCTGAGCAGCGCTGCGGCGGGGGTGCTGCTGCACGAGGATGCCGCTGCGCCGCTCGCGTCGTTCGGCCCGCCCGCGAGCGGCGAGGTGGTGCTGGTGGTCGGCCCGGAGGGCGGCCTGAGCCCCGAGGAGCTTGCGGTCTTCGGCGCGGCCGGGGCGGCGGCGTACCGGCTCGGGCCGACCGTGCTGCGCACCTCCACCGCCGGAACGGCCGCGCTCGCCGTCCTGCTGGCGCGCACGCCCCGCTGGGCCTGACGCTTACAGGCTGCATCTCCTCGTTGAGTGGCGCGACATGGCTGCTTGACGAGTCGAGAAGCAGCCACTTCGCGCCACTCGACGTCATGAGGACCGCGGGTGGGGTCGCCTACTCGACGGTGAAGGTCTTGGTGTCGACGTGCTGGGGGCTGCCGTCCTTGGCGGACGCCTCGAACGCGCGCAGCTCGTAGTCGCCGGCCGGCGGGTCGCCCAGCGAGCCGGTGAACTCCCCGAACTCGCCGTTCGAGCCACCCATGACCGTCCCTTCGTCGACGACCTTGCCGTCCTGGCGCAGCTGCCAGCTGATCGTTGCCTCGAAGGCGGTGCCGTAGCCGGTGAAGTCGACCGGCGACGACACGCTCGCGCCCTCGGTCGGCGTGAGAAGCCAGATCAGGCCCTGCACGTCGAGCATCGGCGCGCGGCTGACCGGCTGGGACCAGTCGACGTGTCCGGACGGCGGAGCCTTTCCGTCGATGCGAAGACGCACCTTCGTCACAGCCTTGTCGTTGGCGGTCACGGTGTAGACGAGCTGCTGGACGGCGATCTCCTCGGCCCGCGCGCCCAACTTGGGGTAGTCGGACACGTCGAGGGTGGCCGTGTCGCCGGACGTCGAGTAGTCGCGCACCGTGGTGCCAGCCGGCCACGGCGACTGGTACTGCGGGTCCACAGGCGCCTCGTTGAACAAGGTGGCCAACGCGGCATCCACCGGGCCCATGCCGGGGTTGGGGCGCTGCTCGCGGTACAGCCGCGGCGCCTGCCCGTCGTCCATGACGTAGTAGACGTAGACGTCGCCCTCGATCGGAACCGGCGTGGGCGTGCCGGTCGACGGCGAGTCCGACGGCGTCGTGGGGGAGGCGGTCCCGTCGTCGGCCGTCGGTGTCCCGCTCGCCGGGCCGACGGTCACCTCGTCGTCACCCCCGCCGGCGATGACCGCGATGCCGCCGGCCATCAGACCGAGCACGAGGGCCGCCGCCAGCGCGGGCGTCGCCGGGTGCCGCCACCACGGTCGGTGGGCGGTGTCGATGCCGGTGCGGATGTTCTGCAGACCGTCGTCCGAGGGCTGGACCATGTCGGCCTCCGAGGTGAGGGCGTCGCGCAGTCGCGCCGCCAGCTGGTCGTCGTGGGACCCGTCGCGCGGGTCGTGGGGACTGGTCATGCGGTCGCCTCCAGGGCGGAGCGGAGCGCGGCCATGCCGCGGGACGCGTGGCTCTTGACGGCTCCCCGGCTGATGCCGAGGGCGTCGGCGATGTCGGCCTCCGAGAGGTCGACGTAGTAGCGCAGGACCAGCACCTCGCGCTGGCGCCCCGGCAGGGCACGCAGCGCGCCGAGTACCTCGGCGTGCTCGAGGGCCAACATCGCGCCGTGCTCGGCGCTCGCCTCGTCGGGTGCCGGTCGCGGCGCCAGCCTGGTGGCCACCTCGCGCCGTCGCATCGCCGACCGCGCCCCGTTGACCACCGACCGGCGCAGGTAAGCCAGCGCCCGGTCCGGGTCCTGCAGCCGGCGCCAGGCGCCGTGCATCGCGACGAAGGCGTCCTGCACGACCTCCTCGGCGACGGCGGTGTCGCGCAGCAGCAGGGCGCCGAGCCGGACGAGCGAGCGGTAGTGCGCCGCGTAGAGCTGGGTCACGGCTTCGTCGGCCGCCCAGACGCGCTCCGCCGGGATGGTCATGCCGCTCCTCGTCGCAGCTCTCGTCATCAGACCGGTCACACAGGTACGACGTGCGGCTCGGCCGGTCGGTTTACCGACCGGTTCTCCGGTCTACCGGCCGTAGGCACCGCGCCGCAGCCCGCCACGCCGCCCGTGACCCTCTCGGTAAGGTCACGTCATGGCTGACGAGGACGTCCCGGGCGCCACGGACGGCGCCGCGGACTGCGTGTTCTGCAAGGTCGTCGCCGGCGAGGTCCCGGCCGACGTCGTCCACCGTGGCGAGCGGGTGCTCGCCTTTCGTGACCTCGCGCCGGCCGCCCCCACCCACGTGCTGGTCGTGCCGCGGCGGCACCATCGGGACGTCGCCACGCTGGCGGCTGCCGACCCCGAGGCGCTGGCCGAGCTGGTGCGGCTCGGCGCCGAGGTGGCCCGCGCCGACGGGCACGACGACTACCGCCTGGTCTTCAACACCGGAGCCGGGTCAGGACAGAGCGTCTTCCACGTGCACGGGCACGTGCTGGCCGGCCGCGACCTGACCTGGCCCCCCGGATGAGCGCTGCCGACCGGCCGCTGCCTGCCGGCACCCTCGCCCGGCTGGACCGCGAGGTCGCCGCGCACCAGTCCGACTGGCGCGCAGCCGCCCTGGCCGCCGGCGTCGTGCGCCGCGGCGCACCGCTCTGGCGGGGCTTCGTCGGCGCCACCGACGCCGACGACCGTGAGGCGCTGCCCACCGGGGACACGCAGTTCCGGATGGGCTCCATCACCAAGACGTTCACGGCGGTGCTGGTCATGCAGTGCCGCGACGAGGGGTTGCTGGGCCTCGACGACACGCTCGACCGCCACCTGCCGGGCACCGCACACGGCGGCCTGACCGTGCGCCGGATGCTCGCGCACCTGTCGGGCCTACAGCGCGAACCGGTCGGCCAGGTCTGGGAGCAGCCCGAGGGGCCGCACCTCGACGAGCTGCTCACCGGGCTGGCCGAGGCCGAGGCCGTGCTGGCCCCGGCGGAGCGGTGGCACTACTCGAACCTCGCCTACGCGCTGCTGGGCGAGGTGGTCGCGCGGCTGCGCCACAGCACGTGGGAGGAGGCGCTGCGCGATCGGGTGCTGACCCCGCTCAGGCTCGACCGCACGACGACCCGCCGAGCGGCGCCGTACGCCCGTGGCTACTTCACCGACCCCTACGCCGACCGGCTCATCGAGGAGCCGGAGTTCCCCGGCAACGCGTTCGCGCCGGCCGCCGAGCTCTGGAGCACCGTCGACGACCTGGGTCGCTGGGCGTCGTTCCTGGCCGACCCCGACCCCGCGGTCCTCGCCCCGTCCACGGTCGACGAGATGTGCTACCCGCAGGCGATGTACGACGTTGACGCATGGACCCTCGGCTGGGGTCTCGGCCTGATGCTGCACCGTCGCGGTGACAAGGTCGTCGTCGGCCACGACGGGGCCATGCCGGGCTTCCTCGCCGGCCTGGCCGTGCGCCGGCCGGAGAAGGTCGGCGCCGTCGTCCTGGTCAATACCTCGGCGTCGGCGGACCCGGGCGGGCTTGCCGTCGACCTCGTGCTGCGCGTCCTCGCCGACGACCCGGACGTCGCCGAGACCTGGCGCCCCGGCCCGGCGGTGCCGGCGCACGTCGAGGAGCTGCTCGGCCAGTGGTGGGCCGAGGGCACGCCCTACGTCTTCTCGGCCCGGGAGGGCAGGCTCGAGGTGCGGCCGGTGTCGGGCGGCCCGAAGCGGCCCCCGGCGGTGCTCGCAGAGGAGGGACCGGACCGGTTCCGCGTCGTCTCCGGCCGCGAGCAGGGCGAGGTGCTGCGGGTCGTCCGCGCCGCCGACGGGTCCGTCGACCGGCTCTACTGGGCGACCTACCCCGTCACTCGCGACCCGCGCCCGTTCGGTGCCTGAACGAGCGCGCTGGGCCGGGCGCGCGTACATCGCCTAGCATCGATACCCACATGACTGAGTCACCCCAGACCCGGACGACCGTCGTCGTTCCGCCAAGCCAGCCGATGGTCGCCGTCCTCGGCACGAGGGACGAGCTGCTGCGCGTCGTCGAGCAGGCCTTCCCGACCGCCGACATCTCCGTGCGCGGCAACGAGATCAGCATCAGCGGCGAGCCCGGCGAGGTCGCGCTCGCCGAGCGGCTCTTCGACGAGCTGGTCACCGTGCTGCGCACCGGTCAGGGCGTCTCCGCCGAGTCGGTGGAGCGGATGGTCGCCATGCTGCGGACCGAGACCGGTGAGCGTCCGGCCGACGTGCTCACCCTCAACATCCTGTCCAACCGCGGTCGCACCATCCGGCCCAAGACGCTCAACCAGAAGCGCTACGTCGACGCGATCGACCGCAACACGGTCGTGTTCGGCATCGGGCCGGCAGGCACCGGCAAGACCTACCTCGCGATGGCCAAGGCCGTCCAGGCGCTGCAGGCCAAGCAGGTCAACCGGATCATCCTGACCCGGCCGGCCGTCGAGGCGGGGGAGCGGCTCGGCTTCCTCCCCGGCACCCTCTACGAGAAGATCGACCCCTACCTGCGGCCGCTCTACGACGCTCTGCACGACATGGTCGACCCTGACTCGATCCCGCGCCTGATGACCGCCGGCACCATCGAGGTCGCCCCCCTGGCGTACATGCGGGGACGGACGCTCAACGATGCGTTCATCATCCTGGACGAGGCGCAGAACAGCTCGGCCGAGCAGATGAAGATGTTCCTCACCCGGCTCGGCTTCGGCTCCAAGATGGTGGTCACCGGCGACGTCACCCAGGTCGACCTGCCAGGCGGCACCCAGAGCGGGCTGCGGGTCGTGCAGGGCATCCTCGACGGCATCGACGACGTCGAGTTCTGCCGGCTGTCCAGCCAGGACGTGGTGCGGCACCGGCTGGTGAGCGACATCGTCGACGCCTACGGCCGGTTCGACGCCGCCGACGACGCCACGCAGGGCCGGCAGGGCGGCACGGGATCCTCCGGCCGCCGACGACGCTAGTGCCCGACCACGGAGACGTTGTGAGCATCGAGGTCAACGACGAGTCCGGCGCGGCTGTCGACGGCGAGCGGATCGCCGCCCTGGCGCGCTTCGTGCTCGACCGACTCCGCGTGCACCCGCAGGCCGAGCTGTCGGTGCTGGCGGTCGACGTCGAGACGATGGCGTCGCTGCACGTGCAGTGGATGGACGAGGAGGGACCCACCGACGTCCTGTCCTTCCCCATGGACGAACTGCGGCCGGGCAAGGACGACGAGGAGCCCGAGCCCGGGCTGCTCGGCGACGTGGTGCTCTGCCCCGCCGTCGCGGCCGAGCAGGCAGCGGCCGCCGGTCACCCGACCGAGCAGGAGCTCGACCTGCTCACGACCCACGGAATCCTGCACCTGCTCGGCTACGACCACGCGGAGCCCGACGAGGAGCGCGAGATGTTCGGCCTGCAGTCCCGGCTGCTCGAGGACTGGGCGGCCGCGCGCGAGGACGGCCACGCATGACGGTGCTCCAGCTGGTCCTCGCCGGCTTCCTGGTGCTGGTGGCGGGCCTGTTCGCCGGCGCCGAGGCCGCGCTGTCGAAGGTGTCGCGCGTCGCCGCCGACGACTACGAGCGGCAGGGGCGCCACGGCGCCCAGCGGCTGCGGCAGGTGCTCGACGACCCCGCTCGCTACCTCAACCTGCTCACCCTGCTGCGTGTCTCGGCGGAGCTGGTCGCGACCGTCCTGGTCACGATCGCGTCGCTGAACCTCTTCGACACCGTGTGGCGCGCTGCACTCGCTGCCGCTGCGTCGATGGTCGTCATCTCCTATGTCGCCATCGGCGTCTCGCCGCGGACGCTGGGCCGGCAGCACCCCGGTCCGGTGGCCCTCGCCGCCGCTCGTCTGGTGCACCCGCTCGCCCGGGTGCTGGGTCCCGTGCCGCAGCTGCTGATCCTCGTGGGCAACGCCCTGACCCCCGGCAAGGGTTACCGCGAGGGCCCGTTCTCGACCGAGGCCGAGCTGCGCGACCTGGTGGACCTCGCCGAGGAGAACCAGCTCATCGAGGACCGCGAGCGAGTGATGATCCACTCGGTCTTCGAGCTCGGCGACACGATCGTGCGCGAAGTGATGGTGCCGCGCACCGACGTCGTCTTCATCGAGCGGACCAAGACGCTCCGGCAGGCCCTGTCGCTCGCGTTGCGCAGCGGATTCAGTCGCATCCCGGTCATCGGCGAGGGGTTCGACGACGTTCTCGGGGTGGTCTACCTCAAGGACCTGGTCCGGCGAACCTACGTGCACCGAGACGGCGAGTCGATCGAGAAGGTCGACTCGGTCATGCGCCCGGCCGTCTTCGTCCCGGAGAGCAAGCCGGTCGACGAGCTGCTCCGCGAGATGCAGTCCCAGCAGACCCACGTCGCGATCGTCGTCGACGAGTACGGCGGTACGGCCGGCATCGTGACCATCGAGGACGTCCTCGAGGAGATCGTCGGCGAGATCGCCGACGAGTACGACGTCGAGCCGCCGCTGGTGGACGAGCTCGACGACGGGTCGCTGCGCGTCAGCACCCGCCTGCACCTCGACGAGCTCTCGGAACGGCTCGGCGTGGAGCTCGAGGACGACGACGTCGACACCGTCGGCGGCCTGCTCGCCAAGCACCTCGGCCGGGTGCCGATCCCTGGCGCCCAGGTGTGGCTCAACGGCATCGAGCTGACCGCGGAGAGCGCCCAGGGCCGTCGCAATCGGATCGGCACGGTGCTGGTGCGCCAGGTCGACGAGGAACCCGACGACGCGGGCCTGGAGGCTGCCGATGCCCGCGAGCCGTGAGCTCCCGGCGGAGGACGCCAAGCTCGTGACACTGGCCCGGGCGGCCCGGGCACGCTCCCAGGCGGTCGAGGGGGCTGCCGTGCGCGACGACATCGGCCGCACCTACGCCGCCGCGACCGTCGCGCTTCCGTCGCTGCGGCTCAGCGCACTGCAGGCGGCGGTGGCCGCTGCGGTCTCCAGTGGCGCCGACCGGCTGGACGCAGCCGTGGTGGTCTCCGCGGCCGACGAGCTGTCCGCGGAGGACCTGGCCGTGCTCGCTGACCTCGCGGTCCCGACGGTGATCGGCGCGGCGCCCGACGGGACGCCTCGACCGGGCGCGCCCCGCGGGTTGGGTCGCTCCGGCACCTGACGGTTACCGTCAGCGCATGTTCCGCACCCGCCGTCCGGCAGCGCCCTCGCCCGTCGTGCCGGCCGTCCACCCCCACGACCCCACGCCCCTCGACGGCGTTGAGACGCCTTACGTGCTGCGGTTCTCGGCGGCCTGGGCCTGGCGGCTGCTGCTCGTGGTGGGCGCGGTCTACGTGTTCCTGCGCGTGTTCTCGGTGCTCTCGGTGGTGCTCGTGCCCGTGATCATCGGACTGCTCATCTCAGCCGCCCTGTCGCCGATAGCCGACCGCCTGGTGGGGTGGAACCTGCCGCGCGGTGTGGCGACGATGCTCGTGGTCGTCGGCGGCATCGCGTGCATGGCGGCGCTCGTGGCCCTCGTCGCCCAACAGTTCTCCTCCGGCTTCGGCGACCTCCGCGACTCGTTCAACGGCAGCCTGGACAAGCTGGAGCACTACCTCACCCGGCTCGGGCTGAGCCCGGCCCAGCTGTCCGACTTCTTCGACAAGGTGCGCACGGGCGTGAGCTCCGGGCAGGGCAATCTCGGCGGCACGGTCGTCAAGACGGCGACGACGGCGGGGCACCTGCTCGCGGGCCTGTTCATCGCGCTGTTCGCCACGATCTTCTTCACCTACGACGGCCGCGGGATCTGGCGCTGGCTCGTCTCGCTGTTCCCCGAGCCGGCTCGGGACCGGGTGCACGGCAGCGGCGAGCGGGCCTGGGCCGTCCTGACGGCCTACGTGCGGGCGACCCTGGTCATCGCCGCGACCGACGCGCTCGGCATCTCGCTGGTTGCGCTGGTCCTGGGGCTGCCCCTCGTCCTGCCGCTGGGTGTCCTGGTGTTTCTCGGTGCCTTCATCCCGGTCGTCGGCGCGGCGATCAGCGGCATCGTCGCGGTCGCTGTCGCGCTCGTCGCGGTCGGCCCGGTGACGGCGCTCATCATGCTGGTCGGGGTCGTGGCCGTGCAGCAGCTCGAGGGCCATGTGCTGCAACCCTTCCTGATGGGGCGTCTCGTGCGGGTGCACCCTCTCGCCATCGTTGTCTCCATCGCCGTCGGTGCCGAGGTTGCGGGCATCTTCGGTGCGCTCA
The DNA here is from genome assembly GCA_038246545.1 of Actinomycetes bacterium. GTDB lineage: Bacteria > Actinomycetota > Actinomycetes > JACCUZ01 > JACCUZ01 > JBBRVW01. Next base: position 11,288 of record JBBRVW010000018.1, on the reverse strand, counting down.
TCGCGGTGCCCCTGGCTGCCGTCATCAACGCGGTCTCCTCACACCTGGCCGGCGCCCGCCGGGACCGGCTGGCGCAGGAAGCCGGCACCGTGGCCGACCCGGCCGTGATGCCGTGACCGCCGCGCACCGGGCCGGCTTCATCGCCTTCGTCGGCCGTCCCAACGCCGGGAAGTCGACCCTGACGAATGCCCTCGTCGGCGAGAAGGTCGTCATCACCTCGAGCAAGCCGCAGACGACGCGCCGTGTCGTGCGCGGCATCGTGCACCGCCCGGACGCCCAGCTCGTCGTCCTCGACACCCCCGGCCTGCACCGGCCCCGCACCCTGCTGGGCGAGCGGCTGAACGAGGAGGTTCGTACCGCCTGGTCGCAGGTCGACGTGGTGGGCCTCTGCCTGCCGGCGGACGAGAAGATCGGGCCCGGCGACCGCTACATCGCGCGCGAGCTGGCCGAGCTCGGCCACACCAAGAAGGTCGCCGTCGTCACCAAGACCGACCGGGTCGCGCGGGACCGGGTCGCGGAGGCGCTGATGGCGGTGGCCGACCTCGGGCGCGAGGTCGGTATCGAGTGGGCAGAGGTGGTCCCGGTCTCGGCGACGGCCGGCGACCAGGTCGACCTGCTCGGCGACCTGCTCGCGGCCCTGCTGCCCGAGTCGCCGCCGCTCTACCTCGACGGCGAGCTGACCGACGCGCCCGAGATGATCCTGGTCGCCGAGCTGATCCGGGAGGCGGCGCTGGAGGGGGTGCGCGACGAGCTGCCGCACTCGATCGCCGTCGTGATCGAGGAGATGCGCCCGCGCGAGGACCGCCACCCGGATCGCCCACTGCTGGACATCTACGCCTATCTCTACGTCGAGAGGCAGACCCAGAAGGCCATCGTGATCGGCCCCAAGGGCGCCCGGCTCAAGGACATCGGCACCCGGTCCCGGGCGGCGATCGAGGCCTTCCTCGGCACCCCTGTCTTCCTCGACCTGCACGTCACGGTGGCAAAGGACTGGCAGCGCGACCCGCGCCAGCTGCGCAAGCTCGGATTCTGACCTCCCCCCGGCGGTCGATGATCCCCGATGCGGGGATTCGGCAGGAGACGGCTGGGCATGCAGTCCCCAGAGGGGTTCAGCAGCGAGCTCCGCAGTGGGGAGAAGCGCATGTGTCGCGTTGCGAGCACGGAGCTCGCCGGCTCCACCTCGGCGGTCGCCGAGGCCCGGGCCTTCGTCTCCTCGGCCCTGCGTCGGTGGGAGCTCGAGGCTCTCGCGGTGGACGCCGAGCTGCTCACCAGCGAGCTCGTGACCAACGCCGTGCTCCATGCCCGCACTGACGTGACGGTGTCGGTCGCGGTCGCCGAGGGCACCGCCGAGATCGGGGTCACCGACGCGTCAGCCGACCTGCCACGGCCACGCGCCGCGGCTCGCACCGCTGAGGGTGGCCGCGGGCTCAAGCTGGTCGAGAGGCTCGCCGAGGACTGGGGCGTCGCCAGGGTCGACGGCGGAAAGCAGGTCTGGTTCGCCCTCGATGTCGGCGTCGACTGGACCCACCGCCCGTCCTGCCCGTGCGGTGGTGACGATCTCAGCCGGGTGCGGCTTCAGTCCGGTCGATGGGCGGTCAACGCGCCCGGGCCGTGGGACGACGAGGGCTGACCGGGGTCCTGGTCCCGGTCACACTGCCTTCTCGTACTCCGACCACCGCCGCACGACCTCGAAGCCCATCGCCAGGTTGACGCGCAGCATGTGCGCGTTCGAGTCGGCGTTCCAGGTGTCGACCGTGCGGAGGGCTGGTTCGTGCGCGCGCAGGAACGCCAGGTTCTCGATCTTGAGCAGCATGCCGAGCCGGTGGCCCCGGTGCTCGGGCGACACGATGGTCTGCCACTGGTAGGCGCCGTCGTCGCAGTCGGCGAACAGCACCGCGGTCGTCGATCCGACCAGGTCGCCGGTGGCGTCGTGGACGACCGCCGTCGTGCAGAGCCGGGTGTCGCGGTCGACCCAGATCCGCTCGTTCTCCCGGAGCCGGTCGGCGTCGTAGACCTCCTGCTCCCAGCTGAGGTCGTCCAGCGGGGCGTCCGTCGTCATCCGGCTCTGCAGGGCGGCCATGCCCGGCAGGTGCTCCGCGGGGCTGGCGCCGATCCACCGCACCAGCGTGTAGCCCGCCGCGTGCGCCCGGGCGTCGGCCAGCAGGTCCGCCAGCCGGGTCTCGTCGAGCGCCGTGAGGTCGAGCCGGCGCTGGGTGTCTGCCAGGACGTCCCGGAACCCCAGTGCCGCGGCACATGCGGCACCGGCGCCTTCGGCGGCCTCCGTGAGCAGGCGGCTTCGGCCGCATGCCTCGGCCCGCCGGGCCCACTCGTCGACGAGGGCGCGTCCGTGGCCGCGGCGCCGGTGGTCGGGGTGCACCGCGAGCTCGGCGGGGCAGGCGTCGAGGTTCTCCCGGGTCGACAGGTACAGGCCCAGCCAGCCGACCAGCTGCCCGTCGACCTCGGCCACGGCGAGGTGGACCTCCGAGCCGGGCATCGGGGTCGTGACGTGCCCGGCCCAGGCGTGGAACCCGGGCACCGGGTCCCCGGGGCGGTCCGCCCTGTGCGTGACGGAAGCGAGGTCGTACCAGCGGCGCAGGTCCTTCTCGTCATCCGGCCCGACGTCCCGGAACGTGACCTCAGCCATGATCGGCCACCTCCGCGCCGGAGGCGGGCAGGTCGAGCCGCCACGCGGACTCCTGGCGCGCGACCTGGAAGCCCATCGCCTCGTTGATGGCGACCATGTACGGGTTCACGTCGGCGTTCCACGTGTGGACCCGCTTCACCACCGGTGCCACGTCGAGCAGGCGCTGGAGGTTCGCGACCTTGACCAGGGTGCCGAGCCGGTGACCACGGTCCTCGCGGCGGACCAGGGTGTCCCACTGGAACGCGATGACCGGGTCGTGCCGGGTGATGACGATGTCGGTGTAGGCGACGAGCGGGCCGTCCTCGCCGGCGCGCACCGCGGTCGCGACCTCGGTGCGTCCCTGGCGGGCCATGACGTCGTCGCGCTCGCGGATCCGGGCGGCGTCCCAGTGTTCGGGCTCGATGCCGAGGTCGCCCAGCGGTGCGTCGGTGCTCATCCGGCCGACGAGGGCGGCGTAGTCGTCCACGAGGTCGTCGGGACACGGCCCGGTCCAGCCCACGAGGTGGTAGCCGTCGGCATGGCTCTCGGCGTCGGCGCGAAGCTCGGCCAGCCGGGGGTGGTCCAGCGTCTCGAGCTCGAGAGTCCGACGCACCTCGCCTAGCGAGTGTCGGGCGCCGGCTGCGGCGGCGAAGCGCGTCGAGCGGTCGTCGCCGCCGTCGGGGGGCTGCCCCGTTCCTGCGAGGACCTGGTGGCGGCCGTAGCGGGTGATCCGCGCCAGCGCGTCGTCCAGCAGCCGCCGGCCGTGGCCCCGTCCCTGCTGCTCGGGCCGGACGGCGAGGTCGACCTCGGCCATGTCGAGGTTGTCCTTCAGCGGCATCTCCAGCCAGTAGCAGCCGACCGAGGCCCCGTCCGCGTCGCGCAGCAGGAACATCTCGTCGGAGTAGCTGGTGCTCGGCGTCTGGAAGCGGACCAGGATCTCCGGGTACGACGGCAGCGGGTTGTCCGGGTCGCCGACCAGATTGGCGGCCCGCCAGACGTCGTACGCCGCGCGCATCGATTCCTCGTCGGAAGGGTCGACCTGCTGGATGTCGCTCACGTCTTCAGGGTGCTGCTCGACGCGGCCCTGGCGCCACCCGATAACGACCGGTGCGGCAGTCCAGGATGCGGACCGCTTTCCGCCGTGGCCGGGACGCGGTGGTCCCCACCGGCGTACTGTGTCGGGCATGCGGCACGGCCTGCTTCTCGGCTGCCGCGGCGAGGCACTCTCCTAGAGGCCGGTCCCCTCGCCGCGGAGTGTTCGGCTGTTCCGGTCCTCGTCCCGAGAACGCCTCCTGCGAGACCCGAGAGTGACCCGATGACCGCAACCCCGTACGACGCCCGCAACGCCCAGCAGCCGTCCGGCATGCCGATCCACCGGTACGCCCCCTTCACCCCGGTCGACCTCGCCGACCGGACCTGGCCGTCGAAGGTCGCCACCGAGGCACCACGCTGGTGCGCGGTCGACCTGCGGGACGGCAACCAGGCACTGATCGACCCGATGAGCCCGGGCCGCAAGAAGCGGATGTTCGAGCTTCTGGTGCGGATGGGCTACAAGGAGATCGAGGTCGGCTTCCCGTCGGCCAGCCAGACCGACTTCGACTTCGTCCGGCAGCTCGTCGAGGAGGACCTGATCCCCGACGACGTCGTGATCCAGGTGCTCACCCAGGCACGGGACGCGCTCATCGAGCGGACCTTCGAGTCGATCCGCGGCGCCAAGCAGGCGATCGTGCACCTGTACAACTCCACCTCGACGCTGCAGCGACGGGTGGTGTTCGGGCTGCCGAAGGAAGGCATCGTCGACATCGCGGTGCAGGGCGCCAGGCTCTGCCAGAAGCTCACCGAGACCGTGCCGGAGACTGACGTCTTCTTCGAGTATTCGCCCGAGTCCTACACCGGCACCGAGCTGGAGTTCGCGGTCGAGGTCTGCAACGCGGTCAACGACGTGTGGCAGCCGACGCCGGACCGCAAGACGATCCTCAACCTGCCGGCGACCGTCGAGATGGCGACACCGAACGTCTACGCCGACTCCATCGAGTGGATGCACCGCAACCTGGCGCACCGCGACTCGGTGATCCTGTCGCTGCACCCGCACAACGACCGCGGCACTGCCGTCGCCGCTGCGGAGCTGGGCCGCCTCGCCGGTGCCGACCGGATCGAGGGCTGCCTGTTCGGCAACGGCGAGCGCACCGGCAACGTCTGCCTGGTCACGCTGGGCATGAACCTCTTCTCGCAGGGCGTCGACCCGCAGATCGACTTCAGCGACATCGACGAGGTCCGCCGCACCGTCGAGTACTGCAACCAGCTGCCCGTCCACGAGCGGCACCCGTACGGCGGCGACCTGGTCTACACGGCATTCTCGGGCTCGCACCAGGACGCCATCAAGAAGGGCCTGGAGTGGATGGAGCGGGATGCGGCAGCGGCCGACGCCGACGTCCACGACTTCCGCTGGGCCGTGCCGTACCTGCCGATCGACCCCAAGGACGTCGGGCGGTCCTACGAGGCCGTGATCCGCGTCAACTCGCAGTCCGGCAAGGGCGGCGTGGCCTTCATCATGCGCACCGAGCACCACCTCGACCTGCCGCGGCGGCTGCAGATCGAGTTCAGCCAGGTGGTCCAGGCGCGCACCGATTCCGAGGGCGGCGAGGTGTCGCCGGCCCAGATGTGGGAGGCGTTCGAGGTCGAGTACCTCTCCCGTCGTGAGCCGGTGGCGCTGAACAGCCACCACACCTCCTCGGCGGCCGACACCGACGACGAGCTCGACGTGAACGTCTACCTCGACGGCGTGAAGACACAGCTCCGCGGCATCGGCAACGGCCCGATCGCGGCCTTCGTCGACGCGCTCGGGACGGTCGGCCACGAGGTGCGCGTGCTCGACTACGCCGAGCACGCGCTGTCCTCCGGTGGCGACGCGCGTGCTGCTGCCTACGTCGAGTGCGCGATCGGCGAGCGGATCGTCTGGGGCGTGGGCATCGACGCGAACATCGTTACCGCGTCCCTCAAGGCCGTCGTGTCGGCCATCAACCGGGCGGCTGTGACGTAGCAAGGAGTGGCCCTGACGACTGAACCGAGCTCGACGACGGAGTCACTCCGCCTGAGGCTGCGGCCCGAACCGGCGAACCTCATGGGGCCAGCCGCATGCCTCCGCAACCTTGCCCGCCCACATCGTGGCGGCCTCGTCATCGGCCACGTCCACCACGGCGAACCCGCCGAGAAACTCCTTGGTCTCGACGTAAGGTCCGTCGGTGATCACCAAGGTGCCACTGGTGGTGTCGGCGCTGTAGACCGGGCCGTCCTCCTCCAGCCCCCCGGCGAAGACGTACACGCCGGCAGCCTTCATCTCGGCCACGACCGCCATTGCGAGCGGCCCCCGCCCGCGGAACCACTCCTCGCTGTGGTCGCCCACCCACTGCTGGTTGAAGTACATGAGGTATTCGGTCATGACCGCTCCTTCTCCTCTGGCGGACCCAGTGGTCCGCGTTCACCTACCCCACGAACGGCGACAGGCGAATCCGACACGATCATCCCGGGAATGACACACCAGTGCTCCCGCGGCGCTCCGAGGCACTACTCGCTGCCACGGACCGGTTCTGCCCCATCATCGCGACGGCGGGAACGTGACAGACCCTCGGAGGGACCGCACCAGCAATGGGAGTGAGGAACTACCTGATCGAAGGTGTCTCCGGCACCGGTAAGAGCTCGGTCTGCAGGGAGCTGCGGCGGCGCGGCTACCACGCCATTGACGGCGACAGGGACTTGGCCTACCAGGGCGACCCGGAAACCGGTAGGCCAACGGCTGGCGCCACGCACGAGCACCACATCTGGCCAGTGGACAGAGTCAGGGTCCTGGTCACCGACCGCGATGAGGCGCTGACGTTCTTCTGCGGCGGCTCGAGGAACTTCTCGACGTTTGTGGACCTGTTCGACGGTGTCTTCGTCCTCGAGGTCGACCTCGAGACGTTGAATCGGCGCCTCGAGAAGCGACCTGGGGATGAGTGGGGCGGGACACAAGTCGAACGGGAACACGTTGCGCGCCTGCATCGGACGAAGGAAGACATCCCGAGGAACGGCGTTGCTATCGATGCCACGGGACCGATAGCCTGCGTCGTCGACGAGATTCTCCGTCACAGCGAGGCAACCATGGCCTGACGTAGCGCGCGACTGGTCAAGGACTACCGGCCCCGGCCCGCATGTAGCCGCGACCATCTCCAGCGACTGCTCGTCCGGTCGGGAGCATCTGCGTTGGCGCCGACACAACTGAGTGGAACCGGCTACCGATCAGTCGAAGGTCAGTCGAGGACGTGCGCGAGGAAGCGGTTGACCGCGGTGCGGACACGGGCCTGACGGGGATCGTCGAGCAGGTCCACCCCATGCGCCTGGCCCGGCAGCATGACGACTGTCTCCAGTCCGGGGTGCAAGAGGCGCAGGTGCCGCGCATCCTGGCTGTCGAAGAAGGGATCGTGCTCAGCGCCAACGGCTAGCAGCGGGCCATGCCACTTCCGGATGCCGGCACGGCCGTCGAAACCAGGCAACGTGAGCTCGCCGCCGAACGACAGGACGCCAGATAACTTTGGGCGTACCCGGTGCGCCTCGGACATCGCGAGAGCACCGCCATACGATGCCCCGCCCAGCACCACCTTCCGTGCTCCCGCGTCACGCAGAGCGGCCACCGCGAGGACCGGCACTTCGGCGCGGGGCTCCTTCCAGTCGAACAGTGCGACCCTGTATCGGGTCGCGAGCTCCTTGGCGTACGACAGCCACTGGCAGATGTCGCCGTTGTCCTGCGGACCGAGCACGACACCACCCATGCCGGTGCCGATCAAGAGGAAGCCGACGCCGTTGCCCTCGCTGGTGGTGGCCCTCACGAAGGTGCCGCCGGCGTCGACGGCGCAGTCCGCGCGGTCGGGGACGGGGAAGCCGTTCGGGTCCACCTCACGGGCTGACACGCTGGGGCTCTGGGTCGATAACGGCCCAGGCGAGGAGTTGCCCGTTGCCGTGCCCTCGTCCCCGCTGCGGCCAGCGCAGCCCGTCAACAGGGCCATCGCAAACACCAGTGCGAGCACTCGCCCGATCAACCCGACAGTTCGTGGCGCGCGTCGTCGACCCGCTACCCGATCGCCGCCCGCCGCGGTCACCTCCCAGGTGTCAGGACCGAGCGACTCGATCACCTGCTCGCCCATGGCCCTCCCTCAGTCTCGATCGTGCTCGACACCGTAGATCCATTTGCGGACAAGACGCGTCCGGAAGTCCTTGGACGCGTGGTTCCTCAGGCGACCTCATCTGCCGCGTTGACTGGGCATAGCTGGCACTACTCGACGGTCGAGCCTTCGACGGCCGACCGCACGGGAACGGCACCTAGGGTGCGGCGATGGCGACCTCGTCGAGCGTTACCCAAGGTGGGCCCCCGCGCACCGCTTCGAGGAATGCCCGCGCTGCCCACTCTTTGTTCGGGAATGTGTCATCGGCGTTCCAGCGCCACGCGGCGATCATTGCGAGAACGAGCCCTCGGCAGTCATCGAGGAGGTCCTGATGGACGCTCGGAAGGCTCGCGCCGACCGCCTCGGGTGTATGGGCAAGATCGAACTCGACGGGACCTCGACAACACGTCTCGAGATCGATGAAAAGTAGGCCGTCGCGCGTACTGAGCACGTTGCCTGGGTGCGGCTCGCCATGGAGGAGCTGTTCAACCGCATGGCGATCAGCGATCGCTTGGCGCAGGGACCGCAGGGTGTTCACCAGGAGCTCTCGGTCCGCGTCGGTGAGCGTCGGTGTGCGGTCGCGGCTGACAAGGAGTACCTCAGCCTCCGCGATACGGTCGGTGAAGTGAGGGCTCACGACATCAAGGGTGCGCATGCCAGCGTGGAGCCGTCCTAACGCATCCGCGTAGTCACTCGGCGAGACCGGAGCTGCCACCGTTGGGTAGTAGGTCCAAAACGTGACCGCGAAGGCGTCATTTTCGTAGACGCGAGGTTCGACCCCGGGGGCGAGCGCAGCCGCGGGGCCACCGGTTGCGGCGAGCCCTCGAGCGAGCTCGATTTCGAACTCAAAGACGTGATGCCCGACGCTTGCCACGCGGGCGAGGACATCGCAAGGCAGCAGGCGCACAGCAAGCTTGTTTGAGTTTTGGAGAACGGCCGTGTCGTCGACTTTCAAGCCCGCCGACAAGGCAGCCGACGTGCCGGCACCTACGGCTCTAAGAGCATCTGCCGCCTTCATCTCTTTGCCCCCTCCGCTGCGCCACCACATCAAGATCAACGAGCCCGCCCACGGAGTCAGTCTGGTGCATCGAGACGCGCACCTAATGCCGGCTCGGCTCGTCCGGCGGCATGTCATCGAGCGGTACCGAGCTGGCACTACCGATCACTTGCGCAAGAGCGGCCGGGTCGCAGCCGCCGATACCAAGTGCCTCTGCAGAATGGTGCGTCAGGACGGCCGGCTGCCGTCGAGCAGGCGTCAGGTTCCGACCCAGCTACTAAACCGTTCGGCCGTCACTTCGGGCGCTTCGACGTGGGGGTAGTGGCCCGTTGGGACGCTGTCCAGCGCGGCGCCGGCGTCGACCAGCGCCGCCCAGACCCGGTCCGCGTGACGCCGGGAAGTGTCCGCCACCTCCTCGGTCGGAGCGTCGCGGCGACCGGCGAACACCGTGACCGTTCGGCAAGAGCTGACGGTGTAGACGGGTAGGAGGCGCAGTGTCCTGAGCGCATCGTCGATCTCGACGAACCGAGGAATGGTTGGCGACCGACGCCAACGACCGTCCTCACCCATCTGGAAGACGCGCCGGATGATCTCGTCGTCGCGGTCGATATGCAACCCGAGCGAGGCGGCTTCGTCGACGTCCCGGGTGATCTCAGCCTCGAGCCATTCGGCGTCGCCAGCGTTCACCAAGTCCTCGTCCGGGTCCTCGTCCGGTGACGACTCCGGACCACTCTCGCCGTCCACGACGAATCCGATGCCGTCGACATTGACGACGGAACGGTAGTTGCTCGGGCGGCTGGCCCCCAGCGCGACCGCGAGCATGCCGCCGTACGAGTGCCCGACCACAGCGGGCTGGTCCAGGCCCAGGTGCTGACGAACTGCGTCCAGCGCGCCGACATCATGATCGAAGGAGTAAGCGGCCGGCGCGCTCGACGCTCCGTGGGACGGTAGATCGATCGAAACCAGGCGGTAACGCTCCTGGAGGAACGGCGCGACGCGTCCCCAGTGCGCGAGGTTGCCGCCCAGTCCGTGCACCAGAATCACCGCTGGTCCTGGCCCGCCGAAGTCACGGAACGCGACCCAGCCAGCCGCGTAGGGCACCGATCCATCCGCCACGAGGACCTCCCAGGATGGCCGGTCTCCCCTCCGGCATAGCCCAGCCGCGGCGCGCTTGTCGAGCGGACGGCACGGCCGAAAGGCAACCTCCGGCCCCAAGGGCGATCCTCGCACCCAGCCGTCGACGGTCGTTGAGGACTTGTGCGTCGACGCCGAACTGGCTACCGAACGGAGAAAGCCGGCCCCTGCGACCGAGCTAGAGCGGCACTAATGCGCGGTTCTCCGACGGACAACAGTGCGGGCCGGTCGTAGTCCCAGCACCGCTCAACCGGCATTCGCAGCCGGTGACGGCACGTACCGAGGAGTGCCGCTCAAATCAGCCTTTGTCCACCAGGTCACGTGCTGGGCCGATAGGAGCCGATGCTCCACGTGTTGCCGTCTGCATCTCGAACGGAGGCACCGCGGCCACCGTAGTCCTCATTGCTTGGCTCGATGACCGTCGTCGCTCCCGCATCCACGGCCTGCCGGTGCAGGCGATCAACCTCCTCATCTGAGTCGACGATGAGGTAGACCGATGCACCGCCGATCGGCACGTCTAGTTCACCCACACCCGCCGAGCCGAGCATCACCATCCCGTCACCGCGAACTAGCTCAGCGTGGTCGATCCTCTCGCCATCCTCGGGATAGCGGGCGATGAGGCGAAACGCGAGACCGTCGACGAGGAAGCTGATGGCGGAGCTGGCGTCGCGATATCGCAGGGTCGGGATTACCGGGCTCAATGGCATGCCCCAGAGTCTGACGCACCTCTGCTGTGACGGTCGAGGGGACATTGCTCGGCAATGCCGGATCAACTCGGAGGTGTCAGCCGCCGAGCGGGTGTTCGGAGCTGGCTACCGATCGGTTCGCCTGTCGGCGGTGACCGCCCTGGAGCGGCACTTTTGCGCGGCCGACCGAACCATGCAACCTCCGCGCGGCGGCACCGCTGTTCGGGCGTGCTGGCCGCGTAGTGTGACCACCCTTGGCTCAGGCGATGATGAGAGGTGCAGCATGCAATCTCGGATGAAGGGCATGTGGTGGGGCACCGCTATCGAAGCGCCGGATCCGAGCGCCTTGGCGTCGTTCTACTCCGAGTTGCTCGGTTGGCCCATCGGTCGCGAGGAACCGGGAACGTCGATCCTCGCCGCGCCCGAGGGATCCATCTACATCGTGTTCCAGGAGGCGACGGGCTACCAGCCGCCCGTCTAGCCTCCCGCTGATGGGGGGCAGCGTCCGATGATGGTCGCGTCCCCGGGAGTGGTGTAACTCGTCGCGTGGTGCTCTGCGAGTGAGAGCAACTATGCCGTAGCGGCGATCTCCTTCCTTGGGGTCTTGGTCGAGGAGGTGGTCTTGGGTTCCAGGACGGTCGGTTCGGGTGGGT
>JBBRVW010000017.1:0-84191 GCA_038246545.1 Actinomycetes bacterium | reverse complement strand
CCCCTCGAGCGACTCAACCGTGAGGTCAAGCGAAGGACCGACGTCGTCGGGATCTTCCCCAACCCCGCAGCCCTGCTGCGCCTGTCGAGCTGCGTGCTCATCGAGGCCCACGACGAGTGGCAAGACAGCGACCGCCGCTACCTGAGCGAGGAGTCCATGGCCCTGCTCAACCCGCCCGTCCCGACCGCCCTGGAGCCCAAGACGACCGGCTCGAGCAGGACCACCCGAAGGGAGATCGCCGCTACGGCATAGTGGCTCTCACTCGCAGAGCACCACGCGACGAGCTACACCACTTCCGGGGACGCGACTTGCGATGAGGCTGTCGCCCGATCGGGCAGTGGCGGCGCTGGCGGCTCGAGGGGAAGATCGGGGCAGGCGCCGCGCTCCGCTCCGGTGGGGGGTCAGGGAACGCGCGGCGCCGCCAGCATGGGGGCGCAACGTGGCGGGTGAAGTCATCATGGTGAGGTACATGGGTGAATGGCGCCCCGCCGCCGTCCTGTGGCGGTACGTCGAGGGGCGCCGCCTGCGCGCTTTGGTGCGGTTCGAGACCGACGCCGGTCTCGTGCTTCGGCGGCTGTACTGGGCGGATGAGCTTCGGCCCACTGGCCGCCTGCTCATCCTCCCCATGTCTTGTGCGCATCAGGATGACGAGGCCGACCAAGGCGCGGGCCAGCAATGAAGCACCCGACGGCGAGCTCGATCCGCCATGGCTCACGTGCTGCGGGATGAGCGGGGCCGGCCCGCGGTCGCGCCCGGCTCCGCGCCCCTGGGTACCCGTCAGGCCCGCGCCGCCCGACGGGGGGGTGCGGACGACGCGCGCCCGGCGAGTCTGCGGGGAACGATCTGAACGCGGCCTGAGCGCAACAGGCGGCCCGCGCACGCAACGCCCGCCTACCCCACCCCGACGTGGCGGCCCACGGCCCCGCGCCGACGTAGGGTTGCCGGACGCAGGCTTCGAGACACGGGGCACGCGTACCTCCCGGCCCCGAGGACACCCCATGACGTACACCCCGCCCAGCGGTTGGGTCGAGCCGTACAGCGCCGAGGACTCGCCGCAGGCGTCGTCCCGGTTCCACACCCGCGAGGACTGCCCACGCATCCGGAACCCTGATCAGCTCCGACCGGTCGACCGGCCGTACAGCGCGGCGCGCTGCGCCGGCTGCGCCGACGCCTACGGGAGCAACCTGGAGTCCTTTCCGAGCGGAGACCACTAGGGCTTACTGCGGCACCAAGGCGTCAGCCGGCCCGGGTGTCGAGTCGTGGGAATCCGGGTACGTGCCGGGAGATCTCGAGCGAGGTCGAGCTGCCCCAGCCCCGGCAGCACCCGAGCGTCGGAGGCGCAGCATCAGGTCTACATGGCGGACCGACGTTGGCCGGCGTCGGCTATCGCCCACTCGCGATGCGGCCGACCAGCCGCTGAGCGGCGAGGTCGAGGCCGTTCACGACCTCTGCGACCTGCACGGCGAGCATCTCTACCGCACCGGACTGCTCGTCGTCCCTGACCGGCGCCAGGCCGCCGATGCGGCCGTCCGCAGCATGGTGCGTCTGGTCCGCGACGAGGTCCCGTGGGACCGCAGGAGGTCGCTCGCGACCCATCTCACCCGGGAGCTGCTGACGGCGCTCTCACCGTCCGGTATGTCGCCGGCGAGCGCCCGGCTCCCGGTGCCGTACGAGTGTCTCGCCCTGGCGATGGTGCTCCGGATGACCTCGCGGGAGATCGCCGCCGAGCTCGATGTGCCGGCGGTCGTCGTGGTCACCCACCTCCGTCGCGACCTGCTCGCGCTCGGCGGCGGGTAGGACCCCGACAGCACGGGTCAGACGGCTCCGCGTCGCCGCTCTGCCCACGACGGCGGTGGGCCCGGCGGCAGGCCAGCTCGTCCAGCCGCCGCAGCAGGTCGCTGCGGCGGGGCCGCCGCTGCTCGCGGCGTCGAAGCAGGTCCTCCCGCCGCCGCCGCCGCTCCCCGTCCACGCAGGGCAACTACCCCGGATTGCCCCCCGCGCACGCCGAGAGCCGACCAACACCGGGTCAAGGACGGGGGCGCAGTCCTTCGGCGGAGCGGGCGAGCGCGTGACCGTCGCCCGCGCGCAGCACCGGGACGTCGGGCCGCGCCGGGCGGTCGCCGGCGCCCTCGCCCGGCCTCGCCGTGGGCGTGCCGTGGGTGAGGATCTGCTCGGTCTCCGTGAGCTGCCGGATCAACACCAGTCGCACCCGGTCCGGGTGCTCGGCCACCAGGTCGTCGTACAGGGCCGGGTCGTGCTGCCCGTCGTCGCCCACCAGGGTCCAGGTCAGCCCGGGCAGGTCGGCGAGGAGCTGACGCAGCGCATCGTGCTTGTGCTGACGCCCGGACCGGAACCACCTCTCGTCGGTGGGGCCCCAGTCGGTCATGAGCAGGGGTCCCGGCGGGTAGCCGTGGCGGTCCAGGAAGCGCTCGAGGCTCGGCGCGACGTTCCAGGGCCCGGTCGAGACGTACGCCGTGAACGGTGCCGGGTCCCCGACCGGGAGGCCGTGGAAGAGCTCGGCCATCCCCGGCACCGGCCGCCGGGTCGACTCGTGGCGAAGGAAGGTGTTCCAGAACGCGCGCAGCGGCCGCGGGAGCGCGGTGATGATCACGGTGTCGTCGATGTCACTGACCAGGCCGGACGTCTCGTCCGGGCCGACGATGCGGACCCGTCCGGGGGCCACCTCTCCGTGGGCGCTGGACATGGTCAGCTCGTGCCAGCCGGGCGGCAGATCGGCCGCGAGGACGTGGTCGACGTACCCGCCGGGACCGGTGCGCACCGACGTGCTGCTTCCGCCGACGGTGACGTCGACCGGGACACCCTCGAGCGGGATCGTCATGAAGCGGTGCCAGCCCCGGACGAGCTCGGCCTCGGGGCCCGGGGTGTGAGTGAGCAGCGCACGCCCGATGAGACGCACCCAGCCGGGTCGCCCAGGTGCCGCGGTCACGCCGTAGGAGCTGAACGACAGCAGCCGCACCCGCCACCCCCGCCGCCACAGGACGCGGGCCAGCCGCAGCTCGATGCGCCGCCAGAGGCGAGCCAGGAGCACCGCGGGGTTCATGACCCCCAGCCTGTCAGCGCTGGGCAGCTTCCGTCAGCGCGGGGCCCGCGGCCGGGCGGGGCCGGCGTGGCGCTGCTCGTCGCGTCGCCGCTGCCAGGCATCCCAGGCCTTGCGACCGAGGAAGAGGACCACCATGCGCCACACCCATCGAAGTATCACGGGTGACCGAGTGCCCGGACGGCGCTCGGCGAAACGGGACACCTCGGCCGGCTGCTCATCCGGGCACCGAGTCGGCCTTCACGGCACCCCGCTCACCCATCGGCCTCGGCGACCCGGTCGTCGTGTCGCGCGCGGTCTGCTGCTCGGCCTCGGCGTTCATCTCGGCGCCCAGCAGCACGACGTACGTGGTGATCCAGAGCCACAGCAGCAGCACCACCACGCCGGCCAGGCTGCCATAGGTCTTCCCGTACGACGAGAAGCGATCGACGTAGAGGGAGAAGCCGATCGAGGCGACGACCCACAGGGCGGTCGCCGTCACCGCACCCACCGACGTCCAGCGCAGCTTTGGCGCGTCGCGGTCCGGAGCCACCCGGTAGAGCACGGCCAGCGCCAGCATCATGGCCAGCACGAGGCCGAGCCACCGCGTCACCTCCACGGCGACCTGCACGACGGCGGGCAGTCCGAGGGCGTTGACGACCGCAGGAAGCACCGCCACGAGGGCGATGGCCACGACCACGAAGACGATGGCCCCGAGCGTCATGAGCAGGGACAGGCCCTTGCGGACGACGAAGTTCCGCTCGTCGACCTCGTCGTAGGTGATGTTGACGGCGATGATGAGGTTGCCCATCCCGCCGGACGCGCTCCACAGGGCGCCCAGGAGCGCGATCACGAGGCCGATGCCGAGCGTCTGCTGGTTGCTCGAGGTCAAGCTCGTCATCTGGTCGCTGAGGAGGCTTCGGGCCGGCGACGGCAGGGCAGAGCCGAACTGGTCGACCTGGCTGGACACCTGCGACGGGTCGGCCAGCAGGCCGTAGAGCAGAACGGCAGCGATGATGGCCGGGAAGATCGCCAGGAAGGCGTAGAACGCGACGCCGGCTGCCATGAGCGGAACCTGGTCGGCCCTGGCCTCCTTCCATGCCCGGCGCAGGATCTGGAACCAGCCCTTGCGAGGTATCTCCCGCGGCCGCTCAGCGTCACCGCCAGGGATGTCGCCGGCCGACACCTGGCCGGCAGGCCTCGCCGGGTCGGACTCGGGGTCGCGCAGGTCGATCTCGTCGCGTGCGGCGCGGTCGTCACGGTGTCGCCGTCTCATGGCGGGACTCGTTGCCCCTGGCGAATCTCGCAAACACGGGACGGATCGCTCGGCCCGGCTCAGCGGTGCGCCCCGTCAGAGACAGATGCCGAGGCCGTTGACCACGCGCGGTCCCGACGTCGCCGAGGGAGCCGAACGCCACGCCCCGCGCTCGGCCACGACCCGGTGGACCACGGTGAGCCCGAGCGGGCCGCCTGTGTCGTCCCAGGACGTGCCGAGGGGGCGCCGACAGTCGTCCAGGACGGGCCCAGGTCCTGCGACCGGTCGACGCAGTACCCGCTCGCGAGGGGGCTGGCGGTCCAGCTCAGCCGGACGACGGCCCCACCCGCACAGGTGGCGTCGACGGCGCCCGCGACCGCTGGGAGCACCCGCGCCGAGGCCTTGCCACTGCCCGGGGACGTGATGTGCCACGCCGCCCGGCGCCGGCGTCGCGGCCAAGGCCAGGGCCAGCCACAACCCTGCTACTGCACGGTACGGCCGCGCGGGCGGCGGTCTAGGACTGGGCCGCCGGACAGCGTCGCCGACACGCTGAGGTCGACGCCCTGGCGGCCGTCCCCGGCCGCGGCCGTCATCGCGATCCCGCCGGTCCCGGTGACACTGCCGCGCAACTCACTGCGTCGGGCGCCAGGCCCATAGTGCGCATGCACCATCCGGGGACACGACGAAGGGCCCCGGACGGTGTCCGGGGCCCTTCGGTGGTCGTGCGGGCGAGCTGCGGCTCAGCGCTCCACGTCGGGAGCGGCGGCGGGCGTCGCGGTCAGCTGGGAACTGTCGTCGTGGATCTCGGCAGCGAGCTCGCGCAGCTTGTTCTCGTGGGCGTGGCCGTGGTGGGCGCAGAACAGGAGCTCTCCGCCGGAAGGCATCGTCACCCGGATGTAGGCCTGTGCGCCGCAGCGGTCGCAGCGGTCAGCGGCGGTCAGCGGAGGGTGCGAGGCAAGTGCAGAAGTCACGTCGCCCTCTCTTCTCGTGGTGCAGTGGTGCTCGGATGTCCTAGTCAACACGTCGGCCACACCAGTTCGTTCCCGGACCCCCAGAGTATGGGTTCGCTCTGCGCGTAGAGGCCGTTCCGGCTTGTCTACTGTTGCCCATCTCACAGCACGGACGAACTCCAGCAGCGTCACAGGTGCGTCACGGCGTGTCGCGGGGAGCTGTCCGGGGGCCTTGTCCCGGCCCGCCGGTAGCCTCGGTGGGTGACACAGACGCTCCATGCCCGCAGTGACGGTCAGTTCGAGCCGGACGCCTACAACGCCCGGAACCTGCTGGTTCTCGAGGGTCTGGAGGCGGTCCGCAAGCGTCCGGGCATGTACATCGGGTCCACCGACTCGCGAGGTCTGATCCACTGCCTCTGGGAGATCATCGACAACGCGGTCGACGAGGCCCTGGGCGGCCACTGCACCCACATCGACGTCGAACTTCACCCGGACGGCTCAGTCGAGGTCAGCGACGACGGCCGGGGCATACCGGTCGACATCGAGCCGCGCACCGGTCTGTCCGGCGTCGAGGTCGTCATGACCAGGCTGCACGCGGGCGGGAAGTTCGGCGGCGGCTCGTACGCCGCGACAGGTGGGTTGCACGGTGTGGGCGCCTCCGTGGTCAATGCGCTGTCTGTTCGGCTGGACGTCGACGTCGACCGTGACGGCAAGACGCACTCCATGAGCTTCCTCCGGGGCACGCCGGGCACGTTCGGCAACGGCAGTCCCGACTCACCGTTCGTGGAGGGGTCGGGGGTCCGGGTCACCGGCAAGGTGGCCAAGAAGCGCACGGGCACCCGGGTCCGGTATTGGCCGGACCTGCAGATCTTCCTCAGGGACGCGGCGATCTCGATCGACGAGCTGCACAACCGTGCGCGGCAGACGGCGTTCCTCGTGCCGGGGCTCACCCTGGTCGTGCACGACTCGCGAGGTGCAGAGCCGGGGGTCGAGACCTTCCGCTACGACGGCGGCATCAGCGAGTTCTGCGAGTTCCTGGCTCCGGACCAGGCGGTGAGCGACACCGTGCGGCTGCAGGGGACCGGTGGGTTCACCGAGACGGTCCCGGTCCTCGACGACAAGGGCCACATGACCTCGACCGACGTCCAGCGTGAGCTGGAGGTCGATGTCGCCCTGCGGTGGGGTACCGGCTACGACGCGACAGTCCGCTCCTACGTCAACATCATCGCGACCCCCAAGGGTGGCACCCATGTCCAGGGCTTCGAGCGCTCCCTCACCAAGACGCTGAACGAGGTGCTGCGAGCCCAGCGGGTGCTGCGCGCCGCGGAGGACGACGTGGTCAAGGACGACGTCCTCGAGGGGCTCACCGCGATCATCACGGTCCGCCTCGCGGAGCCGCAGTTCGAGGGCCAGACGAAGGAGGTTCTCGGTACCTCGGCGGCGTCACGCATCGTCGCCTCGGTTGTGAGCAAGGAGCTGAAGGCCGCTCTGACCAACCCCAAGCGCGGCGGCAAGGCGGCCGCGAAGGCCGTTCTCGACAAGGTGGCCGCCGCGGCCCGCACCCGCATCGCCGCGCGCCAGCACAAGGAGCTGCAGCGCCGGAAGAACGCGCTGGAGACGTCGTCGCTGCCGGCGAAGCTCGCGGACTGCCGCAGCGACGACGTCGAGCGCAGCGAGCTGTTCATCGTCGAGGGCGACTCTGCGCTGGGCACCGCCAAGCTGGCCCGCGACTCCGAGGTGCAGGCGCTGCTGCCGATCCGCGGCAAGATCCTCAACGTCCAGAAGGCCTCGGCCTCCGACATGCTGAAGAACACCGAGTGCGCGGCGATCATCCAGGTGATCGGCGCCGGCTCGGGGCGCACGTTCGACCTCGCGAACGCCCGCTACGGCCGGGTCATCCTGATGGCCGACGCCGACGTCGACGGCGCCCACATCCGCTGCCTGCTGCTCACGCTCTTCTACCGGTACATGCGCCCGATGGTCGAGGCCGGCCGGGTGTTCGCCGCGGTGCCGCCGCTGCACCGCATCGAGATCGTGAACCCGGGCGGCAAGAAGAACGAGGTCGTCTACACCTATACCGAGTCGCAGATGCGCAAGACGATCGGCGACCTGCAGCGCAAGGGGCGGCGATACAAGGAGCCGATCCAGCGTTACAAGGGTCTCGGCGAGATGGACGCCGACCAGCTGGCCGAGACCACCATGGAGCCGCGGCACCGCATGCTGCGCCGGGTCACCCTCGGCGACATCGAGGGCGCCGAGGACTCGTTCGAGCTGCTCATGGGCAACGACGTCAGCCCGCGGCGGGACTTCATCGTGGCCGGCGCGTCCCGCGTGGACCGCGACGCCATCGACGCCTGATCCGCCTCCGTCGGCAACCCGTGGTGCGCTGCCGCGCTCGGGTTCAGCACGGGCAGCGCCGGCGGGCGCCCGGGCAGCTGCGAGGTGGGCATCGGGTGCTGCTCGACGTGGTCGGATCACGGGCGGTCAGCGGACCCGGCTTGTCCCAGATCGAGTCCGGGACCGCGGTCGTCCCGAGCTCGTGCGCCAGCGCGGCCCGGCGCACGGCCGCGACGCCGGCGTTGGCGATACGCCGGTCGTGACCGAAATCCCGCAAGTGCCGGGCCGGACCGGCCGATACCTCCACCGTGCTGCTCTGGTCGGCTCTGACCCTGCTCGCCGCTGCGCTGACGCTCGCGGCGCGCTGGGGGCTGCGCCGGCGCGACGGGCTCGGCCGACCCAGGCCCTTCCCGACCGTCTCCGTGGTGTCGCTCGCACTGGTCGGAGCCGCCCTGCTGGTGCCGGTGGTCCGTCACCATCGGCTGGAGCAACGGCTGGACGCGGTGGCCACCGACCTGGTCGGGGCGCCGGTCCAGGTGCGCTGCCAGACCGCGGGCCAGGAGTTCGTCGACGCGGGGGCTGAGCTCGGCTACGTGCGGTACGGCGCCGGCGGCGTACCCGAGCACGCCACCTTGATCAAGCGGGCCCAGTGCACTGCGCTGGCGGACTACCTCGGCTCGGACAAGGCGGACCCCGGCCGCGACGAGGTGGTCGCGGTGCACGTCCTGACGCACGAGGCGATGCACATGGCCGGCGAGACTGCGGAGGCGGTCGCCGAGTGCCGCGCGGTGCAGCGGGACGCCCGCACCGCGGAGCTCCTCGGCGCCACCCGGGAGCAGGCGCGACGGCTGGCCGAGGCGTACGTCCGGAACGTCCTTCCGCAGATGCCCGAGGAGTACCTCACCCCGGACTGCGTCGCCGGCGGAGCGCTGGACGAACGACTGGCGCCCTCGCCCTGGTCGGCCGGCGCCTCCTGACGGTCCACATCGCGGAAAGGGGCTGAAGGTCGACGCTGGACCGGCCGATGAGAACTCCATGCTGGTCCTGCTGGCGATCCTCACGGGTGGGTACCTGGCCGCCGTGGTCTGGATAGTGCGCGCCAAGCGCCGGTCCGGCGGCGTCGACCTGGTCGGCACCGAGGGCGCCGACCTGCCGGCCGACGACCTGCCACCGGCCGCCGCTGTCGGCTGGCCACCTGGCGGGCGCCAGTTCCTGACCTACGTCGACGAGGGCTACCGGGCCCTGGACGCCTACCTGTCCGAGGGCTTCACCGCCTGACTGCTCAGCCGGCCGGCAGCGGACCGCCGACCGCGGCGATCGGCTGACCGGCAGCCACGCCCGACCCGTCGCGCCTGCCGGTGGCCGGTGGCAGGTCGACCGCCACCCCGGTGGCGGCGGCAGCACGTGGTGGCGCACCGCCCGCCCAGGCGAGCGTGAGGACGTCCTCTCCGCGCAGGAAGCGGTGGCAGCGCACCCCACCGGTGCCGCGCCCCTTGGTCGGGTACTCGGCGTACGGCGTGACCTTGACCGAGCCGGCATCGGTGCCCGGGAGCGCGGCAGAGGAGCCCGACACGGTGACCAGCGTGGACTCGATGCCGGGGTCGACCACGCCGAAGAACACCACCTTGGCCCCGGCCGTGAGCCGGACGCCGGCCATGCCGCCTGCCGAGCGGCCCTGGGGCCGCACCGCCGACGCGTCGAAGTGCAGCAGCTGCGCGTCGGAGGTGACGAACACGAGCTCACGCTGGTCGGAGGGGGTCTCCACGGCCCCGACCACTCGGTCGCCGGGCTTCAGGGAGATGACCTCCCACGAGTCCTTGTTGGTGAGGTGCTCCGGTACGACACGTTTCACGACGCCCTGCTCCGTGCCCAGCGCCAGCGTGCGGCCGTCCGGCCCGTCAGCGTCCAGGCTGCACAGAGCGAGCACCTGCTCGTCCTTCTCGAGGGGGAGGAACTCGGTGACCGGCGCCCCGCCGGACAGGTGTGGCGCGGACGCGGTGTCGGGCAGCGCCGGCATGTCGAGGACACCCAGCCGCACCAGCCGCCCGGCCGTCGTCACGACGGCCACCTCACCACGCGCGGTCGAGCGCACCGCCGAGACCACCACGTCGTGCTTGGCGCGGGCACCCTCGGTGGGTAGCGGGTCGGCGGTGAGGGTGCGCGCGAGCAGGCCGGTGGACGACAGCAGCACCCAGCACGGGTCGTCGCTGACCTCGAGCGGCACCGCCGTAGTGGCCGGCACGCCGGCCGACTCGAGCAGCACGGTGCGCCGCGGCGTACCGAACTGCTTGGCGATGTCGGCCAGCTCGTCGGACACGGTCTTCCGGAGCAGCGTCTCGGAGTCGATGATCTCGCTGAGCTCGGCGATGAGCTGCCGGAGCTTCTCCTGCTCGGCCTCCAGCTCGATCCGGGAGAACTTGGTGAGCCGGCGCAGCGGCATGTCGAGGATGTAGGTAGCCTGGGTCTCCGTCAGCTCGAAGACCGACATCAGGCGCTCGCGCGCGGCGGGGGCGTCGTCGCTGGTGCGGATGACCTGGATGACCTCGTCGATGTCGAGAATCGCGACCAGCAGGCCGTCGACGAGGTGCAGGCGGTCCTGCGCCCGGGTGCGGCGGAACAGGCTGCGCCGGCGGACGACGTCGAGCCGGTGCGCGACGTAGACCTCGAGCAGCTGCTTGAGGCCGAGCGTGCGGGGCTGGCCCTCGACCAGCGCGACGTTGTTGATCCCGAAGGTCTCCTCGATCGGGGTCAGGCGGTAGAGCTGCTCCAGCAGCGCCTCGGGGTTGAAGCCGTTCTTAACCTCGATGACGAGCCGCAGGCCCTTGTGCCGGTCGGTGTAGTCGTCGACGGCGGTGACGCCCTGGAGCTTCTTGCCGCGGACCAGGTCGGCGATCTTCTCCTTGACCCGCTCGGGGCCGACGCCCCACGGCAGCTCGGTGACGACGATGCCCTTGCGGCGGGGGGTGACGTTCTCGACCCGCGCGGTGGCCCGGGTGCGGAAGGTGCCCTTGCCCGTCTCGTAGGCCTCGCGGATGCCGTCGAGGCCGACGATCTTGCCGCCGGTGGGCAGGTCGGGGCCGGGCACGAACCGCATGAGGTCGTCGAGGCCGGCGTCGGGGTGCTTGATGAGGTGCCTTGCCGCGGACACGACCTCGACCAGGTTGTGCGGCGGCATGTTGGTGGCCATGCCGACGGCGATGCCGGAGGCGCCGTTGACCAGCAGGTTGGGGAAGGCCGAGGGCAGGACCTCGGGCTCCATCTCCCGGTCGTCGTAGTTGGGTCGGAGGTCGACGACGCCCTCGTCGATGCCCTCGGTGACCGCCAGCGCGGCGGGTGTCAGCCGGCACTCGGTGTAGCGGTAGGCCGCCGGCGGGTCGTCGTTGCCGAGGCTGCCGAAGTTGCCGTGGCCGTCGACGAGCGGCAGGCGCAGCGACCACGGCTGGGCCATCCGGACGAGCGTGTCGTAGATCGCGGTGTCGCCGTGGGGGTGCAGGGTCGCCATCACGTCGCCGACGACGCGGGCGCACTTCACGTGCCCGCGGTCGGGCCGCAGGCCCATCTCGGCCATCCGGTAGAGGATCCGCCGGTGCACCGGCTTGAGGCCGTCGCGCGCGTCGGGAAGGGCGCGGGAGTAGATGACCGAGTAGGCGTACTCGAGGTACGAGCCCTGCATCTCGTCCGCGACGTCGATGTCGACGATGTTCTCGGTGTAGTCGCCACCGTCGGACGATTCGCTGCGTGTCTTGGTCCTGCGTGCCACGGGTGGAGCTCCTGGCGGGTCGGGAGGGGGGCCTCCCATCCTGCCCCGAGGCCCGGACGAGACCCGGCAGCGACCCGCTGCGGCCCCCGACCCGAGCGGATCTGACCGAGGGGGCGCTCGTCGGTCAGCCCTTCAGGTCGGGGAAGTCCTCCTCGCGGAACTCGCCGATGGCGCGGGTGTCGGCACCGCGGTCGGTCTCGGCGCTCCGCAGCTCGACCCGGCGGATCTTGCCGCTGATCGTCTTCGGCAGGTCGGCGAACTCGAGCCGCCGGACCCGCTTGTACGGCGCGAGGTGCTCCCGTGCGTAGGCCAGGATCGACCGGGCGGTGTCGGCGTCCGGCGCATGGCCGGCGGCCAGCACGACGTACGCCTTGGGTACCGCGAGGCGGACCGGGTCCGGGGCCGGCACGACGGCCGCTTCGGCCACCGCCGGGTGCTCGATGAGGACGCTCTCCAGCTCGAACGGCGAGATGCGGTAGTCGCTCGCCTTGAAGACGTCGTCGCTGCGCCCGACATAGGTGACGTAGCCATCCTCGTCGCGGCTGGCGACGTCACCGGTGTGGTAGTAGCCGCCGCGCATGACCTCGTCGGTGAGGGCCTGGTCGTCGCGGTAGCCGACCATGAGTGCCGTCGGCCGCGCCGACAGGTCGAGGCAGATCTCGCCCTCGGTGCCGACCTCCGAGGTCACCGGGTCGAGCAGGGTCACGGTGTAGCCGGGCAGCGGGCGGCCCATCGACCCGGGCTTGAGCCGCGCGCCGGGCGGATTGCCGATCTGCGCGGTGGTCTCCGTCTGCCCGTAGCCGTCGCGCACCGTCTTGCCCCACGCCCTCTCGACCTGCTCGATCACTTCCGGGTTGAGCGGCTCGCCGGCTCCCACGACCTCGCGCAGCGTCGGCACCGGGTGCGCCGCGAGGTCCTCCTGCACGAGCATCCGCCACACCGTCGGCGGCGCGCAGAACGTTGTGACGCCGCAGCGGGCCATCGTGTCGAGCAGCCGGCCTGCGTCGAAGCGCGGCTGGTTGACGACGAACGCCGTCGCGCCGGCGATCCATGGCGCGAAGACGTTGCTCCATGCGTGCTTGGCCCAGCCGGGGGAGGAGACGTTGAGGTGCACGTCGCCCGGCTGTAGCCCGATCCAGTACGCCGTGGAGAGGTGTCCGACCGGGTAGGAGGTGTGGGTGTGCTCGACCAGCTTGGGCCGCGCGGTGGTGCCGCTGGTGAAGTAGAGCAGCAGGGTCTCGTCGGCGCGGGTCTCGACCTCGGCGCTGAACGAGTCGAGGTGCTCGCGCGAGTCGTCGTAGCGCAGCCAACCGGCGACGGGCGGGCCGACGGCGATCCGGGTCCAGCTGCCCGGCACCTCGGCGAACTTCTCGGTGTCGGCCGACGCCGTGACCACGTGGCGGACCTTGCCGCGCTCGACCCGGTCCGCGAGGTCGCGCGGGCCGAGCAGCGTGGTGGCGGGGATCACGACGGCGCCCAGCTTGATGCAGGCGAGCATGACCTCCCACAACGGCATGACGTTGCCCAGCACCAGCAGCACCCGGTCGCCCCGGTCGACGCCCTCGCTCCGCAGCCAGGACGCGAGCTGCGACGAGCGGGCCGACAGCTCGCCGTAGGTCTGCCGGTCCTCGGTGCCGTCGGCGTCGACGATCCAGACGGCGGAAACGTCGGGCTGCTCCGCCGCCAGGACGTCGAACCAGTCCAAGCCGAAGTTGAAGTGCTCGAGCTCCGGCCAGCGGAACTCGGCGACCGCCGACTCGTCGTCGGTGCGGTGCTGCTGCAGCAGGTCCCGGGCATGCCGGAACGCGTCGGTCTGTCCCATGTCGTGACCCTCGCACCGCGCCTCACAGGGGTCAACGCCGGTCGGTCACCCGGAGCTTTTGTGCGTCGACACACCCGACACGCCGGCGGCGCGGTGTGTCGACGCACAAACGATCTTCGGGGGGCTGGGGACTTGTCAGGGCGTGCTGCGGAGCCGGAGGTCTCCCGGGGTGATGCCCAGCAGGCGCCGCAGGGCGCGTGCGCCACGATCGGTGACCTGCATCGTCCGGCCGCCGCCGCGCACCACCCAGGCGTTTCCGGTGAAGCGGGCGCACAGGGCGGCGCCGGCCGCGCCGGCCAGGTGCGGACGGCGCTCGGTCCAGTCCAGGCACGAGCGCACCAGCGGGCGGCGTTCCCGCGCGAGGGCGTCCACGTCCACACCGAGATCGAGGAACCAGGCCTGGCCACCGTCGGTGAGACACGCCGCGGCGCACCTCGACCAGTCCACGGTCGACCAGAGCGTCCATGACCGCCACGCCGAGCCGGCCGCCGAGATGGTCGTAGCAGGTGCGACCGCGCGCCATCGCCGCACCCACCGTGACCGCCCGCAACGACCGGGGCGCGGCGCCGGGGCCGGGCTGCACGGCGAGTGACTCGACGAGCGCAGCCGCCGCGGGTGTCGCGATGCGGAGGTACCTGTGCCGCCCCTGCCGCTCCTGCGCGAGCAGTCCGCCGGCGACGAGCTGGTCGAGGTGCTCGCTGGCCGTCGAGCGAGCGACCCCCGCAGTGGTGGCGAGCTCCCCGGCGGTCCAGGCCGTGCCGTCGAGCAGGGCGAGGCACATGCCGGCCCGGGTCGGGTCGGCGAGCAGCGCGGCCAGCCGGGCGATCGAGGCACCGTCGGAGCGCGTGCGCACCCCGGCGGCGGTCACGCGGGCGCCCCGGTGCGGTCCCGGCGGGCGCGGGTACCGCGGGCAACTGCGACTCCGAGCAGGCAGAGCGCCCCACCGGCGAAGGCCAGCGGCACCGGCGACTCGTCGAGGAGGAACCACGCCAGCAGGATCGTGATCGGCGGCACCAGGTAGGTGGTGGCGCCCATCCGGCCGGCCGTCGTGCGCGAGAGGGCGAAAGCCCACGTGGTGAAGGCGATGGCCGTCGGGAACGCGCCAAGGTAGACGATCCAGCCGAGGGTCGAGACGCGTGCGTCGGACGCCTCGGACAGCAGCTGCGGGGCGAACGGCAGGCAGGCGACGACGCCGACGCTGCATGCGAGCCAGGTGACCTCCAGGGCCGGTAGGCGGCCGAGCAGTGGCTTCTGCGCGACGACGCCCACGGCGTAGCCGACCGCGGCGACCAGGCACAGCAGGACACCCGCCGTACCGGCGCTGCGTCCCGAGGTGGCCGCACCGATGACGACCACGCCGGCGAAGGCGATCAGGCTGCCGACGACCAGTCGGCGGGGGAATCCCTCACCGAGGAGCACACCGGCGAGGATCGCGAGGATCAGCGGCCCGACGTTGACGAGCATCGCGGTCGTCCCGGCGTCGACCCGCTGCTCGGCGGCGTTCAGCGCGATGTTGTAGACGCCGAACCACAGGAGCCCGCAGACCAGCAGGAGTCGCCAGTCACGGCTGGCCGGCCAGCTCGGACCGCGGACCAGGACGACGGTCCCGAGCACGAGGCTGCCGACCAGCAGCCGGCCCAGTGTCAGCGGGCCGGGCGAGATCTCCGGCCCGACGTGCCGGATGGCGACGAACGCCGACGCCCACAGCACGACGGTCACGCCGGCGGCGCGCCAGCGCCGCCGTGCGCTCGGCGGTGGGGGAGCCGGTGGTGGTCGGATCGGTCCCGGTCGTCGTCACGTGGACGACGCTACCGCCGGGACTATTCGGCGCCGGCCGAACAGTCGCCTCATCCCTCGGGGTCCGTGACGTCCGCGACGACGGCTCCCAGGGCTGTCACCGTGGCGTCGGCGTCGACCGCGACGGCGACGCCGTGGGCGCCCGCACCGAGCGTGATCTCGTGCCCGAGCAGCCGCTCGTCGGCCACCACCGGCCATGCCGTGGCGGCGCCGAACGGTGTGATCGTGCCGCGCTCGTAGCCGGTGACGTCCAGAGCCGTGGCGGCGTCCGGCATCGACATCCGGCTGACGCCGAGCAGGTCGCGCAGCTTCGGCCAGGAGATGGTGCGGTCGCCGGGGACCAGAACGAACAGGTAGTCCCCCTCGTCGCGGCGCACGACGAGGGTCTTGACGACCGCGGCCGGTTCCACGCCGCGGGCCGCGGCTGCCTCGGCCAGGCTGCGCACCGGCCCGTGCCGCACCACCCGGTGGGCGAGGCCGGCCGCCTCGACGGCAGCCAGGGCGCCCTCCTCACTCATCCCGCCTCCGGCCTGGGGCGGGCGCCGACGACCGTCACGGCGCGGGCCGCGAGCCTGTTGCCGGCGGCCAGCGCGGTCTCCGGCTCGGGGTGCAGCAGCCACGACGCGAGGAAGCCGGCGGCGAAAGCGTCGCCGGCACCGGTCGTGTCGAGGACCTCGTCGGTTCGCTCGGCCGGCGCGCTGGCGCCGATGAAGCCGCGGTGCCAGAGGGCGCCGCCTGCCCCGAGCTTGACCACGACCTCGCCGTAGGTGTCGCCGAGCATCTGTGCCGCCTGGTGCGGGTCGGCGGTGCCCGCGAGGACCGCTGCCTCGTCGCGGTTGGCGAGCAGCAGGTCGACACCGCGGGTCCAGGCGAGGAACCGCGCCGCACCGGCCGTCTGCAGCGGGGCGGCCGACGACGGGTCGACCGAGACCGTCATGCCGGTCTCGCGGGCCAGCGCGAGCGCCGCAAGCCCGGCTTCCCGGCAGCCCTCGTTGAGCAGCGTGTAGCCCGACAGGTGCAGGTGCGCACCGGGCCGGAAGGCCCGCCTCGGCAGGTCCTCCGGGGTCAGGGTCGTGTTGGCCCCGGAGTCAGGCAGCATCGACCGCTCGCCGCCCGGCTCGACCAGCACGACGCAGGTGCCGGTGGTGCGCTCCGGGTCGGTGCTGACGTACGCCGTGACGCCGCAGCCGGTGAGCGCCGCCACCGACTCGCGGCCGAGCGCGTCGTCGCCCACCCGCCCCACGTACGACGTGGGCACACCCTGCCCCGCCAGCCAGCAGGCGACGTTCGCCGCCGAGCCGCCGCCGGCCGTGGTGACGACCGACGGTGTGTCGCTGCCGGAGGCGAGCGGGCCGGACATCGAGGTCAGCACGTCGACCATCACGTCGCCGACCACGACGACGTCGAGGGTCTCGGTGCCCAGCGGACCGTTCGTCACGAGGTCAGGCGTTCCGGCGGGGCGCCGAAGCCGCCGCGGCGATGCGCGCCGCGAGCTCGGCGTTGTGCAGGACGATGCGGATGTTCGCCTCGAGGCTGGCACCCTTGCTCTCCCGGTGGAAGAACTCCAGCAGGAACGGTGTGACGTCCTTGCCGCGCACCTGCTGGGCGGCTGCCGCCGCGAGACCGTCGTGCAGCAGCCGGTCGTGCAGCGCCGGGTCGAGCTGCTCGTCCGTGGGGAGCGGGTTCGCCACCACGACCCCGCGGTCGGCCGTGCCGAGGCCGGAGCGGGCCGCCATCACGGCTGCGACCTCCTCGGGGCTGTCGACCCGCCAGTCCAGCGAGTGGCCGGAGTCGCTGAGGTAGAAGCCGGGGAACGCGGTGGTGCGGTAGCCGAGGACGGTGACGCCGAGGGTCTCGAGCCGCTCGAGGGTGGCAGGCACGTCGAGGATCGACTTCACGCCCGCGCAGACCACGGTGACGTCGGTGGTCGCGAGGGCCTGCAGGTCGGCGGACTCGTCCCAGGTGGCCCGGGCGTCACGGTGCACCCCGCCGAGCCCACCGGTCGCGAACACCCGGATGCCTGCCAGCGCCGCGAGGTGGGAGGTGGCCGCCACCGTCGTGGCGCCGCTGCCGCCGCGCGCCGCGACGACGGCCAGGTCGCGGGTGCTCACCTTGACCACCTCGTCGCTGCTCGCGACGTGCTCGAGAGCGGCGTCGTCGAGGCCCACGTGCGGCCGGCCCTCGACGAGGGCGACCGTCGCGGGGACGGCACCGCCGCGGCGTACCGCCTGCTCGATCTCCCGGCCGACCCGCAGGTTGTCGGGGCGGGGCAGGCCGTGGCTGATGATGGTCGACTCGAGGGCGACGACAGGCCGTCCGGACGCCAGGGCGTCGGCGACCTCGGGCAGGACGGTGAGCACCCGCGCACGCTACCGGGCGGCCGCTGCGGTCGGCTCGACGCTGTCGCTGCCGGGCGGCAGGATCGCCGGCATGACGACCGACGAGCGCCCCCCACGTACCGACCTCGCCGCCGACACCCTCGACGAGCGGGACGTCCTGCTCACGATGCTCGACTACACCCGGCGGACGGCGCTGATGAAGTGCGAGGGGCTCTCCGACGAGGAAGCGGCTCGCCAGGTGCTGCCGACCTCGCCGTTGATGACGATGTCGGGTGTCGTGAGCCACCTGCGCTGGGTGGAGTGGCACTGGATCCACGTCCGGCTGCTCGGCGAGCAGGACCAGGGGCCGTAGACCGACGAGGACCCGGACCGCGAGTACAGCTACCGACCGGGGGAGCCGCTCTCCGTGACCGTCGAGGACTACGAGCGGCTGGCGGGCGAGCACGACGAGCTGTTCGCCGGCCTCGAGCTCGACCGGATCGCGGTGGAACGGCCGCCCAGCGGACAGGAGGTCACCTTCCGGTGGATCGTCCAGCACCTCGTCGAGGAGAACGCGCGGCACAACGGGCACCTCGACATCATCCGCGAGCTGATCGACGGCACGAAGGGCGACTGACGGTGGGGCCTCCGACCGGCATCGGCCGCTGATGGGTGGTCCGATTCCGGCTCCACGGCGACTGGACGCGGGAGCAGCCGGCCCGCCGTTGCGTCTGGTCGGAGCCGGACCGGCTGAGCCCGGCATGTTGCCGGGCGTGGCCGCCGACAGGCGAAGTGGTCCCGCTGCTACGGCGTTTTCCGACCCGGACGACGGAATCCCGGCGGTGGTCCCCGCGCGTATGACTGCGTCACGAGCAGCCCACGCCGTTGGAGGCCACCATGCGCGCTCGCCCCGCCGTCCTCGTCGTCGCCGTCGTCCTCGGTGTGGCGGTGAGCCTCCCGGCCGCCGCGGTCGCGGAGGTGCCGCAGCACTCGGTCACGCTGACCGGCGCGCGGGAGGTCCCGGCTCCTGGTGACGGCAACGGCCGGGGATCGTTCGCCTGGTCACTCGACGGCACCCGGCTCTGCTACCTCCTCTCGGCGAAGAAGGCCGGGACCGCGGCGGCCGCCCACATCCACCGCGGCCGGGCCGGGGTCGCCGGGCCGGTGGTCGTCGACCTCACCGCGCCCACGCCGGCCAGTGCCGGCTGCGCGACCGTCGGCGCGTCCCTGGCCATGGCGCTGCGCGCCCACCCCCGCCGCTTCTACGTCAACGTGCACAACGCTGCGCACCCCGCCGGCGCCATCCGCGCCCAGCTGCACTTCTGACCCTGGTAGGCGAGGCATGCGCGAGCGGCGACCACCGGAAGCGGGTGGATCGCGCAGGCCTCGCTAGCCTCCTGCTGTGGACGACGGCGAGCTCGGCTACCCGGCGCACTGGGAGGCCGACGTCGTCCTCCGGGACGGCGGGACCGCCCACCTCCGTCCGATCCGGCCGACCGACGCCGACCGGCTCCGTCGCTTCCACAGCAGGCTGTCCGACGAGACCATCTACTACCGCTTCTTCTCGCTGTACCGCGACCTCTCCGACAGGGACGTCGAGAAGTTCACCGTCGTCGACCACCACGACCGCGCGGCGCTCGTCGCGACGATCGGCGACGAGATGATCGGCGTCGTCCGCTACGAGAGAGTCGGGCCGGACGAGGCCGAGGTTGCCTTCAACATCGAGGACGACCACCAAGGCCGTGGGCTGGGCACCGTGTTCCTCGAACACCTTGCGGCAGCGGCGCGCGAGCGCGGCATCTCGCGGTTCGTCGCCGACGTCCTGCCCGCCAACCGCAAGATGCTGCACGTCTTCAGCGACGCGGGCTACGTCGTCGACCAGGGCTTCGAGGACGGCGTCGCGCGGGTGTCCTTCGACCTCGAGCCGACCGAGGACTCGCTCGCCGTGACCTACGCCCGCGAGCACCGGGCCGAGGCCAAGAGCGTCCAGCGGCTGCTGCAGCCGAGGTCCGTCGTCGTCGTCGGCGCGGGCCGGGCCGAGACGAGCCTCGGGCACGTCGTGCTGCAGCACCTGCTCGACGGCGGGTACGCCGGCACGCTGCACGTCGTGAACCGGCACGCCGACGAGGTCGCCGGGGTCGCGTCGTACACCACCGTCAAGGACGTGCCCGGGCCGGTCGACCTCGCCGTGGTGGCGGTGCCGGCCGACGAGGTGGAGTCGGTGGTCGCCGACTGCGCCGCCAGCGGCGTGCGCGGGCTGGTGGTGATGTCCACCGGCTTCGCCGAGACCGGGACGGAGGGTGCCGAGCGGCAGCGCCGGCTGGTGGCCCTGGCCCGCGGCAGCGGGATGCGGGTGCTCGGCCCGAGCTCGTTCGGGCTGCTCAACACCGACCCCGAGGTGAGCCTCAACGCCAGCCTCTCCCCGGTGGTGCCCCCACGCGGGCGCCTCGGGTTCTTCTCCCAGTCCGGCGCGCTGGGTATCGCCCTGCTCGACAACGTGGTGAACCGGGGCCTCGGCCTGTCGACGTTCGTCTCGGCCGGAAACCGGGTCGACGTCAGCGGCAACGACCTGTTGCAGTTCTGGGAGGAGGACGAGGCGACCGACGCCGTCCTGCTCTACCTGGAGTCGCTCGGCAACCCGCGCAAGTTCAGCCGGCTGGCCCGTCGGCTCGCACGCCAGAAGCCAGTGGTCGTGGTGAAGTCCGGCCGCTTCCGGGGCGAGCGGCCGGGCGGGCACCTGGTGCGCGACACGCGGGCACCGGCTGCTGCGGTCGACGCGCTGTTCCGGCGGGCCGGCGTCATCCGGGCCCGGTCCATCCACCAGATGTTCGACGTCGCGGCGCTCGTCGCCACCCAGCCCCTGCCGGCCGGCCGGCGGGTCGCCGTCCTCGGCAACTCCGACGCGCTGGCTCTCCTCGCCGTCGACGCCTGCGAGGAGGCCGGCTTGGCCGTCGTCCGGCGGCACGACCTCGGACCCGAGGCCGCCTCGGCGGACTTCGCCGCGGCACTCGACGAGGTGTTCGCCACCGAGGAGGTCGACTCCGTGGTCGCGCTGTTCATCCCGCCGCTCGCGACCTCGGGCACCGACGTGGCGCAGGTGCTCGCCGCCGCGTCCAGGCCCGCCGGCAAGACCGTCGTGTCGACCTTCCTCGGCATGCCCGGAGTACCCGAGGCGCTGCGCGCCCCCGACGGGGGAGCCGGGTCGGTGCCGTCCTACGCCACACCCGAGGACGCCGTCGCGGCCCTCGCGCTGGTCACGGCGTACGCCGACTGGCGCGCGACCCCCGCCGGGCACGCCGCGTCGCCCTCCGGCCTCGATGTCCGGGCGGCCCGCGCCGTGGTCGCCGAGCTGCTCGCCGGAGTCGACCACGTGGACCTCGACCACGCGCAGCTGCGACGGCTGCTGACCTGCTACGGCATCGACCTGTGGGACGTGCGCCCGGCGGCCACCGACGACGAGGCCGCCGCTGCCGCCGACGACCTCGGCTACCCGGTCGCGCTGAAGGCGACAGCCCCCCACCTGCGGCACCGTCGCGAGCTCGGCGGCGTACGGCTGGACGTCGACAACGCCGACGAGCTGCGGGCTGCGTTCGGCGCCATGCGGCAGCGGCTCGGCGCCGCCGCGGGCGGCTTCGTGGTCCAGAAGATGGCACCCACCGGGGTGGCGACCCGGCTGGCGACCGTCGAGGACCCGTTGTTCGGGCCGGTCGTGTCCTTCGGTCTCGGTGGGGTCGCGACCGACCTGCTGGGCGACCGTACCTACGGGGTGCCGCCGCTGACCGACAGCGACCTGGCTGACCTGGTCCGCGGCGTCCGGGCCGCTCCGCTGCTGCTCGGCCGCGACGGGAGCACCCCGATGGACGTCGCGGCGCTGCAGGACCTGCTGGCCCGGTTGGCCCGGCTCGCCGACGACGTGCCCGAGGTCGCGTCGCTGGAGCTCAACCCGGTGGTGGCCGCCCCCGGAGGGGCCACTGTGCTCGCTGCCACCGGCCGGCTGGCCCAACCGGCCGTCCGCGCTGAGCGCGCCGCCCGCGCCCTGGCCCGCTGACGCCGCGACCGTCGCCCCGCCGGCCGGCCCGGGTGCAAGGATGACTCCATGACCGACACCTCCCTGGCCGGCCTCCGCGCCGCGATCGACCGGGCGGGCTACTACCCCGAGCTCGTGGCCGATGCCGTCGACGCGGCGGTGGCCGGGGACGAGCTCGAGGCGTTCGTCGTGCACCAGGAGACGACGTTCGACGCCGAGGAGGTCCGGCGGCACATCACCGTGCTGGTGCTGACCCCCGGCCGGCTGGTGCTCGGCCACGCCGACGACCACCCGGCCGACGAGGTGACGCCGGCGCCGTTCGTCACGGCGTCGACCGAGGCGGTGCCGCTGTCCTCGGTGCGCTCGGTCGTGGTCAACCGGGTCGTCACCGACCCGGTGCGCTACCGCGGCGGCTCGGCCCCGCAGGAGGTCACCGTCACCATCGGGTGGGGAGCGGTGAGCCGGCTCGACCTCGAGCCGGCGGGCTGCTCCGACCCCGAGTGCGAGGCCGACCACGGCTACACCGGCACCGCCTCGGCCGACGACATCGCGCTGCGGGTCAGCGAGGCAGCCGAGGGCGCCGACGCGGTGGCCCGGCTGCTGGGCTTCGCCGCCGCGCTCTCCCGCGCCACCGGTCGTTGACCGACCTACCCCCCCCGCCCCGCTACGGCGGTGGCTCGCTGGCCGACGTCCTGCCGGCGGTGCTCACCTCGCTCGGCCTGCCCGGCGGCCCGGACCCGGGCTGCCGACCACCGGTCGCCTCGTCGTCCTGCTGGTCGACGGGCTCGGCACGCGAGCGCTGCGGGAGCACGCCGCGCTGGCTCCGTTCCTCGCCGGGCTGCTCGACTCGCCGGCCTCGGCGGAGATCACCACGGTCTTCCCCAGCACCACCCCGATCGCCCTGACGTCGCTGGGCACCGGCCTGACCCCTGGCGAGCACGGCGTCACCGGGCTGCACGTGCGGCTCGGCTCCGGCCAGCGGGTCAACATGCTCGCCATCCCTGCCGAGACTGACCTGCGCGTGTTCCAGCCCGTCGCTACGGCGTTCGAGCGCGCCGCGACGGCTGGGGTCGCGGTCACGCGCGTCGGGCCGGCGGTCTTCGACGGCCAGGGGCTCACCGAGGCCGGCCTGCGGGGCGGCGACTACGTGGCCGCCGAGACCGTCGGGGAACGGGTGGCCGCCACCCACGTCGCCGTGCGGCGGTCCGCGCCGGCCCTGGTCTACGTCTACTACGGCGACCTCGACGCGACCGGTCACCGCGCCGGCTACCGCAGCGACGACTGGCGCGCCGAACTGGCGCAGGTCGACGTCTGGGCCGCCCAGGTCGCGGCGGGACTGCCACAGGGGACGACCCTGCTGGTGACCTCGGACCACGGGATGCTGGACGTGCCCTTCGAGAACCGCTGGGACGTCGCGACGACGCCCGCGCTGGACATGGGTGTTGCTGCGCTGTCCGGCGACCTGCGGGGCCTCCAGCTGCACGTACGCGACGGGGCCCTGCCCGACGTACGAGCTGCCTGGGAGGCCACGCTGGGCGACGCGTTCTGGCTCGTCGACCGGGACACCGCCGTCGACGCCGGCTACTACGGACCGGTGGTGCGCGACGAGGTGCGGGCCCGGCTGGGCGACCTGCTCGCGCTGGCGCGGCGCGACCACGTCGTCCTCGACTCGCGGACGGCGCCACCGTTCGTGCTGCGGCTGGTGGGGATGCACGGTGGGCTCACCCCCGACGAGATCGAGGTCCCGCTGCTCGTCCAGCACTGCTGACCTGTACCTGGTGCCCCGAGCGTCGGTCGCACCGTCCCCACGGCGGTGCGACCGGCGTCCCGGTCTGGTCAACGAGCCGGGAGGCCCCAGGTCACGCGACCGGCGCCGCACGCCGGCGGGGTGGCACGATGGCGGCAGCCCCTCAGCCCCCACCCAGGAGTCTCGACCTGCGATGCCCGAGCTCGTCTTCTTCGCCGGCACGATGGACTGTGGCAAGTCCACGCTCGCTCTGCAGATGGAGCACAACCACCGGCAGCGCGGCCGCCGCGGCCTGATCTTCACCAAGCTGGACCGGGCCGGCGCTGCGACGCTGTCCAGCCGCCTCGGGCTCTCGACCGAGGCCATCGAGGTGACCGACGACCTCGACTTCTGGGACGTCGTCGCCGGAGAGCGCATCAACGGCGGACGGGTCGACTACCTCATCTGCGACGAGGCCCAGTTCTACGGCGTTGTGCAGGCCGAGCAGCTGGCCCGTGTCGTCGACGAGCTGGCGGTCGACGTCTACGCGTTCGGGATCATGGCCGATTTCCGCACCCGCCTGTTCCCCGGGTCGCAGCGCCTCGTCGAGCTGGCCGACCGGGTGCAGGTGCCGCAGGTCGAGGCGCTCTGCTGGTGCGGCTCACGCGCCACGCACAACGCCCGCACCGTCAACGGCGTCATGGTCGTCGAGGGCGAGCAGGTCGTCGTGGGGGACACCGCCGCAGGCGACACCGTGGGCTACGAGGTGCTCTGCCGACGGCACCACATGCGGCGCATGACAGCGGCGTCGCAGGAGGCACTGGTGCGGGTCGCCGCACTGGAGGCCGACGCGCTGCCGTTCGACCTCGCGGCCTGTGCTGTCCCGCCGCGCCGCGGCGACGCTGTCCCGCCGCGCCGCGGCGACGTCCGTGTCACCGGCTGAGATGAGCCCGCTCGTCGACGTCGCGACGGTCGCCGCCGGGCTGGCGGGTGACCGGCCACCGCTGCTGCTGGACGTCCGCTGGCGAGCCGCCGGGCTGCCGCTGCACGACGAGTACGCGGCGGGCCACCTGCCCGGCGCCGTCTGGGTCGACCTCGACAACGACCTGGCGGCGCCGCCGGGTGCCGGTGGCCGGCACCCGCTCCCCGCACCGGCTGCCGCCGAGGCGACGGTGCGACGTCTCGGGGTCGGCGGCGGCCGGCCCGTGGTGGTCTACGACGACGTCGAGGGCTCGATCGCGGCCCGCGCCTGGTGGCTGCTCCGGTGGCTCGGGCACGCCGACGTACGGCTGCTCGACGGCGGGCTTCGGGCCTGGACCGCGGCCGGGATGCCGATCGAGACGGGCGACGTGACACCGGTGCCGGGCGACCTGGTGGCCCGGCCGGGATCCATGCCGGTCCTGGACGCAGAAGCGGCCGCGGCGCTGGCTCGCGACGGCGTGCTGCTCGACGCGCGGGCGGGGGAGCGCTACCGCGGCGACACCGAGCCGCTGGACCCGGTCGCCGGCCACGTCCCGGGCGCGGTGAGCCTGCCGACCCGCGACCACGCAGGTCCGGACGCGACCCTGCTCGACCTCGACGAGCTGCGGGACCGGTTCACCGCCGTCGGTGCTGACGGCAGCCGACCAGTCGGCGCCTACTGCGGCTCCGGCGTGACGGCGGCGCACACCGTGCTGGTGCTGGAGGCGGTCGGGATCCCGGCCGCGCTGTACGCCGGCTCCTGGTCGGACTGGGTCACCGATCCGTCGCGCCCGGTGGCCACCGGCCCGGACCCTGGCTGACCTCTCCGGCGCTGCGGTCAGTCGCGGCGGCGGGGGCCGAACATGATGTCGTCCCAGGCCGGAACGGCCGGCCGGCGCCCGCGCGACGCGGCCGCCGCCTGCTGCGGCTCGTGGCGCCTGGCCTCGTCGGCCTCGCGATCGTAGGGCTCGTCGGCCCGCACCGCGGGTGCCTCGGCAGGACCCTCGGGGCGTCCGTCGGCGCCACCGGGGACAGCGGACAGCCGCCGGATCGCGGTCGGCCGGTCGTCGGCGACGCGTTCGGTGGCGTCGTCGCCGGCCAGCCATCGGGCCTCGTCGTCGGCGGCGGCCAGGACGCGACCGCGAGGGTCGAAGGACCAGCTGGCGACCCGGTCGCGGGCGGTGCCCGGGTAGGTGACGCTGACGACCCAGCGGCCGTCGTCGCCGCGCCAGGCGTCCCAGGCGAGGGAGTCGACGGCGACGTTCTGCTCGGCCAACCGCGCCTCGACGACCTCGGCCAGGGCTGGTGCCAAGCCCGCGCTGGCTCGCCGGCCGGGGGCGCGCTGGGCCAGCTCGACGACGTGCTGCCGCTCGGCGAGGACGGGCACGGCATAGCGCTCGACCCGCTCGGTGCTGATGCCCGCAGCGATGGCGACCTCGTCGACGCTGTGGCCGGCGCGGACGCGGGCCTGGATCTCGCGGGGGCTGAGCTGACTCTCCAAGGCGATCTCCAGCTGGCCGTCTCGTCGGGGACCGTCGGACCGGGGGCGCTCGGGGGAGCGCAGGGCGTTGGCGAGGCGCTCGTCGACCGGCACGCGGAACTGGTTGCTCTGGTCGTCCTCGAGGACGAGGTGACCGCGGCCGTCGGTGACCGAAACGAGCCGGAGGTCGGTCACCTTCGGTGCGCCGTCCGCTGCGTCGCCCATGGCTGCCTCCCGGTCCCGTCGGCAGTGCCGACCTCGGAGCTGTCGGGTGTCCTCCGACTGCCGCGAGCCTAGGCCGCGGCCGCGGACCCGCCTCGCAGGCGCGCCCGGCCGGTCGCCGATATTTGTCGACAACTCGCCAGTGGCCGGTGCTCGTCGGCGACCGGTCAGCCCGGCAGCCGCCGGTACGCCGCCAGCCCGGCCAGCAGCGCCAGCGACCCCGCCACCGTGGCCACCGAGAACGCCCACGGGACGCCCGCGGAGTCGACCAGGTGGCCGGCTAGCCAGGTCGAGGTGGCGAAGCCGACGACCAGCCCGGTCGTCGCCCACGTCAGCCCCTCCGTGACCGCGGACGAGGGCACGATCCGCTCCACGAGGGAGAAGCCGGAGATCAGCGTCGGGGCGATGCCGACCCCGCACATGACCAGCAGCACCGCGAGCAGAGGCACGCTGCCCACGAACGGCAGCACCGTGACGGTGGCGGTCATCACCGCAGACCCGATGAGCAGCGACCGGCGTCGCGGCAGGTCGGAGGGGACGGCTCCGAACACGAGGCCTGAGATCATGCTGCCGCCGGCGTAGCAGGCGAGCAGCGGCCCGGCCAGCCCGCGGTGGCCGTGCGCGTCGGCGAACGCGATGGTGCTCAGCTCGACCGAGCCGAACACGCCGCCGACGAACACCATCACGATCATGAGCGACGGCAGGCCCGCGCTGCGCAGGGCCGACGGTTGCCCGTCGCCGTGCGCCGACGGCGGCGGCTCGCTGGCGCGGTGCGCCAGCAGTGTCGCGGTGCCGACCAGCACGACGACTGCCGCGGCCAGCAGCCCGGCCTGCGGCGCCACGACAGTTGCCAGGACGGTGACGATCAGCGGTCCGAGCACGAAGATCAGCTCGTCGAGCACCGACTCGAGCGCGTAGGCGGTGCCGAGGCGTGGGTCGTCACCGAGCACGTAGCCCCAGCGGGCGCGGACCAGCGAGCCGATCGACGGGCCGAGCAGTGCAGCCACCACGACTGAGGTCCACTGCGTCCAGTCCGGTGCTCCGGTGCTCACCAGCACGACGACAGTGACCAGCGCGAGGCAGTGCAGCGGGACCGACGGCGCCAGCACCCGGCGCTGGCCGTACCGGTCCACCAGTCGCGCGATGACGGGTGCTGCGCCGGCGTTCACGAGCGCGAATGCAGCGGAGAAGGCACCGGCGCGGCCGTACCGCCCGGTCTCCGCGACGACGAGCAGGACGATGCCCAGACCGACCATGGCAATGGGCAGCCGGGCCAGGAACGCGGACGAGGAGAAGCGCAGCCCGCCGGGTGTGGAGAGCAGGTCGCGATACGGCGAGAGCACGGCCCGCACGGTACGGGAGCGGGCCGACTCCGTGTCGTCCGCGACCGCTTGCGAGGATCGGTGCGTGACCGACGCCACCGCCCCGTACGACGCCTTCCTGCTCGTGTCCTTCGGCGGCCCGGAGGGCCCCGACGACGTCCTGCCGTTCCTGGAGAACGTGACGCGTGGCCGCGGCATCCCTCGCGAGCGGCTGCTGGAGGTCGGCGAGCACTATCTCGGATTCGGCGGCCTCAGCCCCATCAATGCGCAGAACCGTGCCCTGGTCGCTGCCCTGGAGGCCGAGTTCGCGGCGCACGGGCTCGACCTGCCGGTCTACTGGGGCAACCGCAACTGGGCGCCGTACCTCGCCGACGAGCTCGCCCGCATCGCCGACGACGGCCGCACCCGCGTGCTCGCCCTGCTGACGTCGGCGTACTCGTCGTACTCCGGCTGCAGGCAGTACCGCGAGAACCTCGCCGCCGCGGCGGCCCCCCTCGGCGGTCGGGCACCGGTGATCGACCGGATCCGGCACTACTTCAACCACCCGGGCTTCGTCGAGGCGATGGTGGCCGCGACGGTCACGGCCATCGGTGAGCTCGCCGAACCGGTGCGCGACCACGCGCGGTTGGTGTTCGTCACCCACTCGGTGCCGACGTCGATGGACAAGGACAGCGGCCCGGACGGCTTCGCCTACAGCACCCAGCACCGCGACCTGGCCCGGCTGGTCACCGCCGGGGTGGCCGCCGCGACCGGGGTCGACCACGTCCTCGACCTCGTCTACTGCAGCCGCAGCGGCCGGCCCGACCAGCCGTGGCTGGAGCCGGACGTCAACGACCACCTGGAGCTCCTGCAGGCCGATGGGGTCGCGGCCGCCGTGCTGGTGCCGATCGGCTTCGTCTCCGACCACATGGAGGTGAAGTACGACCTCGACACCGAGGCGCTCGAGACCGCGAGGCGGATCGGCCTGCCGGTGACCCGGGCGGCGACGGTGGGCACCGACCCCCGCTTCGTCGCGGCCGTCCGCGAGCTGGTGCTGGAGCGCGCTGCGGTCGTGCGCGGGGAGGGGCCGCGGCGGGCGTCACTCGGCGAGCTCGGCCCGAGCCATGACGTATGCCCGGCCGGCTGCTGCCCGAACGCCCGCGACGCCGACCGACCTGCGCTCTGCGGGGCGTGAGCATGACGCCGAACGCCGCCGACGACCCGCGCGCGCTGATGGAGCTGGCGGAGCGGGTGGCCCGCGAGGCCGGCCGCCTCGTCGTCGAGCAGCGTCCCCGGGGTCTCGGTGTCTCGGACACCAAGACGACGAGCACGGACATCGTCACCGAGATGGACACCCGGTCCGAGCAGCTGATCCTCGACCGGCTCAACGCTGCCCGTCCCGACGACGGCTTCCTCGGCGAGGAGGGCGGCGCTCGGGACGGCACCAGCGGTGTCCGATGGGTCGTCGACCCGATCGACGGCACGGTCAACTACCTCTACGAGATCCCGGCGTACGCCGTGAGCATCGCCGCCAGCCGCGACGGCCGGGTGGTCGCAGGCGCCGTGGTGAACCCGGCCGTCGGTGAGGTCTGGACCGCGGCCCGCGGCCACGGCGCCTGGCTCGACGGCACCGCACTGCCCGCGGTCGCCGTCCCGTCCCTGGACCTGGCGCTGCTCGCCACCGGCTTCGGCTACGACCCGCGGCGGCGGGCGCGGCAGGCGGAGCTGCTGAGCGCCCTGCTGCCGAGGGTCCGGGACGTGCGCCGGATCGGCGCGGCGTCGCTCGACCTCTGTGCGGTGGCGACCGGCCGGGTCGACGGGTACTACGAGCAGGGCCTCAAGCCGTGGGACCTCGCCGCTGGCGGTCTCGTGGCGGAGGAGGCCGGCGCCCGGGTCACCGGACTGCACGGGAGGGCGGCGGGTGAGCGCCTCGTGGTGGCGGGCCGGGAGCCGCTGGTGGGCGAGCTGCTCGGCCTGCTCGAGTCGTGGGACGCCGACAGCGACCCGCTCGCCTGAAGGGAACCGCCGCGCGACGCGGTGCCGTCAGGCGACGGCGTCGTGCTCCTGGGCGAGCCGGGTCAGCGACTCGATCTCGCCGAGCCGGACCTGCGCCAGGTAGTCGTCGCCGTCACGCTCGGCCTCGTGGAGGGACTGGGTGGCTGACTCCAGGCGGAGCTGGATCTCCTGATGGAACACGCTCATGCTGGTCACCCTCTCACCGCCGGAGGACATCCGGAGAAGCTGCGGGGTCTCTACCCTGGGCTCCGGAGCCTGGAAACACCATGATCGTGAGGGGCGTCACCTACCCGTGGACGCTGTCCGGGTGAATACTGCGTGAACTCACCTGCCGCCCGGTCGTGCCTGGTGGCCACGCCCTGGACCGCCGGCAGCGGGAACGGCGGCGATCCGCTAGTCTCCGCGCTCGCGCTGCGGGCGTGGCCCCTGGCGCGGGACCGGCGCAACCGGGTGGCGCCACCGGGCACAAACCGGCGCGGTCGTGCGTTACACCGCCCGCAACACCACCACACGTACGAGCATCTGGGGTGACTTCTCCACCATGGCGACCGATTACGACTCGCCCCGCAAGACCGATGACGAGATGTCCGAGGACAGTCTCGAGGAGCTGAAGGCACGCCGACAGGACAAGTCCGCGAGCGCTGTGGACGTGGACGAGACCGACCTGGCCGAGTCCCTCGAGCTGCCCGGCGCAGATCTGTCCAACGAGGAGCTCTCGGTGCGGGT
Organism: Actinomycetes bacterium; assembly: GCA_038246545.1. Taxonomy (GTDB): domain Bacteria; phylum Actinomycetota; class Actinomycetes; order JACCUZ01; family JACCUZ01; genus JBBRVW01. The sequence goes on along the minus strand of JBBRVW010000017.1, from coordinate 54,457 downwards.
CCTCCCGCGCCAGGCAGACGAGTTCACCTGCTCGCGCTGCTTCCTCGTGCACCACCGCAGCCAGCTGGCCAAGGAAGTCAAGGGACAGCTGATCTGCAAGGAGTGCGCGGCCTAAGGCCATCGACGCGGGGCAGGCTCACGACATGAGTCAGCGACCGAACGACGACACCAGCAACCTGTCACCTGCAGGTGACCACGAAGGCGTCGGCGACCTCGTCGCCCGGATCACCGGGCGGTCCGACGACGCCGGCGCCTCTCGTCGCGAGCGGGCCCGTGACGTGGGACGGCTCACCAGGGCGCTCGCCGGTTCGGCGAAGAAGGCGGGCCGAGCGTCCGTCCTCGGAGGCAGCTGGCTCGCGGACGTCTTCCTGGAGACCGCCCCGCGCATCCCGGTCCGGGACGCCGCGACCCTGCGCGCCCACCACCCCGGCCTGTCCGACGACGATCTCGCCCAGGCGCTGATCTCCGGCGCGGCCAAGACCACCGGTGCCGTCGGTGCCGCCGGTGGTGCGCTGGCCGCCGTCGAGTTCACCGCACCACCGACACTGCTCACCGCTCCGGCGCAGATCGCGGCCGAGACGCTGCTGGTGGCGGCCGCCGAGGTGAAGCTGATCGCCGAGCTGCACGAGGTGTACGGGCTGCCGGCCACCGGGTCGCGCCGCTCCCGGACGCAGTCCTACCTGATCGCCTGGACCGAGCGCCGGGGGATCGACCCGCTCTCGCCCGCAGCCCTCCGGGTCTCGCTCGGCGCCACCGCCAAGCGCGCGCTGCGCAAACGCCTGGTCCGTCGCGCCGGACGCAACCTCACCACCCTCGGACCGATGATGAGCGGCGCCGTCGCCGGCAGCCTGGTCAACCACCGCGAGACCCGCCGCCTCGGCGAGGAGGTCCGCGACGACCTGCGACGCAAGCGCTCCGGCCGCACCGTCCGCGGCGAGACCGTCGACCGCTGAGCCGGCCGCCCTGCCCGCGAAGTCGACCGGCCAGGTGGCGCGGAACGCCCGGCGGAGCCGGTCCAGTTCGGTCGGCTACCCGCGGGCGGCCTCGATGGCGGTGGCGAGCTCGGCGGGGCGCCGGCTCGCGACGAACCAGTACGGCGCCGGGTCGGCGGGGTCGAGCACCGCGGCCTGGACGCCGGCGGGGACCCAGCCGCGGATGAGGTGGAACGCCGCCGGGTCGGACATCGGCCCGCGGACCTGCCGGGCGGCGGCCGGGTCGAGCACCCGCACCGGTCCCAGCAGGACCACGTCGATCCGTGCGGTGCCGGCCACCAGCTCACCGCCGACGACCCGCACCGGCGCCGCCGCGGACCGGAGCAGGACGGTCAGCAGGACACCGGGGACGAGCATGGCGCCGAGACCGGGGCCGGGCCCGAGCGCTGCGGAGACGACGACGCCGAGCATGAAGGACCCGAACCATGCACCCGCCCAGAGCGCGACGGGAGCGGTCAGCCGCTCGTCGTAGGTCACCGTCGGGACCGCGCCGCTCGTCACCCGACCAGCGTCGCACGCGGCCCGCCGGGCCGGGTCCCCGCGCTCGGCTACGGTGCCGGGCATGCCGATCCCCACGGGCGACCGCCCCTTCGATGCCCTCGCGGCCGAGCTGGTCGCCGACCAGTGCGCCGCCGACCCGCTGCTGGGCACCGTGCTCGGGCTCACCGAGCACGACGGGGCGCTGCCGGACATGTCGGCCGCGGGCATCGCCGCGAGAGAGCGCGCCGAAGATGCCTGGGTCGAGCGGCTGCGCGGCCTCGACGACGGCGAGCTGAGCGACGACGAGCGCATCGACCGGGACCTGGCGCTGATGGTGCTGGCCGGTCGCGCCCACATGCGCGACTGGGCCGACTGGCGGCGCAGCCCCGACCACTACGCCGGCGCCGCGCTGAGCTCGGTCTTCATCCTGCTCACCCACCGGCTGCGCGGCGAAGACGAGCTGGCGGAGGCGGTGGCGGCGCGGTTGCGCGCGACCCCTGTCCTGCTCGAGCAGGGAGCAGCCAACCTCGACCCGGCGCTGGCCCACCCCGCCCTGCTGACCCGGGCGCTGGGGCAGATCGGTGCGGGTGCGGCCTACGCCCGCTCCGTGGCCGACGAGTTCACCGGCGAGGCGTCCGCCGACCTGGTCCGTGAGGCCGGCGAACTCGCGGCGGCGGCGTACGAGCGCTTCGGCGAGCACGTGCAGTCGCTGGTGGAGAAGGCGACCGGCGAGTGGGCCGTCGGCGAGCAGCGCTACGACGCTCTGCTGCTCGATGCCGAAGGACTCGGCTACGGCACCCGCGAGCTGCGCGACAAGGGCCAGGCCGCCTACGACGACCTCGCCGCCGACATGACCCGGCGGGCCCGGGACCTGCGGGGCACCGACGACTTCATCTCCGTCGTCAAGAGCTTCAACGATGACCACCCGGCCACCCCGGAGGCGATGCTCGCCCTGTACCGCGAGGCCACGGACGCCGCCCGCGCGTTCTGCGTCGAGTACGAGCTGGTCACCCTGCCCGAGGGGGAGCACTGCGAGGTCGTGCCGTCTGCGCCGTTCAGCCGCGCGATGCTCGCGGTCGCGCACTACATGGCGCCCCCGCCGTTCGCTCCCGCCGGGTCCACCACCGGAGTCGGGCACTTCTTCGTCCCGTACCCGCCGGACGGCGCCACCCAGGAGCAGGTGGACGCCCGGCTGGCCACGAACAACAACCACGGCGCCTGGTCGATCGCCGTCCACGAGGCCTACCCTGGCCACCACTGGCACCTGGCCTGGCTGTCGTGGAACGCGGCACAGGGCAGGGCCCGCCCGCTGCGGTTCGTGCTCGGGTCGGCGTACTTCGTCGAGGGCTGGGGTCTCTACACCGAGGACCTGCTGCGTGAGCAGGGCTTCTTCCGGACCCCGGAACAGGAGCTGTGCCAGAGGGATTTCCGGCTGTTCCGGGCGGCGCGAATCATCGTCGACACGTCCCTGCACCTCGGTGAGATGACCATCGAGGAGGCCACCGAGTTCATGGCCACGAAGACCTCTCTGTCGCGCGAGACCGCCGCAGCCGAGGTGCTGCGCTACTGCGCCTGGCCGACCCAGGCCTCGTCCTATCTCACCGGTGCCCTGGAGATCGCCCGCATGCGCGAGCGCTGGGAGACCGAGGGGCGCGGGTCGTTGCGTGAGTTCCACGACCTGGCGGGCGGGTCGGGACGGATGCCGATCGGCCTCGTCGAGCGGACCCTGTTCGGCTGACCGGCCCCCGCGGCGACCGGGGTAGGGTCGCCGCCGTGACCCAGCGCGACACTGCCGCCGGCGCGTGGCCGGGCGAGAAGCCGGTCGAGGTGCTGGTCCGGCGGCTCGACCCGGACCTGCCCCTGCCGGCGTACTCCCACCCCGGCGACGCCGGGGCGGACCTCGTCGCGGCGGAGGACGTCGAGCTGGCACCGGGTCAGCGGGCCATGGTGCCCACCGGCCTGGCGATCGCGTTGCCGCGTGGCTACGCCGCCTTCGTCCACCCGCGCTCGGGCCTCGCGCACAAGCTCGGCGTCGGCATCGTCAACGCGCCCGGCACCGTGGACGCCGGCTACCGCGGCGAGATCAAGGTGCTGCTCGTCAACCACGACACCGACGACGTGGTGCGGCTGCGGCGCGGCGACCGGATCGCCCAGCTCGTGGTGCAGCGCGTCGAGACGGCGCGCTTCCACGAGGTCGAGCGGCTGCCGGGCTCGGCGCGCGGCGAGCGCGGACACGGCTCGACCGGTGGCTTCGCAGCGGCCGTCACCCCCACCGACCAGACCATCGAGACCGAGGTGTGAACGTGTTCCGGAAGAAGCGCCAGCAGGACGGCGCAGACGGCGACCTGACCGGCAACGATCCGGCCACCGACGGCCCGCACGGTGACGAGCCCGACGGCGACGAGGAGCTGGCGTCGGCATCGGCCGCGGCGGCACCCGCCCGGGGCGACCGGCGCGGAGGCCCGCACGACGTGACGGAGGTCGACGACCCCTCGGGGGGCGGCGCCCGGGTGGACCTGGGCGGTCTGTGGCTGCCCGGCCGGCCCGGGCTCGAGGTGCGCATCGAGGCGGACCAGGAGACCAGCGAGGTGGTCGCCGTCACCCTCGTGCTCGGCGACAGCGCCCTGCAGGTTCAGCCGTTTGCCGCGCCGCGCAGCGAGGGCATCTGGGACGACGTGCGCACCGAGATCCGGTCCGGCATCACCCAGCAGGGCGGGACGGTCGACGAGGTGGAGGGGCCGCTCGGCACCGAGCTGCGGACCCGCGTCCCGGTACGGGCGGGTGACGGCAGCCAGCAGGTGCAGCCGGCCCGTTTCGTCGGAGTCGACGGCCCGCGCTGGTTCCTGCGGGGCGTCGTCACCGGCCAGGCCGCCGTCGACCCCGGCGTTGACGCTGAGCTGGTCGCGCTGTTCCGCGACGTCATCGTGGTGCGTGGCGCCGACCCGATGGCCCCCCGCGACCCCATCCCGCTGCGACTGCCGCCGTCGGCGTCCGACCCCGCTGAGGAGCTCGCGGAGCCCGAGTCGCCGGGAGCCGGTTCGGCGGCCGACCTCAAGCCGTTCGAGCGCGGTCCGGAGATCACCGAGATCCACTGACCCGCCGACCGGGGGACACCTGCGCGGCACCGCCCGCGCCGGCGGTCGCGGGGCCTACCCTGGAGGCATGGGTCAGCACCCGGGAGTCCTCAAGCGCGCCGTCAACCGGCTGGCGTCCTCGGCCAAGGAGCACGAGGCCGCGGAGCTGCAGAAGGGTTGCGTCGAGATGGGCGCCGTCCCCGTGAAGGAGCTGCCGGACCGCGAGAAGGTCCGGGTGGCCGGCACCCTGCGCACGGTGACGCTGCGGCCGCGCGCCGGGGTCCCGGCCCTGGTGGCCGAGCTCTACGACGGCAGCGGCTCGATCAACCTGGTGTGGCTGGGCCGCCGACAGATCGCCGGGATCGAGCCGGGCCGCGCGCTCGTCGCGACCGGCCGGGTGACCCGCGACAACGAGCAGCCCGTGATCTTCAACCCCCGCTACGAGCTGCGGCCGGCCGGGGCCGAGTGAGCAGCAACCCCGCCGCCGCCGCGGCGACGACGACGCAGGTCGACGCCTCGACGGTGGAGGAAGTCGTGCGCCACCGGCTCTCCGCAGCGCTCGGCGGCCGGCGCGGCATGGTCGAGGGTGCGGTCCCGACCCTCGGCTTCACGCTCACCTTTCTGATCAGCCACGAGCTGCGGCTGGCGCTCACCCTGGGCATCGGCCTCGCGGTCGTGCTGCTGGTCGTCCGCGTGGTGCAGCGGCAACCCGTGCAGTTCGTCGTCAACAGCCTCGTCGGCATCGGGATCGCCGCGGTCTTCGCCGCACGGACCGGCAAGGCCGAGGACGTCTTCCTGCCCGGGATCATCTACAACGCGGCGTACGCCGGTGCTTTCGTGCTCTCGATCCTGGTGCGCTGGCCGCTCGTCGGGCTGATGATCGCGTCGGTGACCGGCGACTTCACCGCGTGGCGCACCGACCCGGCGATCGTCCGGCTCTGCTCGCGGCTCACCTGGCTGTTGGCCGTGCCGTGCGTCATCCGGGTCGCCGTGCAGTACCCGCTGTACCTCGCCGGAGAGGTCGGCTGGCTCGGCGTCACCAAGATCGCTCTCGGCTGGCCGCTGCAGGTCGCCTCGCTCGCGGCGATGGCCTGGCTGCTCAGCCGCAACAGCACCCCGATGCGCACCGGCGCTCACGCCTTCGAGCCGGCGGTCGAGGCCACCTCGGAGCACGAGCCGGAGCCCGAGCCGGCCGCCGCTGAGGACCTGGACGAGGTGTCGGGGCCGCGCCGGTCCTGACATCGGCCCGCCGCTGCCCCGGCCCTGCCGCGCCCTACCGCGGCCACCTCGGCCTGACCGTGGCCTGCATGCCACTGTCTGCCCGGGTTGATCACGGAACCGTGATCAACTCGGGCAGCCGGCGGCCGGGTCAGCGGGCGTGGGGGGCGAGCAGCTCCTCGAGCTGCGGTCCCATGTCCGGCGTCGCGACGAAGAGCAGCTCGTCGCCCGCCTCGAGCGGGTCGTCGGGCGACGGCGCGATCGGCCGGCCCTCGCGGATGATCGCGACCAGCGCGGTGTCCGGCGGCCAGTCGACGTCGCCGACCCGGGTCGCCACCACCGGTGAGTCGGAGGGGAGGGTCAGCTCGAGCATGTCGGTGTTCGACTGCTGGAAGGTGAAGAGCCGCACCAGGTCGCCGACGCTGACGGCCTCCTCGACGAGGGCGGTCATCAGCCGCGGCATCGACACCGCGACGTCCACGCCCCACGCCTCGTCGAACATCCACTCGTTCTTGGGGTTGCTGACCCGGGCGACGGTGCGCGGCACGCCGTACTCGGTCTTCGCGAGGAGCGAGACGACGAGGTTGACCTTGTCGTCGCCGGTCGCCGCGACGACCACCTGGCACTCGTGCAGCCCGGCCTCCTCGAGCGAGGTGATCTCGCAGGCGTCGGCGAGCAGCCACTGCGCGTCGGTCACCGACTGACGCTTGATGGCCGCGGGATCCTTGTCGATGAGCAGGACCTCGTGGCCGTTCTCGAGCAGCTCGCGGGCGACCGAGCGCCCCACGCTGCCGGCTCCGGCGATGGCGACCCGCATCAGTGCTCCTCGCTGGACCGGTGCCGAAGCCCGGCCTCCACCTCGTCCGCGTCGCTGTCGACCATGATCACGTGCACCAGGTCGCCGTCCTGGAGGACGGTGTCGTCACCGGGCAGCACACCCTCGCCGTAGCGGGTGAGGAACGCCACCCGCGCGCCGCACAGCTCCTCGATCGCGCTGATCCGCTCACCGATCCACGCGTCGTCGAGGTGCACCTCGGCCAGCCGGACGGTGCCGCTCGGGTCGCGCCACTCGGGCTCGCTGCCGTGCGGGAGGAGCCGGCGCATCATCTGGTCGGCGGTCCAGCGGACCGTCGCCACCGTGGGGATGCCGAGCCGCTGGTAGACCTCGGCGCGACCCGGGTCGTAGATGCGGGCGACCACGTTGTCGACCCCGAAGGTCTCCCGGGCGACCCGGGCGGCCACGATGTTGGAGTTGTCGCCGCTGCTCACCGCTGCGAACGCCTGGGCCTCCTCGATGCCCGCCTCGCGCAGGGTGTCGCGGTCGAAGCCGATGCCGGTGACCCGGCGCCCGGCGAAGCCGGGTCCGAGACGGCGGAAGGCAGCCTCGCTCGAGTCGATCACCGCCACGGAGTGGCCCTGCGACTCGAGGATCAGCGCGAGTGAGGAGCCGACCCGGCCGCAGCCCATGATGACGAAGTGCACGCGTGGTCCTCTCGCACGGTCCCCGGGCTCGGAGGGCCGGCAGGCCGGCCCGGTGGTTGATCATCGGACTGCTCGGCCCGACGCTAGCGCAGAGGCGGGGACGCCGGGCCGGCTGCCCGGCACCTGCCCCCAGTCCCGGGACGGCCCACACCCCTGGTCCCGGCGACCGTTGCTGCCCGGTGTCTCGGCCGGCGTGCGGGGCGGGCTCGGCCCCACGCCGGGCGGCACGCCCTAGCATTCATCCACGTGCCCCATACGACGGACGCGTTCAAGCGTCTCCTGCTCGGTCGTGCCATGCGCAGCGACCGGCTCGGCGAGACGCTGCTGCCCAAGCGGGTGGCGCTGCCGGTCTTCGCGAGCGACGCCCTCTCCTCGGTGGCCTACGCCCCCGACGAGGTGTTCCTCACGCTCGGCATCGCCGGCTTCGCGGCCTACTCGTTCTCGTGGAAGGTCGGCATCGCGGTCGCGCTGGTCATGCTCGTGGTGGTCGCGTCGTACCGGCAGAACGTGCGCGCCTACCCGAGCGGTGGCGGCGACTACGAGGTCGCGACGGTCAACCTGGGTCCGACGCCGGGGCTGACCGTCGCCAGCGCTCTGCTCGTCGACTACGTGCTGACCGTGGCCGTGTCGATCTCGTCGGCCGCGCAGTACGCCGCTTCCACCATCGACTCCCTGCAGGGGCACGAGGTGACGGTCGCCGTCGTCGCGGTGATCGTCATCATGTCGATCAACCTGCGCGGTGTCCGCGAGTCCGGCACGGCGTTCGCGATCCCGACGTACGCGTTCATGGCGTCGGTGCTCGGGATGGCCGCGTGGGGGTTCTTCCGGCTGGCGTTCGGTCACCTGGAGGACCTCGACAGCGCGCAGTTCACCCTGACCGCCGAGGACCAGTACTCCACCGGTATCGCCGGTCTGGCCGGAGGCTTCCTGCTGCTGCGCGCGTTCTCGTCCGGCTGCGCCGCCCTCACCGGTGTCGAGGCGATCAGCAACGGCGTCCCGGCCTTCAGGAAGCCGAAGTCCAAGAACGCGGCGACGACGCTGCTGCTGCTGGGCACCATCGCCGTCACGATGCTCACGAGCATCATCGTGCTGGCCAAGGTGCTGGGGCTCCGCTATGCGGAGAACGTCGTCGAGCAGCTGCGTCTCAACGGCGAGGAGGGGGTGGCGTCCGACGGCGGCGTCCTGTTCCGCGACCAGAAGGTGCACTACGCCCAGGACCCCGTGATCGGCCAGCTGGCCAAGCGGATCTTCGACGACCTGCCGCTGATGGCCGGCGTGGTCACCACCGTGACCGGACTGATCCTGGTGCTGGCGGCCAACACCGCCTTCAACGGCTTCCCGGTGCTGGGCTCGATCCTCGCCCAGGACCGCTACCTGCCGCGGCAGCTGCACACGCGGGGCGACCGGCTGGCCTACAGCAACGGCATCATCATCCTGGCGGCCTTCGCCATCGTCCTGATCGTGTCCTTCAACGCCGAGGTCACCCGGCTCATCCAGCTCTACATCGTCGGTGTCTTCGTGTCCTTCACCCTGAGCCAGACCGGCATGGTCCGGCACTGGACCCGGTTGCTGCGCAGCGAGCGGGACCCCGCCGCGCGGGCCCGGATGCAGCGCAGCCGGGTGATCAACGGCGTCGGCCTCTCGGTGACGGCAGTCGTGCTGGTCGTCGTGCTCATCACGAAGTTCCTGCTCGGCGCGTGGATCGCGATCGCGGCGATGATCGTGCTGTTCGTGCTGATGAAGGGCATCCACCGGCACTACACCCGCGTGGCGGAGGAGCTCGTCGTCGACGAGGACGAGGACACCGTGCTGCCGTCCCGGACGCACGCGATCGTCCTGGTCTCGAAGATCCACAAGCCGACGATGCGCGCCGTGGCCTACGCCCGCGCGATGCGGCCCACCACCCTCGAGGCGATCACGGTCAGCGTCGACGCCGACGAGACCCGCGCGCTGCAGCGGGAGTGGGACCGGCGCGAGATCCCGGTGCCGCTCAAGGTGCTGGACTCGCCGTTCCGCGAGGTCACCGACCCGGTCATCGACTACGTCCGCAGCCTGCGCCGGGGCAGCCCGCGCGACCTGGTCACCGTGCTGATCCCCGAGTACGTCGTCGGCCACTGGTGGGAGCACCTGCTGCACAACCAGAGCGCGCTTCGGCTGAAGGGGCGCCTGTTGTTCACCCCCGGCGTGATGGTGACGAGCGTCCCGTGGCAGCTGAAGAGCTCCGAGGCCCTTGCGGACCGGGTCGAGGGGCCCCCGCCCGGAGCCGTGCGCCGCGGCGACCTGGGACGCGGCAGAGGTCTGTCCTGAGTGCCGAGCCCATGACGGCCCTCGGCCACGAGGTGGAGCTCACCGTCGGTCCGGTCGCCCACGGCGGGCACTGCGTCGCCCGGCACGACGGACGAGTGGTGTTCGTCCGGCACGCCCTGCCCGGCGAGCGGGTCCGCGCGGTGGTCACCGAGGGCCACTACGGGTCGACGTTCTGGCGGGCCGACGCCGTGGCCGTCCTCGAGGCGTCGCCGGACCGGGTGCAGCCACCGTGCCCCTGGGCGGGGCCGGGCCGCTGCGGCGGCTGCGACCTCCAGCACGCCACGCTGCCCGCGCAGCGCGCGCTCAAGACGGCCGTCGTGCGCGAGCAGCTGTCCCGGCTGGCGGGCCTCGACGACGTCGAGGTCGACGTCGAGGAGGTGCCGGGCGACGACGGCGGTCTGGGCTGGCGGACCCGGGTCCAGTGGGCGGTGGACGAGGGCGGGCGGGCCGGGTTGCGACGGCACCGCTCGCACGCGGTCGTGCCGGTCGACCACTGCCGGATCGCGCACCCGCTCGTCGATGCCGCCGACGTCACGGGCCGCAGCTGGCCCGGCACCCACGGCGTCGAGGTGGCGGTGTCACCGGGCTCCGGCGAGTGCCTGGTCCGGCCCGACGGCCGCGGGTCGGGGTGGCTGACGGAGACCGTGGGGGAGCGGTCGTTCCGGGTGACGGGAGGCGGCTTCTGGCAGGTCCACCCAGGGGCGGCCCGGACGTTGCTCGACGCCGTCCTCGCCGGGCTCGAGCCGGCGCCGGGCGAGTCCGCGCTCGACCTCTACGGTGGCGTCGGCCTGTTCGCCGCGTCGCTGGCCGAACGGGTCGGCCCCACCGGGCGGGTCACCTGCATCGAGTCCGACCGGGTGGCCGTCGAGGACGCCCGACACAATCTCGCCGACCTGCCGACCGTGCGGGTCGAGCGGGGCCGGGTCGACCACGTGCTGCGGCGGGTCCACCTGCGCAGCGCGGACGTCGTGGTGCTCGACCCGCCGCGGTCCGGGGCCGGCAAGGCGGTGGTCGACCTGCTGTCGAGAGTCGGTGCCCGGCGCATCGCCTACGTCGCCTGCGACCCGGCCGCCCTGGCCCGGGATCTGCGCTGGTTCGGCGAGCGCGGTTACCGGCTCGACGCGATCCGGGCGTTCGACCTCTTCCCCATGACTCATCACGTCGAGTGCGTCGCGGTCCTCGCGCCGACCAGTGGCCGTGGCCTACGCTGAGCGCCGTGCCCGAGGCGTCCCTGACCCTTCCTGCCGAGCTCAGCTCCATCGGTGAGGCGCGGAGGTTCCTCCGGGCCGCGCTCGACGACTGGCTGGCGGCCGACTACGAGATGGGTGCCGCGCAGGTGCTCACCGAGCTTGCCACCAACGCCGCCCTGCACGCGCGCAGCGCCTACACGGTGCACCTGGTCCTGGAGCCGCACGCCCTCCTCGTGGAGGTGACCGACTCCTCCCCGGTGCCGCCGCAGGCACGCCGCTACGGCAGCGACGCCACGACCGGCCGCGGCATCGCGCTCGTCGAGGCGCTGAGCACCGCGTGGGGTGTCGAGGCGAGCTCCACCGGCAAGACGGTCTGGTGCCGCGTCGCGCCGGACCGCGAGGTCTTCGAGGGTCCCGGCTCGGGGTTGACGACAGCCGGCCCCGGACGGCCCGGCGACCCGCGCCGGCACCGCGTGCTGCCCCGCGGTGGCGCCGCGAGCGTCCGGACCGGCTCCCGGGCGGCGGCGTGACCTCGCCGGCCGACGAGGAGCTCATCACCGTCGTCGTCGGGCAGATCCCGATCGGGCTCCAGACGGCTGCCCAGCAGCACACGGACGAGATCACGCGCGAGCTGGTGCTCGTCGCCGAGCAGGTCCACCAGCGGGGCGACCCCGGTGGCCTCCCGCAGCGGTTCGTCGAGCTGGTCTCCGCCCTCAGCGCCCGCTACTCGATGTTCACCGCTGAGCAGGAGAGCCAGCTGGCCAGGGCCGTCCAGGAGGGTCGCGAGTCGGTCGACCTGGTCTACTCGGTGCCGGCCTCGGCGGCCGTCGCCGCCGCGCAGCTGGGGTCGATCTTCGACGAGATCGACGAGTACTGCCGGGAGGGGCGGCTGCTGCTCACCCTGGAGTCCCCGGCACCCGTGGTGGCCTACCGCCGCTGGTTCCTCGACCAGTTCGTCGAGCAGTCGCAGGGTCGTCCCCCGATCGCCTGGCCGGACCATCGGGACCGGGTCGCCCCTGCCTAGGAGCCGGGGGAGGCAGCGGCACTCGACTGCTGGTCGGGTGTCGTCGCCGACCGGGTCACGTCCTGCCACCGGTCGCCGAGCCAGGTACGGCTGCCGCCGGCGTCGAGTGCGAGCAGCACTGCCACCAGCACCGGGACCATCAGCAGCACGGCGCGCCCGACCAGCCGACGGATGCGGGCGCGCCGGCGGAGCCGCTGCCGGGTGCGCAACGGCGCGACGCGCTCACCGACCTGCCGTTGCAGCTCGGCGAAGTACTGGAGGCTCTCGCGCCCGGAACGAGGCCTGGAAACGGTGGCCACGGCGGCAGCGTACGCCCGTAACCGCAGTAGCGGGAGGGCAGAAATGGCCAGTGCTCGCACCGGGTCGAACGTGCCGCGCGCCACGGGGCAGGGCACGGCTCGCACCTCGTCGCTCAGCGCGGTGGCCGGGCGATCATCGTCGCCTGCATCAGCGCCACGGTGACGTCGTCCACGCCGCTCGAGGAGGCCACCACCTCGGCCTGGCACACGGTCAACGTCCGGCCACTGCGGACGACCCGGGCATCGGCCCGGAAACGCTCCCCGCGTCCCGGGGCGAGCAGGTTGACCTTGAACTCGACCGAGAGGACGTCGCTGCCCGCCGGCATGAGCGTGAGAGCGGCGTAGCCGCACGCGGAGTCCGCGATCGACGTCAGGACGCCGGCGTGGAGGAAGCCGTTCTGCTGGCAGAGGTCCTCGCGGTAGGGCAGCTCGATCCGGACGTGGCCCGGGTCGACCGTCGTGGCCGTGGCACCCAACAGAGTCATGAACGCCTGGCGCCCGAGGCTTGCGCGCACGTCGTCGCGGTCGGTCGTCACGTGGCGATCCTCTCCTGGGCCTCCGGGGAGATCGGTGCTGGACAGATATCTTGACGTCGAGATATCGTGTTGGCACCGGGTGCGGCGAGCCTGCACCACCCGGGCAGGATGGCTTGCAGTGGTGCACGACGAGAGGAGACCCTCGTGGCGAACGAGACGACCGGGAGCATCGACACCTTCGGCAGCAGGGCTGCGCTGGCGGTGGGCGGCTCGTCGTACGAGATCTACCGCCTGGACAAGGTCGAGGGCCTGCAGGACAGCATCGCCCGACTTCCCTACTCACTCAAGATCCTCCTCGAGAACCTGCTGCGGACCGAGGACGGCGCGAACATCACCGCCGACCACATCCGGGCTCTCGCCGGCTGGGACCCGACGGCCGAGCCCGACACCGAGATCCAGTTCACTCCTGCCCGCGTCGTCATGCAGGACTTCACCGGGGTGCCGTGCATCGTCGACCTCGCGACCATGCGCGAAGCGGTGCGGGAGCTCGGCGGCAAGCCGGATCGGATCAACCCGCTCGCGCCGGCCGAGCTGGTCATCGACCACTCGGTGATCGCCGACCTGTTCGGTGCGCCCGACTCGTTCGAGCGCAACGTCGAGCTGGAGTACCAGCGCAACACCGAGCGTTACCAGTTCCTGCGCTGGGGCCAGACCGCGTTCGACGACTTCAAGGTCGTGCCGCCCGGCACCGGAATCGTGCACCAGGTCAACATCGAGTACCTGGCGCGCGTGGTCTTCGACCGCGACGGTGTCGCCTACCCGGACACCCTGGTCGGCACCGACTCGCACACCACCATGGTCAACGGCCTCGGCGTCCTGGGCTGGGGAGTCGGCGGCATCGAGGCCGAGGCCGCCATGCTCGGCCAGCCGGTGTCGATGCTCATCCCGAAGGTCGTCGGCTTCAAGCTGGCGGGCGAGCTGCCGGAGGGCGCGACGGCCACCGACCTGGTGCTGACGATCACCGAGATCCTCCGGGAGCACGGCGTCGTCGGGAAGTTCGTGGAGTTCTACGGCCAGGGCGTCTCCGCCGTCCCGCTGGCCAACCGCGCGACGATCGGCAACATGAGTCCCGAGTACGGCTCCACGATCGCGATCTTCCCGATCGACGACGAGACGGTGCGCTACCTGCGGATGACCGGCCGCGACGAGCAGCAGGTGGCGCTGGTCGAGGCCTACGCCAGGGCGCAGGGCCTCTGGCACGACCCGGCGGTCGAGCCGGCCTACAGCGAGACGATCGAGCTGGACCTCTCGACAGTGGTGCCCTCGATCGCCGGTCCGAAGCGCCCGCAGGACCGGGTGACGCTCTCGGACGCGAAGGACAGCTTCCGCGAGGCGCTCGGCGCCTACGCCAACGACGACGGGGTCCGTTCCACGGTGGACGAGGGGTCTGCCGAGTCGTTCCCGGCCAGCGACTCGCCCGCCGTCGGCACCGGCAACGGGTCGTCCGGCGCACCGCACGGCGCCCCGGTGCACGCGGCCGCCGGCCGCCCGTCGAACCCGGCCACGGTGTCGCTCGACGGCCAGGAGTTCGAGGTCGACCACGGCCATGTGGTGATCGCGGCGATCACGTCGTGCACCAACACCTCGAACCCGTCGGTCATGATCGGTGCAGCACTGCTGGCCAAGAAGGCCGTGGAGCGGGGCCTGTCCCGCAAGCCGTGGGTCAAGACCACCCTCGCGCCCGGCTCCAAGGTCGTCATGGACTACTACGAGAGGGCCGGCCTCACGCCCTACCTCGACAAGCTCGGCTTCAACCTCGTCGGCTACGGCTGCACGACCTGCATCGGCAACTCCGGTCCGCTGCAGCAGCCGATCAGCACGGGCGTCAACGACAACGACCTCGCGGTGGTGTCGGTGCTCTCCGGCAACCGCAACTTCGAGGGGCGCATCAACCCCGACGTGAAGATGAACTACCTGATGTCACCGCCGCTCGTCGTGGCCTACGCCCTCGCCGGCTCGATGGACCTCGACATCACGACCGAGCCGCTGGGCCAGGACCAGGACGGTCAGGACGTGTTCCTCAAGGACATCTGGCCCTCCAGCCAGGAGATCCAGGAGGTCGTCGACTCGGCCGTGCGCTCGGAGATGTTCAGCCGCGACTACGCCGATGTCTTCACCGGCGACGACACCTGGCAGAACCTCCCCACCCCGACCGGCAGCACCTTCGAGTGGGACCCGGAGTCGACCTACGTCCGGAAGCCGCCGTACTTCGAGGGGATGCCGGCCGAGCCGGAGCCGGTCACCGACATCGCGGGGGCGCGGGTCCTGGCCGTCCTCGGCGACTCGGTCACCACCGACCACATTTCGCCGGCCGGGTCGATCAAGGCCGACTCGCCGGCAGGGGCGTACCTGCAGGAGCACGGCGTCGAACGCCGCGACTTCAACTCCTACGGGTCCCGCCGCGGCAACCACGAGGTGATGATCCGCGGCACCTTCGCGAACATTCGGCTGCGCAACCAGCTGGCCCCCGGCACCGAGGGCGGCGTCACCCGTGACTTCACCGCCGGGGGAGAGGTCACCTCGATCTACGACGCGGCGCAGCACTACGCCGCAGCCGGCACGCCGCTGGTCATCCTCGCGGGCAAGGAGTACGGCTCGGGCTCGTCCCGCGACTGGGCGGCCAAGGGCACCGCGCTGCTGGGCGTCCGCGCCGTGATCGCGGAGTCCTACGAGCGGATCCACCGCTCCAACCTCATCGGGATGGGCGTCCTGCCGCTGCAGTACCGCGACGGCGAGTCGGCGGCCTCGCTGGGCCTCACCGGCGAGGAGGAGTACACGGTCACGGGCGTGACCGCGCTCAACGAGGGTCCCTCCCCGCGGGAGGTCACCGTGCGGGCAGGCAGCACGGAGTTCTCGGCCCGGCTGCGCATCGACACCCCCGGCGAGGCCGACTACTACCGGCACGGCGGGATCCTGCAGTACGTGCTGCGGTCGCTGCTGCGGGACTGATGGTGACGGCGGGTGGGGCCGGTGTCTGTCCCGCCGCCGTGGCCGCCCTCAGAGCGGCTGGGGAACAGAACGGCCTTCGCCTGCCGGGCTGCCCGCCGTCGGTCTCGATCCGTGGGACGGTCTGCTCGCTTGGCGGGGCGTACTCGTGCTTTGCGTGGCGTGCACGCCCTGCAAAGCACCAGTACGACACGTGAAGCACCCCGCGCGTCCCACCTGCTGGGACCGACGGCGCCCGGCCCTGGCAGGTGCAGCGTCCGCGTCCTTGCTGCCATGACCGCACCCCCAACGGCGCGCCACGGGACCCGCCAGGACTGACCGCCTGCACCGACAGGGGTCTGACCCGCACCGCCCGGGTTACCTGTGAGCCCGGTGGGATCGACGGGGCGACTCGGGCGTTTCGACCCGTTACGAACTTGTGACTTCCCGGGGCGCCTGCAGGTCAGTACGTTGTGGCCCACAACATTCCTGCGGCCCGTCCCCTCGGTGCCGCTCCCGATCGGAAGGGCACCACGTCATGCGGATGCGAAAGATGGCGGTGGCCGGCCTGGTCGTCCTCCCGCTGCTCCTGACCGCCTGCGGCGGCAGCAGCGGAGGCTCGACCACCGGCAGCGGCAGCTCGGCCAGCGGCAGCAGCGACAGCAGCGCGGGCGGCAAGGTGGGCGTGATCCTGCCCGACGCCGCCACGTCGCCCCGCTGGGAGAACAACGACCGGCCGGCGCTGCAGAAGGCGATCGAGGCTGCTGGCTACTCGGCCGACATCCAGAACGCATCCGGGGGCGTGACGAAGTTCGCCTCGCTGTGCGACTCGATGATCAACGTCGGCGTCAACGTGCTGATGATCGTGAACCTGGACTCCGCGAGCGGCGCAGCCTGCGAGAAGAAGGCCAAGGACTCAGGCATCCCGAGCATCGACTACGACCGGCTCACGCTCGGCGGGTCGGCCGACTACTACGTGTCCTTCGACAACGTCCAGGTCGGCACCCTCATGGGTGAAGGCCTCATCACGTGCCTGGACGACGCCGGCAAGACGCAGGCCAACATCGCCGAGATCAACGGCGACCCGACCGACAACAACGCGGCGCTGTTCAAGGAGGGCTACGACGGGGCGCTGAAGCCGAAGGTCGACAGCGGTGACTACAAGATCGTCGGCGACCAGACCGGCAAGTGGGACGCCACCGTCGCGCAGACCACGTTCGAGCAGATCTTCACCCAGAACAACGGCAAGATCGACGGCGTGATCTCGGCCAACGACACCATGGCCGGCGGGATCGTGACCGTGCTGAAGAACAACAAGCTTGCCGGCAAGGTCCCGGTCACCGGCCAGGACGCCTCCGACGAGGGACTGCAGCGCGTGATCGCGGGCACCCAGTGCGGCACCGTGTTCAAGGACGTCAACCTCGAGGCGAAGGCGGCGGCGGACGTCGCCATCGCGATCCTCAAGAACGACGGCTCGGCCAAGTCGCTCGTCAACGGCACCGTCGACGACTCCGAGGCCGGCCGCACGGTCGACTCGGTGTTCGCGACGCCCGTGTGGGTGACGCAGGACAACATCAAGGCGCCGTTCGACGCCGGCTACACCACGGTCGACAAGGTCTGCACCGGCGCGTTCGCTGCCGCCTGCACCAAGCTCGGCCTCAGCTAGCAGGGACGGGAGGCCCGGTCGGGGAGAACATCCCCGGCCGGGCCTCTGCCCCCGGCACCTGCGCAGGCCGCTAGCGTGCCGTCGTCCCACCGCGGAGAGCGGTCGACCACCAGCGAGGCAGGCGAGGTGCCATGACAGCGACGACCACCGATGCGGGGCGACCCGGCTCCACCGACTCCGCTCCACTGCTCGAGCTGCGGGGAATCGACAAGAGCTTCGGCGCCGTGCAGGTCCTGCACGACGTCACGCTCACCGCGCGGCTGGGTCGGGTGACCGCCCTGGTCGGAGACAACGGTGCCGGCAAGAGCACGCTGATCAAGGGGATCGCGGGCATCCACCCGTTCGACAGCGGCGACTACCTCTTCGAGGGCAAGCCGGTGCACGTCCACAACCCCAAGCAGGCAAACGCCCTGGGCGTCGAGGTCGTCTACCAGGACCTCGCACTGTGCGACAACCTGGACATCGTCCAGAACCTCTACCTGGGCCGCGAAGTCACCTCGTCCGGCGTGCTGGACGAGCTCACGATGGAGCAGCGGGCGGCCGAGACTCTCGCCAGCCTGTCCGTGCGTACCGTCAAGTCCATCCGGCAGAAGGTCGCGAGCCTGTCAGGCGGACAGCGCCAGACAGTGGCGATCGCACGCGCCGTCCTCTGGAACTCCAAGCTCGTGATCCTGGACGAGCCCACTGCCGCCCTGGGTGTGGCGCAGACCGAGCAGGTGCTGCGGCTGGTCCGCCGCCTCGCCGACAACGGCCTCGCGGTCATCCTGATCTCGCACAACATGAACGACGTCCTCGCCGTCGCTGACGACATCGCCGTGCTCTACCTGGGCCGCATGACCGCACAGGTCGAGGCCAAGGACGTCGACCACTCCGAGATCGTGAAGCTGATCACCGGCGGAGCACGCACTGACGAGGCGGATGAGGCCGACGCACCGGATGACGGATCCGGGACGACCACCACGGACGGAGCGCAGTCGTGAGCACCGCAGACGAGCCGCTGGACTCCTCGAACGTCACGCAGACATCGCTCTCGGACTCCTTCCGTGAGTACGTCGCGCGGCTGCGCGGCGGCGACGTGGGACCACTGCCGGCCATCCTCGGCCTTGCCCTGCTCGTGATCGTGTTCTCCTCGCTGCGGCCGGACACGTTCACGAACCCGTTCAACTTCGCGAACCTGCTGATCCAGAGCGCACCGGTCATCGTCATCGCGATGGGGCTGGTGTTCGTGCTGCTCCTGGGCGAGATCGACCTGTCGGCCGGCTTCACGGCAGGTGTCGCGGGTGGGATCCTCGGCGTCGTCGCGACCCGACACGACCAGCCGTGGTACTTCGGCGTCCTGGCCTGTCTGGCGACTGGTGCCGTGATCGGTCTGTTCATCGGCATCCTCGTCTCGCGGATCGGCATCCCCTCCTTCGTCGTGACCCTGGCGCTGTTCCTCGCCCTGCAGGGCATCCTGCTCAAGGTCATCGGCCAGGGCGGCACGATCAGGATCAAGAGCGGCACGATCCTGGCGATCATGTCCAACAACCTGCCGATCTGGCTCGGCTGGCTGGTCTTCCTCGGCATCGTGGTGGCCTATGCCGGGATCACCTTCCTGCAGATGCAGACCCGGCGGAAGCGTGGGCTGGTGACCCAGTCCCCGACGGTGTGGCTGGTGAAGATCGTCGCGCTGACCGTGCTTCTCGGCTTGTGCACCTACTACCTGAGCATCGAGCGCAGCCGGAACGTCGCGGTGACCTCGATCAAGGGTGTGCCGATCGTGATCCCGGTCGTGCTCGTGCTTCTCGTCCTGCTGAGCATGCTCCTCACGCGCACCGTCTTCGGCCGGCACGTCTACGCCGTCGGCGGCAACGCCGAGGCGGCGCGGCGGGCCGGCATCAACGTGGCGCGGATCCGGCTGCTCTGTTTCGTGCTGTGCTCCACGATCGCCGCCGTCGCCGGGGTGCTGCTCGCCAGCCGGGTCAACTCGGTCACCCCCTCGACCGGCGGCGGCGAGACGCTGCTCTACGCGGTCGGTGCGGCGGTCATCGGCGGTACCAGCCTGTTCGGCGGCAAGGGACGGCCGGTCGACGCGATCATCGGCGGCCTGGTGGTGGCCGTCGTCGCCAACGGCATGCTGCTGCTCAACCAGGCCGCCGCCGTGGTGTACATGGTCACCGGCCTGGTGCTGCTCCTCGCGGCGGGCGTGGACGCGCTCTCGCGCAAGCGGGCGGCTGCCTCCGGGCGCGGCTAGCGGATCACATGACGGTCCTTGCTCGGGGTGCTCGCGGGACGAGGTCGGAAGACGTCCGCCGGGGCAACCTGTCGACCCTGCTGAGGTACGTGCACGTGCACGGGCCGACGGCGCGCAGCCGGCTGACGGCGGTCCTGGGTCTCAACCGGAGCACCATCGGTGGTCTCACCGGCGAGCTGGCGGCTGCTGGGCTGCTGCGTGAGGAGGCCGGCCGGGCGGCCAGCAGCGGAGGTCGGCCGTCGCACGTCGTCTCGCCGGAGACCGAGCAGGTCCAGGTGCTGGCGATGGACGTCGGCGTCACGCACCTCACGGTGGCCCGGGTCGGACTCGGTGGGGTGGTGCTGTCGCGCCGGGACAGCAGCTGGCCGGGCCGGACCCCGCGACCCCGCGCTGTCGCCTCGGCGCTGGCCTCCGAGGGCGCCGCCCTGCTCGCCGAGGTCGGGCCGGGGGCCGTGGTCGTCGCTGCCGGCGTGGCCGTGCCCGGCATGGTCCGCCGCCGCGACGGCCAGGTGCGACAGGCTCCGAACCTCGGCTGGCGCGACGTCCCGCTCGGGCACGAGCTCGCCGACGCGCTCGGCCTGCCGGTCGCCGTCGGCAACGACGCCGACCTCGGCATCCGGGCGGAGCACGTGAGGGGAGCGGCGGCCGGGGTCGAGGACGCCGTCTACCTCTCCGGTCACTCCGGCCTCGGTGCCGGCATCTTCGCCGGCGGCAGCCCCCTCGGCGGCCGGGCTGGCTACGCGGGCGAGGTCGGCCACTCGCTGGTCAACCCCGACGGCCTGCCGTGCCACTGCGGCTCGACCGGCTGCTGGGAGACCGAGTGCGGCGAGGAACGGTTGTTCGAGCTCGCGGGCCGACCTCCGGGCGGGGGGCTCGCCGGCGTCCGCGAGGTCGTCGCCGCAGCCTCCGAGGGCGACGCCCGGGCCAGCGACGCGCTGCAGCACGTGGCGACCTGGCTGGGCCGCGGCACGGCCAACGTGGTCAACGTCCTCAACCCCGAGGTCGTGATCATGGGCGGTGCCCTCGAGGCGGTGCTGCTCGCTGCCGGCAGCACCGTCCGTGCCGAGTTCGAGGCCACCGGCCTGGCGGCGCTGGTCCAGCAGGTGCGCCTGGTCGCGCCCGCGCTCGGCGCCGACTCGACGCTGCTCGGGGCCGCCGAGCTCGCATTCGACCCGCTGCTGTCCGACCCCCTTCTCGAGCTGTCCCGACGGACTGCCTCGTAGTACACCCGAAGTGCCGACCGATCCGAGACGACGAGAGGGACATCATGAGCGACCTGCGACCGACTCCCGCGGACAAGTTCACCTTCGGCCTGTGGACCGTGGGCTGGCAGGCACGTGACCCGTTCGGTGACGCGACCCGGCCGGCGCTGGACCCGGTCGAGTCCGTGCACCGGCTGGCCGAGCTCGGTGCGTACGGCGTCACGTTCCACGACGACGACCTCATTCCGTTCGGCAGCGACGACGCGTCGCGCGACGACCACATCAAGCGGTTCCGCGCCGCGCTGGACGAGACCGGCCTGGTCGTGCCGATGATGACGACCAACCTGTTCACGCATCCCGTGTTCAAAGACGGTGGCTTCACCAGCAACGACCGCGCGATCCGCCGCTACGCCCTGCGCAAGGTCATGCGCAACATGGATCTCGCTGCCGAGCTGGGTGCGTCGACCTACGTGTTCTGGGGCGGCCGCGAGGGCGCCGAGACCGACTCGGCCAAGGACGTGCGCTCGGCGCTGGCCCGCTACGCCGAGGGCATCGACATGCTCGCGCAGTACGCCATCGACCGCGGCTACAACCTGCGGTTCGCCATCGAACCCAAGCCGAACGAGCCGCGCGGTGACATCCTGCTGCCGACCCTGGGCCACGCTCTGGCGTTCATCTCCACCCTCGAGCACCACGAGATGGTCGGCGTGAACCCGGAGGTCGGGCACGAGCAGATGGCGGGGCTCAACTTCGTGCACGGCATCGCGCAGGCGCTGTGGCAGGGCAAGCTCTTCCACATCGACCTCAACGGCCAGCACGGTCCCAAGTACGACCAGGACCTGGTGTTCGGGCACGGCGACCTGCTGTCGGCGTTCTTCCTCGTCGACCTGCTGGAGAACGGTGGCGGCGCGTCCGACGGCACCGCTGAGCCGGTGTACGACGGTCCGCGGCACTTCGACTACAAGCCGATGCGCACCGAGGACATCGACGGCGTGTGGGCCTCGGCGGCCGCGAACATGCGCACCTACCTGCTGCTCAAGGAGCGGGCCGCCGCGTTCCGTGCCGACCCCGCGGTGCAGGCGGCGCTGGCCGCGTCCCGCGTCGGTGAGCTCGCGCAAACCACGCTGGGCGAGGGCGAGTCGTACGACGACCTGCTCGCCGACGCGTCGGCGTTCGAGTCCTTCGACGTCCAGGCGCCGGCCGAGCGGGGCTACGCGTTCGCCCAGCTCGACCAGCTCGCCGTCGAGCACGTGCTGGGCGCCCGCTGACCATGCCGGACGACACGCAGCACCGCCTCGTCGCCGGCGTCGACTCCTCGACGCAGGCGTGCAAGGTGGTGGTCCGGGACTCGGCGACCGGCGCGCTGGTGCGCTTCGGCCGGGCGCCGCACCCGGACGGCACCGAGGTCGACCCGGCTGCGTGGTGGGACGCCTTCCAGGTGGCCGCTGCGGCGGCCGGCGGACTGGACGACGTGGCGGCCCTCTCGGTGGGCGGTCAGCAGCACGGCATGGTCTGCCTCGACGCGTCGGGCGCGGTGGTGCGCCCGGCATTGCTGTGGAACGACACCCGCTCGGCGGCGGCAGCGCACGACCTGGTCGACGAGCTCGGCGGAGGGCAGTCCTGGGCCGACGCCGTCGGCGTGGTGCCGGTGGCGTCGATCACCGTCGCGAAGCTGCGCTGGTTCGCCGAGCACGAGCCGGACGTCGCGGTCCGCGCCGAGGCCGTCTGCCTGCCGCACGACTGGCTGACCTGGCGGCTGCTCGGCGACCTCGGGGGGCCGTCGGGCCTCGACGCGCTCCGCACCGACCGGTCCGATGCCAGCGGCACCGGCTACTGGTCGGCGGTCAGCGAGGGCTACCGGCCCGACCTGCTCGAGCGCGGGTTCGGCCGGGCGCTGGCCGTGCCGGCCGTCATGGGCCCGGCCGAGGCGGCCGCCCGGGCGGGCGCCCTGGTCCTCGGGCCCGGGGCCGGCGACAACGCCGCGGCCGCACTGGGAGTGGGGGCGGGACCAGGTGACGTCGTCGTCTCGGTGGGGACCTCGGGTGTCGTGAGCGGGGTCGCCGGGGTGCCGGCGCGGGACCCGTCGGGGATCGTGGCGGGCTTCGCCGACGCCACCGGCCGCTACCTGCCGCTGGTGTGCACGCTCAACGCCTCGAGGGTGCTGGACGCCATCGCGGACCTGCTCGGCACCGACCATGCGGGTCTCTCGGAGCTGGCGCTCGCGGCGCCCGCCGGCGCCGACGGTCTGATGCTCGTGCCGTACCTCGAGGGCGAGCGCACCCCGGACCGGCCGGACGCGACCGGGGCGCTGCACGGGCTCACGCTGACCTCCACCACACCAGCACACCTCGCGCGGGCCGCGGTCGAGGGCCTGCTCTGCGGTCTGGCCGACGGCCTGGACGCCCTGCGCGACCAGGGCGCGGACGTGCGCCGGGTGCTGCTGGTCGGCGGGGGAGCCCGGTCCGAGGCGGTGCGCCGACTCGCGCCAGCGGTCCTCGGCTGCCCGGTCGTCGTCCCGGAGCCGGGGGAGTACGTCGCCGACGGCGCTGCCCGCCAGGCTGCCTGGGTCCTTGCCGGCACCGACGAGGCACCCACGTGGGAGACGGCGCCGTCGCAGACGTTCGAGGCCGACCCGACGCCCTCGGTCCGTGAGCGGTACTCCGAGGTGCGCGAGATGACGGCGGTCCGGGCGACCTGACACCGGGTCGGCGCTCGCTCCTAGAGTGGCTCCGATGAGCGCACCGGTCAGCTCCGCCGTCGGCCCGTCCGGGCCGGGCACGGCGGGCCGTGGACCGGAGCCCGCCCCCGGGGGCGCAGGATGAGCCGCCCGGCTGTGCCGCCCGGCTGGCCCGAGGAGGTCCGCCCGCCTGACACCCCGGACTGGGAGCGCACCGCCACCGCCTGGCTGTTCGATCTCTGCCCACCGGACTACCGGGCCCACGAGGTGCTGCGCAACCACCCTGTGGTGCTCGCGCGGTTCGCGGCGCGCCACGTCGCGTCCGCCGTCGAGGCGGCCCGTCTCGGGTACTCGACCATCCGTGACGAGCTGCGCGACGTGGCGGACGCCACCACGGTGGCGGCCGCGCTAGCGGCCTGGGAGCGCGAGGGTGCGCGACTGGTGCGCCACCAGCGCGCCGTGTGGTTGGTCGAGGAGGCCTTGCGCGGCCGCCGGTTCCGGGACCGGCTCTGACCGTCGGTGACGCCGGTCACCCGGCGGCCGGCGGCCGGCGTTCTCAGGGAACCCACCGCGTGTCCAGGCCGTCCTCGGGGGGAACGTAGACTCGACACCTCGACCGACACCGCAGCCGGACGAGCGAGAGGAGCCCCGGGTGGGCCTGCTGGACTCGATCCACGGACCTGAGGACCTGCGCCCGCTCGACCACGAGCAGCTGGCCGCTCTCGCGGAGGAGATCCGCACCTTCCTGATCGCCTCGGTCTCCAGGACGGGTGGCCACCTCGGGCCCAACCTCGGAGCCGTCGAGCTGACCCTGGCGTTGCACCGCGTCTTCGACTCACCGCGCGACCGGATCCTCTGGGACACCGGCCACCAGGCCTACGTCCACAAGATCGTGACCGGCCGGGCCGCCCGCTTCCCGACGCTCCGGCAGAAGGGCGGCCTGTCCGGCTACCCGAGCAGCGCCGAGTCCGAGCACGACGTGATCGAGAACTCGCACGCCTCGACCGCCCTGTCCTATGCCGATGGCATGGCCAAGGCGTTCCAGCTGCGCGGCGAGAACGATCGCACCGTCGTGGCCGTCGTCGGCGACGGGTCGCTCACCGGCGGCATGGCGTGGGAGGCGCTCAACAACATCGCGGCCGACCACACCCGTCGGCTGGTCATCGTCGTCAACGACAACGAGCGCTCTTACGCGCCCACCATCGGCGGTCTCGCGCACCACCTGGCGACGCTGCGCACCACCCGCGGCTACGAGCGGTTCCTGGAGTGGGGCAAGCAGGTGCTCGGCCGGACACCGGTCGTCGGCGCGCCCTTGTACGAGGCGCTGCACGGGGTGAAGAAGGGCCTCAAGGACGTCGTCGCCCCGCAGGGCATGTTCGAGGACCTCGGGCTGAAGTACATCGGCCCGGTCGACGGCCACGACATGGACGCGCTGGAGCACGCCCTCCGTCGGGCCCGCGGCTACCAGGGCCCGGTGCTGGTGCACGCCATCACCCGCAAGGGCCTCGGCTACAAGTACGCCGAGGACGACACCGCCGACCACTTCCACGGCATCGGCGTGATCGACCCGGAGACGGGGCAGCCGCTGGCGGCCTCCGGGACCGCATGGACCCAGGTCTTCTCCGACGAGCTCGTCGCGATCGGCGCCGACCGGCCCGACGTCGTCGGCATCACCGCGGCCATGCTGATCCCGACCGGGCTGGACGCGTTCGCGGCGGCGTACCCGGACCGCATCTTCGACGTGGGCATCGCCGAGCAGCACGCGGCGACGTCGGCCGCCGGGCTGGCCCTCGGCGGCCTGCACCCGGTGGTCGCCGTGTACGCGACGTTCCTCAACCGGGCGTTCGACCAGGTCGTCATGGATGTCGCCCTGCACCGCTGCGGGGTCACGTTCTGCCTCGACCGGTCCGGAGTCACCGGCCCCGACGGCGCCAGCCACCACGGCATGTGGGACATGGCCGTGCTCCAGGCGGTACCGGGACTGCGGCTGGCCGCACCCCGAGACGCCGCCACCCTCCGCGAGGAGCTGCGCGAGGCCGTCGCGGTCGACGACGCTCCCACCGTGGTGCGCTACCCGACCGGCGCGGTCGGCCCCGACCTGCCGGCTCTCGACCGGGTCGGCGTCGTCGACGTCATGTTGCGAGGCGGCGACGACGTCCTGGTGGTCGCTGTCGGCTCGATGGTCGAGACCTGCCTCGACGTCGCGCAGCGCTGCGCCCAGCAGGGCATCGGCGTCACCGTCGTCGACCCTCGCTGGGTCAAGCCGGTGCCGGCCGAGATCGTCCGGATGGCCCGCGACGTCGGCGTCGTCGTCGTGGTGGAGGACGGTCTGCGCGGCGGGGTCTCCGGCGCGGTCGCGCAGGCGCTTCGCGACGCTCGCGTCGCGACCCCGTTGCGCGACTTCGGCATCCCGCTACGGTTCCTCGACCACGCCAAGCGGCACGAGGTCCTGGCCGAGATCGGCCTCACGGCGCAGGACATCGCTCGTGACATCGTCGAGACCGTCTCCGGGCTGCCCGTCGAGGTCGAGCAGCACCACGTCGCAGACTGACCGTCCCCAGCGGGATCGCCGCGTCAGTCGAACGACCACTCGACCGTGACGGTGACCGACAGCTGCTGCTGACCGGCCTCGATCTGCACGTCGCCGCCGGCCGACGAGCGCGCGGCGTCGAACGCGACCGTGGGGTACGGCTGGGCGCTGCCGGTCACGGTCTCGGTGACGCTGACGACACGCCCCAGACCGCGGCCGGCGGCGTCGCCGTACAGCGCGGCCTTCGACTTGGCGTCGCCGAACGCCTTGCGCCGGGCGTCGGCCAGCAGGGCCGAGTCGTCGTCGATGCGGAACGACAGCCCGGACAGCCGAGCGGCGTCACCGCCGGCGGACACGGCCCGCCCGATCAGCCGCCCGGCGGCGTCGACGTCACGGAAGGTGACGGTGAGCTGCTGCTGCGCCTGGTAGCCGGTGACCTGCCGACCGTCGTTCGAGTACTGGGGGTAGACGTCGAGACCGGCGGTCTGCAGGTCGGCGTCGTCCACGCCACCCTTGCGCAGCGCGTCGGTGATGCGCCCCAGCGCGCGGTCGGCGCGGGCGAGCGCCTCGTCGACGGATCCCGCGGTCGCCTCGGCGCCGAACTGCGCCACGAGCGTGTCGGGCCGACCGGTCACCTCGCCGGTGCCGCTGACGAGGACCCCGTCCCGCGCCCGGTCCCCACTCGCGTCCCCGGTGGTCGCGGCAGCCGCGGCAGGCACTGGCCCGCCGCCGCGTCCGAGCAGCCAGCCGGCCACGACGAGCGCCAGGGTGCCCGCGACCGCGGCGAGCACGACGAGAGGGGGGCGGGCTGTGGGCTGCATCGTGGCCTCCGGGCGCTGGTGATGCGGTTTCGACGCCGCCGCCACCCGTCCGGTTCCCCCGGGCCGGCACGCCGTTGCGGCCGGGTCACGGGGCCGGCGGCCGCCCGCGTCGTACAGTCGGCGGTACCGCACGGTGCCCACGGAGGTGGCCATGGCCTGGCTGGTGCTCCTCGTGCTCGTCGTTGCCGTCCCGATCGGCCTGCTCGTCTGGCGCCGGGCGCGACAGCGGGCCCGGCGAGGAGGGGACGGACCCGCACGGCAACCGCGACCTCGGCGCGCAGGGCGGGCCCACCCGGCTCGGCCCAGAAGGACGGCTGGGGCGGGGTCGGCGGAGCCCTCTGACCGTGGGCGGTCGCGCGGGGCCGGCATCGCCGACCCCCCGCGACACCGTGGACGGGGCGTCGACGCGGTGGCCGGCGAGCCCGAGCGGCCGCGCTGCCTCAGGCGTGCCGCTCCTCCAGCACCGCGAGGTCGCGCAGCGCGAACTGGCGGTGCCACCACTCCTCGTTGAGCAGCGTGAGCAGGCACTCGCGGACCGGGTAGCTGCGCTGCTCCGGCCAGCCCGGCCCCTCGACCGCGACGGTGTCGGAGGCAAGCGAGGCCGCGTCGAGCGAGTCGACGTACCGGCGCACCGCGCTCTGCCGATCCAGCCGCAGCGCCAGGACCTCGTCGAGTGATGGCCGGGCCGCGCGGTCGCGCGGCACGCCCTCGGTGTCGGGCATCTGGTCCCACGGCAGCGACAGGGGCGCCCAGGGGCTGGCCTCGCCGAGGATCGCGCGGTGCAGCCAGCACTCGGTCGCGAACGCGAGGTGCCGCAGCGTCTCGACGAACGACCACTCGGCGTCGACCGACTCGTGCAGCGCTGCCTCCGGCAGCTGCCTGGCGCGCTCGACGGTCTCGGCCCACAGCCGCTCGAGCGTGTCCCAGGCCTCGCGGAACTCGTCCGGGTCGGCAGGGCGCATTCGTGCCAGGTCCGGCTCGCGACGCTCCAGCTCGGCTTGGACCAGCGGTCCGACGTCGACGCCGTTGACGGTGAGACCCTCGATCTCGCCCTCGATCCGCACGTTGACGAAAGCGCTGCCGCGCATCACGACGTCCTTGAAGAAGACCTCGCGGAACCGCGCACCGGTGAGGTCGACGTCGTCGAACTCGGCGTCGTCGAGGTGGACCTGGTGGAACGTCGCCCGCTGCAGGTGGACCTGCTCGAAGCGGGAGTCGGCGAGGTCCTGCTGGTGGAAGTCGGTCATGGCGCCGACGCTAGCGACACCCACCGACAGGTGTGCCCAGCCCGCGGCACCCGGTGATCCACACCAGATCCATCTGGTTTCTGCGCAACGATCCGGTGTGGATCATGGAACGGCGATGTCGGCGACGGCTACCAGCAGCCGCGACACGTCCTCGTCGTCGGAGTACGGCGCCAGCCCGGCGCGCACGGCTCCGGTGTCACCCAGCCCCAGCCAGCGCGACGCCTCCAGAGCGTAGAAGCTCCCGGCGGGTGCGTTGATGCGCGCGGCGCCGAGCCGCTCGTGCACCTCGCGGCCGGGGCGGCCCTCGACGGTGAACAGGGCGGTCGGCGTGCGCCGGACCGGGTCCCCGTGCAGCGTGATGCCGTCGAGGTCGCCCAGCCCCGTGAGCATCCGGCGCAGCAGCCGGTCCTCGTGTGCCTCGACCGCCGCCATCGAGGCGAGCACGCGGGCGCGCCGCTCGCCCGGGCCGGGGACCAGGTCCGCGATGAAGTCCACCGTCGCCGTCACCCCCGCGAGCAGCTCGTAGGGGAGCGTGCCGAGCTCGAACCGCTCGGGCACCGCGTCGCTCGACGGCAGCAGCTTGTCCGGGTTCAGGCGTTCGAGCTGCGCGGGGTCGGCCACGACGGCACCCAGGTGCGGACCGAAGAACTTGTACGGCGAGCAGGCGAAGAAGTCGGCGCCGAGCGCCGCCACGTCCACCGGCGCGTGCGGCGCGAGGTGGACGCCGTCGACGTACACGAGGGCACCGGCGGCCCGGGCGGCGGCAGCGATCGCCGGGACATCGGGTCGGGTGCCGAGCAGGTTCGAGGCAGCCGTGACCGCCACCAGCCGGGTGCGCTCGCCCAGCAGCGTCGCGATCTCGGCGACGTCGAGCTCACCGGTCGATCGGTCGAAGCCGGCCCAGCGCACGGTGGCGCCGACGCTCTCGGCGGCCGCGACCCACGGGCGGATGTTGGCGTCGTGGTCGAGCCGGGTGACGACGACCTCGTCGCCCGGTCCCCAGTCCTTGGCGAGCGCCCGCGAGACGTCGTAGGTCAGCTGGGTCATCGAGCGCCCGAACACCACGCCGCGCGGGTCCGCCCCGACCAGGTCGGCCATCGCCCGACGCGCGTCGATGACGGCGGTCTCGGCGCGGCGCTCCGCGTCGGTGACGGTGCCGCGGTTGGCGACCCCGGCCGTCAAGGTCCGCGCGACGGCTTCGGCGACGGTGCTGGGGACCTGGGAGCCGCCCGGCCCGTCGAAGTGCGCGACACCGTGGTCGAGCGCGGGGAAAGCGGCGCGGACTCGGAGAACGTCGAGGACGTGGGGACCGTCGGCAGCTGTCATGCCCGACATCCTGCCGCCCGCGTCAGCCGGGCGCCGGGCCGTCGACGTTGACCGTCGGCTCGCCCGTCCCGCAGCGCACTACGAACAGCACCGAGTCCTCGCCGAGCGGGTTCGACTCGCGGTGCACGGCGCCGGCCGGGACCTGGACGACATCGCCCACCACGGCATCGACAGCCTCGCCGCCGTCGGCACCGAAGTCCATGTGCAGCGCGCCGCGCACGACGTAGATCGTGGACTCGTGCGCGCCATGGTGGTGCCAGCCGGACACCGTGCCGGGGGCGGTGGTGGCCGTTCCGGCCCACATCGTGCCGGTGTCGACCGCCCGGCGACGGGTCATGCCCGGCGTGGCGTCGGTCTCGACGTGGTCCGAGGCAGCGCTGTGAACCAGGGGCGCGGCGGGGTCAGCCGGCATCGGTACCGCTCCAGACGTAGCCGTTCTCGGGGCGGCCGGTTCTACGGTACGGCCCCGGTGCCTGGGCACCGAAGACCGACCGGGCGGTCAGCGGTAGAGGACGGAGCGCAGGTGCGGGGCGTCGACGGCCGCGTCGCGCAGCACGATCTCGGCAGGTCGGCCGCCGTCCGAGGCGAGCGTGACCTCGTCGACGGTGAGCAGGAGCGGACGGCTGAAGCCGCGCTCCTCGGGCGTGGTGGCCGCCGCGGCGGCGGCGGTGAAGGCCGGGTCGATGCGGGAGAGGTCCAGCCAGCCACGTCGCAGCATCGGGACGGCGGCGGCCCGCATGCCGGTGCCGTCGGCGGCGCACAGCGCCTCCCGCAGGGTCCGCGAGCCGAGCAGCGTGGCCACGTCGCAGTCGCCGATCGGGCGAAGGACCGGGTTCGCCTGCAGCTGTCGGGCGGCTAGCGC
Organism: Actinomycetes bacterium; assembly: GCA_038246545.1. Classification (GTDB taxonomy): domain Bacteria; phylum Actinomycetota; class Actinomycetes; order JACCUZ01; family JACCUZ01; genus JBBRVW01. The sequence goes on along the minus strand of JBBRVW010000017.1, from coordinate 24,366 downwards.
ACCCATTCGCTCAAGGTAGTCGCGGGCCACTGGCCACCACGGAGCCGGGTCGACGCCGGCGGCTTCGAGGGCGCCCTGCGGAACCACGACGACCTCGTCGGGGTCGGTGCCGACACCGACGAACCCGAAGCCGAGGTCGAGGGCGTCGCCGAGGACGCGGTGCCGGACCCAGTCGAGGCCGGGGTGCAGCGGGTGGTCCACCGGCAGGCCCACCGGACGGGCCTGCTCGCGCAGGTGGTCGGGGTGGACGGTGGCGGCGATCCGGCGGCCGCGGAGCCAGGCGCGCACCCGCACCCGGCCGAGGTCGTCGTCGGGGTCGGCACCGGCGAGCGCGCGACGCAGCTCCAGCCAGCTGACCTCCACCGGCACGTCGCCGGTGAGCAGCACTCCCCCGTCGAGCGGGACGATGTCGACGTCGTCCAGCACCGAGACCGCCAGGGCGAGCCGGCGCAGGTCGAGGGAGTCGGGTGCCTGCACGTTCTGACGGTACCCAGCCGGCGACCCGACAGACTCGGCCAGCAGGGTGAGCCCCGCTCACGCTGCGTGTGTGCACCGGTACGCCGGACCGACTACGGTCAGTTGTCGTCCACCGGTCGGCGCAGCGACCGAGGGAGGAACGCCGCCCCCGGACCGGAGCCCGCCGCCAGGTCGGCAGGGTTGGAGAAGGCGCAGCGACGCAGCGAGAGGCAGCCGCAGCCGATGCAGGAGTCGAGGCCGTCGCGCAGCGCCATCAGCCCGGCGATCTGGCCGTCCAGGCGCGACCGCCAGGTCCGGCTCAGACGCGCCCAGTCGGCCTTCGTCGGGGTCCTGGCCTCCGGCAGCCCCGCGAGCGCCTCGGCCACCTCGTCGAGCGACAGGCCGATGTTCCGGGCGGCCCTGATGAATGCCAGCCGGCGCAGCACGCTGCGCGGGTAGCGGCGCTGGCCGCCCGACGTACGGCTCGCTGACACCAGCCCCAGCCGTTCGTAGTAGCGCAGGGCCGACGGCGCGAAGCCGCTGCGCTCGGCGACGGCTCCGACGGTGAGCAGGTCGTGGGTGTCCATCAATGCTCCGACTCGTCGCTCACCGGCTGCGCCGGGGGCGTGCTTGACCTGAAGTCAACTTGATGTCTCAGGATGCACGCACACCTACCTGAACGCAAGGAGCTCCTGATGCCAGTCGCCCTGATCACCGGTGCCTCCCGCGGCCTCGGCCGCGCCCTCGCGCAAGACCTGTCCGGCGCCGGCTGGTCGCTGGTCCTCGACGCCCGCGAGGGCGGCGCGCTCGCCGCCGTCGGCGGCTTCGACCCGGCACGCACCCGGTTGGTGGTCGGTGACGTCACCGTCGCCGCCCACCGTGCCGAGCTCGTGGCCGCGTCCCAGGCCCTCGGCGGCCTGGACCTGCTCGTCAACAACGCCAGCCGGCTCGGTCCCAGCCCCCAGCCGCGGCTCGCCGACTACCCGCTCGACGAGCTGGCCCGGGTCTACGAGGTCGATGTACTCGCACCGCACGCCTTGCTCCGCGAGGCCCTGCCGCAGCTGCGTAGCGCTGCCGGCGTGGTGCTGAACATCAGCTCGGACGCGGCCGTCGAGGCCTACGAGGGCTGGGGCGGCTACGGCTCGGCGAAGGCGGCGCTGGACCACCTGTCGGCCGTCCTGGCGGTCGAGGAGCCGGCGCTGTCCGTCTACGCCTTCGACCCCGGGGACATGCGTACCGCCATGCACCAGGCCGCGTTCCCGGACGAGGACATCTCCGACCGGCCGGAGCCCGGCACGGTGGCCGTGCCGGCCGTGCGTGCGCTGCTGGAGCGCAGGCCGCCCAGTGGCCGGTACCGGGCCGTGGAGCTGCTCCTGCCGGTGGGGACCCACCCGTGAGCGTCGAGGCACTGCACGCGGGTCCGGTGCGGATCGCCGGCGAGCCCCCGGAGGCGCGCGGGCTCGCCCGGGACGAGGTACGGCTCCTGGTCGCCGGTGCCACCGGGACCACGCACGCGCGGTTCCGTGACCTGCCCTCCTTCCTGGCCCCGGGCGACCTCGTCGTCGTGAACACCTCGGCGACCCTCGCCGCGGCCGTCGACGGCGAGCGGGCCGCCGGTCCCATCACGGCGCACCTGTCGACCGAGCTGCCGGACGGTACCTGGGCGGTCGAGCTGCGGCGGGGACGCCGGGCCACCGGGCCGCTGGTCGACATCGTCCCCGGCGAGACCGTGACGCTCCCCGGTGCGCGGCTGCAGGTGCTGTCGCCGTACCCGGACGACAGCGTCGAGCCCGGCGCCACCCGGCTCTGGCGCTGCCGGCTCCTGGTCGCCCGGGGGGTGCCGGACTACCTCGCCCGGCACGGCCGGCCGATCGCCTACGCGTACGTCCCGGACGACTGGCCGCTGGCGAGCTACCAGACCGTTTTCGGCCGCGAGCCGGGCAGCGCCGAGATGCCGAGTGCCGGCCGGCCGTTCACCCACGCCCTGGTGACCCAGCTCGTCACCTCGGGGGTCCTCCTCGCCCCGGTGACCCTGCACACCGGCGTCTCGTCCCTCGAGCACGGCGAGGGGCCGCTGCCCGAGCCGTACGACGTGCCGCCCACGACGGCGGCCCTGGTGAACCACACGCGGTCCGCCGGCGGCCGGGTGGTAGCCGTGGGCACGACGGTGACCCGTGCACTGGAGACGGTGGCCGACCCCACGGGCTTCGTCCGCGCCGGCCACGGCTGGACCGACCTCGTGCTCGGCGCGGGCCGCCCGGCGCGCGCGGTCACCGGTCTCGTCACCGGCTGGCACGAGGACGGCGCCTCGCATCTGGGCCTGCTCGAGGCGGTCGCGGGAGCCCGGCTGGTGGCAGCGGCGTACGTCGAGGCCCGCGCCGCGGGCTACCTGTGGCACGAGCTGGGCGACTCGGCTCTGCTGCTGCCCTGAGGGTGCGGCCCCGGAGCGCCGCAGTCTCGGGGGCTCAGGCCTGCGGCTGGCCGATGTTGACCATCCAGGCGATCCCGAACCGGTCGACGCACATGCCGAAGTCGTCGCCCCACATCTGCTTCTCGAGCGGCACGGTCACGGTGCCGCCCTCGGCGAGCTGGGCGAAGTAACCGCGCATCTCGTCGGCGTCGGCGTCGGTGCCGCTGAGGCTGAGGCTGAGGTTGTTGCCCGGCTCGAACTTCTGGTGGGGCGGGTTGTCGGCGCCCATGATCGTGTAGCCGCTGGGGGTCTCGAGCTGGCTGTGCATGATCTTGTCGGCGTCCCCGCCCTCGGCGTTGCCGAACTCTGCGTACGTGGTGATGGCAAGGTCGCCGCCGAAGACCGACTGGTAGGCCGTCATGGCCTCCCTGGCGTTGCCGTCGAAGCTGATGTAGGGGTTGAGACGCGAGCTCATGGCTTCTCCCGGGGGTAGACGGTCGGTGCGCTTCGGACCATAGACCGGAGCGGGGACAGCCACTCATCGGTCGCGGGCCAGCCAGGTCCACGAGGGTGCCGTGGCAGGCGGGCTGACGGTGACTGACCACTCGCTCGCTGCCGCGGAGCTGGCCGTGGCGGGCCCGGACTGGCTGCTCGCCCCGGAGGGTCACCGGCGATCCCGCCTGGACGGCGCTGGTGGACCGCTGCTGGCGGACCGTCACCCGGTCCGGCTTGCCCGACAGGGTGCGGCCCGGCTGCTGGGACAACAGCGGCCGGTGCTGCGGCACGGCCGGGGTTCTGGCCCTGGCGTTCGACCTGCTGGCGAGGGCCGTACCGACGCCACCTTTGCGCAGGTGCTCGTCGACGACATCGAGCGGCGGGCGACCGCCGACGGCACCGGTGCCGGGTGGTCCAACCACGAGCACCGGGTCACTCCGAGCGAGCTGTCACCGCGGCGTGGCTGGGCGATGGGCAACGCCGGGATCGTGCGTGAGCTGCTCCGGTACGTCCGCATCCTGGCCGGCGGCGACCCGGCGTACGCCGTCACCTGGCCGGACCACCCACCGGTCTGAGCCCGGGCCCGCCGGCAGGCGCTACTTCGGCGGGAGGGAGCGGGCGTAGTCGACGCCGTGGGCCACCCACCGCCGGAGGTCCGCCTCGGTGTCGACGATCTCGGGTGCCACGCGCAGCCACCCGTCCATCTTCCGACCGCGCATCTCGAAGCGGTCGACCAGCGGCGGCTCGACGAGCGACTCGGTGCGCGCCGGGTCGACGCGTAGCAGCAGGCCACCCTGACCGCTCGCTGCCACCGCCATGTTGCCTCCGACGAGGAAGGCGAGGCCGCCGAACATCTTCTTCTCGGCGTAGCCGGGCTCGGCTTCCACCACGGCACGGACCCGGTCTGCCAGCTCCTCGTCGTACGCCATGGTCGCCAGTCTGCCGCCCCGCACCGACAGTCGTCAGGCGCCGACCGGCCGTGCGGCCCGCCACATGGTGATGACCTCGGGGCCTTCGTCCAGGCCGAAGGAGCCGACCGGGCCGAACCCGTAGCGCTCGTACAGCGGCACGTTGGCGGCGTTGCTGGCCTCGAGGTACGCCGGTGCGCCGGCCTCGTCGACCTGACGCAGGGTCTCGGCGAGCAGCCCGAGGCCGTAGCCGTGGCCGCGATGGTCGGCGTCGGTGCCGAGCAGGCTGAGGTAGTAGTGCGGCTCGTCCCGCGGGTGGGCCTGCTCGAAGCGCTCCATCGCGTGCCGCACCCGGGCCGGCGCCTCGCCCGGCCACGAGTCGATCACCCTGTCGAGGTCGGACTCCTGGGCGGACGACATCTCGGTGCCGTCCGGTGGGATCCAGAGCGCGGTCGCGGTGAGCCAGACCCACGGGTAGCGCAGCGCGCCGTCGGCGTAAGCGCCCCACAGGTGCCGGTGCTGCTCGGTGCGCAAGGCCGGGTCCGGACACGCCCAGCCCCAGACCGGGTCGTCGCGGAACGCGCTGACGAGCAGCGCGACCACGCGGTCGCGGTCGGCCGCAGCTGCCGGGCGGCTCGGCCGGGTCACTCCGCGCCGAACCGGCCGCGGTGCTCGACCGGGATGAGCGGGGTCTCGGCGCGCACCTTGAGCTGCTGGACCGCCCAGGTGTTGCCGTCAGGGTCGGCGAACCCGAAGAAGGTCCCGCCGTCGCGCTCGTCGAAGACCTGGATCTCGCTCGCGTCGACGCCCCGCGAGACCAGCTCGGAGCGCGCTGCCTCGGCGTCGGCCACCACCAGCTGCAGCCCACGCAGCGAGCCCGGCGCCATCTCGTTCTGCGACGGCAGGTCGCCGACGACGATCGAGCACCCCGAGCCTGGCGGGGTCAGCTGCACGACGTGCATGTGCTCGTTCTGCGTGTCGTGGTCGAGGTGGAAACCGACCTTGTCCCGGTAGAACTCCACGGCGCTGCCGATGTCGCTCACCGGCAGCACGACGACTTCGAGCGTCCAGTCCATGTCCTGCCTCCTCGTCGACGACCTGCGCCGCGACCCTAGCGGCGACCGGCGACAGACGCGGCTCACGTAAGGCGCAGGACCCGCGTGACCACGACCTTGTCGATGCCGCTGCCGCGGGTCACGGTCACCCGGTGCCGCCCCTGGCGGGCATCGGCGCGGCTCAGGTTCATGACGAGTTTCCCGCCGACCAGCGCCTTGCGCCCGCGCGCCACGAGAGAGCCCGAGTCCTTGCGAGCAACCTTCCACCGGACAGTCGGCGCGGCGCCGAGACCGGTGGTCCGGCAGACGACCTTGAGCCGGGGCTTGGTCACCCCGCCCTTCTCCACGCACGTCATGGTCAGCACCGCCCCGGTGCCGATCCGGCCGGCGAGGTCGCCGGTGGTGTCGGTGAACCAGAGGTTCCCGTCCGGGCCGAGCGCAAGGTCGGCGGGACCGTTGGTAAAGCCACCGCCGAACGTGCGAACTGCGCCGTTCGATGCGATCCGGCCTACCCGGCCACCACCGGCGATGTACCAGACCGAACCGTCGGGGAGCGTGGTGAAGGCGCCTCGCACGCCTGTGTGCGGGAGCGTCGAGACGACGCCGTCCGTCGCGATCCGCCGGAGCTGCTCGTCGTCCGCGGTGAACCACATCGTCCCGTCCGGACCGGCAGCGATGTCCAGGAGGGACAGCTCGGGATCCAGGCCGGTGGCGAACTCGGTGATCTGCCCGCTCGGGGTGACCCGGCCGACGCGGCCGCCCTGGTACTCCGCGAACCAGAGGTTCCCGTCCGGTCCGGCGGCGATCTCGCCGATCCGCGCGTCGGCGGCGAGGCCGGCGCTGAACTCGGTGACCTCGCCGGCCGGCGTCATCCGGCCGATCGCGCGGCTCTTGACGTACCAGACGTTGCCGTCCGGTCCCGCGGTCATCTCACCGATCCGGCCGGTGCCGCCACCGGCGGTGAACTCGGTCACCACGCCACCGGTCGTGAGCCGCGCGAGCTGGTTCTTGTAGGCCTCGCTGAACCACAGGTTGCCGTCGGAGCCAACCGTGAGGTGCAGAGGGCCGACGTTCGCCGGGATCTGGGAGGTCAGCTCGGTGACCGCGCCCCGCGTCGTCATCCGGGCGACCTTGTTCAGCCGTGGCTCGGTGAACCACATGTTCCCGTCCGGTCCGCTGACGATGTCGTACGGCTCGCTGCCGGCGGTGATGCCGGCAGTGACCTCGCTGACGACGCCCAGCGGGGCCACGGCGGCCGACGCCGGCCCGGCCCCGATCCCGACGAGGGCGAGTGTCCCGGCCGCCACGGCGGCGCAGGTGCGCAGGAGGTGGTGCGGCATCGCGCAGTCCTTCCCCGTGGCTCCGGCCCCCGCCCGAGCGATTCCCAGTGCCGCGGACGCTAGTGCCGCGGCGGCGTCCGCGTGACCGTTTCCGCTAAGCGCCGGGGAGGCTCGCGACGCCGGGCTCGAGGAACCGCGCCCCGGTGACCCGCTCGGACACGCCCTCGCGGTCGAGGTACGGCGTGACGCCACCGAGGTGGAACGGCCAGCCGGCGCCGAGCAGCATCGCCAGGTCGATGTCCCGGACGTCGTCGACGACGCCCTCGTCGAGCATCAGCCGGATCTCCTCCGCGAGCGCATCGAGCGCCCGGCGCCGGACCTCCTCCTCGGCCAGCGGCGAGGAGCCCTGCTGGAACATCTCCGCGACCTCGGGGTCGACCTTCGGGGTGGAGCCCTCCCACACGTACACGCCGGTCTTGCCGGCGGCGACCAGGCGCCCGAGGTTCTCCGAGACGTAGAAGCGGTCGGGGAACGCCTCGTGCATGGTCTCGGCGACGTGCAGTGCGACGGCCGGGCCCACGAGCTGCAGCAGCACGAACGGGGTGAGAGGCAGCCCCAGCGGCTCCAGCGCCTTGTCGGCGACCTCGAACGGGGTGCCCTCGTCGACGGCCTTGGTGACCTCGCCCAGGAAACGGGTGAGCAGCCGGTTGACGATGAAGGCCGGCCGGTCGGCCACCAGGACGCAGGACTTCTTCAGGGTCCTGCCGACAGCGAACGCGGTGGCGACCGACGCGTCGTCGGTCATCTCCGCCCGTGCGATCTCGAGCAGGGGCAGCACTGCAACCGGGTTGAAGAAGTGGAAGCCGACGACGCGTTCGGGGTGATCCAGCCGAGCGGCCATCTCGGTGACCGACAGCGACGACGTGTTGGTGGCCAGCACGCACTCGGGGGAGACGACGGCCTCCACCTCGGCGAAGACCTGCTGCTTGACCTTCATCTCCTCGAAGACGGCCTCGATGACGAAGTCGGCGTCGGCGAACGCCTCTTTGCCGGTGCTGCCGGTGACCAGGGCTTTGAGGCGGTTGGCCTTGTCCTGGTTGATCCGGCCCTTGCCGAGCAGCTTGTCGACCTCGCTGTGCACGTAGCCGACGCCCTTGTCCACGCGGTCCTGGTCGAGGTCGGTGAGGACCACAGGTACCTCGAGCCGCTGGACGAACAGCATCGCCAGCTGCGAGGCCATCAGCCCGGCGCCGACGACGCCTACCTTGGTGACCTCGCGGGCCAGCGACCGGTCGGGGACGCCGGCCGGCTTCTTGGCGCGTCGCTGGACGAGGTCGAAGGCGTAGAGACCGGCGCGCAGCTCCTCGCCCATCGCGAGCTCGAACAGAGCCTTGCGCTCGGCGGCGATGCCGTCGTCGTACGACGCGGTGCGGGCCAGCCCGATCAGCTCGATCGCCCGGTAGGGCGCTGGCGTCGCGCCGTGCACCCGCATGTCGGCGATGGCCCTGGCCCGGGCCAGCGCCTGATCCCACGCCTCGCCGCGGTCGATGTCCGGCCGGTCGACGACGGTCTTGCCGCGCACGACCGACGACATCCACTCGAAGGACTGCTCGAGGAAGTCGACCGGCTCGAGCAGCACGTCGGCGATGCCGAGGTCGAACGCCTGCTTGGCCTTGAGCATGCGGTTCTGGTTCATGGCGTCCTCGACGATGACCGTGACGGCCTTGTCGGCGCCGAGGAGGTTGGGCAGGAGCTGCGAGCCGCCCCAGCCGGGGACCAGCCCGAGGAACACCTCGGGAAAGGCGATCGCCGGGACACCGGCGGACAGCGTGCGGTAGTGGCAGTGCAGCGCCAGCTCGAGACCGCCGCCCATGACAGCGCCGTTGACGAAGGCGAACGTCGGGACCTTGGCGTCGCGCAGCTTGCGGAACGTGTCGTGACCCAGCGCGAAGTAGGCCTTGGCCTGTGCAGCGGTGCCGCCTGCCTGCATCACCTTGAGGTCGGCGCCCACCGCGAAGATGAACGGCTTGCCGGTGACGGCGACCGCGACGACGTCGTCGCGGCCGAGGGCCTCGTCGATGGCGGCGCCGAGGTTCTGCAGGCTCTTCGGCCCGAGAGTCGTCGGCTTGGTGTGGTCGAAGCCGTTGTCGAGGGTGATCAGCGCGGCGCGGCCCACCCCGTGCGGGAGGTCGAGGTAGTGGACCGGTGCCGACGTGACGACCTCGTCCGGAAAGTCGATCATCTCGCTCACTGCGCGGCCGTCCCCTCGGTGTCGCTGTCGCTCGCGAACCCTTCCCAGCCCGGGTTCTCCCAGATCACCGAACCGCCCATGCCGATGCCGATGCACATCGCGGTGAGGCCGTAGCGGACCTCGGGGTGGTCCTCGAACTGCCGGGCCAGCTGCGTCATCAGCCGCACCCCGGACGACGCCAGCGGGTGGCCGACGGCGATGGCGCCGCCGTACTCGTTGACGCGGCGGTCGTCGTCGTCGATGCCGAAGTGGTCGAGGAACGCGAGCACCTGGACGGCGAAGGCCTCGTTGAGCTCGAACAGCCCGATGTCCTCGATGGACAGCCCGGCCTTGGCGAGGGCCTTCTCGGTGGCCGGGACCGGCCCCACGCCCATCACCTCGGGCTCGACACCGACGAAGGAGAACGACACCAGCCGCATCCGCACCGGCAGCCCGAGCTCCTCGGCGACCTCCTCGGCGGCGAGCAGGCATGCGGTCGCGCCGTCGTTGAGACCCGCGGCGTTGCCGGCGGTCACCCGGCCGTGCGGCCGGAACGGCGTCTTCAGGGTGGCCAGGTCGTCGAGCGTGGTGCCCGGCCGCGGCGGCTCGTCGGCGGTGGCCAGGCCCCAGCCCTTCTCGACGCTGCGGGTGGCCATCGGCACCAGGCCGGGCTCGACCTTGCCGTTCGCGACGGCCCTCGCGTACTTGTCCTGGCTGGACACCGCGAACGCGTCCGCGCGCTGCTTGGTCAGGTGCGGGAAGCGGTCGTGCAGGTTCTCCGCGGTCGAGCCCATCACGAGGGCGGATGGGTCGACGAGCTTCTCGGCGATGATCCGCGGGTTGGGGTCGACGCCGTCGCCCATCGGGTGGTGCCCCATGTGCTCGACGCCGCCGGCGATCGCGACGTCGTAGGCGCCGAAGGCGATGGCCCCCGCGGTGGTGGTCACGGCGGTCAGGGCGCCCGCGCACATCCGGTCGATCGCGTAGCCGGGGACGGTCTTCGGCAGTCCCGCGAGCAGGGCCGCCGTGCGGCCGATGGTGAGGCCCTGGTCGCCGGTCTGGGTGGTGGCGGCGACCGCGACGTCGTCGACCCGGTCCGGCGGGAGCGAGGGGTTGCGCCGCATCAGCTCGCGGATGCAGCGGATGACCAGGTCGTCGGCCCGGGTCTCGGCGTACATGCCCTTGGGTCCGGCCTTGCCGAACGGGGTGCGGACGCCGTCGACGAACACGACGTCACGGACCTGACGGGGCGCACGGGGCGATGCAGGCACGGGGCCCTCCAGGGGCGGGGTCGAGGTGCGGCTGACCCGAATGCTACTCGCCAGTAACAACGACGGCCAACGGTGGGGGTGACGGCGTCATACGTCCCACCACAGGACGTGAGTACGCCGGGGGAGCCCCGGCCGGGCGAGCAGCAGCCGGGCCACCTCGGGCTCCCGGTCGACCGGCAGGCAGAGCCGTTGCCGGGCGAACGCGACCGCGACGGGTCCGAGCTCACCGGTCAGGTCCGGCGCCGGCCGGTCCCAGACGACCGACCGGGGCTCGATGCCCGCCTCGCCGAGCACCTCGACCGCCAGCGCCGCGGTCGGTCCGGTCGGCCTCGGCTGGCCGTGGAAGTGGGCCCACAACGGACCCATGTCGACCCAGGGGTGGGTGTCGTGCAGCTCGGCCACGACGCGGATCCGGGCATGTGTGCCGAGAGCGGCCACGAACGGCTGCAGGTCGGGCACGTTGTAGAAGACGTGGCTGCAGACGACGACGTCACAGGTCTCCACCTCATCGGCGACGTCCGGCCACTGCCCCCGGTGTGCGGTCACGGAGACACCGCGCTCGGCCGCCGCCCGGCTGAGCTCGTCCAGCATCGACACCTGGGTGTCCACCACGACGAGCCGGCCGGCCGGGGGTGCAGTCGGCAGGCTGGCCGCCCCACCGCCGGCGCCGACGTCGAGCACCGTCCCTCCGGCTGGCAGCGCCTCGCGGGCGAGGTCGAGCAGCGGGGACTCCGGTCCCGAGCGCCCGTGCTCGGCGCGGAAGAGAGCCGGCGGCAGGGTGTAGGGCGACTCCGGTGCCGCTGCGAGGATCTCCGGGTCGATCCGCCAGCCGGCCAGCTCGGCGGCCCAGCGCTCGGCCGCGCTCACGCCGCACCCACGTGCTTGAGCGCCTCGCGCCGGGACAGCCCGGAGATGCGGTCGTCATGGGCAGCGACGAACTCCCGTACCCACGCGCCGTCGGTCCGCGCGTACTGGCGGAGCGCCCAGCCGACGGCCTTGCGCAGGAAGACGTCGCGGTCGTCGAGGTTGGCCTCGACCGCGTACGTCAACAGGTCGATATCGGTGTCGGCCCCAGCCCCTTGCTGGCAGATCACCGAGGTACGCCGCAGCCAGCGGTCGGGGTCGGTGGCCCAGCCAAGGAGCACCGGCCGCACCGGCGCGGGAGCGGCGAGCAGCAACGGCCCGACAAGGTGTGTCGCCACGTCGTCGACGACGTCCCACCAGGCACCTGTGACGAGCAGGTACCGGTACAGCGGAAGGGCGTCGGCGTCCCGGTAGCTCGCGTACCTCCGGTCCCGGGCGACGGCGATCGCGGCGTACCACTCCTCGCGGTGGGTGGCGCCGTCCCAGAGCTCGCGGACGGTCGCCAGCCAGGTCGCGCGGTCCGCCAGTGGGTGCTCGGCGAGCGCCGCACGGAACACCCGGCGGCAGCCCGGGCCGGCCACGCCGCAGTAGGGCAGGGCGGACTTCATGTACGCCTGCATCGCCGGCGCCTTCGCTGGGTCCGCCGCGGCCGCCAGCCGGCGCCGCACGTCCCGGACCAGCCCGAGGTCCGGTCCGGTCGACATGGCGGGAGGCTATAGCCGACCGTCGGCAGGGAGACGGGGGTTGGAGGCGCATCCGGCCGCGGGACACCCGCTCGTCGGCGACGTTCCGCGACAGCACGTCGGGAGTGGCCGCGGTGTCGAGTCGTCCACGTCGCGGACGAGGGGCCGGGGACCTCAGCCGGGGAGGGTGTCGCCCCACCAGTCGCCGGTGTCGCGCCTCGAGGCCTCTATCAGCCGACCGTGAGGGTGCGGTCGATGTCGGAGTCCCCGCCCTCGACCTTCACGGTCCAGGCGCCCGCCTCGTCGAGCTCGACGACCGCTTCGCCCTGCTCGCCCGCCGGCACGTCGAACTCGGCGTCGAGGTCGCCGTCGGGGCCGACGACCTCGAGGGTGCGGGGGCCGTCGGTGTCGTTCTGGAGCTTGACCTCGATGCGCTCTCCCTTGTCTCCGGTCGCGGGGTCGAGACCGTTGAGGCCGTCGGCGTCGACGGTCAGCTCGAGCTCCCGGTCGTAGCCCTCGTCAGATGCGGTCGCGGCACCGCCCGTGCCGGTGACGGTGATCTCCTGCCGGATGCCGTCACCGTTCTGACCGGGCTTGCAGGCGACCTCGTACCGACCGGCGGCCAGGTCGACTTCCAGGTCCCGGTTGATGCCCGGTCCGACGTTCTCGACCTCGCCGACGACTGTGGTGAAGGCGCCGTCCTTCTCGCCGTAGACGTAGACCTCGGTCACCGAGTCGCCGTCGTTGGTCACGGCGAAGGTGGTGGTGCCCGCGGCCAGCTCGGTCTCGGACACCGCGCAGTTGTCGTCACCGGCGCTGACGGTGACCTCGGAACCACTGCTGGACCCTCCGCAGCCGACGAGGGCGGCGGTGAGGAGCAGTGGCGCGGCGAGCAACCGCGGGGCACGGACGGGCGAGGGCATGCGGGACTCCGGTGCTGGCGGGGGACGTGCGGGCGGTGGCGCGGTCAGCGGGTGGTGCTGGGCTCCGGCGCCGGGACGGTCGGCTGTGCCGGCTCAGCGGTGGGCTTGGCGGTACGCGCGGGCCGGAAGAACAGGACCATGACCGGCACGACGTAGAGCAGCCAGGCGGCCGCCTCGAGCCAGGTGGTGGCGGGGGAGAAGTTGAAGACGCCCTTGAGCAGCGAGCCGTACCAGCTGTCCGGCGGGATGGCACCGGAGACGTCGAAGGCGAGGCTGTTGAGGCCGGGCAGGTCGCCGGCTTCCTGGAGGTCGTGGACGCCGTAGGCGAAGACGCCGCCGGCCACGACGATCAGCCCGGCACCGGTCCACGTGAAGAACTTCGCCAGGTTGATCGTGACCGCGCGCCTGTAGAGCAGGTAGCCCAGGACAACGGCGGTGAGGATGCCGAGCGAGGCACCGACGATCGGGGTGGCTCCGTTGCCGGCCGACTGCGCCGCGGCCCACAGGAACAGCGAGGTCTCGAGGCCCTCGCGCGCCACCGCGATGAACGCGGTCACCGTCAGGGCCACGGTGCCCATGAGCAGGGCGGCGTCGAGCTTGCCCTGCAGCTCGGTCTTGAGGAACCGCGCGGTGCGGCGCATCCAGAAGATCATCCAGGTGACGAACCCGACGGCGGCGATCGACATCAGCCCGCCGAAGCGTTCCTTGGCCTCGAAGCTGAGGTTGCTCGACGTGAACGTCAGCACTGCGCCGAAGGCCAACGAGATCGCGACGGCTGCAGCGACGCCGAGCCAGATCGGCCGCAGCCGGTCACGGTGCCCGGACTTCACGAGGTAGGCCACCAGGATGCTCACGACGAGCGTGGCCTCGAGGCCCTCCCGCAAGCCGATCAGGTAGTTGGCGAGCACCGGGGGATCCCTTCGACGGACAGCCACTCAGGTAAGGCAATGCTTACCTAAACAGATCGACCGGGAGTAACGCAACACCGGCGTGCCCGAATCCCTCCGGCCGACGGCCGCGAGGGACCTGTCAACCACAGTCGATCGGTGACAAAGAGCGCGACGGACCCGCTGGGGTCACCGGACCGGCGGAGCCGGCTCCTCGGCGGCAGCGGCCTCGGGGGCCGGGGGCGGCTCGGGGACGGTCGCATGCGCGAGGGCCTCGACGAGGACGGCGGCGGTGAGCCCTACCTGCCACGGGCGGGCACCGTGCGCTCGCAGGAAGTCCGCGACCGCCGCCTCGTCCGGCGGGTCGGCCGGTGGCTCCCAGCACAGCCGGCGGACGGTGTCGGGCGCCATCAGGTTCTCGACCGGGAGCCGCAGCCGCTCGGCCACCTCACCGACGGCCGCGCGCGCCGCAGACAGCCGCGCGGCGGCCAGCGGCTCGCGGTCGGGCCAGGAGCGGGCCGGGGGCGGACCCTCGTGCGGGGTCTTCGGGTCGGGCAGGTCGGACTCGGGCAGGCCGAGCGCCGCCTCGATCGCGGGCAGCCACTGCGCCGTCTGGCGGCGCATGGACCGGCCGCCCCAGACGGGCAGCGCCACGAGGTCGTCCTCGCCGCGGGGCGACGCGAGCGCGGCCGCGACGATCGCGCTGTCCGGCACGATGCGGCCCGGCGCGATGTCGCGGCGCCGGGCGATCTCGTCCCGCCGCTCCCAGAGGGCGCGGATGACGGCGAGCTGGCGGCGCTTGCGGACCCGGTGCATCCCGGAGGTCCGGCGCCACGGGTCCACCCTGGGGGCCGCCGGGGGAGCGGCCACGAGGGCGGCGAACTCCTCCTCGGCCCAGGCCCGCTTGCCCTGCTCGTCGAGCTGGGCGGCGAGCACGTCGCGGAGCTCGACCAGCACCTCGACGTCGAGCGCGGCATAGCGCAGCCACGGCTCGGGCAGCGGCCGGGTCGACCAGTCGGCGGCCGAGTGGCCCTTCTCCAGCGAGAGGCCGAGCACCTCCTCGACGATCGAGCCGAGGCCGACCTTGGCGTAGCCGAGCAGGCGGCCGGCGAGCTCGGTGTCGAAGACCCGGGTCGGTCGCATCCCGATCTCGGCGAGGCACGGCAGGTCCTGCGAGGCCGCGTGCAGCACCCACTCGTCCTCGGCCATCGCGGCGCCGAGGTCGGACAGGTCCGGCAGCTCGCGTGGGTCGATGAGCACCGTCCCGACGTCGGCCCGGCGGAGCTGGACCAGGTAGGCGGCCTGGCCGTAGCGGTAGCCGGACGCCCGCTCGGCGTCGACGGCGACCGGTCCGCTGCCCGCGGCGAACCTCTCGACCACCAGCGCCAGCTCGGCCGGGTCGGTCAGCGGGGTGGGGACACCGTCACGCGGCTCGGTGAGCGGGACAGCGGTGGAGGCCGGCGGCTCGGCGTCGGTGGCGTCGGCGCCGACGCGGTCGGAGCCGACCTGGGTCGGCCCGGCGGGCTCCGTCGCGGTCACGCGCCAACGGTACGTGGTGGCGGACCGTGACCGGGGTAGCCGCGTCCGCGCGTCGGGAGGTGCGTGACCTCAGACGACGACGCCGGCGCGCATGGTGACGACCACCATCTCGGCCCGGTCGCCGGTGCCGAGCTTGCGGGCGATCCGGGCCAGGTGCGACTTGACCGTGAGCGCGGACAGGCCGAGAGCCTCGCCGATCTCCTTGTTCGACCGGCCGTCGGACACCAGCTGGAGCACCTCGACCTCGCGGCCGGAGAGCGCCTCGGCGCCGGTGAGGCGGGCGGCCCGGGGCCGGGGGTGGATCGAGGGCGTGCCGCCGGCGCGGACACCGGGGCCGCCGGAGGACGCGGTGACGAGGAAGGCCCGGACGCCGGCAGCCAGGGCGGCGCGCACGGTGTAGGGGTCCTCGGTGGCCGAGAGAACGACGCCGCGCGTCCAGCCGAGGCCGCGCAGCTCGCGGACCAGCGCGATGCCGGAGCCGTCGGGCAGGCTGCCGTCGACGACCGCGAGGTCGCGGGAGTTGGTGCCCAGTGCGCGGGAGCGGGCCTCGGCCATCGAACCGGCCTCGACCACGTCGACGGCGCCGAGCGCGCGCAGGGTCCGGGCCAGCGTCTCGCGCACGAACGGGCTCGCCACCACCACCATGGCGGTGAAACGGACGGCCCGCGTGGCCTGTGGGCCTGGCAGAGTGCCGCCGTGGCGTTCGACCAGTGCGGTCACCGGGTCTCCCGTCGAGGTGCAGAACGCTGAGTTGTCGGACGTGTCAGCCCGCGTTGCAGGCTGTCCAGACCCTCATCGGCCCGTCCGGGCCGCACCTGTAGGGTTCGCTGCGCGTTCAGCGCTTGGCGGCGCGCCTGCGGGACGGCAGCGAGACGACACCCGGCGTCTCGGGCGGCAGCCCGGCGGTCGTGCACAGCACGTCGCACCAGGCGAGCAGGTGGTCGCCGAACGACTCGTCCAGCGGCGTCCACGACGCCCGGATCTCGATCTGGGCCGAGACAGGCTCGCTGGAGATCGCCCCGAAGCTCTCCGACGCGACCCGTGTGACCGTGCCGCTGGCCGCCGTGAACGCGGCGCTGTGGACGTCGAGCGCCTCGGTGAGCCAGGCCCAGCCGACGCCGGGGAGCAGCGGGTCGGACGCCATCTCCTGCTCCAGCTCGGCCCGCACGTAGGTGACGAGCCGGAAGGTGCCCTGCCATGCCTCGTGCCCGGCCGGGTCGTGCAGCAGGACCAGACGCCCGGTGCCCAGCTCGGTCTCGGGGTCGTGGGGGGAGAGGACGTCGGCGGTCAGGGCGACGGCGTGCGGTGCCAGCCGCTGTGGTGCGGGAGTCTCCTCGAGCACCACCTCCGGCCGGGGCCGGGCGGCACGAAGCGCAGCGAGGGCCCGGGAAAACTCCGCCGGCACCTCGTCGACCTCGCGACGGGCGACCATGTCCGCAGCGTACGTCGGTACGGGGCCGCGGCCGGGGAGGTGCGACCGGCTCCGCGTCCCCGGCGCGTCGCCCGCGGCGGGCGGCCGGTCCCGGGACCGCTGCCACCCTCTAGCCTCCCCGGGTGGCCGCCCTCCTCGCTCTGGTTTCCAGCCTCTGGTGGGGGTCGGCGGACTTCCTGGGTGGCACGCTGTCCCGCCGTCGGCGGGCGACCGTGGTGGTCGGCGTGTCCCAGTCGGCCGGGCTGCTGCTCGCCCTGGCCCTGGCCGCGGCCGTCGGCGCGTTCGGCGACGACCGCGGCTACCTCCCGTGGGCCCTGCTGTCCGGCGTCGCGGGGGTGGTCGGACTGGTGTGCTTCTACGCCGCGCTCGCCGCCGGGACGATGGGTGTCGTCTCCCCGATCGCGGCGCTCGGGGTCGTGGTACCGGTCGTCGTCGGTCTGGCCGGGGGCGACCGTCCGGACCCCGCGCAGCTGGTCGGCATCGTCGTGGCGGTCGTGGGCGTGGTCCTGGCCAGCGGCCCCGTGCTGTCCGGCCGGGCCGGGGCCAGGCCGGTGCTGCTGGCCGGGGTGGCGGCCGTCGGGTTCGGCGTGGCGCTGCTCGCGATCGCCAAGGGCAGCGCGTCGAGCACGTACATGACCCTCGTGACGATGCGCGCCACCTCGGTGACGTTGCTGGGCGTCGCGCTCGTGATCGCGCTGGCCCGTGGCCTGGACCGTGCGGACGTCACGATCCCGCCCCCCGAGCTCGGCCTGATCGCGCTGGTCGGCGTCGGCGACCTGGGGGCGAACCTCACGTTCGGCCTGGCCAGCCGGCGCGCGGACATCGCCGTGGTCGCTGTGCTGGGCTCGCTCTACCCGGTGGTCACGGTGCTGCTCGCCCGCGTGTTCCATCACGAGCGGCTGGGGCGGCTGCAGACCGCCGGCGTCGCTCTCGCGCTCGCCGGCGTGGCGCTCATCGCCGCCGGTTGATCACTGCTCTCCTGCGGCCCGGGGAGGCCGGCCTCGCTACTGGCCAAGCGTCCAGCAGGCGCGTGACACCATCTGCACCCGTGACGACAGCCACCGACGACGCCCTGCGCGACTCGGCCTTCCTGCGCGCCTGCCGCGGCGAGCCGGTGCCGCACACCCCGGTCTGGTTCATGCGGCAGGCCGGCCGGTCGCTGCCGGAGTACCGCCGGGTGCGCGATGGCATCCCGATGCTCGAGGCCTGCGCGCGCCCGGACCTCGTCGCCGAGATCACGCTGCAGCCCGTGCGCCGGCACGGCACCGATGCCGCGATCCTCTTCAGCGACATCGTGGTGCCGCTGCGGGCCATCGGCGTCGACCTCGACATCAAGCCCGGCGTCGGCCCGGTGATCGCCCGACCCATCCGGTCCCGCGCTGATCTCGACCAGCTGCGCGACCTCGAGGCTTCCGACGTCGACTACGTCGCCGAGGCGGTCCGCCTGCTCGTCGGCGAGCTCGGTGCCACCCCGCTCATCGGCTTCGCCGGCGCCCCGTTCACGCTCGCGTCATACCTCGTGGAGGGCGGCCCGTCGCGCAACCATGAGCACACCAAGGCGCTGATGTACGGCGACCCGCAGCTGTGGTCGGACCTGATGGCCGTCCTCGCGCGGATCACCGCAGCCTTCCTCCGGGTGCAGGCCGAGGCCGGCGCGAGCGCCCTGCAGCTGTTCGACTCGTGGGTCGGGGCGCTGCCGGCAGCGGACTACCAGCGCTACGTGATGCCGCACTCGGCGGCCGTTCTCGCGGAGATCGGCACGCTCGGCGTCCCGCGCATCCACTTCGGGGTCGGCACCGGCGAGCTGCTCGCTCTCATGGGGGAGGCCGGTGCCGAGGTCGTGGGCGTCGACTTCCGGGTGCCGCTGGACGAGGCCGCCCGCCGGGTCGGGCCCGGCCGCTCCGTGCAGGGCAACCTCGACCCGGCGATCGTCTTCGCGCCGTGGGAGGTCGTGGCCGAGCGCACCCGGGCCGTCCTGGCCGCTGGCAGGGCCGCGAGCGGGCACGTGTTCAACCTCGGCCACGGCGTGATCCCGGAGACCGACCCGGACGTGCTCACCCGGGTCGTCGACCTCGTGCACACCGAGTCGGCCCGCTAGGACGCCCCCGGCTCCCCGACACGTCCACGGACGGGCGCGCTCAGGGCTCGGTCGGGGTCGCGGTGACCGGCGTGGTCCGGCGGCGGGACCGCCAGAGCAGGAGCAGGGGCCCGCCGAGCAGGCCGGCGGCGACCACGAAGGGCAGCACCGCGCCGAGCACGGTCAGGGCGACCAGCACGATCGCGACGAAGGCGTCCCAGCCGCCGCGCAGCCCGGACAGGAAGCCGAGAGCCGAGTCGTCCTCGGGCGCAGTCACGGTCTGCGACGGCCGGGGCGAGGTGAGCCGCACGTCGATGGTGGCCAGCGACGTGAGGTCGTCGAGCTTCTTCAGCTGGGCCTCGAGCGACTCGAGGTCGGCCTCGCGCCGGGACAGCTCGGACTCGACCTGGACCACCTCGCCGATGGTCTTGGCCTGGCCGAGCAGCACCCGGACCCGGTCGACGCTGCGCTGCTGGGTGCGCAGCCGGCTGGTGGTGTCGGTGACCTGGGTGGTGACGTCCTCGGCGCTGCGCTGCCGGCCCAGCTCGCGGCCCAGCCGGCCGACCGCGTCGAGGGTCGGGCCGAAGGCGGTGGGTGGCACCCGGATGGTGAGCGTGGCGTCGCCGTACTCGGGGTGGCGCGGATCGGTCGAGGACTCCTCCGAGAAGACGATGCCGTCCACGCCGAGCGCCAGCGACTCGACCCGGTCGGCGGCCCGGCCGACGTCCTTCACCCGCACCGAGATCGAGCCGGTGTAGACGACGTCGCGGTCGCTGGGCAGCACCCGGGCGGCGGTCGAGGTCTGCGGGGCGGCCGTGTCCCCGGCAGTGTTGGTGGACCCCCCTGACAGGTCGGCGGCGGCGCCCTCCCGCTTCGACGGCGCCGAGATGGCGTCACCACCCGACGGGCCGGCTGCGGTGTCTCCCGAGCTCGAGGTGCCGCTCGCACCCCCACCGCCACAGGCGGCGAGCGAGCCGGCGAGGAGCAGCGCACCGGCCGACGCCGCGGCGCGTCGTGCCGGTGGCAGGCGGCGGGTGCGGAGCGCAGCGCGGGTGGCTGTCATGGCGGACCCCCTGGGTCGTCGGGACTGCAGGTGCGACGCGGCGAGCCCCCCCGGCGGTTCCGTCCGACGCGGTCGCGCTCGGGTCACGATCCGCCGGTCGTCGGCGGCCGGCGCATCTGTCAGGGTTGGCGGGTGCCCGACGACCGACCCGCCGCGCCCCGCCACGTGGTCGTCGTCGGCGGTGGCATCGCCGGGCTCGCCGCCGCCGTGGCCCTGCGCGACGGAGCCCGCCAGGGCCCGCACCAGCTCGCCGTGCGGGTGACCGTGCTGGAGGGTTCCGGGCAAGTCGGCGGCAAGCTGCGGGTCAGCGAGCTCGCAGGGGTCCCCGTCGACGAGGGTGCCGAGGCCTTGCTGCTCCGCCGGCCCGAGGCCGTTGACCTCGCGCGGGCCGCCGGCCTCGGGCCCGACCTCGAGGACGCCGCGACCACTCGCGCCGCCGTGTGGTCGCGGGGAGCGATGCACGCGATGCCGCGGGCCACCGTCATGGGCGTCCCGAGCGACCTCCGTGCCCTCGCAGCAACCGGGCTGCTCACCGGCCGCGAGCTGGCTCGGGTCCCGGTCGACTCGTGGCTGCCGCGGACGCCGTACGGCGAGGACGTCGCTGTCGGCCGTTACGTCGCCGCCCGCCTCGGCCGCGCGGTCGTCGACCGCGTCGTCGAGCCGCTGCTCGGTGGGGTCTACGCCGGTCGGGCCGACGAGCTCTCGCTGGAAGCGACGGTGCCGCAGCTGGCCGCCCACGCCCGGGTCCAGCGGTCGCTGGTGGCGGCCGCCCGGGCCAGCCGCAGCGAGGCCGACGCCCGGTCGGGCGCTGCCTCCGACGCCGCTGTGTTCGGTGCCCCTCGGGGTGGTGTCGGTCGCCTGCCGGGCGCGGTGGTGAGCCTCTCGGGTGCCGAGGTCCGCACCAACGCCACGGTGCGCGAGCTGCGCAGGACACCGACCGGTTGGCAGCTCGTGGTCGGTCCGACGCGCAACCCCGAGCTGGTCGACGCGGACGCGGTCGTCGTCGCGGTGCCGGCGGCGCCGGCCGCCCGGTTGCTGCGCCCGCACGCCGCCGCAGCCGCCTCGGACCTGGCCCAGATCCGCTACTCCTCGATGGCGGTGGTGGCGCTCGCCTTCCCGGTGACGGCCTTCCCGCAGCTCCCGGCCGGCTCCGGCTTCCTCGTGCCGCCGGTCGAGGGTCGCTCGGTCAAGGCGGTGACGTTCTCCTCGACCAAGTGGGGCTGGTACGCGGAGCGGGCGCCCGGACTGGTCGTAGTGCGGGCGTCGGTGGGCCGGCTGGGGGATGAGGCAGTCCTGCAGCGCGACGACGTCGAGCTCGTCGACCTGGTCCTCGCCGACCTCACCGACCTGCTCGGGGTGACCGACCCGCCGGTGGACGCCCGGGTGACCCGGTGGGGTGGCGGACTGCCGCAGTACGCGGTGGGGCACCGCACCCGGGTCGCCCGGATCCGGGCCGCGCTCGAGTCCCTCCCGGGGGTGGCCGTGGCGGGTGCACCGTACGACGGCGTGGGTGTGCCGGCCTGCGTGGCATCCGGCCAGCGGGCCGCCACCGAGGTGCTGCGACAATGGCGCCCATGAGCACGAAACCGCGCGCGCGGGACCTGAACCAGGTCATCCGCTACACGATGTGGTCGGTGTTCCGCCTGCGCGACCGGCTCGACGACCAGGCGCGGGACCGGGCGGACCTCGCCGCCGAGGTCGAGGAGCTCTTCGAGCAGCTCGCGGCGAAGGACGTCGTGACGCGGGGGAGCTACGACGTGAGCGGCCTACGCGCCGACGCCGACCTCATGGTGTGGTGGCACGCCGCCAGCTCGGACGACCTGCAGGAGGCCTACGCGCGGTTCCGCCGTACCGGCCTCGGCGCGGCCTGCGACCCGGTGTGGTCGGTGATGGCGCTGCACCGCCCGGCCGAGTTCAACAAGAGCCACGTGCCGGCGTTCCTCGCCGAGGAGGAGGCGCACGACTATGTCTGCGTCTACCCGTTCGTGCGCTCCTACGACTGGTACCTGTTGCCCGACGAGGAGCGGCGCGCGATGCTCGCCGAGCATGGCCAGCAGGCCCGCGACTTTCCCGACGTCCGCGCCAACACGGTCGCGTCGTTCGCCCTCGGCGACTACGAATGGGTGCTGGCCTTCGAGGCCGACGAGCTGCACCGCATCGTCGACCTCATGCGCGAGCTCCGGGCCTCGCGCGCGCGGATGCACGTCCGCGAGGAGGTGCCGTTCTACACCGGGCGGCGCCGGCCGGTCAGCGAGCTCGTCGCGGCGCTGCCGTGAGTCGCTCATGAGCGCAGCATGAGCGCATCGCCGCACGGCAACGACGGCCACGGGCCCGAGACCGACCTGCCCCAGCAGCAGGACGCCGCTCGCGCGGGGGCTGCCGACCGGCTCACCGGCGCCAGGGTGACCCGGCGCCGCATCCGGGACCAGATCGGCGCCCGGTCGCGGCTGATCGCCGTCGCGCTGACGGTCGCCCTGCTCTACGTGATCGTCGACATCTTCGTGCAGGGGCCGCTCACCCAGCTCGACATACGCCTCAACGGCTGGAACGGCCAAGTGGCCATCCCGTCATTGGACCGGGCGGCGTGGGTCTACGACAAGATGGGCCAGCGGTCGGTGCTCGTACCGATCCTGCTCGCGGTCGCGGGGTACTTCGCCCGCTGGAACCGCACCTGGCGTCCGGTGGTGCTGGCCGCGATGTCGTTCCTCGTCCTCAACGTGGTCGTCGGCGCGATGAAGATCCTCATCGGCCGGTCCCAGACCGAGGCCGGCGACCCGTCGGTGCTGCAGGGCGACATCATCTTCCCGTCCGGGCACTCGTCCAACATGGTGCTGACCGGTGGCGTGATCGTCTACCTGATGCTCCGCTACGCGAAGGACCCGCCGGTGCGCGTGGTCGCCGCGGTGTGGTCGGTGCTGACCACGCTCACCATCCTGACCAGCATCTACATCGGCAGCCACTGGCTGTCGGATCTCATCGGCGGCGCGCTGGTCGGCGGCCTGCTGCTGCAGTCGGTGATCCTGTTCGACATCGCGACCAAGGACGTTCGCTACACGCGGCCGTGGTGGTGGCGGTGGACGGTCGCGCTACTGCCCTTCCTCGAGACGGATCGAGACCGAGTTGATGCAATAGCGGTCCCCCGTGGGGGTCTGGGGGGCGTCGTCGAAGAGGTGTCCGAGGTGGGAGCCGCACCGGGCACACCGGACCTCCGTTCGACGCATGCCGAATGACCTGTCCTCGAGCAGCTCGACCGCGTCGCCCTCGCCCGGCTGGTAGAAGGACGGCCACCCGCAGTGCGAGTCGAACTTCCCCTCGCTGGTGAACAGTTCCGCGCCGCAGGCCCGGCAGCTGTAGACGCCGACCTGCTTGGTGTCGGTGTACTCGCCGGTGAACGCGCGCTCGGTGCCGGCCTCGCGCAGGACGTGGTACTCCTCCGGGCTCAGCTCGGCGAGCCACTCGTCCTCGGTCTTCTGGACGGGGTACTCCGTCCCGGCGCTGCGGCTGGCGGGAGTCGACTTCTTGAACATGACCCGACTCTATGTCGAGGTCGCGGCCGGTGTCTTACCAGCCGCTAACGTGCTGGCATGGCATCCCCGTTCGAGGAGATCGAGGTCGGGCCGCGCACCGTCAAGGTCACCAACCCGGACAAGCTGATCTTCCCCGACGCGGGGATCACCAAGCGGGAGGTGGTGGACTACTACCTGTCGGTCGGCGACGGCATCCTGCGTGCGCTGCGGGACCGGCCCGTGACTCTCGAACGTTGGACCAGCGGGGTGCACGAAGGCGTCCGGCTCGCGACCCGGGCCGACGGCCGCGGCGCCGACGCGTTCTACCAGAAGCGCATCAGCAGGGGCGCCCCCGAGTGGGTCGAGACGGCGCACATCACCTTCCCCAGCGGCCGTACCGCTGACGAGGTGTGCCCGACCGAGCTGGCCACCGTCGCGTGGTGCGCGCAGCAGAACACCATCACCTTCCACCCGTGGCCGGTGCGCCGGCCGGAGGTCGAGAGCCCGGATGAGCTGCGCATCGACCTCGACCCGCAGCCGGGCACCGACTTCCGGGACGCGGTCGACGTGGCCGGGGTCGCGCGCGAGGTGCTCGCGGAGCTGGGCTGGCGCGGGTTTCCCAAGACGTCCGGCAACCGCGGTGTGCACATCTACGTCCGGGTGCAACCCCGGTGGACCTTCACCGACGTGCGGCATGCGGCGATCGCGTTCGGCCGCGAGCTGGAGCGCCGGATGCCTGGCCGGGTCACCACGAAGTGGTGGAAGGAGGAGCGCGGCGAGACCATCTTCGTCGACTACAACCAGAACGCGCGGGACCGCACGATCGCCTCGGCGTACTCGATCCGGCCGCTGCCGCACGCGCCGGTGTCGGCTCCGCTGGAGTGGGACGAGCTGCCGGACACCGATCCGCACGACCTCACCGTGCGCACGATGCCGACCCGGTTCGCCGAGAAGGGCGACGTCCACGCCGAGATCGACGCCGTCGCCCACGACATGATGCCGCTGCTGGAGTGGTACGAGCGGGACGAGCGCGACCACGGCCTCGGCGACATGCCGTACCCGCCGGACTACCCGAAGATGCCCGGGGAGCCCAAGCGGGTGCAGCCGTCCCGCGCAAAGCGAGCTACCAGCGGCGACACTGACTGAGCCTCGATCCACCGATGGGCAGCGGTTGAGCGGATGCGTCTACTGAAGGGGTCGACGAAGGGATGGGGGCGTGGCTGACTGCCTGACTTCGCTGTCAGGGTGTTCCACGTTGTTGTTCCGGGTCGCGCCGATCGGCTGGGT
>JBBRVW010000016.1:0-84835 GCA_038246545.1 Actinomycetes bacterium | reverse complement strand
GAACGACTTCGCCTCGGTGTTGCCGAGCTTGGTCTTGGTCTGACCCTCGAACTGCGGCTCGGCCAGCTTGACGCTGACGATGGCGGTCAGGCCCTCGCGGACGTCGTCGCCGGTGAGGTTGGCGTCCTTCTCCTTGAGGATGTTCCAGTCACGCGCGAACTTGTTGACCAGCGTGGTCAACGCGGCGCGGAAGCCCTCTTCGTGGGTGCCGCCCTCGTGGGTGTTGATGGTGTTCGCGAAGGTGTGCACCGACTCGGTGAAGCCGGTGTTCCACTGCATCGCGACGTCGAGCGACAGGCCGCCGTCGATGTACTCCGACTCGGCCTCGATGGCCACCACGGTGCGGTGCACCGGATCCTTGCGGGCGCCGAGGAACTCGACGTAGTCGACCAGGCCGCCGTCGTACTTGTAGACGACCTCGGTCTGGGTGGTCTCCTCGACCTCGTCGTGCTCCTTCTCCTCCGTGGCGGCCGGCCGCTCGTCGCGCAGCACGATCGTCAGCCCGCGGTTGAGGAAGGCCATCTCCCGGAGCCGGCTGGACAGGGTCTCGAAGCTGTAGTCAGTGGTCTCGAAGATGTCGTCGGAGGCCCAGAAGGTGATGATGGTGCCGGTGCGGTCGGTGGCCGGGCCCTTGGCCAGCGGTGCCTGCGGGACGCCGACCGCGTACGCCTGGGTCCAGACGTAGCCCTCGCGGTGGATCTCGACCTCGAGCCGCGCCGAGAGCGCATTGACCACCGAGACGCCGACGCCGTGCAGGCCGCCGGACACCTTGTAGCCGCCGCCGCCGAACTTGCCGCCGGCGTGCAGCACGGTGAGGACGACCTCCACCGCCGACTTGCCCTCGCTGGCCACCTCGTCGACCGGGATGCCGCGGCCGTTGTCGGTGACCCGGACGCCGCCGCCGGCCAGCAGGACGATCTCGATCCGGTCGCAGTGGCCGGCCAGCGCCTCGTCGACCGAGTTGTCGACGACCTCGTAGACCAGGTGGTGCAGGCCGCGCTCCCCGGTCGAGCCGATGTACATGCCCGGCCGCTTGCGGACGGCCTCGAGGCCTTCGAGCACCTGGATGTCGCTGGCGTCGTAGGAGGCGTCCGAGGTGCCCGAGAAGTCGGGGACGGAGGCGGTGGTGGTGGGCTCGGTCGGCGAGGCCGGCTGGGTCACGGAACACCTTTCGTCACGCGCATGCGCCGCCCGGAGGCGGCGGCAGGGGGCTGGCGCGGGTGCGCCCGCGCGGGCTGGCTCATCTTAGCCTGTCCCATCGCTCAGAACCGGGCACCAGGGGCCTCTGGGGACGGTTTTCCGGCCCGTACCAGGGTGGGGATGGCTCCCCCCACGCGCCCGGGGGGTCGATCAGGTCCCTGAGGCGCCGCGGAGAGTCGCGCCCGGCGGGACGAACCGGGACAACACCCGCTTCGGCGGTACCTGCCGACCGTCCGAGGTGCAGACAGATCAACAGCCGCTGGAGAGGACGGGAGGCCCCAGCCGCCGTCCGCCGGTTTCCATGATCCACAGTGGATCCGCTGGACCTTTTCCAGCGGATCCACTGTGGATCATGGAACGGCGAGCAGGCTTGCCCTTGCCACCCACTGCGCCTCAGCCGTAGGTGTCCCGCGGACCGCGGCCGGGGACCGCCAGCCGGCCCTTCTTCCATGACGGCCCGCCGGGCCCGCGGACCGTCACGGTGGTGACGACACCGGCACCGAGGTCCTCGGCCAGCCGGGCCAGCAGGGTCGGCGCGAGCAGCCGGATCTGGGTCGCCCAGGCCGTCGAGTCGGCTCCGAGCACCAGCTCGCCGTCGTCGAAGGAGAGCGGGACCGCGTGCGCCGCGACCTGCGGCCCGACGATCGCCGGCCACCGGCCCATGACGCCGCCCACCGCCTTGTCGGTCTCCCAGCCGCGTTCGACCACCAGCCGGTCGAGGGTGGGACCGAGCAGCTGCGGGTCGCGCTCGTCGGGGTGCGCGCCGCTGCGGGTGTCGTCGTCGAACCGCGACCGGCGGCGGCGGCCGGAGCCGGCACCGCGGTCGGCCGGCGGCAGCGGCCGACCCGGTGCGAAGCCGAGCCGGCGGGCCTCCGTACGAGCCCCGGCCAGCGCCTCGCGCGCGACGTCGAGCCCGGAGCGACGCGGACGGGTCTCGTCGGTCGACGGTGCGTCGCCCGGGCGGTCGCCGGTGGGCGGGCTGTCGGGTGGCTGCGTCACCGGACCCGCCGTACCTCGGCGCCCATCACGTCGACCCGGGCACCGGCGAGCTCCTCCGGCACGTCGCTGGGAACTGCCGCCGTGACGAGCACCTGCTCGGCGCCCGCGACCATCCCGGCGAGCCGGTCGCGGCGGTGGTCGTCGAGCTCGGCGAACACGTCGTCGAGCACGAGCACCGGCTCGCCGCCGGCGTCGGACTCGGCGCGCAGCAGGTCGTACGACGCCAGGCGCAGGGCCAGTGCGAACGACCAGGACTCGCCGTGGCTCGCGTAGCCCCGAGCCGGCAGCGGGCCGAGCTTGAGCAGCAGCTCGTCGCGGTGCGGGCCGACCAGCGAGACGCCGCGCTCCAGCTCGGCCTTGCGCTCCGCCGCCATCCGGTCGAGCAGCGCAGCCGCGAGCATGTCCTTGTCGGCGACCAGCGGCACGTCGTCGCCCAGTGAGCTGCGGTAGTCGATGGTGGCCGGACCGCTCGACGCGAAGCTCGACTCGGACACCGACTGGTAGGCCTTGTCGACCAAGGGTCGCAGGGCGTCGACGAGGTCCAGCCGCGCCGCCAGCAGCTCGCCGCCGACGCTGCCGAGGTGGGAGTCCCACACCTCCAGGGTGCGCAGGTCGACCTGTTCGGCCCGCCGCCCGGCGCCCGACCTCAGCAGCGCGTTGCGCTGCTTGAGGACGCGGTCGTAGTCGGCGCGTACGCCGGCGAAGCGTGGGTGCCGGAGGACCAGCAGCTCGTCGAGGAACCGCCGCCGCTCCGCCGGGTCGCCCTTGACCAGTGCGAGGTCCTCGGGCGCGAACAGCACCGAGCGCAGGATGCCGAGGACGTCACGCGGGCGCGGGACCGGTGCGCGGTTGACCCGGGCACGGTTGGCCCGGCCGGGTGTGATCTCCAGCTCGACGAGCAGCTGCCGGTCGTCGCGGACCACCTGGCCGCGGACCACCGCGCGCTCGGCACCCAGCCGCACCAGGGGCGCGTCCTGCGCGACGCGGTGCGACCCGAGCGTCGCGAGGTAGTTGACGGCCTCGACGAGGTTGGTCTTGCCCTGCCCGTTGGGGCCGACCAGTGCGGTGACGCCTGGGTCGAGAGGCAGCTCGACCTCGGTGTACGACCGGAAGTCGCGCAGCGAGAGGTGCGCGATCCTCACGACGGCAGCTCCCGCGGCGCCGGGACGGGGTGGGGGGACACGACCTAGGCGGGGTTCTCGACCTCGCCCTTGGCGACCTTGGTGACCGCGTGGCCGCCGAACTGGTTGCGCAGTGCGGCCACCGCCTTCATGGCGGGCGAGTCGTCCTGGCGCGAGGCGAACCGGGCGAACAGCGCGGCGGTCATCACCGGCGCGGGGACCGCATGGTTGATGGCTTCCTCGATGGTCCAGCGGCCCTCCCCGGAGTCGTCGACGTAGCCGCGGATCTCGGCGAGCTCGGGGTCCTCCTCCAGGGCGAGCACGAGCAGGTCGAGCAGCCAGGACCGGATGACGGTGCCCTGGGTCCACGACTTGATGACACCCGGCACGTCCTCGACGACCTGCGCGGCCTCGAGCAGCTCGTAGCCCTCGGCGTAGGCCTGCATGAGGCCGTACTCGATGCCGTTGTGCACCATCTTCGCGAAGTGCCCGGCACCGACGGGGCCGGCGTGCACGAAGCCGGCGTCACCCTCGGGCTTGAGGGCGTCGAGGGCGAACTGCACCGTGGCGACGTTGTCGGCGTCGCCGCCGACCATCAGGGCGTAGCCGTTGTCGAGGCCCCAGACACCGCCGGAGACGCCGGCGTCCACGAACCCGATGCCGCGCTCGCCGAGCATCGCGGCGTGCTCTTTGTCGTCGGTCCACCGGGAGTTGCCGCCGTCGACCACCACGTCGCCGGGGTCGAGGAGCTCGCCGAGCGACTCGATGGTCTGCCGGGTGATGTCACCCGCGGGCACCATTGCCCACACGACCTTGGGTGACGGCAGCTGCTGGACCATGTCGGCCAGGTCCTTACTGTCGCTGATCTCCTGGTTGCGGTCGTAGCCGACGACCGTGTGCCCCGCGCGGCGCAGGCGTTCGCGCATGTTGCCGCCCATCTTGCCGAGCCCGACGAGTCCGATCTCCATGCTGCCGCCTTCCGACGCGGGGTGCTGCTGCCGAGCCTGCCCCAGCGGGGGCCCGTGATGCGAGCGACGTCTCAGCCGGAGAGCCGCACCGGCATCAGCAGGTAGCGGTAGTCGTCGCCGGCGGTCGAGTCGGCGGAGTCCTTGCCTGCCAGCACGGCCGGCCGCGTCGGGGCGGTGAACCGCAGCTCGGCGTGCTCGGCCCCCAGGACGCCCAGGCCGTCGAGCAGGTACGCCGGGTTGAAGGCGATCGAGATATCGTCGCCGTCGAGCGTGGCATCCAGCGACTCCGACGCCTGCGCCTCGTCGCCCGTCCCGGCCTCGAGCGTGACCTCGCCGGCCGAGAAGCTGAGCCGGATCGGGGTGTTGCGCTCGGCGACCAGCGCGACCCGGCGCACCGACTCGACCAGGCCGGCCGTGCTGACGGTGGCGACGCTCGCCGACTCGGCGGGCAGCAGCGACTTGTACTTCGGGAACTCGCCGTCGAGCAGCCGGGAGGTGGTGCGGCGCCCGGACCCCTCGAACCCGACCAGGCCCTCGCCGGCGCCGGGCGTCGCGAGTGCGACGGTCACCTTCTCGGCGTGGACCAGCGCCTTCGCGGTGTCGGCCAGGGTCCTGGCCGGCACCAGGGCGATCGCCTCGAGACCGGTCTGCTCGGGCGACCAGGCCAGCTCGCGGACCGCCAGCCGGTAGCGGTCGGTGGCGGCCATCGTGATCGTGGAGCCCTCGATCTCGAGGCGGACGCCGGTGAGGACCGGGAGCGTGTCGTCGCGCCCGGCGGCGATGGAGACCTGACCGACCGCGATGGCGAACGCGTCGCCGTGCAGCGAGCCGGATGCGCCGGGCATCTCGGGCAGCGCCGGGTAGTCCTCGACCGGGAGGGTGAGCAGGGTGAACCGGGAGGAACCGCAGGTCACGACCACCTTGGTGCCGTCGGTGGCGACGTCGACCGGGCGGGACGGCAGGCTGCGGGAGATGTCGGCGAGCAGGCGACCGCTGACCAGGGCCACCCCTGGCTCGGCGACCTCGGCCGGCACCTCGACCCGGGCCGATACCTCGTAGTCGAAGCTCGACAGGACCAGCCGACCGTCGGCGGCGTCCAGCATCAGGCCGGCCAGCACCGGCACCGGCGGCCGGGCCGGCAGGCTGCGGGCGGCCCACGCCACCGCGTCCGCCAGGACGTCGCGTTCCACCCGGAACCTCACCGAGCACCTCCGACCTTCTCGACCGGCCAGTCGTCGACTGCGCCGGAACGGTTGTCCACGGACCCACCGGTCCTTGTGATGGTGTGCTGATCCAACTCCCTAAGTAACTGTCGTGGTCTTACCAGGGGTGGTGAACACTGTGGAGATCGACCATCGTCGCAGGTCAGAGGGTACGAGGGGGTGGGGACATGCTGGGTACGGGCCTGGGTACGACCCCCCGTGCCCTGTGCACGACGGGCGTCGCCCGCCGTCGTCCACAGCCTGGTGCCGCACCCGGAGGCGTCTGTCCACAGGGTTGTCCCCATGGTGTTGACGCGGGCCCGGGCGGCGTGCCGGGTGCGGGCGACCAGCACGTCAGACCGCCCGGGACTGGGACTTGATCCGGTTGGTCAGCTCGGTGACCTGGTTGTAGACGCTGCGGCGCTCGGCCATCAGGTGGCGGATCTTCTTGTCCGCGTGCATGACGGTGGTGTGGTCGCGGCCGCCGAACTGCTGGCCGATCTTGGGCAGCGACAGGTCGGTGAGCTCACGGCAGAGGTACATCGCGATCTGTCGGGCGGTGACCAGGACCCGGGAGCGCGAGGAGCCGCAGAGGTCCTCCATGGACTGCCCGAAGTACGCCGCGGTCTGGGCCATGATCGTGGCGGCGGTGATCTCGGGCTGGGTGTGGTCCGGGATGAGGTCCTTCAGCACGATCTCGGCCAGGGCCAGGTCGACGCCCTGCCGGTTGAGGCTGGCGAACGCCGTGACCCGGATCAGCGCGCCCTCGAGCTCGCGGATGTTGGTCGAGATCTTGCTGGCGATGAACTCGAGCACCTCGGGTGGTGCCGCCAACCGCTCCTGGGCGGCCTTCTTGCGCAGGATGGCAATGCGGGTCTCGAGCTCGGGCGGCTGCACGTCGGTGATGAGGCCCCAGTGGAACCGGTTGCGCAGGCGGTCCTCCAGGGTGACCAGCTGCTGGGGGGGCCGGTCGGAGGAGATGACGATCTGCTTGTTGGCGTTGTGCAGCGTGTTGAACGTGTGGAAGAACTCCTCCTGGGTCTGCTCCTTGTTCTCCAGGAACTGGATGTCGTCCACCAGGAGGATGTCCACGTCGCGGTAGCGCCGGCGGAAGCCGTCGGCCTTGCCGTCGCGGATCGAGTTGATGAAGTCGTTGGTGAACTCCTCCGAGCTCACGTAGCGCACTTTCACGCCCGGGAACAGGCTCATGCCGTAGTGCCCGATGGCGTGCAGCAGGTGGGTCTTGCCCAGCCCGGAGTCGCCGTAGATGAACAGCGGGTTGTACGCCTTGGCCGGCGCCTCGGCCACCGCGACCGCCGCTGCATGGGCGAACCGGTTGCTCGAGCCGATGACGAACGTCTCGAACACGTAGCGCGGGTTGAGGCGGGTCGGCTCTGACTGCCGCGCGCCGGGCTCGCGGCCGGTGCCCGGCGTGTCGTGGGCGGGCGG
Source organism: Actinomycetes bacterium (assembly GCA_038246545.1). Classification (GTDB taxonomy): domain Bacteria; phylum Actinomycetota; class Actinomycetes; order JACCUZ01; family JACCUZ01; genus JBBRVW01. Next base: position 77,896 of record JBBRVW010000016.1, on the reverse strand, counting down.
TTCGGCGGCCGCTGCCGACTCGGCCGGGACCACGGACATCGGGGCCGCTTCGACCGTCGGGGCCGGCGGGGCGGCCGCGGCCGGCGCGGCGTCGGTGTCCAGGCTCGGGTCGACGACGACCGCCAGCCGGAGCTCGCGTCCGACCTGCTCGGTCAGGACGGCGGAGACCACCTGCCGCAGCCGCGCCTCGATGACGTCCTTGGCGTAGTGGTGCGGGACCGAGAGGAGCGCGGTCTCGCCGACCACGCCGTCCAGCCTGCTGAGCCGGACCAGGGCCCGCTCCTGCTGCTGGGTGACCGTCTGCTCCAGGACGGCGAGCGCGCGCGACCACACGGGGGCCCAGTCGGCCGCCGACTCACGCTCGGGCACCGGGGGGTCGGCCGGGGAGAGCGGCGACTGGTCCTCGAGCTGGGTCGTGCGGGCGCCGGTCTCGTCTGTCACGCGCCATCCCTCCCGCGTGCGCCGCGGCGCACGGTTCGACCCGCAGCGCGCGCAGGCACGCTGTCAGGCCCTTCTCGTCGTAGGCGTCCCGGTGCGCCCGGCCGGCCCCATGACTGCCACCTCGGGTAGCTGGAGCCGGTCTGTCCACATCGTCGTCCACAACCTGTGTACACACGTTGTCCCGGTTTGCCCCGAAGAAAGCAGGGGATAGGCGCCGAACTCCGTGCTGCGACGGGAGGGGAACACCCGGCGACCCGCGAGACACTAGGGCCGCCGCTGCCTCGCCAGCAAGCGGTTGTCCACAACCGGGCGGCTCCGAGTTCCGCTCGGTGGACACCGCTCGCCGGCGTGTCGCGGTCCGCCGGTGCCACCCACCTGGGACGATGGCAGGTAGACCGCCAGGCCCGACGGCCCGCTCCGGTTTGACCGCGGCGAGGGCGCGACCGTACCGTTGCCCGGTCGTGTCGTCGACAGCCGCTGCGGCGTGCCCGTGCTCAAGCGCGGTCGCGCGTCCGCGCCTGGGACGGCCGGCCGACCAGTGGAGATCGTCAGCGGCACCGCAGGTGCCATCGATGACATGTGGGCTCGGCGCCGCCTCGGTTCCGCTCCCATGCCAGAGCCAGCAGCACCAGCCAGCAGTCCGGGAGCCCTCGAGTGAGCAAGCGCACGTTCCAGCCCAACAACCGTCGCCGGGCCAAGACGCACGGCTTCCGCCTGCGGATGCGGACCCGGGCGGGCCGGGCGATCCTCTCCGCCCGGCGGGGCAAGGGCCGCTCCAAGCTCTCGGCCTGACCGACGTGCTCCCGGCCGGAGCCCGGCTGCGCCGCTCCGCCGACTTCACCGCGACCCTGCGGGCGTCCCGGGCGACGCGAGCCGACAACATGCTCGTCCTGCACGCGGCACTGCCGACCACCGCGACCGGCACGGACCAGGTCGCGGCTGCCCCGGCCCGGATCGGGTTCGTCGTGCCGCGCACCGTCGGCCCGGCCGTGACCCGCAACCGGGTGCGGCGCCGGTTGCGCCACCTGCTGCGCGACCGGTTGGAGCGGCTGCCGGCCGGCGGCCGTTTCGTCGTGCGGGTGCTGCCGTCGGCCGCTGCCGCTCCGTACCCGGCGCTGGCCGCCGCGCTGGACCGGGCCCTCGACCGGGCCCTGCCCCCGCCGGCACCCGCGGCCGTGCCGCGATGAACCCGGTGAGCCGCGTGGTGGCGTGGGTGCTGGTGCTCCCGATCCGCGTCTACCAGCTGGCCGTCTCCCCGCTGCTCGGCCCCCGCTGCCGGTTCTACCCGTCCTGCTCGGCGTACGCCGTGGAGGCGCTCACCACCCGCGGGCCGCTGGTCGGCCTCTGGCTGGCTGCCCGGCGGCTGCTCCGCTGCCACCCGTGGAACCCGGGCGGCCTCGACCCCGTTCCCCCCAGACGACCTGGCGCCACCCATGGCGCCCCCCAGGGAGCTCGTCCGTGATGCCCGTCGCCCAGCTGCTGGAGCCGCTCTACTCGGCCGTCACCTTCATCATGGTGGCGTTTCACACCTTCTTCAAGACGATCGGCCTGCCGGCGGGAAGCGGCGCCGCCTGGGCGCTGTCGATCGTCGGTCTCGTCATCGTGATCCGGATCCTTCTCATCCCGCTGTTCGTGAAGCAGATCAACGCCCAGCGCGGCCTGCAGCTGCTGCAGCCGGAGATCAAGAAGCTCCAGGCCAAGTACAAGGGCAAGACCGATCCCGAGGCCCGCCAGAAGCAGCAGCAAGAGATGATGAAGCTGTACAAGGACAACGGGACCAACCCGCTGGCCTCGTGCCTGCCGATCATCCTGCAGGCGCCCATCTTCTTCGCGCTCTTCCACGTGCTCAACGGGATCGGGAAGAGCCCGCCGAAGGAGAAGGGCTTCCTCACCGAGAAGCTGGCCCTGCAGGCGCACGACGCGCAGCTGTTCGGGGCCAGCATCTCGGACAAGTTCATCGGTGCCGAGACGCTGTCGGTGCAGATCCTCACGGCCGTCCTGATCGTGCTCATGTCGGCGACGACGTTCACGACGCAGAAGCAGCTGATGAGCAAGAACATGCCGGCCGACGCGATGAACAACCCGTTCGCCCAGCAGCAGAAGATCCTGCTCTACGTCTTCCCGCTGGTCTTCGCCGTGTCCGGTGTCAACTTCCCGATCGGCGTCCTGCTCTACTGGCTGACCACCAACGTCTGGTCGATGGGCCAGCAGTTCTACGTGATCCGGCGCAACCCGGCGCCCGGCTCGCCGGCGGCCGAGGCGCTCGCCCGCCGCCAGGCCGCCAAGGAGGAGCACCGCAGGTCGACCGCGGTGGCCACCCTCGAGGCCGACGGCGGCGCCGGACCCCCCGACGACGCCGCGGCCCCGGACGACAACCGTCCCGGCGGCCAGCGCCAGCAGCCCAAGCGCAAGAAGAAGCGCTGACCAGGGCGCAACGCCACCCTCCCCACGACCTGGCCGTCACCGGCCGCATGACCGTTCGACCCACCGGAGGACCTGCGATGACCACCGCCCCCGCGCCCCGCACCGGCGACGACAGCGCCGACCCCACGACCGACGAGCCCGGTACCACCGGCCCGGTGGAGCCCTCGGCCGGGGTGTCCGAGGACGGCACGGACGACGCCACCGTCGGGACGGACGGCGAGCCCGTCGAGCCCGGCGATCACGACGAACCCGGTGCGCCCGACGGTGCCGAGGCCTCGGACCGGCCGGCCGGTCGACGGTCGAGCATCACTGCGGGCGAGCTCGAGAAGGAGGGCGAGATCGCGGCCGACTACCTCGAGGACCTGCTGGACATCGCCGACGTCGACGGTGACATCGACATGGACGTCGAGCGGGACCGCGCCCTGGTGTCCGTGGTCGGTGGCGACCTGGACCACCTGGTCGGTCGCAACGGGACCGTCCTGGAGGCGCTCCAGGAGCTGACCAGGCTCGCCGTGCACGCCCAGACCGGCAACCGCAGCCGGTTGATGCTCGACGTGGGGGGTTACCGGGCCGGCCGCAAGGCCGTGCTCACCGAGCTCGGTCGCACCACCGCCGACGGCGTCCGCGCGTCGGGCGAGAAGGAGCGGCTCGAGCCGATGTCGCCGTTCGAGCGCAAGGTCGTGCACGACGCGGTCGCTGCGGCCGGTCTGCGCAGCGAGTCCGAGGGCGAGGAGCCGCACCGGCGGGTCGTCGTCCTGCCGGCCTGACCCACCCGACCGCACCCGGTCGGATGCCGGCCGGTTGGCCGGCCGGATGGATGTCGGATGGATGTTTCACGTGAAACAGCGGGCGCTGTCTTCGGCCCCGAGCTGGAGCGCGCAGCGGAGTTCGCGCGCCTGCTGGTGACCGACGGCGTCGTCCGGGGACTGATCGGTCCGCGCGAGGCGGACCGGATCTGGGAGCGCCACCTGCTCAACAGCGCCGTTGTCGTGCAGGCCTGCCCGCCCGCCGGGCTGGTCATCGACGTGGGCTCCGGCGCCGGGCTGCCAGGGATCCCGATGGCCCTGGCCCGGCCGGACCTCACGGTGCGACTGGTCGAGCCGCTGCTGCGCCGGGTCACCTTTCTCGGCGAGGTCGTGCAGCGGCTGGGACTGACGAACGTCGACGTGGTCCGCGGCCGGGCCGAGGAGATGCACGGGCGCTGGACCGCGTCGACGGTCACCGCACGCGCGGTCGCACCGCTGGAGAAGCTGGCGCGCTGGTGCCTGCCGCTGGTCGCCCCGGGCGGCAGCCTGCTCGCTCTCAAGGGCGAGCGCGCCGAGGCCGAGCTGACGGCCGCGACCCCGTCCCTGGCCGCCCTCGGTGTCGTGTCGGCGTCGGTCGAGGAGGTGGGCGTGGGAGTCATCGACCCACCGGTGCGGCTGGTGCGGCTCACCCGGGCCGCAGGTCGGGACTGAACTTCCGACCGACCCGTCGCACGGCATAGGGTCGGTCTGCCGCACCGGGCCGGGCCCGGTGGCCGGCGGTCCTGGGGACCACCCCCTCGTGAAAGCAGGTGTGATGCGGTCGACCGGACTGGGCTGGCCCACCGATCGTCGCGACCGGGTGAGCACGGGCCTGGGCTGGCCGGCACCGCAGCGCTCCGGCCGGGATGCCGGTCTCGACCCCCCTGCCGCGGCCCTGACCGCACGGCCAGATGTTTCACGTGAAACGGAGCCGGCCGCAGAGCCGCTCGATGTTTCACGTGAAACCGGTACCCCGCCCCGCCGGCCCGAGGGGTCCGGCGCGACACCAGGACCGCATCCGACCGACGAGGGTCCCCTGGACATCGCCGAACCCGGTCGGATGCTCGAGGCTCCGATGAGCTCCGTGCTCGCGTCATCCGGCCTGCGGATCGCGGGGTCGCCGGAGAACGACCTGCCGCCCCTGGACGACCTCCCTGCTCCACCCGCCCCACCACGGACCGTCAGCCCGCTGACGACGAGTGGGACCCCCACCGCGAAGGAGCTGGCTGTGACCGAGCCGTTGGCGACCGAGTCCGTCCCTGACCTGTCGGAGGGTGCGGAGGACACGCCGATCGCCCGGGCCGCCGAGACCGCCCTGCGCGTCCTGGCCGGTCGGGTCGGCGACCCGCTGCCCCAGCCGGCGCACACACGAGTGCTCACCGTGGCGAACCAGAAGGGTGGGGTCGGCAAGACCACCACCACCGTCAACATCGCCGCCGCCCTGGCCCTGCAGGGGCTCGAGGTGCTGGTCGTCGACCTGGACCCGCAGGGCAACGCGTCCACCGCCCTGGGCGTCGACCACCACGCCGACGTGCCGTCGGTCTACGACGTGCTCATCGAGGGCCGGCCCCTGCACGAGGTGATCGCGCCGGTGGAGGGCATCGACGGCTTGTTCTGCGTGCCGGCGACCATCGACCTGGCCGGCGCCGAGATCGAGCTGGTGTCCCTGGTGGCCCGGGAGACCCGTCTCCAACGGGCGCTGGATGCCTTCTCCGAGCACGCCGAGGGCTCGGACCGGCCCCGCCTGGACTACGTCCTGATCGACTGCCCGCCGAGCCTGGGGCTGCTCACCGTCAATGCCCTGGTCGCAGCGCCCGAGGTCCTCATCCCGATCCAGTGCGAGTACTACGCCCTCGAGGGCGTCGGTCAGCTGCTGAAGAACGTCGAGCTGGTGAAGGCACATCTCAACCCGGGGCTGCACGTGTCGACGGTGCTGCTCACGATGTACGACGCGCGGACCCGGCTGGCGGCCCAGGTCGCTGACGAGGTCCGCACGCACTTCCCGGACACCGTGCTGCGCACGACGATCCCGCGTTCGGTGCGGATCTCCGAGGCGCCGAGCTACGGCCAGACCGTGATGACGTACGACCCCGGCTCGACCGGCGCGCTGTCCTACCTCGAGGCGGCGCGCGAGATGGCCCTGCGGGCCGAACCTCGAGGCCCGCGGGCCGGAACGGAGGACGAGCAGTGAGCGACCGTCGACGAGGGCTGGGCCGGGGGCTCGGCGCCCTGATCCCCACGGCACCGAGCAAGGACGGCGCGACGGCACCGACCGGTCCGTCGCCGGTGGACGTCCTCATCCCCGGCCGGGCCAGCGGCGCGCCGGCCACGGCCACGGGTGGTCCCGGTCCGGCGGAGCCCGCGACCCCCGCGGCCTCCGTCGCCGGCGAGCCCGCAGCCGTCGCCGGCGCGCACTTCGCCGAGATCCCGCTGGACGCGATCACGCCCAACCCGCGCCAGCCGCGCGAGGTGTTCGAGGAGGAGGCGCTCGCCGAGCTGGTCCACTCGCTGCGCGAGGTCGGACTGCTGCAGCCGATCGTGGTGCGGCCGGTCGGCGGCGAGCCGGGCGCCGAGCGCTACGAGCTCATCATGGGGGAGCGGCGCTGGCGGGCGGCGCGCGAGGCCGGTTTCACGTCGATCCCCGCCATCGTGCGGTCGACCGGCGACGACGTCATGCTGCGCGACGCCCTGCTGGAGAACCTGCACCGGTCCCAGCTGAACCCGCTGGAGGAAGCGGCGGCGTACGACCAGCTGCTGCAGGACTTCGGCTGCACGCACGACGAGCTGGCCGGCCGGATCGGCCGGTCCCGCCCGCAGATCTCCAACACCCTGCGGCTGCTCAAGCTGCCGCCCCCGGTGCAGCGCCGGGTCGCGGCCGGCGTGCTCTCGGCCGGGCACGCGCGGGCCCTGCTGGGGCTCGAGGAGGCGGCGGGCCAGGAGCGGCTCGCCCAGCGGATCGTGGCCGAGGGGCTCTCGGTCCGCTCGGTGGAGGAGATCGTCTCCCTCGGCGGCGACGCCCCCGAGCGGGTCCCGGCCCGGCGGGGGTCGCGGCCGGTGGCGCCCAAGCTCGCCGTGCTGGCCGACCGGCTGTCCGAGCGGTTCGAGACCCGGGTGAAGGTCGACCTGGGACGGTCCAAGGGCCGGATCGTCGTGGAGTTCGGCTCGATCGACGACCTGGAGCGGATCGTCGGGCTGATGGCGCCGGGCACCGACGGGCCTGCGGACACCACCACGGAGTGACTCGACCCGCGGAGACGCGTGCGCTGTCCGGTCGAGACGTCGTCGCGCCGACAGGTCAACAGGTCAACAGGTCAACAGGTCGACAGGTCGACGGGTCGACAGGTCGATGGAGGACAGGGACGACACCGGCGCAGCTCTCGCCCTGCGAGTCGACCAGTCGAGAAGTCGCCGTGTCGACCTGCGGGCATGCGGACCTGCGGACAAGCGGACCTGCACGCGCGAAGGCAGCACAGGGCTCGGTCGTGCCGCGTCGGGTCGAGGGGCGTCGTGTCGATAGGTCGACATGCCGGGCGCGCGGCTGGTCAGCAGGCACGCCGACACGCCGACACGCCGACACGCCGGCACGGGGACAGAACGACACGCCGACATCACTGTGCGTGAGCGGCGGAGGGCTCTTCCGTGATCCAGGGCTCTGGGTCTACCCTCCAGACGACCGCCTGGGATCGACGTGCGGAGGCGCGGGTGTCGCGGCGTTGTGCCAGCCTGACCTTGGACAACCTCTCCGACCTGCCGCCCGGTTGCCGTCGCTGCGTGTTCTGGGAGCTCGACCCGGTGGCCCGGCAGGCCGCCGAGGAGGCCGGTGACGTCGAGCTCGAGAAGGAGGCGTGGCTGTCGGCGACCCTGCTCGAGTGGGGCTCCTGCGGCAAGATCGCCTACGTCGACTCATTGGCGGCCGGCTACCTCACCTACGCTCCGCCGGCGCACGTCCCGCGCAGTCTGGCGTTCCCGACCTCCCCGGTGTCCGCCGATGCCGTCCTGCTGATGACGGCGCGGCTGCTGCCGGAGTTCGCCGGCGCCGGTCTCGGGCGGATGCTGGTGCAGACCGCGGCCAAGGACCTGAGCCGCCGGGGTGTCCGGGCGATCGAGGCCTTCGGCCGGGCGACGCCGCGGGACGGCTCCGAGCTGCCGATCGGCGGCTGCGTGGTCCCGGCCGACTTCCTGCTCGCCGTCGGCTTCAAGACCGTCCGGCCGCACCACCTGTTCCCCCGGCTGCGGCTGGAGCTGCGCAACGCGTTGTCGTGGCGGGAGGACGTCGAGGTCGCGCTGGAGCGGCTGCTCGGCTCGATGAACCCAGAGCCGGCGTTCCGGCCGGTGTAGCGGCCCACGTTCCGGCCGGTGTGAGAGCCGCGGTCAGGCCCGCAGCCACTCGGGGATGCGCAGCACGCCGGTGACGGCGTCGTCCTCCGGCGCCAGGTAGAGGCGCTGCACGGCAGCACCGATCGCCTCCGCGAGCGCGTCCCGGAAGGCCGGGTCGGCCAGCCGGGCCGCATCTCCCGGGTTGGACAGGTAGCCCACCTCGACCCGGACCGCGGGCATCCGGGTCCGGCGCAGCACGTCCCAGGTCTTGGGGTGCACCCGGCAGTCCACCAGGTCGGTACGGGCGCAGATCTCGCGCTGCACGAGGTCGGCGAGCCGCTCGCCCACCGCGGAGCGGTGGCCGTACTCGTCGTTGCCGTAGTAGTACGTCGCGACCCCGGAGGCCGCCGGGGTCGGGTGCCGGTTGACGTGCACCGACAGCAGCAGGTCGGCGCCGGCGGCGTTGGCGAAGCTCGCCTGGTCCTCCTCGCTGGGCACGTCCTGCGCCGAGCTCTCGGGCCCGCGGGTCAGGAACGCCGACGCCCCGGTGGCACTGAGCCGGCCCTCGAGGCGGCTGGCGATGTCGTACACCAGGTCGCGGCCGGCGTGGCCGGGCTCGTCAGCTCGGGCCGGGTCGATGATGACGAGCTTGCCGGCCAGGGCGGGGCCGGCCCGGGTGATGGCCTCGGAGTCGCGCATGGCGTGCGGGCTGCCGCCCACCACCGTGTGGGACAGCTGGGTGAGCGCCTTGAACGTCGCCGGTCCGCAGGTGCCGTCGGCGCCGACCCCGATGTTGCGCTGGAACTCCCGCAGCGCCTGTTCGGTCTCGACGCCGAACAGGCCGTCGACCCGGCCGCAGTCGAAGCCCATGTCGAGCAGCCGCTGCTGCAGCGTCGCGACGTCGTCGCCGGCCATCAACCGGGCGGGCACGAAGAACAGGATCCGGTCGCCCAGCCGCCACCGGGCCTCGTCGAGGGCGTGGTACGTGCGGGCACCGACGACGCCGTCGACCGAGATGCCGCGGGCCTGCTGGAAGGCCCGCACGGCGCGGTCGGTGGCCTCGTCGAAGAGGGCACCCTGCGGGTCGAGCAGCTCGGCGCCCTCACCCTCGGCGAGCAGCCCGAGCACGCCGAGCTTGGACCGGATCTCCGCGACGGCGGGGCCGTTGTCGCCGCGCCGGTACGCCGGAGCGCTGCCGGCTCGGCTGTGGTCGACGGGCGGGTGGTCGGAGGGCATGGGGCGGGCGCTCCTACGGGCTCGGCGGGCGGATGGAACGGCCGGAGGTCAGGAAGCGTACCCGCGGTCCGGGAACCCGTCCCGCCCCGACCGGCCCGAGGACTGCCGCGGGGGAGCGCCAGCTGCGGTGACCCCCCCGACCGGTGCCGGACACAGCACGGCGCCGCCGCCCAGAGGGGCTGCGGCGCCGCGGCCGAGGCACTCAGATGAACTCGGCGAGGTCCTTGAGCAGCATGGCCTTCGGCTTGGCGCCGACGATGGACTTCACGACCTGCCCGCCCTGGTAGACGTTCATGGTCGGGATCGACACGACGCCGTAGTCGGCGGCCGTGCGCGGGTTCTCGTCGACGTTCAGCTTCACGATCTCGATCTTGTCGGCATGCTCGCCGGCGATCTCCTCGAGGATCGGGGAGACCTGGCGGCACGGCCCGCACCACTCGGCCCAGAAGTCGACGAGCACGGGCTTGTCGCTCTGCAGCACCTCGGCGATGAAGGTCTCGTCGGTGACGCTCTTGGCTCCCACAGGAGCTCCTCTCGTGGTCCTCGGGCGGTGTCGGTGTGCTGGTGTGGCAGGTCGTGCGGGTCGTGCGGGTCGTGCGGGTACGTCGGGTGGGTGCTCAGACGGTCAGGCCGGCCGCTGCCACCTGGATCGCGTCGCGGGTGCTCCCGGCGTCCTCGAGGGCGGCGAGGTAGCGCTCGGCGTCCAGGGCGGCGGCGCAGCCCGTGCCCGCCGCGGTGACCGCCTGGCGGTAGCTGTGGTCGACCACGTCGCCGCAGGCGAAGACACCGACCAGGTTGGTGCGGGTCGAGGGGGCGTCGACGAGCAGGTAGCCCGCGTCGTCGCGATGCACCTGGCCCTGGAAGAGTTCGCTGCGCGGGTCGTGCCCGATAGCGACGAAGAAGCCGGTGACGTCGAGCCGGGTCTCCTCGTCGCTGGTCAGGTCACGCACGGTCACGCCGTCGACCTTGTTCTCGCCGTGGACGTCGACGACCTCGCTGTTCCAGCGGAACCGGATCTTGTCGTTGGCGAACGCGCGCTCCTGCATGATCTTGGAGGCGCGCAGGGTGTCGCGGCGGTGCACGACCGTCACGCTGCGGGCGAAGCGGGTGAGGAAGGTGGCCTCCTCCATCGCGGTGTCGCCCCCGCCGACCACGACGATGTCCTGGTCACGGAAGAAGAAGCCGTCGCAGGTGGCGCACCACGAGACGCCGCGGCCGGAGAGCCGCTTCTCGTTGGGCAGGCCGATCTCGCGGTAGCCGCTGCCGGTGGCGATGACGACCGCCCTGGCGCGGTGCTCGCCGCCGCTGCCGTCGGTCACGACCTTCACCTCGCCGGTGAGGTCGACGGCCGTGACGTCGTCGGTGACGAGCTCGGCGCCGAAGCGCTCGGCCTGCTTGCGCAGGTGGTCCATCAGATCGGGACCCATGACGCCCTCGGGGAAGCCCGGGTAGTTCTCGACGTCGGTGGTGTTCATGAGCGCGCCGCCGGCCGTGACCGAGCCCTCGAAGACGAGGGGGGACAGGTTCGCCCGGGCGGCGTAGATCGCGGCTGTGTAGCCGGCCGGTCCGGAGCCGATGATGATCACGTTGCGTACGTCGTCCACTGCGGTCCTGCGCCTTCCGTGACGGGTCCGCCCGGTCCGTCCCTGGGCGGCCGGGCAGTCATGGGCGTCAACCGATCCTACGGGGCGGGCATTCCCCGGCCGACGGCCTCAGGACCGCGGCACGCGGAGGAAGTCGAGGAACAGCCCGGTGGGGCAGTCCGGGGCCACGACGTAGACGTCCAGGGCTGCCCGGTCGTCCGCCGCCGGGAACACGAGGACGGCCGCCGGCTTGCCCTCGTAGGTCGCGAGGTCGACCGCGAGCGGCTGCACCACCGGCCCGCCGTCGGCAAGGGTGACGACGCACGCCGCCAGCGACGCCGGGTCGGCCAGCCGGGACGCCGGCCCCGCGGCGGCCGCCTCGGGCGGGATGCTCGGCGAGCCGCTCAGCGTCCCGGCAGACGGCGACGGGGTCGCGCCGCCGGCGTCGTCGCGGGCCGCCGCCTTCCGGTCGAGCAGCGAGAACGGGGGTCCGTAGGTGCCCGCGGCGAGCGACGGTGCCGCCGCCGTGAGCGTGCCCCTGGTCCAGTTGCGGCCGCTCGCGGTGACGGGTGCGTGTGCTGCCTCGGCCGCTGCGCTCCCGCCGGCAGAGTCCGCGGCACCGGCGCTGCCGGCACTGGTGCTGTTGTCGCCCCCGTGGGGCAGTGCCGAGATCCCGATCGCCCCGGCGCCCAGGACGAGGACGAGGGCCGCGGCCGCCTGCAGCAGGCGCATCCCGCGCACCGGGCCTCGTGCCGCGGACAGCTCCGGCGTGATGGTCCGGGTCGCCGTCGGTACGGCGGGGCGGACCGCCTCGGCCGCCAGCGCGCGGTCCAGGCGGGCGGCCACCAGCTCGGGCACCGGGCCCACGTCGCCGGCGGCGGCCAGCAGCGCGGGGAGGTCGGTGAGCGACGCGAGGTCGGCACGGCAGTCCGCGCAGGCCTCCAGGTGGCGCCTGGCGGTGGCCTCGCCGTCGCCGTCGAGCAGCCCTTCCTGGAGGTCGGCCAGCGCGTCGGCGTCCAGGTGCCGCGGCTCGGGCTGCTCGCTCATCGCTGACCTCCGTCCGGGGTGTCGGGTGCTGCGGGAAGTGGTGGGGCCGGGCGGCCGGTGCTCCCGGCGGCTGTCCTCGGTGGGACGTCGGGGCCGGTCTCGCGGTTCCGCTCCCGCAGCAGCGGCAGCAGCTTTGCCCGACCGCGGGCGCAGCGGCTCTTGACGGTGCCGACCGGGCAGTCCAGCGCCTGCGCGGCGTCCTCGACCGACCAGCCGTACATGTCGACGAGGACCAGGGCACCGCGCTGCTCGACCGGCAGGGTGGCCAGCGCGGCAGTGACGTCGAGGGCCGTGGTGCGGGCCGCCACCTCGTCGCGCCGGTCGGCGACCTGGAGGCTGTCGTGCTCGGGCAGCGGATCGGCCGGCCGGGCGGCCCGCCGCCGGGCCCGGTCCAGGCAGGCGTTGACCACGATGCGGTGCAGCCAGGTCGTGACCGCGGAGTCGCCGCGCCAGGCCGAGGTCCCACGGCCGGCCCGGAACGCCGAGAGCAGGGCGTCCTGGAGGGCGTCGGCTGCCTCCTCGGGATGGCCCAGGGTGCGCAGCGCGACGGCCCACAGCCGGTCACGGTGCCGGCCGACCAGCTCGCCGAACGCGTCCGGGTCGCCCTCGGCGTGCGCGTGCAGGAGCTCGGCGTCGCTGCGCCCGCCGTCGCTGCCGTCGTGCACTCGACCCACCTCGCCGCCCGGCCCGGTGCCGGGCCCACCCAGCGTAGGTCGACAGGTCCGCCCGGCGGATGAAGCGCGCCGCGGAGCCGGGTCAGCGGGTGATGGTGACTTCCTGGACCTGGCCGCGGTAGCCCGTGCCATCGGCGGGCAGCGAGGTGAGCCAGACGAGCACGTAGCGGGCGGTCACGTCGTCCTGCGGGCGGAGCACCGCACGCCGGTCGACGTCGGACGCCGTCGCCATCAGGTCGTAGTCGTCGAGGGCAGCGCCCTCCTGGTCCGCGGTCCGGATCTCGAGGTCGGTGGCCCCGACGGTCCGCACGGTCACCGAGCTGAGGGGCGTGGGCGCGCCGAGGTCGAGGACGAGACCGACGCCGTCCTTGAGGCCGGCCGGCCCGAACTGCTCGTTGTAGGACTTGGTCGTCCACGCGGTGGAGGTCTTGCCGTCGACGGCCCGCTGCGCGGCGTAGCCGTTCTCGTCACCGTTGCCGTCCGGGGGCGGGTCCAGCGTCGACACGCCCTGGACCGTCACCGGGTCTCCCGTGGCGGCCGCCGAGCCGGACGGCGAGCTGGTGCTGTCCGGGGTCGTGGCGTCGCCGCTGTCCTCGCCGCCCAGCCCGGTGATCACCTGGCCCAGCGCGAGGGCCAGACCGACGCACAGCACGACGGCCACGGCACCCCACGCGAGCACGGTGGTGCGGCCGGGACGCCGGCGGCCCTGGTCGTCGTACGGCGCCAGCCGGCCGGGCGGGAACGAGTCGCTGGTGCTGCCTCCGGGCGGTCGGACCGCCGGGACCCGGGTCGTGACGCGCGCGTCGCCGAGCGCGGCGGCCAGCGCCGCGGGGGTGCGGACCGCCGGGCCGGCCGTCCCGGGCACGTCGAGGGCGCGGCTGACCAGCTGGTCGATGTCGTGCGGGATGCCGGCGCGTACCTGCCGCGGGCTGCAGAGGGCGTCGCCGTCGTGCGGGGCGGCCGCCAGCCCGGTCGACTCCGGGCCGGGCCAGCGCGCGGTCAGGGCGGCGTAGCCCACTGCGGCGACGCCCTGCGTGTCACGGTGGGCGGCGTCGGTCTCGTCGGTGGCCTCGATGCCGCGGACGGCTGCCTCGACGGCCAGGCCGACGATCTTGACCTGGCCGTGGCTGGTGCGCAGGACGTGCTCGGGCTGCAGGCAGAGGTGCGCGAGCCCGTCGCGGTGCGCGGAGTCGAGGGCGTCGGCGATCTCACGGACCAGGTCGCGCGCCTCGGCAGGCGGGAGCGGCCCGTCGGCCAGCAGGTCGGTGAGGTTGGTGGCGCGGACCCACTCGTTGACGACGTACACCACGCTGCCGAGGGGGCTCTCGACCTCGCTGGCGTCGAGCACCCGCAGGAACCGCGGGTCGGTGACGGCGGCCGCGCGGCGGGCGGCACCGAGGACCCGCTCGGCCTGGCTGTCGTCGGCGCTGAGCAGGCAGACGCCGACCGAGCGGTCCAACAGCTCGTCGTGCGCGCGCCAGTAGGCCGTGCCGCCCGCCTCGCCGAGGTGCTTGTCGAGGCGGTAGCGGTCGACGAGCCTGGTGCCCGGCTCGACGGCGTTCGGCGACACAGCACTCCCGTCGGGGACTGACGTACGGCAGGGACCGGTGGCCCGGGCCCCGCGCGAGCGGGTCCGACCATCGTAGGTCCGACTACCCCGGGAACCCGGCTGTCAGTCCTGCCGGCGGCGGTGGGTCCGCGGCCGGCTGCCGTCGCGCGTCGTCAGCTCTGGACGCTGCGGCCCTCGGCCGCGCGGCTGACGTGCGCCCAGCCGGCCGTGCGGTGCCACCGGAAGAGCAGCAGGGTCTTGGCGTCCCGGCTGATGACCAGGTGGACGGTGCCGTCGGGGTCGATGAGGAAGTCCTTGGTCGAGACCACGTTCTCGGCGTTCTGGTCGACGGCGGCGGTGACGGCGGCCTCGTAGGCGGACTGCGCGTTCCTGGTCTGGTCCCAGGTCGCGGACGCCTCCTGGGCGGCGTAGGAGCCCTGGTCGGCGACGTTGGCAGTGGTGGTGCCGATCGAGATGGCCTCGAACAGTGCCAGGCCGACGACGGCGAACACCACCGTCAGGCGGGTGAGCCAGCCCAGCACGATGTCGCCCCGGTCGCGCCCGGAGGTCGCGACGGGCGGGACGGCGCGAAGGACGCGCGGCACGGCAGCCTGCATGGTGAGCACATCGGCCGGTCCGGCGCCCGGCTTGAGGCCGGCGCGTCAGCTAGGTGGGCCGGTGTCGGCCCGGGCGTCAGGCCGTCGCTCGGCCGCGGACCCGGCCGAGGAGCTCGGTGAGCTCGCGGACCCGCATCGCCCGGGCCAGCACGACGTAGCAGACCAGCAGCACCAGCCCGCCCGCCGCCAGCGCGACCAGGGACCCGAGGAGGCCGTCGCCCACGAGCCCTCCGACCACCCACGACACCACCCAGCCGAGCGCCGCGGCCGGCACGGCGGCGACCACCAGCCGGACGTAGTGCCGCAGCACCGCCTGGCCGTCGAGTCCGCCGGTGCGGCGCCGCAGCAGCGACGTCGACAGCGCCAGCCCGCCGGCGTAGGTGAGCGAGTACGCCAGGGCAACACCGGCCATCCGCCACCGCACGTCGAGGACGGCGTAGGCCGCGAGCGCCAGCAGCACGTTGGTGGCGGCGATGGCGAGCTGGAGGAGGAACGGCGTCCTGGTGTCCTCGAAGGCGTAGAAGCCCCGCAGGGCGACGTACTGCGCGGAGAAGGCGGGCAGGCCCAGGGCGAACGCCGCCGCGACCACCCCGATGTAGCGGGCGCCGGCGGTGGTGACCTGGGGGTTGTCGAAGAGGATCTCCGTCAGCTGCGGACCCAGTGCCACGAGTCCCGCGGCCGCTACCACGGTGCCGACACCGGTGAGTCGCCACGCCTCCGACAACGAGGCGCGCACGGCAGCGAGGTCGCGGGCCGACGCCTCGCGGCTCATGCGGGGCAGCACGCCGGTCATGACCGACACCGTGATGATCGAGTGCGGCAGGACGAAGATGAGGTAGGCGTTCGAGTAGGCGAGCAAGCCGACGCCGGCCGTCAGCCCCGCCGCCTTCGCTGACGTGCTGGTGGCCACGCCGAGGTTCACGATCACCGCGTAGGCGATCTGGTTGACCAGCACGAACAGCAAGGTCCAGCGGGCCAGGTCGCCGGCCCGGCGCAGGCCCACTCCGCGCGGGTCGAGCCGGGGGCGGAACCGGAACCCGCTGCGTCGCAGCACCGGCAGCAGGACGAGGGCCTGCGCGGCGACGCCCACGGTCGCTCCGCCCGCCAGCAGCGTCACGGCCCCGGCACCCAGTGACGTCGGGTCGTCGACGTCGATCTCGAACGCCGCGATGAAGACCAGCCCGCCGACGATCGCAATGATGTTGTTGAGCACCGGCGCCCACATCATCGGGCCGAAGCTGCCGCGGGCGTTGAGGACCTGGCTGAGCATGGTGTAGACGCCGTAGAAGA
The DNA here is from genome assembly GCA_038246545.1 of Actinomycetes bacterium. Taxonomy (GTDB): domain Bacteria; phylum Actinomycetota; class Actinomycetes; order JACCUZ01; family JACCUZ01; genus JBBRVW01. Next base: position 61,933 of record JBBRVW010000016.1, on the reverse strand, counting down.
AGATCTGCGGCAGGCACCAGTACGCGAGCAGCGCGGTCACGTGCGCGTCCGCCGCGGCCGGCTCGGCCATCACCGTGTAGAGCCCCACCACGAGTGGCGCCGCGAGCGTCGCGACCAGGGTGATGCCGGCCAGCACCAGGACGGCCAGGGTCAGCAGCCGGTCGGTGTACTGCTGGGCCTGCTCCTCGCCGCCGCGCATCGCGCGGACCAGCTGCGGCACGAACACCGCGTTGAGGACGCCGCCGGCCAGCAGGATGTAGATGATGTTGGGCACCGTGTTGGCGACCTGGAACGTGTCGCCGGTCAGGGCGGTGCCGATGGCGGCAGCCAGGACGGCCGCCCGCACGAAGCCCAGCGCACGGGAGGCGACCGTCCCGGCGGCCATCACCGACGAGGCGCGCAGCAGCGTCCGCGCCGAGGCCCCGACCGGCGCGGGGTCGGCCTGCTCGATCGGGTCCGGGGACGCGTCGGCCGGCTGTCCGGACGGGGTGGTCATCGGGCCGTCACCCGCTCACGCCGTCACGTCCACGGGCTCCTCGGCGGACTCCGGATCGGGGTCGTCGGGGTCGTCGGTCGCGTCGGGGTCGCGGCGCCGGACCCGCCGCAGGACGCGCACCCCGGCGGCCAGGAAGAGCACGACCGCCGCGCCGATGGTGATGACGAGGGCCACGGTGCCGATCTCGGTGACGCGCACCCGCAGCGCCACCGGCTGGGCGTAGAGCGCTCCGCCCGGGGTGCGCAGGCTGGCCTCCACCACGACGAGGCCGCCCGCCACGGCGCTGGCCGGCACCTCGACCTGGACCTTCTGGTTCGGGCCGAGCGGGGGGACCTCGACCCTCTCGAGGCGCAGCCGGGGGGTCTGCGGCTCGAGCCGCAGCACCACGTCGACCGGCTGCCGCAGCTCGTTGATGAGGGTGACCGGGATCTTCCCGGACTTGCTCCCGAAGGTGAAGTCGCCCGGCTGCACGCGGACCCGGCCGCGGAGGTCGGTGAGGTAGTCGCGCTCGCGGGCGTTGCGGTTCACCCGGGCGCCGTCCCGGCCACGCCAGTACGACGACTGGAGGCGCAGGTGGGAGGACTGCAGCCGCGGGACCAGCCGGGTCTTGTCGGTGAGGATGCCGGCGAACAGGGACACGTTGGACCGGTAGGTGTCCAGCGCCCGCAGCCAGCTCTCCGGCAGCTCGCCGCGCCGCTCGGCGCGCGGGTACCGCAGCCGCTCGCGGTCGACCTCCGGCGGGGTGTCGGCGGCCAGCTCGGGGAGGGTCACCGGCGCAGCCCAGGCCGCGCCGGCGACGGTCACGAGCTGGTCGAGGTAGGACTGTGACGGGCTCCAGCGCCGCGGCGGCATCGCGATCAGGGTGCGGGCCGTCCCAGTGCTCGGCAGCTCGGCCGCGATCATGGCGGTCTCGGCCACCAGCCGCTCACCGGCGAGCACCCCGCTGCCCTCGGTCGGCGCGGCCGCGAGCTCGGTGGCAAGGCCGGGGTCGGCCAGCAGCCCGGCCACCGGACCCGCCGCCGACGACAGGCGGGCCCGTCCGGACGGGGTGTAGCTGAGGTCGATGGTGGTAGGCAGGGCGCGCCCGTCGAGGACGACGCCGGTGGCGCCGGACCTGGCCAGCGCCCCGAGCGTGTCCCGGTCGGCGTAGCCGGCCACCGGCCAGGCCACGTCGGGGACGAGGGTCGCGGCCGGCAGCAGCCGGGTCAGCGTGTCGGCGCCGACGGTGCGGGCCCGCGCGACCTCCGCCGGCGCGCCGTGCCGCACGATCGCGACGACGTCGGGGTCGGCGTACGGCAGCGCCAGCACCTGGGCGCCGGCGGTGGCCGTCTGCAGCGCCTCGAGCCAGGACCGGGCCAGCCCGGAGCCGCCGCCCGGGACGGTCGACCGGCCGCCATCGGCGACGACGCGGTAGCCGTCGGCCATGTCCTGGACGGTCTCGACGAGGTCGGGGTCGATCGCCCAGGTGACGGCCGCTCCCCCGTCGAGCCGGGTGCCGGCCTGCAGCAGCCGGTCCAGCCGGCCGCCCGGGGCGAGGCCGGCGGCCAGCGAGTCGTCGGCGAACACGCCGTTGGCCAGCCGCACCGGTGCGCCGACGAGCGGCCACAGCCAGCTGAAGCCCGTCGGGCTCAGCCCGACGGTGGGTGGCGACCAGGGCAGCAGCGACCGGACGAGGGCGACCCGTGCGGGCGCCTGCGCGCCCTTGCCGCGGGCACCGACGACCTCGACGCCGAGGACGTAGACCCCGAACCCGTCCAGGGCCGGCACCTGGTCGAGGGCCTTGACGAGGTCGAAGGGCGCCCCGGTGCCGGGCCCGAGGTCGGGCAGGGTCACCTCGGCCACGACCTGCCCGTCGCGGCTGGCGACCTGACCTGCCATGACCGCGGCGAGCTCGGCGCGGCTGCCGAGCCGGGTGTCGGACAGCCGCAGCCGCACCGAGACCGCGCGCAGCACCTGACGACCGGAGTTGGACACGGTGCCGGTCACCTGCAGCGTCGACCCGCTGGTGCCGATGGCCGGCGACTGGCCGAGGACGGCGACCTGAACCCCGCCGGCCGCGGTCGCCGGGACGGTGCCGACGACGGCGAGGGGCAGCAGCCCCATCAGGGCCGCCGCCGCGGCGAGGGCGGCCCTGGCCGTCGCGGCCGGCCGGCAGCGGAGATCCCGGCGTGGGCGGCGTCCGGGTGCCGCGGGTCGCGCCGCCGGAGGTGTCCCCGTGGCGCTCGGCGTCATCGGGGGCTTCTTCGGCGCGGGTCGCTCACGCGGAGTCCGCGAGCAGGTCGGCCGCGGTCTCCGCGAGGCGTCGCTCCCCGGCGTAGGCCAGCCTGCTGTGCAGCTCGGGGAGCGGTACCCAGGCGACCTCGTCGACCTCGATGTCGTCGTCGGACAGCTCGCCGCCCGAGGCCTCGAGGAGGTAGTGGTGGACGGTCTTGTGGATCCGGCGGTCCTCGGCGACGAACCAGTAGTCGATGGTGCCCAGGGCGGCGACCACCCGGCCCCGGATACCGGTCTCCTCCTCCACCTCGCGCACGGCGGCGTCCTCGTGGGTCTCGCCCTCCTCGACGTGGCCCTTCGGCAGCGACCAGAGCAGTCGGCCGCGGCGGTCCAGCCGGCCGATCAGCGCGACCCGCGGCGGGTCCTCGGTCCGGTCGACCACGAGGCCGCCGGCGGAGGTCTCCTCGACCTTGCGGAGCCCCCGCGCACGCCGCGACGCCGCCTCGGCGCCCCGGCGGCGGCCGGGCGGGCGCCGGCGCGGCGTGGGGGCGGTGGTCATCCATCGATCGTAGCCAGCGGCGACTGCGGTCCCGGCGCGGCTGCGGCGGCGTCCGGGGGCCGGGCGCGCCGTACCCTTGGCCCCCGTGCCCGACGTCCCCGCGACCCCCGCCACCCCCGCGTCCCGCGAGCCCTCGCTGGCGGCTGCCCGCCGCCGGCTGGCCGAAGGCCTGGTCGACCTCACGACGGTGCTGTCCGACCTCGTCGACGCGTTCGTCGCCGGCGGCCACCAGATCGCGCTGGTGGGTGGTCCGGTGCGCGACCTGCTGCTCGGCCGGCGGGCACCGGACATCGACCTCACCACCGACGCCCGGCCCGAGGTCGTGCGCGAGCTGCTCAAGCGGTGGGGCGACGCGTGGTGGGACGTCGGCATCGCTTTCGGTACCGTCGGCGCCCGCAGCGGCGAGCACCTCGTCGAGGTGACGACGTACCGCGCCGACGTCTACCGCCACGACTCGCGCAAGCCCGAGGTGTCCTACGGCGACTCGCTCGAGGGCGACCTGCTGCGGCGCGACTTCGCGGTCAACGCGATGGCGGTCGACCTGCGCACCTCGGTGTTCGTCGACCCGTACGGGGGCCTCGACGACCTCGCGGCCAAGGTGCTGCGCACGCCCGGCGCGCCGGAGGTGTCCTTCGCCGACGACCCGCTGCGGATGATGCGGGCGGCGCGGTTCGCGGCGCAGCTCGGCTTCACGGTCGACCCGGCGGCCCTGTCCGCGATGACGCAGATGGCCGCCCGGATCGAGATCGTGTCGGCCGAGCGGGTGCGCGACGAGCTCTCGAAGCTGGTGCTGGCGCCCGACCCGCGTGCCGGCCTCGGGCTGCTGGTCGCGACCGGGCTGGCCGAGCACGTGCTGCCCGAGCTGCCGCGGCTCGCGCTGGAGATCGACGAGCACCACCGGCACAAGGACGTCTACGAGCACACCCTCACCGTGCTCGAGCAGGCGATCCTCCACGAGGGCACCGTGGGTGCCGGAGAGCCGGACCTCGTCCTGCGGCTGGCCGCGCTCCTGCACGACATCGGCAAGCCGAAGACGCGCAGGTTCGAGCCGGGTGGCGGCGTCTCCTTCCACCACCACGAGGTCGTCGGCGCCAAGCTGACCCGTCACCGGCTGAAGGCGTTGCGCTACCCCAAGGACGTCGTCGAGGACGTCTCGCAGCTGGTCGAGCTGCACCTGCGGTTCCACGGCTACGGCACCGGCGCGTGGACCGACGCCGCTGTACGCCGCTACGTCGCCGACGCCGGGCCGCTGCTGCCGCGCCTGCACGCGCTGACCCGGTCGGACTGCACCACCCGCAACAAGCGCAAGGCCACGGCGCTGTCCCGGTCGTACGACGACCTCGAGGAGCGGATCGCCCGCCTGCGCGAGCAGGAGGAGCTGGACTCGATCCGGCCGGACCTCGACGGCAACGCGATCATGGAGCTGCTCGGCGTGCCGCCGGGCCCGGTGGTGGGGCGGGCGTGGAAGCACCTCAAGGAGGTGCGGATGGAGCAGGGGCCGCTGTCCCGCGACGCCGCCGAGGCCGAGCTGCGGGCCTGGTGGGCCACCCAGCCCGACGCCCGCCCGACCTGACCCTGCCCGCTCCGCAGCGCCGTCCGGCGATCACGTAAACGTGATCGCCGGTCGCCTTGCACGGGTTGCACGCCGTGCAGGGCGACAGCAGGCCGTGTCCGGTCGGACGGGCTAGGTGGTCGGCTCGCGCACGGCCGCGGGCGTGCGCGCAGTGAGCCGGCGGGTGGCGCGGGCGTAGACCACGGCGGTGACCACGTAGCCGCCGGCGATGACGGCATAGACACCGCGGGAGTTGCCGTCGGCGGGCAGGACGGCGGCCCCGAACGCGGCGGCCGACACGAAGGCGATGTTGAAGATGACGTCGTAGAAGGAGAAGACCCGGCCGCGGTACGCGTCGTCGACCGAGGTCTGCACGATGGTGTCGACGCAGATCTTGGAGCCCTGGGCGGCGATACCCAGCACGAACGCACCCACGTACAGCAGCCACTCGACGATCGTCACGACGAAGACCGCCTCGGCGGCCGCGGCCATCGCGAAGCAGACGGTGATCCACGACTGCTTGCGGATCCGCTGGGTGACCTCGGGCGTGACCACCGCCGCGAGGAAGAAGCCGGCCCCCGATGCTGCGAACACCCCCGCCAGCCCGGCGAGCCCGGCGTCGACGTCGTCGGGGTCGTGGAAGTAGTTCCGGAAGAGCAGGATCGCCGAGATGGTCGAGACGCCGTAGAAGAACCGGTGCGCGCCGATCGCTGCCAGTGCCTGGCCGGCCGGCCGGTGCGACCACACGTGCCGTGCGCCGTCGGCCAGGCCGAGCGCCACCCGGCGCACCGCCTCGCGGGTCCGGTCCGGCTCACCCTCGAGGTCCGGGCCGAGCAGGTCGCGGTCCATCCGGGCGGCGAGCGCGCCCGCGACGGCGTACGCCAGCGCCGCCACCACGATCACCTCGGCATCGGCCGCGGTCCCGTCACCGAACAGGCGCTTGAGCGCGAAGCCGGCACCACCGCCGGTGATCGCGACCACCGTACCGGTCGTGGTCGACACCGAGTTGGCCATCACCAGCTCGTGCCGCGTCACGACGTGCGGCAGGGCGGCGGAGAGGCCGGCCAGGAAGAACCGGTTCACCGACAGGCAGGCCAGCACCGCGGCGTACAACGGGAAGCCGGTGACGTCGGCGGCGCTCAGGGCGGCGACGCCCAGCACCATCCCGGCGCGGACCAGGTTGGCGTAGACCAGGACCTGCCGGCGCCGCCAGCGGTCGAGCAGCACCCCGGCGAACGGCCCGACCACGGAGTAGGGCAGCAGCAGGGTCGCGAACGCCGCGGCCACGCTGCCCGCGGAGGTCTGCCGTTCCGGGGAGAAGAAGAACAGGCTGGCCAGCGCCGCCTGGAACGCACCGTCCGCGGCCTGCGAGGTCAGGCGGGTGGCGAACAGCCGCCGGAAGTCGCGGTGCCGGACGACCGCGCGCAGGTCACCGGCGAAGGACATGGCCCCAGGCTACGGCTGAGCTGCGAGGCGACGACGCGCGGTGATCCACACCGGATCCTTGCGCAAGAACCGCAGGGATCCGGTGTGGATCACAGGTGCTCAGCGCTCGATGGTTCCCGCGATGAACTGCTCGACCAGGTCGCGCGCCATGTCGTCGTCGTGCTGCACGGGCGGCGACTTCATGAAGTACGAGGACGCCGACAGGATCGGGCCACCGATGCCGCGGTCCATGGCGATCTTCGCGCAACGGATCGCGTCGATGATGACACCGGCGGAGTTCGGGGAGTCCCAGACCTCGAGCTTGTACTCGAGGTTCAGCGGCACGTCGCCGAAGTTGCGACCCTCGAGGCGGACGTAGGCCCACTTGCGGTCGTCCAGCCACTGCACGTAGTCCGACGGGCCGATGTGCACGTTGCGCGCGGAGAGCTTGTTCTCCATGTTGCTGGTGACGGCCTGGGTCTTCGAGATCTTCTTCGACTCGAGGCGGTCGCGCTCGAGCATGTTCTTGAAGTCCATGTTGCCGCCGACGTTCAGCTGGTAGGTGCGGTCGAGGATCACACCGCGGTCCTCGAACAGCTTCGCCAGCACGCGGTGCGTGATGGTGGCGCCGACCTGCGACTTGATGTCGTCGCCGACGATCGGGACACCGGCGTCCTCGAACTTCTTCGCCCACGCCGGGGTGCCGGCGATGAACACCGGGAGCGCGTTGACGAAGCCGACCTTGGCGTCGATGGCGCACTGCGCGTAGAACTTCGCGGCGGCCTCGGACCCGACGGGCAGGTAGCAGACCAGGACGTCGACCTTCGCCTCGCGCAGGGCGGCGACGACGTCGACGGGCTCGTCGTCGGACTCGACGATGGTCTCGCGGTAGTACTTGCCGAGACCGTCGAGGGTGTGACCGCGCTGGACCGGCACGCCGAGCGGCGGCACGTCGGCGATCTTGATGGTGTTGTTCTCGCTGGCGCCGATGGCCTCGGACAGGTCCGTGCCCACCTTCTTGGCGTCGACGTCGAACGCCGCGACGAACTCGACGTCACGCACGTGGTACTCGCCGAACTGGACGTGCATCAGCCCGGGGACGCGGCTCTGCGGGTCGGCGTCCTGGTAGTACTCGACGCCCTGGACCAGTGACGCGGCGCAGTTGCCGACGCCGACGATGGCCACTCGTACCGAACTCATGGGTGCTCCTTCTCAGTGATCTTCACGTCGTGCCCGGAGCGGCGGGGTCGCCGTTCCGGACGCGGGAGGTCGTACGTCGGTGGTGCCGGCAGCGGGCTCCTGGGACGGGCGGCTGCGCCGCTCGTCGTCGATGAGCTCGGAGAGCCAGCGGACCTCGCGCTCGACGGACTCGAGCCCGTGCTGGTGCAGCGCGAGGGTGTAGCTGTCGACCCGCTCCCGGCTGCGCGAGACCGCGCTCCGGAAACCGGCCACCCGCTCCTCGAGGCGCGACCGGCGCCCCTCGAGGATCCGCAGCCGGGTGGCTGCGTCGGTGCGCCCGAAGAAGGCGAAGTGCACGCCGAAGCCCTCGTCGTCCCACGCCGACGGGCCGCTCTCGTCGAGCAGCGCCGCGAAGTGCTCCTTGCCGTCCGCCGTGAGCTGGTAGACGATCCGGGACCGCTTACCTGTCGTCCCGGAGTCCTCGACCTGCTCCGTGACGAACCCGCTCGCGGCCAGCTGCTTGAGACACGGGTACAGCGAACCGTAGGAGAACGCCCGCAGTGCACCCAGCGTGGCGTTGAGCCGCTTGCGCAGCTCGTAACCGTGCATGGGTGCCTCGTGCAGGAGCCCGAGGACCGCGAACTCGAGGACGTCGGACCGCTTGGCCATGGCCGTTCCTCCTCGTGAGACGCCGCCGCGAGCGGGACTGCTGCGCGCCCCGCTGCCGACCGGACCGGTCGGCGCGATGTATCGGGCTGATACATCGGAACGATAGGCGGCGTCCGGTTCAGGTGCAAGCCGGGTCAATCCGGTACGACGTGATCCGCGCCCACGGGTGCCGGTCGTAGGCTCGGCCGGGTGTACCCAGCGGTCGGTCGTCGACTACGGGCTGGCCCGCCGCGCGACCCTGGAGTCGCTGCTCGGCGGCGGCCCGACGACGCCGGACGACGTCTGCGACGCCCACCCCGACCTGCGCCGCGCCGCGCGGTTCCACGGCGAGCCGACCGGCCGCGACTGCCCGCTCTGCTGGCGCGAGCGGTTGGCCGAGGTGGCCTACGTCTACGGCGAGCAGCTCGGGCCGTGCCAGGGCCGGGTGAGGGCACGGGCGGAGCTGGCGGCGATGGACCACGAGCACGGCGAGTGCCGGGTGTACGTCGTGGAGGTCTGCCTGGGATGCGGGTGGAACCACCTGGTGCGGTCCTTCGTCCTCGGTGACAGGGTCGACCGGCGGACCGGCCGGCAGGCCGACCGCTCCGGGCGCTCGGCGCGTCAGGTGCGGCGCGCGAGTTCCGGGACGGCGGGCGAGGGGTAGTCCCCGGGACGTCGTTACCCTGACGAACCGCCGCACCCGGCCCGCACGACTCGTACCGCCCGCTACCCCGCCCGCCGCCTGCCCTCCGCGCCGAAGGACCCGTCACCCCCTGTGAGCAGCCCGTGAGAGTCGACTACCCGCGCGCGCGGTACGACGGCGCCCGCCGCTACCTCCCGTCGTTCAAGCAGTGGCTGGCCCTGGCCGGGGTGGGGTTCCTGGCCGTCGTCGCGCTGCTCGGTGTGGCGTACGCGGCCACCGACATCCCGCAGCCGAAGTCGCTGATATCGGCGCAGACGACGATCGTCTACTACGACAACGGCAAGACCGAGATCGGCCGCTTCGGCGACCAGAACCGGATCATCATCCCCCTCGACCAGGTACCCGACCACGTCCAGAAGGCCGTGCTCGCCGCCGAGGACCGGACCTTCTACGAGAACCGCGGCATCTCCCCGACCGGCATCGCCCGGGCGTTCTGGAGCAACCTGCGCGGCGGCGCCACCCAGGGCGGCTCGACGATCACCCAGCAGTACGCGAAGAACGCCTACCTCTCCTCGGAGCGCACCTACACGCGCAAGTTCAAGGAGTTCTTCATCGCGGTGAAGCTCGCCCGTCGCGACGACAAGAACAAGATCCTCGAGGACTACCTCAACACGATCTACTTCGGCCGTGGCGCCTACGGCATCCAGACCGCGGCGCAGACGTTCTTCGGTGTCGACGCCAAGGACCTCACGGTCGAGCAGGGCGCGGTGCTGGCATCGGTCATCCGGTCGCCCGCGGGCTATGACCCGGAGAAGTATCCCGACCGGCTCAAGTCCCGGTTCGAGTACGTCCTCGACGGCATGGTCGCCAAGCGCTGGCTGGACGCCGGCAAGCGCGCGGGCATGGTGGTGCCGCCGCTCGCCGAGGGCAGCAAGCCCCGGGGCGGCCCCGCCTACTACCTGATGGACTCCGTCCGACGGGAGCTCAAGGCCAACGGGTTCAGCGACCAGGACATCGACCTCGGCGGCCTGCGCGTGACGTCGACGTTCGACAAGCGCTCGCAGCGCGCCGCGGTCCGCGCGGTGCGCCAGGAGCGGCCGCGCGAGAACGCGCGCAACGTGCACATCGGCCTCTCCGCGGTAGAGCCCGGCACCGGTGCCGTCGTCGCGATGTACGGCGGCTCGACGGCGGGCGGTCTCAACGAGGTGACGCAGGCCCGGGTGCAGCCCGGCTCTTCGTTCAAGCCGTTCACCCTGGCGGCGGCGCTAGCCGACGGCATCTCGTTGAAGAGCCGGTTCTCCGGCAACTCGCCGTTCGACGTGCCGGGCACCGACAAGGAGGTCAACAACGAGTTCGACCGCAGCTACGGCTCGTCGATCGACCTCGTCCGCGGGATCGAGGAGTCCATCAACACCGTCTTCGTCGACCTCAACCTGGAGATGGGGCCGCAGAAGATGGTGCAGGCCGCCGTCGACGCCGGCATCCCGCAGGACACCCCCGGCCTGCTGCCGAACGCCGTGAGCACGCTGGGCACCGCGTCGGTGCACAACATCGACATGGCCAACGCCTACGCGACGTTCGCGGCCGACGGCGAGCGCGCCACCTGGCACGTCGTGCAGGAGGTCAAGGGCGCGAACGGCGGCACGCGCTACCGTGCCGACGACAGCACCGAGCGGGCCTTCACTAAGGACGTCGTCGCCGACGTCGACTACGCCCTCCAGCAGGTGGTGCGCAACGGCACCGGCACCGAGGCGCGCAGCCTCGGCCGCCCGGCCGCCGCCAAGACCGGCACCGCGGCGCTGCGCCCCGACACCACCACGTCGGCCTGGTTCGTCGGCTACACCCCGCAGCTCGCAGCGGCCGTCGACTTCTACAAGGGCACCGGCAAGGCCGACCTCGACGGCGTCGGCGGCCTGTCGACGTTCTTCGGCGGCGAGTACCCGGCGCGCATCTGGACGGCCTTCATGACCGCGGCGCTGCAGAACAAGGACGTCGAGCAGTTCCCGCCGCGGGCCGACGTCGGCGAGCCGGTCAACCCGCAGCCGACGTCCACCCCTACCCCGTCGGAGTCGCCCACGCCGTCCGAGACGGCGACACCGTCCGAGACGGCGACACCGTCCGAGACGGCCACGACCCCGGCTCCTGGTCCGCCCAGCACGCCGCCGGGGCAGGTGACGCCCCCGCCGACCGGCACCGGAGGCGTCACCGTCTCGCCACCGGCTCCCGGCGGGTGAACGCCGGCGAGCTGGTCGTCCCCTCGCGCGACGACGCGGTCGTCCGCCTCGGCAGCGAGCTGGTCGGCGGCCCGCTCGGCCGGCGCGCTTCGGCCCACCGGCGGTGGTGGACGCCGCTCCGCGTGCTCATCGCCCTGACGTTCCTCACCTGCGGGGTCGGCCTGGTCCAGAAGGACTGGTGCCGCGACCACGGCTGGGCAGCACCGGGCGTCTACAGCCACGCCTGCTACAGCGACGTGCCGCCGCTGTACTACGGACGCGGTCTCGCCGACGGCGAGGTGCCCTACATCGGGCAGGTCGGCGACCACCAGGTCGAGTACCCCGTGCTCACCGGTGCGGTCATGTACCTCACGGCGCGGCTGGTGCCCGAGGGCGGGACGCCGGACGAGCGGTCGCGGTGGTACTTCGACATCAACGCCCTGGGAGCTGCGATCGCGGCGGCGGTGGCCGTCGGTGCGACCGCGGCGCTGTCCGGCCGCCGTCGCTGGGACGCCGCGATGGTCGCCACCGCGCCCGTCCTCGCACTGACGGCGACGATCAACTGGGACCTGTACGCCGTGGCGCTGCTGGCGCTGGGCATGCTGGCATGGGCCCGGGAGAGACCCCTGGCCGCCGGCGTGCTGATCGGGCTGGCCGCGGCCACCAAGTTCTACCCGCTGTTCGCGCTCGGCCCGATCCTGCTGCTGTGCCTGCGCGCCGGCCGGATGCGCGAGCTCTGGGCGACGGTGGTCGCGGCGGTGTGCGGGTGGTCGGCCGTCAACGTGCCGGTGATGCTCGCGGACTTCGACGGGTGGTCGAAGTTCTACCGGCTGTCCCAGGAGCGCGGCGCCGGCTTCAGCTCGATCTGGTTCGTGCTGAGCCAGCAGGGCCACCCCGTGCCGGAGGACCGCCTGAACGCGCTCGCCGGCGGCTTGTTCGCGCTCGCCTGCGCCGGGGTCGCCCTGCTCGCCCTGGTCGCTCCGCGCCGGCCGCGGCTGCCTCAGCTGGTCTTCCTCGTCGTCGCGGCGTTCCTGCTGACCAACAAGGTCTACTCGCCGCAGTACGTGCTGTGGCTGCTCCCGCTCGCCGTTCTTGCGCGCCCGCGGTGGCGCGACCTGCTCATCTGGCAGGCCGCCGAGGTCGTCCACTACGTCGGTGTGTGGATGCTCATCGTCGGCTACCCGCCGGGCAAGCCGGAGCGCGCACTGTCCGACGACGGCTACGACCTCACGGTGCTCGCCCACGTCGTCGCGACCCTGTGGCTGATGGCGCTGGTGGTCCGTGACGTCCTGCAACCCGAGCACGACCCGGTCCGCACCCCGGCTCCCGGCTCGGTCACCGGCGGCGCCGGCCCGGACGGAGCGGCCGCCGAGGTGGACGACCCCGCCGGCGGCGTCCTCGACCACGCACCCGACTCGCTGCGCCTCATCCCCGTCCGCTGACCCCCCCGTCCGGCGATCACGTAAACGTGATCCACCTTCGCCTTGCACGGGTTGCAACCCGTGCAAGGCGACAGCTGGCCGTGCGAAGCGGTGCGCCGCGCCGTGCGCTGTGGACAGAGCGGATGCCGCGATCACGTTCCGGTGACAACCTGCGCGGGTGAGCCACCTCGCGGACCTGCATCCGGATCTCGTCGTCCAGATGGACCGACAAGGGGGCGTGTTCACCGCGGCGCAGGCGCGAGCCGTCGGCCACACCGAGTCGCAGCTCCAGGTCATGCGTCGACGCAGGATCCTGGTGTCGGTCCGGCGTGGTGTCTACGCCTGGACGGCCGCCTACGTCGCGGCTGACCCGCCGACACGGCACCAGATCGCCTGCGCGGCGGTTCGCCTGACCCTGGAGGCGCCGGCGGTGCTGAGCCACCAGAGCGCTGGCGTCTTCCACGCGCTGGAGATGCTCGACGCGGACCTCTCGACCGTGCACGTCACCCGGGGTGAGTCGTCCGGTGCGCGAAAGGAGGCACGCGTTCATCACCACGTCGCCGAGATCCCTGACGAGCACCTGCTCGTTCGATCGGACGCCTGGGACGTCACGACCGTCGCCAGGACTGCGGTCGACATCGCCCGCAGCACCGATCGGTACGAGTGCGCTGTTGCCGCTTTCGACTCGGCGCTGCGGCAGGGCGTTCCGCTGTCCGAGCTGCGCGCGGTCGTCGATCGGTGCCGCAGCTGGCCCGGCGCGCGCTTCGTCTCCACCGCTCTCGACTTCGCCGACGGCCGCGCCGCCAACGCCGGCGAGTCCTGGTCGCGCGTGGTCCTGGCGCAGCAAGGCGTCGCACCCGACGACCTGCAGGTCGCCGTCTACGACGCCGACGGCCTGATCGGGTACGTCGACTTCACGTGGCACGGCGTTGTCGGTGAGTTCGACGGTCGGTACAAGTACGGACTCGGGGTGGGCGGCCCTGCTGGCGCGTCCGACGCGCTGTGGGCCGAGAAGAAGCGGGAGGACCGTCTGCGTGCGCAGCGGGAGGTGGTGCGCTGGACCGTTGCCGACCTGCACCAGCCGGCCCGGCTCGCGGCCCGAGTCCTGTCCGCCCAGGCGCGGGCACTTTCGCGCCGAGACACCCCGGGCTGATGCTTCACACGGCGTACCGGTGCATTGCACGGGTTGCACGCCGTGCAAGGCGACGGTCGATCACGTTTACGTGATCGCCGGACGGCCGCGGGAGAGGGAGTGGGGGGGGGGGGGTCAGGTCGGCAGCGGGGCGACGCGGTCGGGGTGCAGCGTGGTGAGCCGGGCGTCGCAGTCGAGCTCGGCGCCGATCGCCGGCGGGGTGACCGACGCAGGCAGCAGGAGCAGCGAGACGTGCATGTGCGGCGGTTCGGCGAACCAGCGCTGCTTGCCCTCCCACCGGAACGGCGACAGCGCCAGGTTCGCCGCGGCCAGCGTCCCGACGGCCAACGCCTTGCTGCGCCCCACGGGGCCGCGCACGGTCCGCGGCGCCTCCAGCGCGACGCCGTGCGCCGTTCCGCCGCTGACGACGACCAGGTGGCAGTCGCGTGTCGCGCGACGGCGGCGGTAGCCGTAGTGCGTGCCCCGGGAGAGCGGGTGCACGTCGAGCACGGTGCCGCGGGCCTGCAGCGCACCCCGGTCGCCCAGCCAGAGCGAGGTGCCGATCCGCGGCCGGAACGTCGTGGCCGGGAACTCCGCGCGCAGCCCGTCGAGCTCGCGTGCGGTGAGGTGGCTCACCCAGGCCACGCCCGTCGGTACGCCGGCCGCCGTGAGCCGGTGCAGCCACGACGACACCTCGTCGGCCGGCCGGTAGCCGCCGTGCCGGTCCATCGGGAGGTGGAACGCGATGCCCTCGAGGCGTACGCCGCCGAGCCCCGACGCCAGACCTGCGACGTCGTCGGCGCCCAGCCCGTGCCGGTGCATCGACGTGACGGCCTCGACCACGACTCGCGCCCCGCCACCGGCGCGCAGCGTCTCCAGGTGCGCGACGGTCTGCAGCACCCGGCCGGTGTGGTCGGCCGCCGCCTTCGGGTACGACGGGGTGAGCACCAGCACGTCGCCGGCGAACGCGGCCGCGACCTCGGGCAGCTCGTCGGCCGTGCCGACCGCGACCGTGTCGACGCCGAGCAGCGCGGCCTCGGCGGCGAGGCGACCGTTGCCCACGCCGTACCCGTTGCCCTTGACCACGGGCACGATCCCGGGGGTGGACGACACGACCTCGCGCAGGTGCCCGCGCCAGCGCGGCTCGTCGACGTACAGCGTGAACGTCACCGGCTCACCGCCGGCTCAGGTAGAGCTCGAACGCCTTGAAGAGCACCTTGTTGAGCGGCAGGTCCCACTCGCCGACGTACTCGACGGCCTCGCCGCCCGTGCCGAGCTTGAACTGGATCAGGCCGAAGTGCTCGTCGTCGTCGGCGAGGGTGTCGGTGATGCCGCGCAGGTCGTAGACCGTGGCGCCGGCGGCCTTCGCGTCGCGCAGCATCGCCCACTGCACGGCGTTGGACCCGCGGACGTCACGCTTCGCCGTCGACGACGCGCCGTAGGAGTACCACGCGTGCTGACCCACGCGGACCATCGTCGTGGCGGCGACCAGGTCACCCTCGTGCTCGGCGAGGTAGAGCCGGATCCGGTCCGGGTCCTCGGCGCGCATGGCGGTCCACATCTGCTGGAAGTACGACAGCGCGCGGCCGGTGAAGTGGTCACGCTCGGCGGTCTCGACGTAGAGCGCGTGGAAGGCCGGCAGGTCCGACTGGTCACCCTGGCGGACGACGACGCCCTGCTTGTCGGCCTTCTTGATGTTGCGGCGCCACAGCTGGTTGAAGCCCTTCAGCAGCTGCTCCTCGTCGCGGTCGGCGAGCGGCACCTGGAACACGTACTGCGGCTGGCCGGCACCGAAGCCGGCCTGGGGGTCCGGCGCCCGCCAGCCGAGCCGCTCGAGGGACGCGGTCACGCGGTCGCCGGTCGGGTCGGTGGAGTCCGGCGGGACGTCGGCGAGCCGGGCGGCGGTGCCCTCGGCGATGGCCGCCTTGACCGTCGCGGCCGACCAGCGCCGCCGCGGCACGGGCGGCCCCATCTTGACGCCGAACGCGCCCTTCGCCCTGAGGTGGGCGACCATCGGAGCCAGCCAGGCGTCGAGGTCATCGGCGGCCCAGTCCAGCACCGGCCCCTCGGGCAGGTAGGCGAGGAACTTCTGCACCTTGGGAACCTGGCGGAGCAGCACCAGACCGGCGCCCACCAGCACGTCCGGGTGCGCGGCGTCGTACCAGCCGAGGAGCTCGCTGCCCCAGTCCTTCTTCACCGCGGCCCACGACGGGCACTGCAGGAAGGACGCGGAGGGCCGCGCGGCGACGAACGCCAGGTGCTCGGCGCTGCTGATCGGACGGACGGCGAGCGCCATGGGGCGACGGGCTCCTCGGCGAGGGGGCGACGGGGGTCGAGCGGTCGGCCCGAGGCTACCCAGCGACCCGGCCCCTGACGCGCGACGGCCGCCGCCCCGGGTGTCCGGGTGCGGCGGCCGACGGTGCGACGAGCGGGTGGCGCTCAGGTCGCGCCGGGTGGTGCGGAGCGGTCAGGCCTTCTGCAGGACGGCCTGGGCCTCGATCTCGATGGTGATCTTCTTCGAGACCAGGACGCCGCCGGACTCCAGCGCGACGTTCCAGGTGAGGCCGAACTCCTCGCGGTCGATCTCGGTCTTCGCCGTGATCGCGAGCTTGGTGTTGCCGAACGGGTCGTCGGCGACGCCGTCGAGCTCGACCTTGAGCGACACCGGGCGGGTGACGTCCTTGATGGTGAGGTCGCCCTCGACCACGACGTCGTCGCCGTCCCGCGAGACGACCTTGGCGTTGCCGAACGTCATCGTCGGGTAGGTCTCGGCGTCGAAGAAGTCGCCGGAGCGCAGGTGCGCGTCACGGTCGGCGGTGCCGGTGTCGACGGAGCCGATCTGGATGGTCGCCTCGGCGGTCGAGGACGCGACGTCCTCGCCGATGGTGATCGAGCCGGTGTACTCCCGGAAGGCACCGCGCACCTTGGTCACCATGAGGTGCCGGGCGACGAAGCCCACGCGGGTGTGGGTCGGGTCGATGACGTAGGTGCCCGCGGCGGGGAGGCTGACACCGTCGACGACGCGGAGGCCTGCGGTCTGGGTGGTCTGCTCGGTCATGGGGAGTTCCTTCCGGAGGTGCTGAGGAGGTGTCGGCTGCTGGAGCAAATATTGCGCTCTCAATATTCCCGTTGTCAAGTAGATGTACACTCGGCGCATGCAGGACCGACCTCTGGACGACGAGCGGCTGACCCTCATGGGTCTGCTTGCCGAGACGTGGGCGTCCCTGTCGGCCCGGGGCCACGCGCAGCTGGCCGGCCACGGGCTGGCCCCCGCCGAGTTCGAGGTCTGCCTGCGGCTGGCGCGCTCCCCCGAGGGCCTGCTGCGGATGAGCGACCTCGCCGCCCAGACCACCCTCACCTCGAGCGGCATCACCCGGGTCGTCGACCGGCTGGTCGAGCGCGGCTGGGTGACCCGCAGGTCCTGCGCGACCGACCGGCGCACGACCTACGCCGTGATCACCGACTCCGGCCGCGCGTTGCTCGACCAGGTCCTGCCGGGCCAGATCGAGCTGGTCGAGTCGTGGCTGGTCGAGCCGCTGCGCGCGAGCGGGGCGCTGTCCGACTTCGAGCGGGCGCTGCGCGCGGTGCGCGACCATGCCGCCCCGTGCGCCACCGCCGGGTCCGACGGCGCCGGCCTCGTCCCCGCCCAGCCGGAGCCGGCCGCCCGCTAGCCGGGCCGGCCGGTCCGAGGCTTCCGGCCCGCCAGGTGGCCGGACGGTAGTTCACTGTGCTCGTGCGCGCAGGGCGGGTGGGGTGGGTCGACGTCGCCAAGGCGATGGCGATCGTGCTCGTCGTGCTCTTCCACGCGACCCAGGCGGCCTACGGGACCGGAGACCAGGGCCGCTGGGAGGCGGTGAACTCCCTGTTCGCCACGTTCCGAATGCCGCTGTTCTTCACTGTGTCGGGCCTGTTCGCGGCGCGCAGCCTCGACCGGCCGTGGCGGTGGGTGCTGACCCACAGGGTGGGGCTCTACCTGTACCTCTACGTCCTGTGGTGGCTGCTGCGCGAGGCCGGCTTCGAGCTCGTCGCCCGCGCGGCCGGCACCGAGCGCGACGGCCCGGACCCGCGCCTGATGCTGGTGCACCCGAGCTCGGCGATGTGGTTCCTGTACGCCCTGGCCCTGTTCTTCCTCGCAGCCCGCGCGATGCGCCGGGTCCCCGTCCCGCTCCAGCTGCTCGCCGCGGCGGCGCTCTCCGCGGTGGCGGGGTCGTCGCTCGACATCCCGGCGGGCCGGCGGAACATGGCACTGTACCTCGTCTTCTTCCTGCTGGGTGCGCACCTGTCCAGGCCGATCCGGCGGTGGGCGCAGCGCGCCGACGCGCCGGTGGCGGGCCTGCTCGTCGCGGCCTTCGTCGTCGCGACCGTCGCGGTCGCGGCCGCCGGCCTGCGCGAGGTGCCCCCGTTCCGGCTGGCGCTCGGCCTCGTGGCCGTCGCGGCCGGTCTGGCCCTGGCGAGGGTGCTCGACCGCACCGCCGCGCGGACCCCCCTGGCGTACCTCGGCCGGAACACCCTTCCCGTCTACGTGCTGCACTCCGTCGTCCTTGCCGCGCTGGTGGCCGCGCTGCCGGAGGCCGTCGTCAGCCAACCGGCCTCGCCGCTGCCGCTGACGGTCGCCGCGGTCGGGATCTCACTTGCCCTCAACCTCGCGCTGCGTGACGTGCCCGGTCTGCTGTCGCTGCCCGGCCGGCCCCGGACCCGCGCGCCCCGCGCACTGACCTGATGCGCGGGGCCGCGTCGGACGACCTCAGGCCGGCAGGTGCTCCCTCAGCCAGTCGATGTCGGCCCGTTGGCCGTCGACCCCGCCCGGCGTCTCGCACACCACCGGCGCCCCGGCGGCCGAGACCACCGCGAGCAGGTCGTCGCCGTCGATCCGGCCGGACCCGAAGTTGGTGTGCCGGTCGGCTCCGGAGTCGAACTCGTCGCGGGAGTCGTTGGCGTGCACCAGGTCGACCCGGCCGGTGACCGCCTTGACCCGGTCGACGACGCCGGCCAGCTCCTCGCCGCCCGCGTGTGCGTGGCAGGTGTCCAGGCAGAACCCGACCTTCTCGAGGACGCCCGGCTCCAGCCGGTGCTCGAAGACCTCCCAGAGCCTGGCCAGCCGGTCGGTGCGCCGGGCGATGGCGCCATCGCCCCCGGCGGTGTTCTCGATGAGCACCGGGAGCGGCGGCTCCCACCGCTCGAAGGTCTTGGCCCAGTTGTCGAAGCCGGCCTCGGGGTCGTCGTCCTTGAGGACGTGGCCGCCGTGGACCACGATGCCCAGCGCGCCCAGGTCGGCGGCCGCGGCGGCGTACCTCGCGAGCAGCTGGCGGCTGGGGATCCGGATCCGGTTGTTGGCCGTGGCCACGTTGAGCCGGTACGGCGCGTGGACGTAGAGGTCGATCCCGGCCTCGGCCACCGCGGCGCGCAGCCCGTCGAACCCGCCGGGGTGGGCCACCGCGGGGTCCTTCCAGCCCTGGGGATCACCCAGGAAGATCTGCACGAGGTCGGCCCCGCGGGCGGCCGCCTCGGCCACCGGGTCGACCGGGTCGACGTGGGCACCGATCCGGAGGGACGTCATGGCCCGAGCGTACGACCGGGGTGGGACGCCGGACCGGCCGTGGGGTGCGCCCTGTGGACGGATTTCCCGAGGTGCCGCGGAGCCGGGTAGCCTTCCTCCCCTGGCACCTGCCCCACCAGTCCCGGTTCGTGCTCGCACAGGCCCGGGCAGGCGCCAGACGCACGCAGTGCGTCGAGTCAGATCGGCGCAAGAGCCCTCCTGCCACGGAGAGACCGTGGCCGCCGAGTCCAGAGGAGGTGGGTTGTCAGCATGCGTCACTACGAGCTCATGGTCATCCTCGACCCCGACATCGAGGAGCGCACCGTCGCTCCCGCGCTCGACCAGTTCCTGACCGTCGTCACCAAGGACGGCGGGAGCGTCGAGAAGATCGACATCTGGGGACGTCGCCGGATGTCGTACGAGATCACGAAGAAGGCCGAGGGCATCTACGCCGTGGTCGACCTCCAGGCCGAGCCGGCCACCGTCAAGGAGCTCGACCGGCAGCTGAACCTCAACGAGGCGATCCTGCGCACCAAGGTCATCCGTCCCGACCAGCGCTGACTCACGCATCAGCCCACTGGTCAACTCCCACCGAAGCGAGGGCCCTCTCCATGGCCGCAGGCGACACCGTCATCACCCTCGTCGGCAACCTCGTCGACGACCCCGAGCTGCGCTTCACGCCCAGCGGCGCGGCCGTCGCGAAGTTCCGCGTCGCCTCGACGCCCCGGTTCCTGGACAAGCAGACCAACGAGTGGAAGGACGGCGAGAGCCTCTTCCTCTCCTGCAACGTCTGGCGCCAGGCCGCCGAGAACGTCGCGGAGTCCCTCCAGCGCGGAATGCGCGTGATCGTGCAGGGCCGGCTCAAGCAGCGGTCGTACGAGACCAAGGAGGGCGAGAAGCGCACCGTCTACGAGATCGAGGTCGACGAGGTCGGCCCCAGCCTCAAGTCCGCCACCGCGAAGGTCAACAAGACCACCCGTGGCGGTGGAGGCGGCGGCTTCGGGGGCGGCGGCGCCGACA
This sequence comes from Actinomycetes bacterium, assembly GCA_038246545.1. Classification (GTDB taxonomy): domain Bacteria; phylum Actinomycetota; class Actinomycetes; order JACCUZ01; family JACCUZ01; genus JBBRVW01. The sequence continues at coordinate 41,895 of JBBRVW010000016.1, read as the reverse complement.
ACGACCCGTGGGCCTCGGCCGCGCCGGCGGCTGCCGGCAACGCGGGGAACGCCGGCAACGCCGCCGGCGGAGGCGGTGGGGGCTGGAGCGCCCCCGGCACCACCTCCGACGAGCCGCCCTTCTGATCCACCCCGCGACTGGTCAGCCAGGGACGTCGGACCACCGGAGTCTGCGGCCGACGAGTCGACGGAGCACCTGACCACCCGTCCTGATGGACCATCCCGGCGAACGCCGGGCATCCGAAGTCTGGAGCACCACGATGGCCAAGCCACCGCCCCGCAAGATCAAGAAGAAGGTCTGCCAGTTCTGCAAGGAGAAGGTCTCCTACGTGGACTACAAGGACACCGGCCTGCTGCGGAAGTTCATCTCCGACCGCGGCAAGATCCGCGCCCGCCGCGTCACCGGCAACTGCACCCAGCACCAGCGTGACGTCGCCACGGCCGTGAAGAACAGCCGTGAGATGGCGCTGCTGCCCTACACCAGCACCGCGCGCTGAGGGGGGCGACCGATATGAAGCTCATCCTCACCCAGGAGGTCGCCGGCCTCGGCGGCCCGGGCGACGTCGTCGAGGTCAAGGACGGCTACGGCCGCAACTACCTCGTGCCGCGCGGCGCCGCGATGCGCTGGACGCGTGGCGGCGAGAAGCAGGTCAGCTCGATCAAGCGCGGCCGTGAGGTGCGCGAGGTGAGCGACCTCGGTCACGCCGGCGAGCTGAGAACCGAGCTCGAGCGCCTCAGCCTCAAGCTCCCGGTCCGCGCCGGCGCCGGCGGCCGGCTGTTCGGTGCCGTCACCGGCACCGACATCGTCCAGGCCGTCAGCAAGGCCGGCGGCCCGGCAGTCGACAAGCGGCGGATCGAGATCGGCCAGCCCATCAAGACCGTCGGCGACCACCAGGTCACGGTCCGGCTGCACCCCGAGGTCACTGCGACCCTCACCCTCGAGGTCGTCCCGGCCGCCTGACCGTCGCCGATCGGCCACGACGACAGCCCCCGCCGCCTCCGGGCAGCGGGGGCTGTCGGCCGTCGGTCGTCCGGCTATGGTCCGGCCCATGAGCGACGTGACCTGGACCGCGCCCGCCGTCGAGCGTCCGACCAGCCCCGACGTCGCCCCCGAGCGGCAAGCGGCCGAGGCGCTGCTGGAGTACCACCGCGCGACGCTGCTGTGGAAGTGCGCCGGGCTGTCCGGCGAGCAGCTGGCGACCCGCTCCGTGCCACCGTCGTCGATGTCGCTGCTGGGCCTCGTCCGGCACATGGCCGACGTGGAGCGGGTCTGGTTCCGGCGCCGGGTGGCGCGCGAGCAGATCGCCGCCCTCTACTGGGACGACGCGCACCCCGACGGCGACTTCGAGCTGGTGGACCCGGCCGCGGCGCAGGCCGACTTCGCGGTCTACGCCGCCGAGGTCGAGGCCGCGCGCGGGGTGCAGGCGGACCACGACTTCGACGACACGTTCGTCAGCCGGCACGGCGACGGCACCGAGGAGACCATCGACGTCCGCGCCCTGGTGCTGCACATGATCGAGGAGTACGCGCGGCACAACGGCCACGCCGACCTGTTGCGCGAGGTGGTCGACGGCAGCACCGGCGACTGACCCGCACCGCCTGCCCGGCGCGGGTGACCTGGTGTCCAGGTCTCGTGCTGGCCTGACGTCATGGACCTCGAGTCACAGGTCGCCGGTGCCGAGCGCGAGCTGCGCAGCCTCGCGAGCGCGCTGACCACCCCGACGAGCTGGTGCAGCCCGACGAGGTCCCCGGCTGTCGAGGGGTGCGCGCTGGGTCGATGAAGGGCTGTGCGCTCGGGGTGCGCCAGCGCAACCGCTGTCGCGGTGAGCCGCTGCGCCGGACACCGACAGGTCAGCGCACCGGCCCGCCTGCGCCCGTCACCAGCCACGCCTCACCACGCCAGCGCGGGACGAGGGTGAGCAGCCGCGCCAGCAGGAACCCGTCGAACGCCCACCACAGCGCGACCAGCCCACCGTCGGAGGCGAGCACCAGCAGCGCGAGCGGGGTGAACGCCAGCAGCGTCACCACCCCGGCGACCGCGAGGTAGCGGCCGTCACCGGCGCCGATGAGCACCCCGTCGAGGGCGAAGACCGCGCCGCACACCGGCTGCGCCAGCGCGGCGACGACCAGCACGTCGGCGAGCAGCGCGCGCACCGCCGGGTCGTCGGTGAACAGCGGCACGAACGCCGCTCGGAGGGCCAGCAGCACGACTCCGAGCACGATGCCGGACAGGACGCCCCACTCGACCATCCGCCGGGTCGCCGCCCGTGTTCCCGGGACGTCGGACGCGCCGAGGTACCGCCCGACGATCGCCTGCCCGGCGATGGCGACCGCGTCCAGCATCAGGGACAGGAACAGCCAGATCGTGAAGGCCACCTGGTGCGCGGCCACCGCGACCGTGCCCGCCGCGGTGGCGACGTACGTCATGAGCAGCAGGGCTGCGCGCAGCGTCACCGTGCGGACCACCAGCGGCAGCCCGGCCCGTCCGGCGGCGCGGATGCCCGGCAGGTCCGGTCGCAGCGACGCGCCCTCGCGGCGGGCACCGCGGACCACGATGGCGAGCAAGGCTGCGGCCATCCCCGCCTGCGAGAGCACCGTGCCCAGGGCCGAGCCCGCGATGCCGAGCCCGGCGCCGTAGACCAGCGCGACGTTGAGGACGACGTTCGCGGCGGCGCCGACCGCGGCAACCACCAGCGGGGTACGGGTGTCCTGCAGGCCGCGCAGCACCCCGGTGGCCGCGAGCACGGCGAGCATCGCGGGCAGCCCGACGAGCGACACGTGCAGGTAGGTCAGGGCGTACGGCGCGGCGCGGGCCGACGTCCCGAACGCGTCGATCAGGGGGCCGCCGGCCGCCGCCAGCAGCACGGCCAGGAGGGTGCCGAGGGCGACCGCCAGCCAGATGCCGTCGACCCCCTGCGCGACGGCCGCGCGGAGGTCGCCGGCGCCGACCCGGCGGGCCACCGACGCGGTGGTGCCGTACGCGAGGAACACGCAGACCGAGACGGCCGTCGCGAGCAGCGCCCCGGCCACCCCGAGCCCGGCCAGCTGCGGGGTGCCGAGGTGACCGACGATCGCCGAGTCGGCGAGCAGGAAGAGCGGCTCGGCGACCAGGGCGCCGAAGGCCGGGACCGCGAGCCGGAGGATCTCGCGGTCCTGCGCCCGCCGGCCTCCCCGGCCGGGCACCGCCACCGGGTCGGCCGGGTGTCCAGATCGCGGGCGCACCGTCCGGATGGTAGACACCTGGGCGAACTTTCTGCGGTCCACAGGCGGTGGACGGCAACACTGCACGCCGCAGGCGGTCCGGCGCTCCGGCCGGGCGCGTCGTCCACACCTCCGTCCACAGGTCCCTGCACCGACCTGCGCCCGGGGTCCCCAGCTCGCCGGCCGTCGTGCACAGGCGGTCCACAGGGGTGATTCGTGCCCTGCGCGACGGACCCGTAGCGTCGCGCCGTCCTGCGGGAGGTTGTGTCCGGGGTCCCTGGCTTTCTGGGGGCACACGCAGGGCGTCGGGGCGCGAGAAGGGGTGGAGTGGCTGTGAGCATCGCGGAGTTCCCCAGCGCGCCGTCGGCCGGCGAGCTGATCCGCACACCGCCGCAGGACCTCGCGGCGGAGCAGTCCGTGCTCGGCGGCATGCTGCTGTCGAAGGACGCCATCGCCGACGTCGTCGAGGTGGTCCGCGGCCACGACTTCTACCGCCCGGCCCACGAGCTGGTCTACGAGGCGGTCCTCGACCTCTACGGCCGCGGCGAGCCCGCCGACGCCGTCACGGTGTCCGCCGAGCTGCAGAAGCGTGGCGAGCTCGGCCGGGTCGGCGGCGCCCCCTACCTGCACACCCTGCTGCAGTCGGTCCCCACTGCGGCCAACGCCGGCTACTACGCGAAGATCGTCCGCGAGACCGCCGTCCTGCGCCGGCTGATCGAGGCCGGCACCAAGATCGTCCAGATGGGCTACGCCAGCGACGGCGACTCCGACGACATCGTCGACGCCGCCCAGGTCGAGGTCTACAACGTCACCGACCGGCGGACCTCCGAGGACTACGTCCCGCTCTCGGCGATCATGGAGGGCACCCTCGACGAGATCGAGGCGATCGGCTCGCGCGGCGGCGAGATGGTCGGCGTCCCCACCGGATTCGCCGACTTCGACGAGCTCACCAACGGCCTGCACCCCGGCCAGATGATCGTCCTCGCCGCGCGGCCCGCGGTCGGGAAGGCACTCGCCCTCGACACCCCGCTGGCCACGCCGACCGGCTGGACGACGATGGGCGACCTCGGGGTCGGTGACCAGCTGCTCGGAGCCGACGGTCGTCCCACCACGGTGGTGGCGGCAACCGAGGTCATGACCGGCCGGCCGTGCTACGAGGTCGAGTTCGCCGACGGCGCCGTCCTCGTCGCCGATGCCCAGCACGAGTGGCTCACCGAGGCGGATCCGACGGGACCGGCGGCGATCCGTACGACCCGTGAGCTGGCGGCCACGTTGTTCACCTCCTCGGTCACCGGCGTCGAGCCTCGTCACCGGGTGCGCAACGCCACAGCGCTCGACCTTCCCGACGTCCTGGTCCCCCACCCGCCTTACGCGGTTGGCGTCGGGCTGGCGCTCTCGGTCTCGGGCGATCGGGTCGCGCCAGAGGTCGCCGTCCAGCTCGACGACGAAGGTGACGAAGGTGAGGGTGCGGTGGCGGCCGGCACCGCCGGTCGCGTCCCGCGCGACTATCTCCGCGGGTCGAGCCGCCAGCGGTCGGACCTGTTGGCGGGCGTGCTGGACCAGCTCGGCGACGTCACCGAGCGCGGTTGTGTCGTCGTCCGTCGCCTCACCACGGGCCTCGCGCTCGACGTCGCCGAGCTGGTCACCGGCCTGGGGCACCAGTGCCGGCTGCTCCCCGACGGCGCGGGCTCCGTGGACGTGACGCTCTGCGCCGACGCCGACGTGTTCCGGACAGAGGGCAAGCGTCTGGAGCACAAGCGGCGTCGTCAGGACCGGACGCGGGACTCCTACCGCGCGGTCGTCGACGTCCGGGCGGTGGCAAGCGTTCCGGTGCGGTGCGTCGAGGTCGACAACGCCGACCATCTGTACCTCGCCGGTCCGGCCATGGTGCCGACGCACAACTCGACTCTCGGACTCGACGTGGCGCGGAGCGCGGCGATCAAGAACAACATGACCACCTGCATCTTCTCGCTGGAGATGAGCCGCAACGAGATCACCATGCGACTGCTCTCCGCCGAGGCGCGGGTGCCGCTGCACCACATGCGGACCGGCCGGCTGACCGACGACGACTGGACCCGGCTGGCCCGCCGGATGGGCGAGGTCTCCAACGCGCCGCTGTTCATCGACGACTCGCCGAACATGTCGATGATGGAGATCCGCGCGAAGTGCCGGCGGCTCAAGCAGCGCAACGACCTCAAGCTCGTGATCATCGACTACCTCCAGCTGATGTCGAGCGGCAAGCGGGTCGAGAGCCGCCAGCAGGAGGTGTCGGAGTTCTCCCGCGCCATCAAGCTGCTCGCCAAGGAGCTCGAGGTCCCGGTCATCGCGATCTCCCAGCTCAACCGTGGCTCCGAGCAGCGCACCGACAAGAAGCCGCAGATGTCCGACCTTCGCGAATCCGGTTGCCTGCCGGCATCCACCCGCGTCCTCCGGGCGGACACCGGCGCCGAGGTGACGATGGGCGAGCTGTTCGCCGAGGACGCGCGCGACGTCCCGGTGTGGTCGCTGGACGACTCGCTGCGCTACGTCCCGCGGGTGCTGACGCATGTCTTCTCCACAGGGCGGCGCGAGCTCTTCGAGCTGCGTCTGGCCTCGGGCAAGACGGTGCTCGCGACGGCCAACCACCCGTTCCTCACCTACGACGGGTGGCGGCCGCTCGGCGAGCTCGAGGCCGGCACTCGGCTGGCCGCCCCCCGCCACGTGCCGGCACCGTCAGAGACGCGGACGACCTGGGCCGACGACGAGGTCGTCATGCTCGGTCACCTCATCGGCGACGGCTCAGTCGTGCGGCGCCAGCCCATGAGGTACGCGAGCCTCGACGAGGCCAACCTCACCGCGGTCACCCAGGCAGCCCGTCACTTCGGCGTCACCGCCGTTCGCGATCACCATCCCGCAGCGCGGTGCACGTCGCTCCGACTGACGGCGCCGTACCACCTGACTCACGGTCGACGACACCCGATCGCCACCTGGCTCGACGGTCTCGGGCTCTTCGGCGCGCGCAGTCACGAGACGTTCGTGCCAGCCGAGCTCTTCAACCTGCCCAAGCGCCAGATCACGCTCTTTCTGCACCACCTGTGGGCGACGGACGGGTCGGTCACCGTCAACAGGAACGGCCGGGGCGGCCGCATCTCCTACGCGTCGACCAGCCGCCGGCTCGTCGACGACATCTCGCGGCTGCTCCTTCGGTTCGGTATCTCGGCTCGGGCCCGTCGCGTTCCGGCGGAGACGCGAGACGGCCGCGACGGCTGGACTCTTGACGTCTCCGGAGGTGACGACCAGCGGCGATTCCTGCAGGAGATCGGCGTCCACGGGGCGCGTGGCGAGCAAGCTCATCGTCTGCTGAGCATCGTGCGCGACGTCAAGCCCACCACCGATGTCGACACTGTTCCGGTCGACGTCTGGGACCGTGTGCGCACGGTGCTCGTCGACCGGAAGATCACCGATCGAGCGCTCGCTACGGCGATGCACACGTCGTCCGGTGGAAGCACGCTCTGGAAGCACGCACCGAGCCGTGAGCGACTGGGGCGGGTCGCAGCCCTCTTGGGTGACGCCGACCTCGAGATGCTCGCCACCAACGACGTCCTCTGGGACACCGTGGTCTCCATCACCACTGTCGGTGAGGAGGAGGTCTTCGACGCGACGGTGCTCAACGGGCACAACTTCATCGCCGACGGCGTCGCCGTCCACAACAGCATCGAGCAGGACGCGGACATGGTGGTGCTGCTGCACCGCGAGGAGCTCTACGAGCGCGAGTCACCGCGTGCGGGTGAGGCCGACTTCATCGTGGCCAAGCACCGCAACGGCCCGACGGCCACCATCACGGTCGCCTTCCAGGGCCACTACTCGCGCTTCGTCGACATGGCCCAGAGCTGATCGGTCCGGTAGCCGGCGCCGTCACGTCGCCGGCTGTCCCGGCCCGAGCCTGAGTACCGCGGCTCAGGTGAACCGGACCGCTCCCGGCCAGGCTCAGCCCATGACCCGACTGCGCCTGCTCGCTGTCCCGTTCCTGATCGCCCCTCTGGTCGCGGGCTGCGGCAACGCGATCACCACCGACATCGTCGGCATGGCAGCGGTCAGCGTGGACGCGGACGGGACACCCGTGCTGCTGGTCCGGGCCTGCACCGACCAGGTCGACACGATCGACGTCGTCGGTTCCCGGGCAGGCCTCGAGCAGGACCAGCCCAACCCGCGGCTGGCGTCCTGGACGACGCGCCGCCCGCGGGCCGGCACCGTCGCCCTCCCGGTCGACCTCCCGCCGTCCGGCTGGTCGTCGGATCCGACGGCCGGGCCGGTGGGCTCACCGGCTGCATTTGCCCTGACCTTCGCCCCGGACCGCCAGTACATCGTCCTCGGGCTTTCGTCGGGAGCCGACGCCGAGGTGACCCAGGTGGACTTCCGCGGGCGGGACCTCCGGGCGCTGGACCCGGCACACGTGCTCGTCCGGCATGCCCGCACCTGGACCCGGGAGCGCTTCGCCCGGCACGCCTGCGACGGGCTCGGCCGAGGCTGACGGGAGACCGCTGCCCGGGCTCAGGTGGCTGCCAGGAGGGTGCCTGCGTCGACGCGGACGTGACCGCCGAGGAACCGCTCGTGGCTGCGGGCATCCGCGCCGGCGAGCAGCGCACCCCCCGGGTCGCGGTGCGGGTCCGACCCGCCGGCCAGGCAGGCCAGCCGGGCCAGCGGTGCCAGCGGTGCCGCGTGGCCGGTGGGCAGCCCGAGGTCGACCACGACGCCGCGAGCGCCCGGTCGGGCGGCCCGGCCCGCCAGCGCCCACGCCTGCCGCCAGCCCGGGATGATCGACAGCGCGTAGGTCGCGAGGACGGCGTCGACCCCGCGCCCACCGGGCGTCAGCGCGCGGAGCGCCACGGGGTCCAGCTCGGCGGCGTCGGCGTGCACCAGCCGCACGAGCGACCAGCGCTCACTCTCGGCGCGACGGCGCGCCTGCGCCAGCATGCCGGTGCTGGCGTCCACCCCGATGATCCGGCCGTCTGCCCCGACGCGTTCGGCAAGGAGCGGGAAGTTCAACCCGGTCCCGCATCCGAGGTCGAGCACGGCGTCACCCGGCTCGAGGCGCAGCAGGTCGATGCCCGCGACCCGGGGCGCGCGGTAGAGGGGGCGCTCGAGCGAGATGGCGTCGTACACCCGGCCGGACCAGCGGTACCGCTCCGGTCGGGGGAGCCTCATCCGGTCCGTCCTGCTCGCCGGATCCGCCTGGCAGCCAGGGCGCCGGCCGCCGTGAGACCCACCAGCGCGGCCACCGCCAGCAGGACGGGAGTCGAGAGTGGGGTGGTGCCGTAGGCGCCGAGGGCCACGTACGCCGCGGTTCCCGGCAGGATCCCGACCGCTGTGGCGCCCAGGTAGGCCGGGAACCGCACCGCGGACAGCCCGCTGCCGTAGTTGACCAGCGTGAACGGGACGACCGGGATCAGCCGGGCGACCAGCACCCCGACGAGACCCCGCCGGCCGAGGACCTCGTCGGCCCTGCGCAGCCGTGGGCCGGTGAGCCGCTGGACGCTCGCCCGGCCCAGCGTGCGCGCCAGCCAGAACGCTGCCACGGCGCCCAGCACCGCTCCGGCCCACGCCGTCGCCAGCGCGGTCGGGAACCCGAAGAGCAGCCCGGCCGCGGCGCTGAGGGCGTGCTTCGGCAGCGGCGAGAGGGTGATCACCGCGTACAGGGCGGCAAAGAGCAGCGGCCCGGCCGGGCCGGCCCGGCCCACCTGCTCCCGTAGGACCGCCACGTCGTCGGCGCCACTGGTCAGGACGACGACGGCGAGGGCCACCCAGATGAGACCCAGCGCGGTCGGTCGCACCCACCGGTGCCGAGCGGAACGCGCCGGAGACGGGTTGCCCGCCTCGGCGAGGGGTGCGGTCACAGGAGTCCCAACCCGGTCTGGTTCGGCAGCGTTCCCGGCCGGTGCCGGCCCGGTCAGCCGGCGCCCGGGTCGACCTCGACCAGGCCGGCGCCGAACTCCCGCAGGCGGGCGACCGTGTCGGGGTCGACCTCACGGCCTCCCCGGGACAGGGTCGCCTTGATGGCGGTGTAGGTGTCCGCCTCGAGGCCGCAGCGACGGCACAGCTCGAGGTGGCGGGCGACCCGGCGGGCGCCGGCGTCGTCGAGGCCCCCGTCCAAGGCGGACTGCAGGGCCCGGGCGACCTCCCAGCAGCTCGCCTCGTCCCGGCTGCCGACCATCATTCGCCACCACCCCGTGCGCGCGCGGGCTGGCTGGTCCGGTGTGGTCATCGGTTCCTCCTCGGGGCCAGCCCTGAACCGGCCAAGCTGTGGCGAACCCGTCGCCGGGCCCGGTGCAGCCGGCTCACGACCGTCCCCTCCGGCACCCCCAGGACGGCGGCGGCCGCCGCACCGGTCAGCCCGTGCACGTCGACGAGCAGCAGCGCCTCCCGGAACCGGGGCGGCAGATCGCGGACGGCGAGCTCCACCGCCGCGTCGAACATCCGGTCGACGACGACGTCCTCGGCCGAGGCGTAGGCGGGCCCGGCGCTCGCCTGCTGCTCGAAGGTGAGGTCGGGGTCGTCCAGGAGCACCGGCCGCTGTCGCCGGTGCCGGCTGAGGTGCGCATTGCGCAGGATGGTGAGCAGCCAGGCGCGGGGATGGCGCCCGTCGAACGAGTCGAGCGAGCGCCAGGCCCGCAGCAGGGTGTCCTGCACCAGGTCCTCGGCGTCAGCGGAGTGTCGAGTCAGCGACATGGCCACCCGGAGGAGGACCTCGACCTCCGGCAGCACCTGCTCCTGGTAGCGCAGGCTCCGTGCGTCCAGGTCTGTCACCGCGTCCGCCACGTTCGGGGAACCCGGTCCGTGGCCGCCGGCTTCCGGATCTCCCATCATGGCGGACGGGAGCGGCCCAGGGGTTCTGCGGAGGAGTCCCGGGTAGGCAACGGCGGTGGCGCGGGGCGGCGGAGCAGCAGCGGAACGACGAGCCGGGACGACCGCGCCCGGTCGCCGCGCGGCTCCGGGGCCGACCGTGGCGCAGGGAAGGGCGTGAGGCGCGTCCGGGGTTCCCCGACCATGACCCACGATCTGCTTGTCATCGGCGGCGGTGCCGGCGGGATGGCCGCCGCGCGGACCGCCGCCCGGTTGGGGAAGCGGGTCGCGCTGGTGCAGGACGGCCCGGTCGGCGGTGACTGCACGTTCACCGGGTGCGTGCCGTCCAAGACGCTGATCGAGGCCGCCGACGCCGACCTCAGCTTCGAGCAGGCCCTGGCGCGCGTGCGCGACACCGTCGCGCGGATCGCTGCCACCGAGACCGCCGACGTCCTGCGAGGGGAAGGGGTAGACGTCGTCGAGGGGCGGGCCCGGCTGACCGGCCCGGGGTCGCTCACGGTGAACGGCGGCGCGTTGCGCGCGCCGAAGCTGGTCCTGGCACTCGGGGCGGCGCCGATGGTCCCCGACATCCCCGGCCTGCGGGACGGGAGGTACCTCACCAACGAGACCGTGTGGGAGCTCGCCGTCCGTCCGGCGTCGCTGACCGTCCTCGGCGGCGGCGCGATCGGGTGCGAGCTCGCGCAGACCTTCGCGAGGTTCGGCACGAAGGTCACAGTCGTGGAGGCCGCCGACCGGCTGCTCACCAAGGAGGAACCGGCTGCCGGAGCGGTGGTCGCGGACGCGCTCACCCGCGACGGCGTCAGGGTGCTCACCGGCTCCACGGTCACCGGGGTGACCCACCCGGACGGGCACCTGGTCCGGGTCATGCTCGCTGACGGCGCGACCGTCGACAGCGAGGCGCTGCTGGTGGCCGTGGGTCGCAGCCCCGCCACCGACGGCCTCGACGTGGAGGCGGCGGGAGTCCGGCTCGACGCCCGCGGCTACATCCGCGTCGACCAGTCGCTGCGGGCCAACGGCAACCGGGTGTACGCCGTCGGCGACGTCACCGGGCAGCTGCAGTTCACCCACGCCGCCGACGAGATGGGCCGCACCGCCGCCCTCAACGCTCTGCGGCCACCGCTGCGACTGCGGTTCCGCACCGACGCGGTCCCCTGGGTGACCTTCACCCGTCCCGAGGTCGCCCGGGTCGGCATGACCGAGGCCGAGGCGGCCGAGCACGGCGGCCGGGTCGCCCACCTGCCGATGAGCTCGGTCGATCGCGCCATCGCCGCTGACCGCACCGAGGGCTTCATCAGCCTCATCGCCGGCCCGCGACTGCTCACCAGGAACCTGGCCGGGGGCCGGCTCCTGGGTGCCACGATCGTCGCGGAGCGGGCCGGGGAGATGATCCACGAGGTCGCGCTCGCCATGCGTGTGGGCGCGTTCACCGGTCGGTTGGCCCAGACGGTGCACGCCTATCCGACCTGGTCCACCGGGGTGCGCAGCGCAGCCGCCCAGTTCTTCGTCGAGCTCGACGGGCGCAGTGCCCGCCCCGCGCGGTCGGCCGGTGACCGAGGGGCGTCAGCCGACGGGGGCGATCCTCGGCGCCGGACCGAGCACGGGCGACCCCGGGTGGCCGCGTCCGACGGCGCGCCGCCCCGGGAAGGTTAGGCGGCCAGGGCCGGGTTCCCCGGACGAGTGCCTTCCTGTCCGGCCGGTGCAGCGGCCGCCCGGACCGAGCCGGACCGGTCCGGGCTGCGAACCGATGGCGGCCTCCTCGGCCCCCACCAGGGGCGGAGCACACCAGCGAGAGGACGACAGCGACGTGCGACTGATCGGACGGGCACGGGACCTGGCGCGGCTCGTCCGCGACGGCGACCCCGACTTCACCGCGGCGCTCGCGGCCCGGTGGGCGGCGCTGCCCGACGTCGTGAAGACGCCGGGCCAGGTGCTCGGTCGGAAGGCTGTCGGCTGCGAGGGCACCCACGGGGTCTTCCCGAGGTGCGACCTGGCCTGCACGCCGTGCTACCACTCCCGCGACGCCAACCGGGTCCGTGTCGACGGGGCGCACACCGTGCGCGAGGTCGGTGAGCAGATGCGCCTGCTGCGCAAGCACCGCGGCCCGCATGCGCACGCCCAGCTGATCGGCGGTGAGGTGACCCTCCTCTCGCCGGAGGACCACGCGCAGACCCTGAGGGTGATGCGCGAGCACGGCCGGGAGCCGATGAGCATGACCCACGGCGACCTCGACTACGACTACCTCGAGCAGCTCGCCGTCGGGCCGGACGGCAGGCGACGCTTCGACAAGCTGTCCTTCGCCGGTCACTTCGACATGTTCATGTTCGGCCGGCGTGGCATCAACCGGCCGCCCGACGAGCTCTCCCTCTCCCCCTACCGGCGCCGATTCACGGAGATGTTCACTCGGCTGCGGCGCGAGCACGGCGTGCGGTCCTTCCTCGCCCACAACATGACGGTCACGCCGGCCAACGTCGACCAGGTCTCCGATGTCGTGCGCGACGCCACCCGGATGGGCTTCGGCATGCTGTCCTTCCAGCCGGCGGCCTTCCTCGGCGACGACCGCCGCTGGCACGAGCGCTACCGCGACGCCACCCCTGACGCGGTGTGGGGCGAGATGGAGAAGGGCGTGGGCAGGGCGCTCGACTACCGGGTCTTCGAGAACGGCGACGTGCGCTGCAACCGCACGGCATACGGCTTCTACGTCGGTGACACGTGGCATCCCTTCATCGACGGCGGTGACCCGCGCGACCTCGCTGCGCGCGACGCCTTCCTCACCCGCTTCGGCCACGTCATGTTCGGCGGCACGCCGCCCGCCTTGCTGACGGCCCAGATCGTGCGCGTGCTCGTCCGTCACCCCGGTACGGCGCCCATGGCGCTCGCCTGGGCGGTCCGCGCGGTGCGCCGGGCCGGGCTCGGCGGCCTGCTGCGGCACCGCCGGGTGCGCCCGGTGTCCTTCGTCATGCACCAGTTCATGGACGCCGCGGACGTCGCGCCGGCGTGGGCGCTGATGCAGCGCGGCGAGACCAGCACCGATCCGCACCTGCTGTCGGTGCAGGAACGGCTGGGTGCCTGCCACTACGCGATGGCGCACCCGGAGAACGGCACCTTGGTCCCCGCCTGCGTGCAGCACGCCGTCCTCGACCCGGTCGAGAACGAGGCGCTGCGGGCCCTGCTGCCCCTGGTCGAGGTCCGCCCCCGGGGCGCCGGCAGCCGGCTGCCGGCGGGAGCGGCCGCCCCTGACGCGACGGTCGGGAGGTAGCGCATGCTGGACGTGCGCCTGCGCGCCGCCACAGCGCCCCTGCTGGACGGGATCGCCGTCCGGCTCGCCGTCGCCGGCGTCCGGCCCGGGCCGGTCACGGCAGCGGGGTGGCTGCTCGGGGTCGGCGCCTGCGTGGCTGCGGCGACAGGTCTGTGGCCCGCGGCAATGGTGCTCTGGCTGGGCAACCGGGTCCTGGACGGGCTGGACGGTGCCGTGGCCCGCGTGCACGGCCCGACCGAGCGCGGCGGATTCCTCGACATCGTCGCCGACTTCAGCATCTACACGGGGTTCGTCCTCGGCGTCGCGATCGCCGTGCCCTCGGCGCGGCTCGCCTGCGTGGCACTGATCAGCGCCTACTACGTGTCCGGCACCGCCCTGCTCGCCCTCTCGTCACTGCAGGAGCGGCGCCGGCACCACAACGGCGACGAGCGCTCCCTGCGGCTCGCCGGCGGCCTCGCCGAGGGCGCCGAGACGATCGCGGTCTACGTGCTGTTCACCCTGCTGCCCTCCCACGCCGACGTCATCGCGTGGGTGTTCGCCGTCGCCGTCGCCGTGACCGCCGGACAGCGCGTCGTCTTCGGGCTCCGCGTCCTCGGCGACGACGACGCGCTCCGTGCCGGTGCGGACGTGGCGCCCGCGCTCGCGCCGGACCGGACCCCGGTCGCGCGGCCACGACCCTCGCCCGCACGTACCGCACTCAGCGAGTGACCGACCGACCGACGGACCGATAGACCGACTGACTGATTGACCGACTGACCGACCCGCCTCGATCCCCGGAGACACCGTGCCCCTGCTCGCCGACCGGTCCCAGCGCCAGGCCCGACGCGTCGCCCTGGTGGCCGGTGCGCTGGCCGTGCTGACCGCGTGCGGTGGTGCGGCCACGACACGGCCGCAGGCGACCGCGACCGCCGACGACTGGCCCGCCGTGCTCCGCGAGGCCGAGGGCCAGACCGTGAACTGGTACATGTACGGCGGCGACGACGCGCTCAACGGCTTCGTGAAGCGGTACCTGGCCGACCGGCTGCGCGCCCAGGGCGTCACCGTCAACCAGGTGCGGATCACCGACACGGTCGACGCGGTGAACAAGGTGCTCGCCGAGAAGCAGGCCGGCCGCGACTCGGCGGGAGCCGTGGACCTGATCTGGGTCAACGGCGAGAACTTCGCGACCGGCAAGCAGGCCGGGCTGTGGCACTGCGGGTACCCGCGCGACCTGCCGAACGCCACCCACGTCGACCTCACCGACCCGGCCGTGCGCTTCGACTTCGGCGTCCCGGTCGACGGCTGCGAGTCGGTGTGGCAGCAGGCCGACTCCGCCCTGGTCTACGACAGTGCCGCCCTCGGCGCCGGTGACGTCGAATCGGTGTCGTCGCTGTTCGCGTGGGCCAGGGCGCACCCCGGCCGGTTCACCTACCCGGCGCTGCCGGACTTCACCGGGTCGATGGCAGTGCGGACCTTTCTCTACGACTCGGTCGGTGGCCGTGACGCGCTCGGCACGACGGTCGACGATCCGGAGTTCACAGCGGCGGCCGACCGCCTGTACCGCGCGCTGGACGACCTCGAGCCGTCGCTGTGGCGAGGGGGCAGCACGTACCCGGCCAGCCAGGACGACGTGACCAGGCTGTACGGAAGCGGGGAGATCGACGCCTTCCTCACCTACGGACCGGGCAGCGTGGCGCAGAGCGTCCGCGACGGGGTGTTCCCGGCCAGCACCCGTGAGACGGTGCTCAGTGTCGGGAACATCGCCAACAACAGCTTCGTCGCCATCCCCTACAACGCCCGGCACAAGGCGGCCGCCATGGTGCTGGCCAACCAGCTGCTCGACCCGGACACCCAGCTGGAGCTCTACCGGGCGACGGGCGCCTATCCCGCCGTCGACCTGTCCGCGCTCCCCCTGGTCGAGCGGGCGGCGTTCGACGCCGTCGACCTCGGCCCGTCGGTGCTCCCGATCAGCGAGCTGACCGCGCACACCCTGCCGGAGCTCCCGGCGTCGTTCGTCACCCGGATCGAGTCCGACTGGAAGACCCGTGTCCTGCAGCGGTAGGGCCGGCAGGTGACCGAGCTGCCGACCCGCGGCCGCCCCGATGGCGGTCCGGCTCCCGGCCCGCCCGTACGGCGGCGGTCCCGACCGACCGCGCTGCCACGAACCGTGCGCATCGCCCTGCTGCTCACCCCCGCACTGACCGTCGTGCTCACGCTGTTCGTCGGCGGGCTCGCACTCGGCGTGGCCCAGTCCCTCGGCTACCTGCCGTTCCTGTCCGGCTGGACCTGGAACGTCGAGGCCTACCAGCGGCTCTGGGACGACCCGGCCGTGCGCGCCTCCTTCGCCCTCACCGCCAGGATCGGCCTGGTCTCGACCGTCCTGTCGACCGTGCTCGGCCTCGGCGCCGCCCTGGTGGTGCACCGGATGCGGCGCGCCCGTCGGCTGGTCGGGGCCGTGTTCGCCTCGACGCTGTCGGTCCCGCACCTGGTCGGCGGGCTGACCATGCTGCTGCTGCTGTCGCAGAGCGGGCTGCTGGCTCGGCTCACCCATGCCCTCGGGCTGACCGGCTCACCAGCCGACTTCCCCGCGATCACGGCCGACGCGTTCGGCTGGGCCGTCATCGCCGAGTACGTGTGGAAGGAGACCCCGTTCGTGGGTGTGGTGGCCCTCGCCGCGCTCTCCGGCGGGGTGGACGAGCTGGAGGCGGCAGCCCGGACGCTCGGGGCCACGGCCCGGCAGCGGTTCCGGCACGTGGTGCTGCCACTGATCTCCCCGGCCGTCGCGGCCACCTCCGTGCTGGTCTTCGCGTTCACCGTAGGCAGCTACGAGGTGCCCCTCCTGCTCGGCCGTCCGTTTCCCGCGGCGCTGCCGGTCGTGGCGCTGCAGTACCAGCGGGACGTCGACCTGGGGGCCCGGCCGGTCGCGATGGCGATCGCGGTGGTGATCGCGGTGCTGGTGACCGCCCTCGTCCTGGTGTACATGGCGGCGATGGACCGGCTCGTGCGCAGGTCGGCGTGAGACGCGGGATCGCGGTGGCTGCGATCGTGGCGGGCACGCTGATCCCGTTGCTGCCATTGCTCGTCTGGGCGGTAGCCGGGTCGTGGCGCTACCCCGAGGTCCTGCCGAGCCGGCTCACGGCCCGTGGTCTGCGCCTGCTGATCGATCCGCAGTCCGAGGTGCTCACCGGCCTCGGCACGTCGGTCGTGATCGGGCTCGCGGTGACCGCGCTGGCGCTGCTCGTCGGCGTCCCCGCCGGTCGCGCGCTGGGGTTGTACCGGTTCCGCGGCCGGCGGCTCGTGCAGTTCCTGCTGCTGGCGCCCGCGATCGTGCCCGGGGTGGCGGCCCTGCTCGGCACCCAGGTCTTCTTCCTGCGCCTCGGCCTCGCGGACACCGTCCTCGGCGTGGTCCTCGTCCAGCTGGTGCCGACCGTGCCGTACGTCACGCTGGTGATGTCGGCTGCCTTCGGGACCTACGACGTGGGCTACGAGGCCCAGGCGCGGCTGCTGGGAGCGGGACCGTGGCGGGCGCTCACGCACGTGACGCTGCCCGCGTTGCGGCCGGCGCTCGCCGTGGCTGCCTTCTTCGCCTTCCTCGTCTCCTGGAGCGAGTACGTGCTGACGCTGCTCATCGGTGGTGGGGTGGTGAAGACGCTGCCACTGCTGCTGTTCTCCTACGCCCGCGGATCGGACCTGACCGAGGCCGCGGCCGTAGCCCTGTTGCTCGTGGCGCCCCCTCTGGTGCTGGTCGCGCTGCTCGCCCGCGACCTGGTCCCCGGCCGCGATGCCCGCGGTCCCGTCATCGGGCTGGGACGACTGTGAGCGCCGCTCCCGAGGCCACGGGACTGACCCTCGTGGGCCTGTCGAAGTGCTTCGCCGGCGCGGTCACCGCCGCCGTGGCCGACCTCAGCCTCACGCTGCCTACCGGGACGCTGACGGCGTTGCTGGGCCCGAGCGGATGCGGGAAGAGCACCACCCTCAACCTGGTGGCCGGGCTCCTCGACCCGGACGCCGGCGACGTGCGCTTCGACGGCCGGTCCGCGCTCGACGTCCCACCCGAGCGTCGTCCGGTGGCGATGGTGGCCCAGAAGGCGCTGCTGTTCCCCCACCTGACCGTCGCCGACAACGTGGGGTTCGGCCTGCGGATGCGTCGGGTGCCGCGTACCGAGCGCTCGCGCCGGGTGTCGGAGATGCTGGCGCTGGTGGGGCTGGAGGGCTTCGGCGGTCGCCGGGTGCACCAGCTCTCCGGTGGCCAGGAGCAGCGGGTCGCGCTGGCCCGGGCGCTGGTCACCGAACCCCGGGTGCTGCTGCTGGACGAGCCGTTCTCGGCACTGGACACCGAGCTCCGGGCCCAGATGCGGCTGCTGGTGCGCGACCTGCAACGCCGGCTCGCCGTCACGACCCTGTTCGTCACCCACGACCTGGCCGAGGCGGTCGAGCTCGCCGACACCGTGGCGCTGATGCTGGGTGGGCGGCTCGAGCAGCACGGTCCGACCCGCGCGTTCTACGAGCGACCGGCCACGGCGGGCGCGGCTCGCTTCTTCGGCGCCACGAACCTGGTGCCCGGCACGCTGTGCGGCACCGAGTTCGACACGGCGGTCGGGACCGTCACCGTGGGGCAGGACGGCCCCGACGGCCCCGGGCTGCTGGTGCTGCGACCGGAGGTGCTGCGCCTCACCGAGGGCGCCGGTCGCCACATCGTGACCGGCGCCGTCCTGCGGGCGGACTACCGGGGCACCCACACCGTGGTGACGGTGTCCGTGCCGGCCCTCGCGCGCAGCGCTCGCGGGGACGTCGACGCCGGCATCGTGCTGCAGGTCACCGCCCCGGCGGGCGCGTCGGTTCCGGTCGGGAGCCCGGTCGGGGTCTTCATCCCGCCCCGCGCCGTGAGCGTCGTGCCCCCCGACCCGCCGGGGCTCTGACGCGGACGCCGCGAGGCCGTCACGGCGCGCTGTCGCGCACCCACTCCATCCGCAGGTCGACCGACGCGTCGCGCAGCAGGTTGAGCACCGGGCAGCGGGCCTCGGTCTCCTCGGCCACCGCGCGGAGCCGCTCCTCGGACTCGTCCGTCGCGACCACGGCCCGCACCCGCACCGTCTGGAAGTGCGGGCGCACGGTTCGGTCACCCTGCCGGCCCCGGATGTCGATCGTGAACGCCGCCTCGAAGTCCAACGAGTCGTAGCCGAAGCCCATCTCGGTGGCGGTCCGGCGGAAGGTCACCGACTCGCAGCCGCACAGGGCACCGAGGACGGCCTGCAAGGGAGACGGCCCGCTCCCCGTGCCGCCGTGGGCGGCCGGTTCGTCCAGCACCACCCGCCCGTGCTCGCCGGCGTCGACGACGGTGCGCATCGTCGCGTCGTTGTGGGCGGTGAGCGCCTTACGGCGGACGGCGTCGCCCGGCGCCCGGGCCGGACCGGCGACGTTCGTGCTCACGGGGCTCCTCGGGCTCGATCCGCCCGTGCGCTGCACACGATTGCAGGCGGGCGAGGTGTCAGTCACCCACACCCCGCGCGACCTCGTCAAGGACCGCCGGGTGCCGTGACCCGTGCAGTGCCGCGAGATGATTCCCTTCGTCACGGGCAGCCGCCGGCAACCGGGGGTAGGCAGTGGCGAGAGTCCAGTCACCCGAGGCGACAGGCCACCATGACGCCACGACCAGCGGTCATCGTCTTCGACGTCAACGAGACCCTGTCCGACATGTCGCCGCTGGCGGCGCGGTTCAGCGATCTCGGCCTGCCGCCCCTGCTCGCGAAGGTGTGGTTCGCCTCGCTGCTCCGCGACGGGTTCGCCCTGACCGCCGCGGGGGGCAACGGCGCCTTCGCCGAGGTCGGTGCCGAGGGGCTGCGCGTCCTGCTCGCCGGCGAGGACCTGGACCGTGACGTCGACGCCGCCGTGGGTCATGTCATGGCCGGTTTCGGCGAGCTCTCGCTGCACCCGGACGTCTCCCCCGGGGTGCGCACGCTCCGGGCGGCCGGGCTTCGCCTGGTCACCCTCAGCAACGGCTCCACGCAGGTCGCGGACCGGCTGTTCGCCGCCGCCGGGATCCGGGACCAGTTCGAAGCGCTGCTGTCGGTCGAGCAGGCCGGGGCGTGGAAGCCGGCGCGGGCGGTCTACGAGCACGCCGCCGCGTCGTGCGGGGTGGGGCCGGCGGAGCTGCTGCTCGTGGCGGTCCACCCGTGGGACATCGACGGTGCCGCGCGCGCCGGCCTGTCGACGGCGTGGATCGACCGTGCCGGTGGGCGGTACCCCGGCTACTTCACCCCGCCGACCTATACCGTGGCCAGCCTGCCGGAGCTGTCCACGCAGCTGACGGGCTGACCGACACCGGTCGACTCCACCGCTCGACCCGGCGGCACCACCGGGGGGACGCTCGACCCGGTCAGGTCGGTGTCGTCGGCGAGGTGAGCCAGGCGGTGAGGAACGGTCCCCAGTCCTGACCGGTGCGCGCGTTCAGCCACGCGACGTAGTCGTCGCGGCCGACGCTCGCGTTGCGGTGCTCCTGCGGCCAGTCGCGCCACAGCTGGTCGAAGCGGTCAGCGCCCAGCTCGGTGCGCAAGGTGTCGAGCATCAGCGCACCGCAGAGGTAGACGCACGCCTGGCCGAACCCGAGCCGGTGGTACGCGCCGGGCGGGCCGTCACGCGTGCGCAGGCGTGCGTCGTGGTCGAGGAGGTACGCGCGGACGTCGGCCGCTGTCAGCCAGCCGCGCGACACCTCCCAGCGAAGCTGGGTGTACATCGCGAAGGACTCGTTCAGCCAGAGGTCGGGCCAGGTCGTCGGCGTGACCGTGTCGCCGTACCACTGGTGCGCGTACTCGTGCAGCAGGTCGGACCGGAACGTCAACCGGTCCGCGACCAGGCGGGTGCCCATCGTCACCAGCGTCTGGGTCTCCATCGCCGAGTCGCTGGGCACCACGACGGCGCCGAGCCGGTCGAACGGGTAGGGGCCCAGCCTCGACTCCAGCCAGCGGATCATGGCCGGGGTCCGGCGCAGCTCGGGCAACACCCGCTGATCGCTGCGCGGCAGCCAGTAGGTGAGCGGCAAGCCGTGCGGGCCGCGGTCGCGGTAGCGGACGTAGTCGCCGATGGCGACCGTGACCAGGTAGGCGGCCGCCGGGCTGGCCAGGTGCCACGAGGTCACGGTGCGCCCGCCCGAGGCGCGCCGCGCGGTCAGCCTGCCGTTGAAGACGCCGACCATGCCGCGCGGCGCCGAGATCCGCGCGTCGTAGAGCGCCTTGTCCGACGGCTGGTCGTTGACGGGGTACCAGGTGAACGCACCGAACGGCTCCTGCATGGTCCAGGCCTCGCCGCGCGTCGTGGTGGTCCAGCCGACGGCCCTGTACGTCGCTGCGGGTCGAGGGAGCGGTGACCGGACGTGGCCGGCCGCGGTAGGACACCAGGAGCGTGTGGCGGCTGTCCGCGGCGAGCGGGCCGGTGTCGACGACGAGGTCCTTGCCGGTGTGCCGGTACGGCGCCGCGTGCCCCTCGAGCCGTACCGCGCGTACGTGCAGCGGGTCGGCCAGGTCGAGCCGCACCTGCGACTCGACGACCGGGGCGCGGAACCGGATCCGGGCGACCCCGCGCAGCACCCGAGACCTGGCCGACCAGTGCAGCCGCAGCTCATAGTGCAGCGCGTCGACGCTGGGGTCGCCCTTGCTCGGGTAGTAGGGGTCCGCACGCGGCGCCGACACCGCGACGTCGTCCGGCCCGGCGGGGTGTGCTGCGGCCGTCGGCGCACCGACGAGCACCGCCGCTGCGAGCAGGACACCCGCCGTCAGCGCCGCTCCCCCGCGCGCCGATGAGCCGGCGCTCCTGCTCGAACCCATGACCGACCTCCCCCTGCAGCCCACGGGCAGCCGCACGCATCGCCCGTGCAGGCGTGGGTCCCAGTGGTACGCCACCGGAGGTGCGCTGTCACCCGATGGAATGTGTCGGGTCCGTGAGGTCACCCACCACACCGGAGAACGCTCGGCACCTGAGACGCTCCGCACCAGCAGGCGCGCCGGCACCACACCACGACACGGAGGACGCACCCATGCAGACCTGGCCCACCAACATCGCCGCGATCACGCTCTTCCAGGAGGACCTGACCGCAGCCCGGACCTTCTACGCCGAGGTGCTCGGCCTCCCGCTCGTCTTCGCGGACGACGGCTCGGCGGCCTACCAGCTCGGCGACACCCTGATCAACCTGCTCGCCACGACCGCCGCGCACGAGCTCGTGGCGCCGGCCGTTCCCGGGTCCCCCGAGAGCGGTCTGCGCGCGCAGCTCACGATCGAGGTCGACGACGTCGACGCCCGGTGCGCGCAGCTGAGGGCGCAGGGCGTCGAGCTGCTCAACGGGCCGGTGGACCGTCCGTGGGGCGTGCGCACGGCGAGCTTCCGCGATCCCGGTGGCCACCTCTGGGAGATCGGCGCCTGACGCTGCGCCCGGCCCGATGAGTCGTTCCGCTGGGCGGCCCGCCGGCCCCGGTCCCGGTGGCGTCTGCGGCCAACGACGGTGGCCGAGCCTTCCGCTGCGCGGCGTCCACCCGTCCGCCGCACCAGCGGGTGGCGCACGTCACGGTCCAGAAACGGTCCGGCAGTGCCGATCCAGGACAGTGGGACCAGCGACCCCGGCCATCGAGGACCAGACCATGCACCCGCAGCACCAGCCCGACCCGGGTACCGCGCCGTCCGAGCTCGCCGACGTGCGCGAGCTGCGCGTGGCGGCGCGCGAGATCCGTCCGGGCGACTACCTGCCGCCGCAGCCGGCGCTGCACGGCACCCGCTTCCGCGACCTCGGCTTCGCCGTCGGCGGATCGGAGCGAGACGTCGCCGAGCTCGCGGTGCTCTCGGGCCGGATGCTCGTCTTCGGCCCGCACGGCACGCTCGACTCGCTCGCCGTCGACAGCGACGTGGCCGTGCTGCGCCCGGTCGAGCGCTTCTGTGCCTGAGCCCCGTCTGGCGCCGCACCACGACGCGTCTCCGACGGCCGTCGCAGGTGGCCACCAGTAGCCTGCTTCCCGTGATGAGAGACGGTGGATCCCACCATTCGGGCGCCCCGGCGACGTCGGCGGGCCGGCCGGCCGCTGACGTCTACACCCACGGCCACCACGAGAGCGTGCTGCAGTCGCACCGCTGGCGCACGGCCGAGAACTCCGCCGGCTACCTGCTGCCGCACCTGCGCCCGGGCACCGACCTGCTCGACGTCGGCTGCGGGCCGGCGACCATCACCGCCGACCTGGCCGCGAGGGTCGCCCCGGGCCGGGTCGTCGGTGTCGACCGCTCGACGGCGGTGCTGCACGAGGCACGGCACACGGCGCCCGGCGTCGACCTGCGCACCGGCGACGTCTATGCGCTCGACCTCGCCCCCGACTCGTTCGACGTCACCCATGCCCACCAGGTCCTGCAGCACCTCACCGACCCCGTGGCGGCCTTGCTCGAGATGCACCGCGTGACCCGGCCCGGCGGGCTGGTCGCCGCCCGCGACGCCGACTACGGCGCGTTCACCTGGTGGCCGGAGCTGCCCGGCCTCGACGACTGGCTCTCGCTCTACCACGCGGTCGCGCGGTCCAACGGTGCCGAGCCGGACGCGGGCCGTCGGCTGCTGTCCTGGTGCCGCCAGGCCGGCTTCGCGGACGTCACGGCCAGTGCCTCGGTCTGGTGCTTCGCGTCCGGGACCGACCGTGAGTGGTGGTCGCGCAGCTGGGCCGGCCGCGTGACCTCCTCGGACTTCGCGGTCCAGGCCCGCGAGCGCGGCCTTGCCACCGATGCCGACCTCCAGCGGTTGGCCGAGACGTGGCGCGAGTGGGGTGCGGACCCGGACGGCTGGCTGACGATCGTCCACGGTGAGGTGCTGGCCAGGGCGTGAGGCCGGCGGCCGGGTCGGCCGAAGGTATTCGGCCGCGCGGGTGAGAGGGATCAAGGCGCACACCGATCCCGACGATGCAGTGGTCGTGACACTCGTCTCGCCACTCGATCAGCGCCGGACGGCACCGGACGGCCCGCAGCGGCCCTCCGCACCGCCGGCGGCCCCGGCTGCACGCTTCGGGGTCACGGTGCCCGAGCGGTCGCCCGAGCTGGCGCACATGACGCTGACCCGGTTGCGCACCTACCGCCGCACCCTGCTCGACGAGGAGCTGCGGGCGTCCTACTGGCGGCGGCTCATCCAGGCCCGGCGCGACCTGCTGCGAGCGGACAACCGTCCTGGCGACCGCCCCGCGCTGCTGGAGTCGCTCACCGAGCAGCGCGGCACCAAGGGACGCCAGGTCATCCTCACGCTGCACCCGGACGCCGGGATGCCGATCCTCCCGCACCTGCCGGACCTGTGGGCCAGCGGTGTCGACGAGGGCACGGACCAGAGCCGGGCGGAGCTGTTCACCCGGCTCGCATCGGCCGAGAGCGTGCTGTCGTCCTACCGCGAGGCCCTGCACCGCCGGCTGGACCGGGCAACGGCCGACCTGGTCGCGCGGTACCACGACGACCCCGCGCAGTGCCTCGTCGCACTGCCCACCTGCAGCTGACTGCTCGCACGGCTCCCGGGCGCTCCACCACCGGCAGGGAACGCCGCGTCCTAGGCTGACCTCGTGACGAGCGACTCCCCCCACCCGCCGGCCGGACCGCGGCTGCGCGCCGCGCTCGACGGCATCCCGACGTACAAGCCCGGGCGACCGGCGGCGTCCCGCGACGGCAGCCCGGCGTACAAGCTGTCGTCGAACGAGAACCCCTACCCACCGTTGCCCTCGGTCCTCGACACCGTGCGCCGCGAGTCGGAGTCGTTCCACCGCTACCCCGACATGCTCTCGACCGGTCTGAGCCAGGCGATTGCCGACCGGTTCGCCGTCCCCGTCAGTCATGTCGCCACCGGCACCGGTTCGGTCGGTGTCCTGCAACAGCTGGTGCAGGCGACAGCGGGTCCCGGTGACGAGGTGCTCTACGCCTGGCGGTCCTTCGAGGCCTACCCGATCGTCGTGCAGGTGTCCGGCGCGCGCTCGGTGACCGTGCCGCTCACCGCCGACGAGCATCACGACCTCGACGCGATGCTCGCTGCGATCACGCCGCAGACCCGGCTGGTGATTGTGTGCTCGCCGAACAACCCCACCGGCACCGCCGTCGGCCGGGCCGAGCTCGAGCGGTTCCTCGACGCCGTGCCGTCCGACGTCCTGGTCGTGATCGACGAGGCCTACCGCGAGTTCGTCCGCGACGCCGACGTGCCGGACGCCCTCGACATGTACCGCGAGCGACCGAACGTCGCGGTGCTGCGGACCTTCTCCAAGGCCTATGGCCTGGCTGGTCTTCGGGTCGGCTTCGCGGTCGCGCACGAGCCCGTCGCTGACGCGCTGCGCAAGACGGCGGTGCCGTTCGGGGTCAGCTCGCTCGCGCAGGCCGCAGCCACGGCGTCGCTCGCCGCGGAAGCGGAGCTGCTGGAACGTGTCGACGCGCTGGTCGAGGAACGGTCCCGCGTGCAGACCGCGTTGCGCGAGCAGGGCTGGACGTCCGTGCCGGAGTCGCAGGCGAACTTCGTGTGGCTGCGGCTGGGCCAGCGGACGACCGACTTCGCGGCGGCGTGCGAGGCGGCGGGTGTCGTGGTGCGTCCGTTCCCCGGCGAAGGTGCTCGGGTGACGATCGGCGAGCGCGAGGCCGTTGACCTCTTCCTCCAGGTGGCCAAGGGATTCGTCACCGGCTGAGCGCCCCGCGCCGGACCCGATGTGGGTCCACTCGCCGGCAGGTGAGATGGTCGGAACCGTGCGACTCGACCACCTCTCCTACGCCGCCGGTCCGGACGGTCTCGGAGCGACGGCGCAGCGGCTCGGCGCGACCCTGGGCTCGGGCTTCCGCGACGGCGGTCTGCACCCGCGCTTCGGCACCCGCAACTTCGTGCTGCCGCTGGCCAACGGCGTCTACCTCGAGGTCGTCGCCGCCCTCGACCACCCGGCGTCGGACAAGGCCCCGTTCGGCCAGGCAGTCAAGGCGCGCACCGAGGCCGGCGGGGGCTGGCTGGCCTGGGTCGTGGCGGTCGACGACCTGGCCCCGATCGAGGCCCGGCTCGGTCGGTCGGCCGTCGACGGCCACCGGCGCCGCCCCGATGGCGTCGACCTCTCCTGGCGGCAGATCGGCGTGCTCGACCTGCTCGACGACCCCGCCCTGCCGTTCTTCATCCAGTGGCAGGGCGATGCCGCGCTGCACCCGGCGGCCGACGACCACGGCACTCACGCGCCGGGCATCACGGCGGTGGAGATGTGCGGAGACGCCAGCAAGGTGGGCGACTGGCTCGGCGAGCCGGTGGCCAAGGCCGAGTTCCCGATCGACTGGGTCGAGGCCGACGACCCCGGCCTGGTCGCGGTGCACTTCAGCACCGAGCGCGGCGTCGTCCGCATCGACTGACCCGCCCCTGCGACGGGAGTAACCCGCTCGCCGTCACGACGCCTCCAGCCTAGGGTCGTACGTCGTGTCCGGGACCTCGCACGGCGGTGCTGTCAACCTCCGCGCCGTCGGCTTCGCCCACGGCCCGCACGTCGTGCTCGCCGACGTCGCCGTGATGGTCGGAGCCGGTAGCCGGCTCGCGGTGGTCGGGCCGAACGGCGTGGGGAAGTCGACGCTGCTCGCACTGCTCGCCGGTCACCTGCAGCCCGAGACCGGCAGCGTCACTCTCTCCCCGCCGACGGCGACCGTCGTGCTGCTCCCGCAGGAGCGCGACCGGCGACCGGCCGAGAACCTGCACGACTACCTGGGCCGACGCACCGGGGTGACGGCCGCCGGCCTCGCGATGACCGACGCTGCGGACGCCATGGCCGCGGGACGCCGCGGCGCGGACGACGTCTATGCCGCCGCGCTGGACCGGTGGCTCGCGCTCGGTGGCGCCGACCTCGAGGCGCGGGCGGCGCTGGTCCTGGACCGGCTCGGTCTCCCCGCCGACCTCCTCCACCGGGAGACGACCTCGCTGTCCGGCGGGCAGCTCGCGCGCTGTGGCCTCGCGGCGGTGCTGCTGGCGCAGGCTGACGTGCTCCTGCTCGACGAGCCGACCAACGACCTCGACGTCGACGGACTGGCACTGCTGGAGTCGTTCCTCGAGCGTCGCAGCGGCGGGCTGGTGGTCGTCTCGCACGACCGGGCGTTCCTGGAGCGGGTCGCCACCGACGTGCTCGAGCTGGACGAGTTCACCCACCGCGCGACGCCGTACGGCGGCGGCTTCGCGTCCTACCTGGAGGAGCGGGACCGGGCGCGGGCGGCTGCCAGGGCGGCGTTCGTGGCCTTCGACGAGCAACGCAGCTCGCTGGTCGACCGGGCCCGACGAGAGAAGGAATGGGCCCGGCAGGGGCAGGCGCGGGCCAGCAGCTCCCGGGCGATGGCGGCGGAGCCGGACAAGAACATCCGCGCGCACAAGACTGCCGGCGCGCAGGCCCGTGGTGCGGCCGCGGCCAAGGTCCTGCGGCAGCTCGACCGGCTCGAGGAGGTCGACGACCCTCGCGACCCTTGGCAGCTGCGGCTGGCGCTCGACCCGGCGACCCGTGGGCCGGACGACGTCGCCGGGCTGGCCGCCGCCGTGGTGGAACGCGAGCGCTTCGTCCTCGGCCCCGTGGACCTCGCCGTCCGCCGCGGCGAGCGGGTCGCGGTGACCGGGCCCAACGGCGCGGGCAAGTCGACGCTGCTCGCAGCACTGCTCGGCCGGCTGCCCGTGACGTCGGGCCGGGCGTGGCTCGGACGCAGCGTCGTGGTGGGCGAGGTCGACCAGGTGCGCCGGACGTTCCCGCCCTCGGAGGCGCTGGTCGACGCGTTCCGCGCCGTGACCGGGCAGGACCTGGCCGACGCGCGCACCCTGCTCGCGAAGTTCGGCCTCGGCGCCGACGACGTGCTGCGCCCGGTGGCGACGCTGTCGCCCGGCGAGCGCACCCGCGCCGACCTGGCTCTGCTGATGGCCACCCGCGCCAACCTGCTCGTGCTGGACGAACCCACCAACCACTTGGATCTCGCGGCGATCGAGCAGCTCGAGGAGGCGCTAGGGACCTACGACGGGACGCTCCTGCTCGTGACGCACGACCGGCGGCTGCTCGCCCACGTGCGCACTGACCGACACCTCGACGTCCGCGACGGCCGGGTCACCGAGGTCTGACGCCGTGCTGTCCTCGCGCAGCCGACCCGCGGCGTACAGCGCGGACACGGCGATCCCGGCCGCCATCACGGCGAGCAGCACCCGGTAGTCGACCACCGCCACCAGTGCGGCACCGACGGCGATGGAGAGCACCTGCGGCACCCCGAACGCCGTCTCGAACGTCGTGAACACCCGGCCCTGGATGGCCGGCGGGGTGCGCCGCTGCAGCATCGTGGTGAGGCAGACCGTCACGACCGGCAGCCCGACTCCGAGCAGCACCATCCCGGCGGTGACGGCGAGCACCGACGGGACGATCTGCAGCGCCGCGCCCGCGGCGATCAGGCCGAGGCCGACGGGCACCGGTCGGAGGTCCCCGGTCCGCGGGATCAGCGCGGTGATCCCCAGCCCGCCCAGGACGGCGCCGGCGCCCATCGCGGTCTGCAGCAGGCCGAGGAAGGTCACCGGCTTGTGCAGCCCGTCGTCCACGACGGCGAAGAACACCGACTCGGCGAGTCCGAGCGCGAGCATGCAGATCACGACGACGACGACCGCCGCGCGCAGGACCTGCGTCGACCACAGGTGCCGGGCACCCTCGGTGACCCGGCTGCGCAACGGTTCGTGCTGCTCGCGGACCGGCCTCGATTCCGGGGTGCGGATCGCCAGCAGCACCCCGGCGGAGACCACGAACGTCGACGCGTCGAGCAGCGCGGTGGCGCCACCGCCGAGCCAGGCGTAGAGACCCGCGCCGGCCGCCGGCCCGACCAGGCGCAACGCCTCGCGGACGGTGGACAGCGAGCCGTTGGCCGGCCCGAGCTGGCTCTCGTCGAGCATGGTGTGCAGGAACGCCGACCGCGCCGAGCCGAACAGGATCAGTGACGCGCCGTAGAGCAGCGCGACGAGGTCGATCAGCCAGAGGTCGCTGCGGTCGTGCACCAGCAGCAGGAGCAGAAGGGCGGCGGCGGTGGCGGCGTCGACGGCGATCATCACGTGCCGTCGCCTGAACCGGTCGATGATCACGCCACCGAGCGGCGCCACCAGGGCCGGCAGGCCGAGCACGGCGAAGACGCTGCCGGCGATCGCGTTGGAGCCGGTGAGGTCCTTGGCCCACATGCCGAGGGTGAGCAGCATCGCGGTGTCGCCGAACATCGACAGGGTCTGGCCGATCAGCAGCAGTCGGAAGTCCCGGTGCCGCAGCAGCTCACGCATCGTCGCCGTCGCCGACCGGGTCCGGCCGGGGGAAGCCGTGCGCGAACATGTGCACCAGCCGCGCCGCCGGGGGCCGGGTCTGCGGGTCGCGCAGCCGCTCGACGAACGGCGCCCAGGCGTCGAGCAGCGCCTGCCCGATGCCGGCGAGCTCCTCGGGCGTGAGCCAGCCGCCGAAGTTGGAGTGGATCACGGCTTCCTGCCATTCGGCCGGCAGGTCACTGCCGCGCGCCAAGTGGTCGCCGAGGAGTGCGGCATCCCGGCTGCGCACCTGCGCCCCGAGGGTCTCCCCCGCGGCCCTGGTGCCCGCGTCGACGCCGGGCCCGGTGCGCCAGCGGTTCCCGACGGTCACCGCCCGCCACGGCCGCTGCCGGCCGGTGCCGCCCTCGGCCTCGGTGACGAACCCGTACTTCGCCAGGGTCCTCAGGTGGAACGAGCAGGACGACGGCGACTGGTTGACGTGCTCCGACGCCTCGGTCGCCGTCATCGGCCCCCGCAGCGTCAGCTCCTCGAGCAGCCGGAGCCGCGTCGGGTGGGCCAGCGCCCGCATCGCGAGCGGATCGCCGTCGAGGTCGCGCGGGCCGGCGGCGGTCGGCAGGTCCTCGCGGCGGGGTTCCGGGGCGGCAGTGCTGGACATCACTCGAAAGTAGTCTTTCGAAAGATGTGGTGTCAAGGGTGGGGCGGCATGTGACGGGAGGTTCGTCGGAGTGGTGCAACGGTGCTGTCCGGATCGGTACAGAGGCGCACTCTCGCGCCACTCAAGGCAGCAGGGCGACGCCGCACCGCCCGACGACCACGGTCCCGCCGAGCTCGTCGTCGGTGACCACCCGGGCCGTCAGGCCGGCGGCGGTCGCCGCCGCGGCCAGCGCCCCGGCCTGCCGGCGGCCGGTCTCCACCAGGACGTTCCCGCCGGGCGCCAGCCACGCCGGTGCCGCCGCGACCACCCGCCGAGCCACGGCCAGCCCGTCGGCGCCGCCGTCGAGCGACACGGCGGGCTCGTGGTCGCGGGCCTCCGGCGGCATCAGCGCGATCGCGGCCGTCGGGACGTACGGCGTGTTGGCGGCGAGCACCGCCACCCGCCCGCGCAGCCTGGCCGGCAGGGCTTCGGCCAGGTCACCCTCGTGCACCGTGGCGCCCACCGCCGCGAGGTTGCGCCGGGCGCAGCGGACCGCGGCCGGGTCGACGTCGGCCGCGTGCAGCTCCAGGCCCGGCACGGCGCTGGCGACGGCGAGCCCGACGGCGCCGCTGCCGCAGCAGAGGTCGACCACGACGTCACCGGCCCGCGCCAGCCCGGCCGCCTCGCGGGCCAGCAGCTCGGTCCGCCGGCGCGGCACGAACACACCCGGTGCGACCGCCACCCGAAGCCCGGCGAACTCGGCCCAGCCGAGCACCTGCTCCAGCGGCTCGCCGCCGGCCCGCCGCCGGACGAGCGCCTCGAGCGCCTCCCCCGCGGCCGCGGCCAGCAGCAGGCCGGCCTCGTCCTCGGCGAACACGCAGCCGGCCGCGCGCAGCCGCGCGACCACGTCGGACCCGGGAGGCCCGCCGGTCACGCCAGCTTCAGGTCGACCACGGGAGTCAGCCGGGCGTGACCGGCCTTGTCCCGTCCGGCCTGCTCGATCACCAGCTGCGCCGACCGCCCGTCGAGCACCAGGGTCGCGATCTCGTTGCCGTAGTAGGGCCCGGCGATCCGGTCCCAGGTGAGCTGCTGCTTCGGCACCCGGGAGAAGAGGCCGAGCAGGAACCGGGTGAACCGCTCCGCCACCCGCGACCAGGAGATCCGGAAGGCGACCTTCATGAAGCCGGGCACGTAGTTGTGCACCGGCGAGCAGGTGAGCTGGTAGACCGGCGTGGTCACCTGCTCGTCGAACCTGGCCCGGGCGGCGTAGGCGTGGTGGACGTCGCCGGAGAGCACGCAGATCGAGCCGGGCGGGGTGCCGTCCGGACCGGCGTGCTCGCCGCGGCCGACCGCCGCAAGCAGCGTGGCGAGCCGGTCGAAGGACTGACGGAACGCCGCCCAGTGCTCGAGGTCAGCAGCGCGGCGCATCTTCTCGGCCCACCCCGCCACCCGCGGCCCGCGGGAGCCGCTGGCGACCACCTCGTTCCATGCCTCGATGTCGTGCAGCGCCCGGGCCATCAGCCAGGGCAGCGAGGTCCCGACCAGCAGGTGCTCGTAGTCGCCGTCGACCTGCTCCTCGATCCAGCGGAACTCGGCGTCAGACACCATCGAGCGGTCGTCGGAGTCGAGCATCCGGCCGCACCGCGAGTCGACGACGAGCAGCCGGACGTCACCGAGATCGCGCCGGTAGGACCACTGCGTGCCCTTGTGCCCGTCGGCCTCCCGGTCGGCCTCGGCGGCGAACTCCCGCAGCATCTGCTCGCAGTCGCCGTCGTGCGCCTTGACCCGCTGGTAGAGGTCGCTACCGGCGAGACCCTCCGGCGAGAGGTTGCCGAGATGCTGGTAGACCCAATACGACGACAGGCCGCCGATGATCCGCTCCTCCCACCACGACGTCGCCTGCATGTCGCGGCGCCAGGCGGCCGAGGTGTTCCAGTCGTCGATGACGTCGTGGTCGTCGAAGATCATCGACGACGGCACGCTCGACAGCAGCCAGCGCACGTGCGGATCGGTCCAGCTCTCCTCGTAGAGCCAGGTGTACTCCTCGTAGTCCTTGATCTGCTCGCCCGGCTCCACGGTGATGTCACGGCGGGTGCGGATCCTCGCGCGGATGTGCTGGGAGGTCTCGTCGGCGTAGACCTGGTCCCCGAGCATGAGGACCTGGTCCGGCCACCGGTCGTCGGGCAGTCGCGCCATCCGCTGCGCATAGGTGTCCAGCGCGTCGGCGTCGAAGTGGGTGTCGCCCTCGACCGCGTCCGGGGTCGCGTAGCGGCACGAGCCGAAGACGATGCGCAACGGCGTGTCCGGGTCCATCGTGCGGATCCGCGACGGCGGCAGCTCCGAGTCCTCGGGCGGCCACACCCGCTGGCCGTCGAGGCTGACGTCGTACGGCGTGCGGGTGCCCGGCTCGAGGCCGTCGACCACGACGAGGGCGTAGTGGTGCCCGGCGACCGTCCAGGTGGGCTCGGTCCGGCCGAGGACCGCGACGGTGCAGGGGGAGTCGGTCTCGACCCAGATCGTCGCGTCGGTCCGCCCGACGTGCCGCAGCAGGGGGCCGAGCACGAGGGCGGTCATCGCAGGGTCACGACCGGAGGTCTACCACCTCGGCGCCGGCGCCAACCGGCTGCGGCTCCACCCTCGCGCGGCGGCCCGGCCGCTCGGACCTCACGACCAGCCCGACGCCCGCCACCACGACCGCTCCGCCGGCGAGGACGGCCGCGGTGACGGGCTCGTCCAGCACGAGCGCACCCAGCGCGACGGCGACGACCGGGTTCACGTACGCGTAGGTGGCGGTGAGCGAGATCGGGGCGTGGGCCAGCAGCCAGACGTAGGCCGAGAAGGCGACCAGCGAGCCGACCAGCACCAGGTAGACCAGCCAGGCCCACGCCTCGCCGGACACCGCGCCCAGGTCGAGGTCGGCGAGCTCGCCGGTGGCGGATCCGGACAGCACCAGTCCGGCCCCGCCCGCGAGCATCTCCCAGGTCGTCGCGACGAACGCGTCGGCCGGCAGGGCGATCCGGCTGCTGAGGAAGGAACCCAGCGCCCAGCAGGCGGCGGCCACCACGACCACGACCAGACCCCCGGCGCGCACCGGCGTGCCGTCGGGCGACTCCAGGCCGCCCGGCAGCACCAGCACCGCGATGCCCACGAACCCGACGAGGGTCCCCACCAGCGTGCGGCCCGCCACCCGGTCGCGAGCCGCCCGGCGCAGCAGGACGAGCCAGAGCGGGGTCGCCGCCACGAGCAGGGCCGCGATGCCCGAGGGCACGGTCTGCTCGGCCAGCGCCACCCCGCCGTTGCCGCAGAGCAGGAGGAGCAGCCCGACCAGGGCGGCGCCACCGAGCTGCCGCCGGGTGACCCGTAGGGCCGACCGGCCGCGGCGGAGGGTGAGGAAGGCCGCCAGCAGGACGCCGGCGGTGAGGAACCGCGCGCCCATCGCGAGCAGCGGGGGGGCCGTGTCCACGACCACGCGGATCGCGAGGTAGGTCGACCCCCACACCACGTAGACGGTGACCAACGCGCCCCAGACGGCCAGGGTCGACGCTGTAGCCGCCGGGTGCCGTGTCACGAGCGTGAGCGTACGTGACTCCTGTCGGCTGCGGGGAGCGGGCGAAGGCTTGGCGGAGGCGTTACCTGGTCGGGCCTCAATCATCCGAACGGACCTGCCGAGTGTCCTTTTAGCCACTTATGGTGGTCACGTCGTCACGACGTGTGCACGACCGCTGCACGACATCTGCCATCATCAACCCAGAGCAATCACAGTCCGTGGACGGGGACATGACCAGGCGAACCAGCGTGGACCCCGGTCGCGACGCCGGGAGCACGACCGGTGTGGCGACCGCTCTCCTCGCGCTGCTCAGCGCCGGGACCCTGGCCACGCTGGGCGTCGTCACCGCGGGCGAGGTGCGCGACGTGGGCCGGGGCCCGGCCCCCGTCGCCAGGCCGGACGCTGTCCGGGCCCCGGCCCCGATCGCCCTCACCCCCACATCCGCCAGCTCCCCGCCTGCCGGCGGCGGGGCCGGCGGTGACGAGGGCGGTCGCGGCGGCGGCGGCGGTGGCGTCGAGTCCCTGCCGGGGGCCGTGATCGGCGGCGGCACCGGCGGGCTCCTGCCCGTGCTGTCCGGAACCGGTGGCGCGCCGGCGCCCTCGCCGCCCACCGGCCCGGCTCCCGTGCCGACCCCGACCCCGACCCCGGTGCCGAGCCTCCCGACGCCGACCCCCGCGCCGAGCGTCCCCGCGCCGGCGGTGGAGGCGATCGCTGGTCCCGTCTTCGCGACTGTCCCCCTACCGGTCGCGACCCTCGACACCGGCGTGCTGGGCGAGAAGGCCGGTCGGGCCCTCGGCCGGCTCGAGCCCGCCAAGCCCGCCAAGCCCGCCAAGCCCGCCAAGCCCGCCAAGCCCGCCAAGCCCACCGAGCCCACCGAGCTCGCCCGGGTGTCGGCCGAGCTCACCCGGGTGGCGGCCGAGACCGTCGCCGCCGCGCCGGCACCGCGCCCCGGTCGGCCCGCCTCCGTCCCCCGCGGCCGGGCCGTCGGCCACGGACACGGCCAGGGGAAGCCGGCGGTGACGCCCGTCGGGCCGCCGACGACCTCCCCGTCCCCCACGATCGCC
Organism: Actinomycetes bacterium; assembly: GCA_038246545.1. Classification (GTDB taxonomy): domain Bacteria; phylum Actinomycetota; class Actinomycetes; order JACCUZ01; family JACCUZ01; genus JBBRVW01. The sequence continues at coordinate 8,128 of JBBRVW010000016.1, read as the reverse complement.
GAGCGCACCGACGACGAGCCGCGCGACGACGAGCGGCGCGACGACGAGCGGCGAGGCCAGAAGGGCGGCAGTCACGAGCGCGGTCACGGCGCCGCCACGGTGCCCGTCCCGTTCTCCCCACTGCCGACCGCGCCGACCGCGCCGACCGCGCCGACCCCGCCGACCCCGCCGACCCCGCCGACCCCGCCGCCCCCGCCCGGCAACGGCAACGGCCACGGCAGCGACAGCAACCACGACAACGGCAAGGCGCACGGGCACTCCCCGCACTGACCGGGCGTCGCCCGTCGTCCCGCGGCCCGCTCCCGACCGGTCCGACCGCGGGCGGGCGCTGCGCCGACCAGGGGCCTCCGGGTCGTGGGTCCGGCCCCGGCGCGGGTACGTTGTCCCCGTGGTCTCACTCTGTGAGCGGGACGCACGTCTGCAGCCAGCCAGCCCGACACCTGTCAGCACCGGGTACGGCGCCGAGCCCATCAGTCGCGGCGCGCACCCGACCACCTTCCGGCCCAGCGAGCCCGCGGCGACCCCGCGGACGCCGGGCCGGGTCGCCCGAGGAGTGCCCGTGACCCCCAGCGCCGACCGCGCCGAGACCCCCGACGGCACTGCCGTCGGCGTCGCCGTCCCCCCGCCGAGCTCGAGCGAGCCCGAGCTCGTCCAGCTGCTCACCCCCGAGGGCGAGCGCGTCGAGCACTCGAGCTACTCCCTCGACATCGGCGACGAGGAGCTGCGGGGGCTCTACCGCGACCTGGTGCTGGTCCGCAGGGTCGACGCCGAGGCCACCGCGCTGCAGCGGCAGGGCGAGCTCGGCATCTGGGCCAGCCTGCTCGGCCAGGAGGCCGCCCAGGTCGGCTCCGGCCGTGCGATGCGCGAGGACGACTACGCGTTCCCGACCTACCGCGAGCACGGCGTGGCGTGGTGCCGCGGGGTCGACCCGCTCAACCTGCTGGGGCTCTTCCGTGGGGTCAACCACGGCGGCTGGGACCCCAACGAGAAGAACTTCCACCTCTACACGATCGTCATCGGCGCCCAGACGCTGCACGCCACCGGCTACGCGATGGGCATGCAGAAGGACGGCTCCGACAGTGCGGTCATCGCCTACTTCGGGGACGGCGCGACCAGCCAGGGCGACGTCAACGAGGCGTTCATCTACGCCAGCGTCTTCAACGCACCGGTGGTGTTCTTCTGTCAGAACAACCAGTGGGCCATCTCCGAGCCGATCGAGAAGCAGTCCCGTATCCCGCTCTACCAGCGGGCGATGGGCTTCGGGTTCCCCGGCATCCGTGTCGACGGCAACGATGTCCTGGCCGTGCTCGCCGTCACCCGGGCGGCGCTGCAGAACGCCCGTGAGGGCAGCGGCCCGACGCTGGTCGAGGCCTACACCTACCGGATGGGCGCGCACACCACGTCCGACGACCCGACGCGCTACCGGCTCACCGACGAGCTCGAGTCCTGGAAGCTCAAGGACCCGATCGAGCGGGTGAAGGCCTACCTCGTGCGCACCGGCATCGCCGACCAGGCGTACTTCGACCAGATCGAGGCCGAGTCCGACGAGCTGGCCGCGCATGTCCGCAAGGGCTGCCTGGAGATGGTCGATCCCGAGCCGCTGTCCATCTTCGACCACGTCTACGCCGAGCCGCACCCGCTGATCGACGAGGAGCGCGAACAGTTCGCGTCCTACCTCGACACCTTCGAGGGAACGGCGGCCCACTGATGAGTTCCCCAACGAATCGCTCGCTCGGTGCAGTCAAGGCCGTTGGCACTCCTGTCCGCTCGCGATTCGCCGGGGGCCCCCGATGACCACAGTGACTCTCGCCAAGGGCATCACCATGGGCCTGCGCAAGGCCATGGAGCGCGACCCCAAGGTGCTCGTCATGGGCGAGGACGTCGGCAAGCTCGGCGGCGTCTTCCGCGTGACCGACGGGCTGCAGAAGGACTTCGGCGAGGACCGGGTCATCGACACCCCGCTCGCCGAGTCGGGCATCATCGGCACCGCGATCGGGCTGGCCCTGCGCGGCTACCGGCCGGTCTGCGAGATCCAGTTCGACGGCTTCGTCTACCCGGCGTTCGACCAGATCGTCAGCCAGCTCGCGAAGATGCGGGCCCGCGCGCTCGGCAAGGTCAGCCTGCCGGTCGTCGTGCGCATCCCGGTCGGCGGCGGCATCGGGGCGGTCGAGCACCACAGCGAGAGCAACGAGGCCTACTTTGCGCACACCGCCGGCCTGAAGGTCGTCGCGTGCTCGAACCCGGTCGACGCCTACTTCATGGTGCAGCAGGCGATCCTCTCCGACGACCCGGTCATCCTCTACGAGCCCAAGCGGCGCTACTGGGAGAAGGCCGACCTCGACGAGTCCCTCACCCTCGACTCCGCGCTGTCGCTCTACTCCGCCCGGGTCGCCCGCGAGGGCACCGACATCACGGTCGCGGCGTACGGCCCGATGGTGAAGACCTGCATGGAGGCCGCCACCGCGGCAGCCGAGGAGGGCACGTCCATCGAGGTGGTCGACCTGCGGTCGCTGTCGCCGCTGGACATGCCCACGCTGCGTGCGTCGGTGGAGAAGACCGGCCGGCTGGTGGTCGTGCACGAGGCGCCGGTGTTCCTTGGCATGGGCTCTGAGATCGCGGCGAGGGTCACCGAGCAGTGCTTCTACGCCCTCGAGGCACCGGTACTGCGGGTCGGCGGGTTCGACACGCCCTACCCGCCCAGCCGGGTCGAGGAGGAGTTCCTCCCCGACCTCGACCGGGTCCTCGACGCCGTCGACCGCTCGCTCTCGTACTAGGCCATGGCGCGCTCACGGATCGACGCCACGACGAGCGACATACCCGCGCAAGGAGTCAGCCACAGATGAAGCAGTTCAAGCTCCCCGACGTCGGCGAGGGCCTCACCGAGGCCGAGATCGTGTCGTGGAAGGTCAAGCCCGGCGACACCGTCAAGGTCAACGAGATCATCGTCGAGATCGAGACGGCGAAGTCGCTCGTCGAGCTGCCCTGCCCGTTCGCCGGCACCGTCACCGAGCTGCTCGTGCCCGAGGGCACGACGGTCGACGTCGGCACGCCGATCATCACCGTTGACGACGGCACGGGTGCCGCCGCGCCGGCTGCTCCCGCCGCACCGCCGCGCGACGACATGGCTCCCGTGGTCCCGGACCCGACGGCGATCGGCACGCCCGGCGACGAGGAGGCCGTCGAGTCCGGCCTGATCGGTGGACCGGCGCCCGGCGGCCGCACCGCGGTGCTCGTCGGCTACGGCCCGAAGACCACCACGGCCGCCCGCAGGCCGCGCAAGGGCGCCACCCCTCTGAGTGCCTCCGCCGCCACCGCGCGACAAGCGGTGCAGACCTCGATGATGACGACTCCGACCCCGGTGCAGGAGCCGGCGGTCGACGACGTCCCCGACGCGGTCCCCGCGCACACCGTCCCTGGCGGAGCCAACGGCTCAGGCGTGCGCGTCCTCGCCAAGCCGCCGGTGCGCAAGCTCGCGAAGGACCTCGGCGTCGACCTCACGGCGGTGACCCCCACCGGTGACGGCGGCGTCGTCACCCGCGCCGACGTCGAGCAGGCGGCGCACCTGTCAGCCACAGGCGCCGGTACAGCGGCGCCTGCGGCTGACGAGTGGTCGGGGGAGCGCGAGACGCGGGTGCCGGTCAAGGGCGTCCGCAAGATGACCGCGCAGGCGATGGTGTCCTCGGCGTTCACCGCGCCGCACGTGACCGAGTGGGTCACCGTCGACGTCACCCGCACCATGGAGCTGGTCGAGAAGCTGCGGTCGGACAAGGACTTCCGCGACGTGCGGGTCAGCCCGCTGCTCGTCGTCATGAAGGCGATGCTGCTCGCGGCACGGCGCAACCCCGGGATCAACGCGGCGTGGGACGAGGCGGCGCAGGAGATCGTCGTCAAGCACTACGTCAATCTCGGCATCGCCGCAGCCACCCCGCGCGGTCTCGTCGTCCCGAACATCAAGGACGCCGACCGGATGACGCTGCGCGAGCTGGCCGAGGCACTCGGCGGGCTCGTCGACACGGCACGGGCCGGTCGCACCCAGCCCGCCGACATGGCCGGCGGCACCATGACCATCACCAACGTCGGCGTGTTCGGCGTCGACGCGGGGACGCCGATCCTCAACCCCGGCGAGTCGGCGATCCTGTGCTTCGGCCAGGTGCGGCCGATGCCGTGGGTCCACGAGGGTCAGCTCGCTGTGCGTCAGGTGACCCAGCTCGCGCTGTCGTTCGACCACCGGATGGTCGACGGTCAGCTCGGCTCGATGTTCCTCTCCGACATCGCCCGCGTCCTCGAGGACCCCGCGACAGCTCTGCTCTGGTAGCCGCCCCACCACCAACCCCCCCACCGGCCCCCGTCGATCACGTAAACGTGGTCGACTGTCGCCTTGCACGGGTTGCAACCTGTGCAAGGCGACGGTGGATCACGTAAACGTGATCGCCGGGCGGGTCAGCGCAGTTCGAGGGCGCGCCGGGGGCAGCCCGCGACGGCCTTGCCGGCGGCCCCGAGCTCAGCGTCCTCGAGGTCGCGGTCGGGGACCATCGGGTAGCCCCACGAGTCCAGCCGCACCAGCGCGGTGGCCAGGTGGGCGCACATGCCGACGCCGTCGCAGGCGACCGGGTCCACCCGGAGGCGACGACGGGCGCCGACCTGGCCGGTGGTGGTCACGACCCTGCCGGGACCGGCAGCAGGGCCTCGGCGTGCGCCGCGCCGCACGGACGGTGGCGGCGGTGCGCGTCGACGTCCCGGGCGAAGGTGACCAGCGCCGAGCGCACCATCCGCACGGCACCGTCGGGGTGGTGGCAGGCTCCGCGGCCGTCGATCTCGCCGGTCCAGCGCCGGAGCCGTTCGACGTCGGAGCGCCGGGCGTCGCCGGTGCGCAGCCGCTCCAGGACGTCGGCCAGGGCAGCGAGCCCGAACACGCACGGCCCGCACTGCCGGGCGCTGCTGCCGGCGAGGTACGCAGTGAGCCGGGCCGTCTCGGCCACGCCGCACGCCCCGGCCGGAAGCGGTGCGAGGACGCCGGCCCCCATCGATGTGCCGGCGGCACGCAGCGCGCCGGGTGACAGCTCGAGATGGGCGGCCCGGTCCCAGGGCAGCCAGCTGCCGCCGTACCCACCGAGCAGGACGGCGGCCGGCTCGACGTCGACGGGCCAGCCGGCCAGCAGCAGGGCGACCCGCACAGGTGCCCGGGCGTCGACCTCGAGGACGGTCCGGCTGCCGTCCGCCACGACGGTGACGAGGGCGGTCGCCCGATGCGCCTCCGCGCCCGTGCGGGCCAGCAGCGCCGTGCGGGCCAGGGTCTCGACGTTGTGCACCAACGTCGGGCGCCCGTCGACGCCCTCGACCGCGGCGGGCACGCGTCGCGTCATGGGCAGGGCCGGGCCCCCGGAGAGACCACGGACGACGGCACCGGACTCGCCGGCGAGGTAGTGGGCGGGCGCGGACACCACCCGCACCCGTGGTTCGCGCAGGCCGGCGGCGCGACGCTCGGCCACGGCCCGGTGGACGGCGACGTGCAGCAGGTGCGCGTCGCCGTGCAGCCAGAGCACGGTCTCGTCGGCACCGACGGCGGCGGCAGTCTCGGCGAGCCCGTCGAGCACCAGGTGCGGTCGGGTGGCCAGCAGCAGCTGGTCCTTGGCGCTGGCCGGCTCGCCCTCGGCGCCGTTGGCCACGACCAGCGGTGCCCGCCCGGACCTGGTCGCCGACTCGCGCACCGTCCGCCACTTCGCGGCGACCGGGAAGTGGCCGCCGCCCTGCCCGGTGAGGCCGATCTCGTCGACGGCGGTGAGCAGGTCGTCGATCGCACGATGCGGCCCGTACGTCGCGAGGTGCGTCGCCAGGTCCTGGGCCGCCAGGCCGTGGCCGAGCCCGGTCAGGGGCACCCGCACCGGGTCGGTCAGCAGGGGCAGCGGCCGTGTGGCCGGCGCGCGGTCGGCGTCGGTACGGCGCGGGGCCGCCGGCCGGCTGGTCACCCGGCCCGCCGCTCGTCGATGCCGGGCAGCGGCCGCAGGCCGTTCCGCACGGCGACCGTGGACGAGCCGGCGAGCTCCTCGACCTGGTCCGCCGGGGTGCGTGCGGCGTAGCGCCACCCGGCCAGTGCCAGCACTGCCGCGCCGGTCACCAGGTAGAGCCACAGGAGCCGGCCGGCGTCGACGCCGGTGAGCACCCCGTGCCCCCACACCAGGACCAGCGCCCCGGCGGCCACCTTGTGCATCGGCCACCAGACCCGCGACACCACCCGGTGCCCGGACAGGGCCGCGGTCAGCCCGGCCAGCGCACCGGCGTACAGCCCGACGACCCCGAGCGTGACCGGGACGGGGCGGTAAGGCGAACCCAGCGGGACGAACGTGCCGCGCCAGCCGACACCCGCATAGCTGTCGGTCGCGAGCACGACCACGTGCAGCGCGGTCAGCGCCAGGGTGAACACCGCGAGGCTCACGTGCAGCCGGATCCGGGTCGCCGACGACGGGCGGCGCAGGCGTGACCGGGCGGGGTGGGACAGGACCAGGCCGGTGATGACGAGCAGCACGAGCAGCAGGTACGCCGCGATGCCGCCGGCCCGGCCGATGATCCACGGTGCGTTGCGGTCGCCCGACACAGCGCCGGCGGTGCGACCGACCAGCCAGCCGGTGACCGCGGCGCTGGCGGCGCAGCCGAGCACCACGGCGACGGCGACCGCCGCGCGACGCAGCCGCGCCGAGCCGGCCCGGTGGGCCCGGTGCTCGGTGCCGGTCACGTCAGAGGACATGCGGTGCCTGCCACACGACGTACGGACGCATCGCCCGGCTGAGCCCGACGACACCCTCGTCGTCCACGAGGAGCGCTGCCAGCCCCCGCTCGTCGGCGACCTGCCGCACCTGGCCGCGGCCACCGAGGAACAGGGACTTGCTCCACACCTCGCAGGTGGCGGGGTCGGCGCCCACCACGGTGACCGACTGCAGCCCGTCGCCGCCCGGCCGACCGCTGCGCGGGTCGATGAGGTGGTGCACCGGCTGGCCGTCGACGGACCAGTGCCGGACCCGGACGGACGACGTCGCACACGCGCTGTCCTCGAGGCGCAGGACGGCGACCGGGTCGGTCCCGCCTCGGGGGTCCTCGACCGCGACCAGCCAGCCCTCGCCGTCCGGCCCGGTGCCGGCCGCGTGCAGGTCGCCGCCCGCGTCGACGAGGACGGCCCGGCCGGCGCCGGCCAGCTCGGCGGCGGCCCAGCGGACTGCGAGCCCCTTGCCGATGCCGCCGAGGTCCACGGGCGCCGGGCCGAGGCGCACCCTGCGCCGGGGGGCGTCGAACGCCGGCCGCCAGCGCCGCCGCCCCGGTGCCGTCGGGCAGTCGCCGGTGCCGGTCAGGGCGGGCGTGCCGGACTCGAAGGACAGCGACCGGTCGTAGCCCCAGGCGCGCAGCGTGTCGAGCACGCGCGGGTCGAACAGGCCGTCGGTGGCCTCGTACGCGGCTGCGGCCTCCAGCAGCGCCTCGAACACGGTGGGCGGTACCTCGTGCCAGCGGCGCGGGTCGGCGTTGACCTGCATGAGCGGGCTGTCGGGGTCGAAGCGGGTGCAGGTCGACGCCACAAGCTCGATGGCGTCGACGGCCCGGCGGAGGGCTTCGGCCGCGCCCGGGCCGGGGTCGACCACCCGGAGCGTCACGTCGGTGGCCATCGACCGGAACCGGCGGCCCTGCTCGCTGCTGCCGCCGGTCCGCGCGGCGGGCGGGGCTATCGCGGTCACGAGGCGCCGGTGGAGGTGTGGCTCGCCGGGGCCGGTGCCGGGGCCGGCGCCGGGGCGGCCGGCGGCGGTGCGGCGACCGACCGGGACCCGCCCGAACCGCCTCCGCTCGTGCTGCCGGATCCCGCGGACGTGGCGCCGGAAGCAGCGGCAGCGAATGCCGGGGCGGCGACGGGGGCGACAGCGGGGAGCGGCGCCGTGCGCACCTGCTCGGTGCGCGTCCGCAGCCGGGCCAGCCGGCGCTCCAGCCGGGTCACCTGCCGGTGCAGGGTCGCGGCCCGGTCCTGCACCGCCGCGCCGGAAGCTGACGGCGTCGTCGGGCCCGGGAGTGTCGCGGCCGCGGGGGGGGTGGGGTCCGCCGCGGCCGCGCCGGCCGGCGGGTGCTGCACGGCCCACCCGGTGGCCAGTGCCAG
>JBBRVW010000015.1:0-85096 GCA_038246545.1 Actinomycetes bacterium | reverse complement strand
CCCCTGCCCGGGGCGGGCCGGGGGGTGCGGTGGTGCCGGGGGGGTTGTGGGGGGCTCCGGGGGCCCCCACCCCCCCCCACCGCGCCAGTCAACGGGGGTGACGGCCGCAACGGCGGAAGAGCGGCGTCGAGGCACGGGGCTGCCGAGCCCGGCGCGCCAGTAGGGTCGGCCCGTGCACTTCGGCCCCGGACCGCGCGTGGTCGTGCTGGCCTCGGGCGCGGGGTCGACCCTCCAGGCACTGCTCGACGCCACACGCGACCCGGCGTACGGCGTCCGGCTGGTGGCCGTGGGCGCGGACCGCCCCGGCACCGGGGCGCTCGACCGGGCCGTCTGTGCCGGGGTGCCGACGTTCGTCTGCCCGCCCGGCGACCACCCCGACCGGACTGCGTGGGACGTCGCGCTCGCCGAGACCGTCGCGCGGCACGGGCCGGACCTCGTGGTGTCGGCCGGCTTCATGCGGCTGCTCGGGCCGGCGTTCCTCGAACGGTTCGCCGGCCGGGTCGTCAACAGCCACCCGGCCCTGCTGCCGTCGTTCCCCGGGATGCACGGTCCCCGGGACGCGCTGCAGCATGGCGTGAAGGTGTCCGGCGCGACGCTGTTCGTCGTGGACGCGGGCGTCGACTCCGGCGTGATCGTGGCCCAGCGTGCGGTGCCGGTGCACGACGATGACGACGAGCAGTCGCTGCACGAGCGGATCAAGGTCGAGGAGCGCGTCATGCTCGTCGACGTCGTCGGCCGGATGGCCCGTGCGGGCTGGACGGTCACTGGCAGGAAGGTCACCCTCCCGTGAGGGACACCCCCCCGACCGGGACGGTCGGCGACGTCGTGCCGGTCCGGCGCGCGCTGCTCAGCGTGTACGACAAGACCGGCCTGGAGGACCTGGCACGTGGCCTGCACGAGGCGGGCGTCGCCCTGGTCTCCACCGGCTCGACCGCGGGGCGGATCGACGCGGCCGGCGTGCCCGTCACGGCGGTCGAGGACCTGACCGGCTTCCCGGAGTGCCTCGACGGCCGCGTCAAGACGCTGCACCCCCAGGTGCACGCCGGCATCCTCGCCGACCGCCGGCGCCCCGACCACGTCCGCCAGCTCGAGGAGCTCGGCGTCGAGGCGTTCGACCTCGTCGTGGTCAATCTCTACCCGTTCCGCGAGACCGTCGCCTCCGGCGCCGGCCGCGACGAGGTCGTCGAGCAGATCGACATCGGCGGACCGTCGATGGTGCGAGCCGCTGCGAAGAACCACCCCAGCGTCGCCGTCGTCGTCGACCCCCCGTCGTACGACGACGTCCTGACCGCAGTGCGGGCCGGTGGGTTCGACCTCGCCGCGCGCCGGCGGCTCGCGGCCCGGGCGTTCGCCCACACGGCGGCCTACGACACCGCCGTCGCGCAGTGGTGCGCGCAGGAGCTCGCCGCGGACGACTCGTGGTGGCCGGCGTACGCCGGCCTCGCGCTGGAGCGCGCGGACGTCCTGCGCTACGGCGAGAACCCGCACCAGGAGGGCGCGCTGTACGTCGACCTCGCGGCCGCCCCAGGCATCGCACAGGGCACGGTGCTGCACGGCAAGGCGATGTCGTACAACAACTATGTCGACGCCGACGCGGCGCTGCGCACGGCGTTCGACTTCGACCAGCCGGCCGTGGCGATCATCAAGCACGCCAACCCGTGCGGCATCGCGGTCGGTGCGGACGTCGCCGAGGCGCACCGACGGGCGCACGCTTGCGACCCGGTGTCGGCGTTCGGCGGCGTCATCGCCACCAACCGTCCCGTCACCCTCGCGATGGCCGAGCAGGTTGCCGAGGTGTTCACCGAGGTCGTCGTCGCGCCAGCGTTCGACGACGATGCCCTGGCGCTGCTGAGGCAGAAGAAGAACGTTCGGCTGCTCGAGCTCCCGGACGGCTACCGGCGCGACAGCGTCGAGCTGCGCCAGGTCTCGGGCGGTGTCCTCGTGCAGACCCGCGACCAGGTCGACGCCGACGGCGACGACCCCGCGGCGTGGACCCTCGCGGCCGGCGATGCGGTCGACGCCTCGACCCTGACCGACCTCGAGTTCGCCTGGCGGGCCTGCCGGGCGGTGAAGTCGAACGCGATCCTGCTCGCCGCCGGCGGCGCCACGGTGGGCGTCGGCATGGGCCAGGTCAACCGGGTCGACTCCGCGCGGCTGGCGGTGGCGCGCGCCGGCGACCGGGCGGCGGGCGCCGTCGCCGCGTCGGACGCCTTCTTCCCCTTCGCCGACGGGCTCCAGGTCCTGATTGCGGCCGGCGTCCGGGCGGTCGTGCAGCCCGGCGGGTCGGTGCGCGACGAGGAGGTCGTGGCCGCCGCAGCCTCGGCCGGCATCACCCTGTACCTCACCGGCGTCCGGCACTTCTTCCACTAGCCGGGCCGGCGATCACGTCCCTCGGGCGCCGGCGTCCGGCCGGGCAAAGACTCGGTCAAGCCGCCCGATTCGTCCTGCTGCGCGACCGCCTCCCTGCCGAAGCCAGTGTCAGGGGCCGAGCGGGTCGACGGAGGGGATGGTCGTGGGCGTGGACCGGTTCAGCCGGCTCTCGGTCGTCCTCGGCCGCGTCGTCCTTGCCACGGAGAGCGTCGCCCTCGCACTGTGGCTGCTGGCCCCGCAGGCGCTGCCTGCCGTCCTGCTGCACCGGTCGCCCACCAAGCCGAGCACCGCCGCCGCGTTCCTGCTGCTGGGTCTCGTGCTGGGCCTCCGTCCGCGGCCGGTGGTCCGCCGGGTCCTGCTCGCCGTGGTCGCGACGATCGCCGCCGAGGGCCTCGCGTCGAACGTGCTGGACCGGCCGCTGCTCTCCGCCGACCTCCTCTACCCCGATCGTTGGCGCGAGTTCGCGCCGACCGGGCAGATGGCGGCGTCGTCGGCGATGGTGCTGCTGGCACTGGTCCTCGCCATGGCCGTCGACCGCTCGCGCCCGCTGCTGGCCACCGGGCTGGGTTGCTTCGCGTTCCTCGTGGCCTACGCCAGGCTGGTGGGCCACCTCTACGGTGCCACCAACCCCTCGGGGTTGCAGGGTGCGGTCGCGATGGTGGCCCCCACGGTCCCGATCGCCCTGAGCGCGGCGGTCGCCGTGCTGCTCGAGCGACCCGACCTGCCGGCCTCGCGTGCGGTCCGCGCATCCGGTACCGGCGGCGCCCTGGTCCGCGCCTCGGTCCTCTGGGCCCTCGTGGTGCCCGTGCTCGTCGGTTGGCTGGTGGTCCAGGGCGAGCGGCTCGGCTGGTTCGACCCGGCGTACGGCCAGAGTCTGATGGTCCTCGTGCTGACCGGCGGTTCCCTGGCGGCGGTCCTGCTCGGCGCCCGCGTGGCGCAGCGCGCCGACCGCCACCGGGTCGCCGCTGCCGATCGCGAGCGCCTGCAGTACCTGCTCGACGGCACGCCGGTCGGCATCTTCGAGACCGACGCCTCGGGGCGGCGTACCTACGTCAACCTTCGCTGGCGGGAGCTCACGGGCAGCTCCGACGACGTCTCCGGCGACGAGTGGACCTCGGTGCTGCACCCGGCCGACCGTGACCGGGTGGCCGCGGACTGGGTGGCCGCCCTGGAGACGGGCGAGCCGTACGCCGGCCGCTACCGCTACCTGCGCCCCGACGGGTCGGTGCGCTGGGTCGACACCGCGACCACGGCCATCCGCAACCTCGACGGCACGCCGAGCCGCTGGCTCGGCAGCGTCACGGACGTCACCGAGCAGGTCGAGGCCTCCCAGCTGCTCCGGTCGTCCGAGCGCCGCTACCGGTCGGTCGTCGCGACCATGGCCGAGGGCGTGCTGCTGCAGGACGCCGAGGGCCTCATCCTCACCGCCAACCAGGCAGCGTCCCAGATCATCGGCGTCGACCTCGACCGGCTTGCGGGCCGCCGGCCGATGGCTGCGGGCTGGCGGATCGTCCACGAGGACGGCAGTGCGGTCAGGCCGGAGGACCTGCCGTCCACCCGTGCCCTTGCCACCGGTCAGCCGGTCCGGGACGTGACGGTCGGCATCTTCCGCGCCGACGGCAGCCTGGGCTGGCTCGTGGCCAACTCCGAGCCGCTGCTCGACACGGGCCCGGACGGCATGCCGGTGGTCACCGGCGTCGTCAGCACCTTCACCGACGTCACCGTGGCGCGCAGCGCCTCCCGTGGGCTCGCCCGCAGCGAGGAGCAGTTCCGCTCGGCCATGGCCTACGCACCGGTCGGCATGGCGATCGTCGACCTGGACGGCTCGTTCAGGGAGGTGAACCACGCCCTGTGCCGGCTCACCGGGTACGACGAGGCCGGGCTCCTGGGCCGGACGTTCCAGCAGATCACCCACCCGGACGACCTCGACTCCGACCTGGAGAACCTCGCCCTGCTGACGGCCGGGACGATCGACCACTACACGATGGAGAAGCGCTACCTCACCCGAATTGGCGACACGGTGTGGGTGCGCCTGGCGGTGTCGATGGCACGTGACGAGCACGACGCGCCGTCGCACTACGTGGCCCAGGTGCACGACATCACCGCGGCACGCGCGGCGCAGGCAAAGCTTCAGCACCAGGCGCTGCACGACCCGCTGACCGGGCTCGCGAACCGTGACCTGCTCATGGACCGGCTGGCGCACGCGCTGGCCAGGTCGACGCGGAGCGGCCAGCAGACCCTGGTGATGTTCTGCGACCTCGACCACTTCAAGGAGGTCAACGACTCCCTCGGCCACGAGGCCGGGGACCTGGTCCTGGTGACCGTGGCCGACCGGCTGCAGGCCGCCGTGCGGCCGGGGGACACCGTCGCCCGCCTGGGCGGCGACGAGTTCGTCGTGGTGGCCGAGGGGGTCGGCGGGGCCGAGCCGCAGCGCGCTCTGGCCGAACGGGTCAAGACCGTGCTCGAGCAGCCGGTGCAGGTCGCCGGCCGGACGGTGCGTACCGGAGCCAGCATCGGGCTCGCGGTCGGCGGTCCGGACGCAGACGTCCGGTCGCTGCTGCGCGCGGCGGATGCCGCGATGTACCGCGCCAAGGCGCGAGGTCGCGGGCGGTACGAGCTGGCGCACGAGACGCCCGTCGGAGCACTCGACCGCACCTGAGAGGATCGCCGCGTGAGCGCGATCATCCTCGACGGCAGGGCCACCGCGGCCGCGATCCGCGCCGACCTCACCGAGCGGGTCGCGCGGCTGCGCGAGCAGGGCGTCGTGCCCGGGCTCGGCACGCTCCTCGTGGGCGACGACCCAGGCAGCCGGTCGTACGTGGCGGGCAAGCACCGGGACTGCGCCCAGGTGGGCATCACGTCGCTGCAGCGCGAGCTGCCGGCCACCGCGACCCAGACCGAGGTCGAGGCTGTCGTCGACGAGCTCAACGCCGACCCCGCCTGCACCGGGTACATCGTCCAGCTGCCGTTGCCCGCGGGGCTCGACGCCGGCGCGGCGCTGCTGCGGATGGACCCGGCCAAGGACGCCGACGGCCTGCACCCCACGAACCTCGGGCTGCTCGTGCTGGGCGAGCCCGGGCCGCTGCCCTGCACCCCGCGCGGCATCGTCCTGCTGCTGCGCGAGCACGGCGTCGAGCCGGCCGGCCTCGACATCACCGTCGTCGGCCGCGGCGTCACCGTCGGACGACCGCTTGGCCTGCTGCTCACCCGGCGTACCGAGAACGCCACCGTGACGCTCTGCCACACCGGCACGCGGGACCTTGCCGGCCACCTGCGCGGCGCGGACGTGATCGTGGCCGCCGCGGGTGTCCCGGGCCTGGTGACCGGTGACATGGTCAAGCCGGGAGCCGCAGTCGTCGACGTGGGTATCACCCGCACAGCGGCCGGCCTGGTCGGCGACGTCGCACCGGAGGTCGCCGAGGTGGCCGGCCACCTGGCGCCGGTGCCCGGCGGGGCCGGGCCGATGACCCGGGCGATGCTGCTGCTCAACGTGGTCGAGAACGCCGAGCGCGCGCTGGCCGGCCGGACGGCGTCGGCCGGGGTGTGAGTGACGTGAGCGGGAGCGGGCCCACCGCCCGCGGTCCCGAGGATCGCCCGCCGATCCGTGGCGGCTGGGCCGGCCGCCAGTGGCCGCTGCTCTCCGTGCTCGGGCTCGGAGTCGTGGGGCTGGGCGCGGTGGCGCTCGGCCACTTCCGCAGCGGCTGCTTCCTGCTGGGTGTGGCGGTCCTGCTCGCCGCGGTCGCCCGCCTGGTCCTGCCGGTACGCCGGGTCGGGCTGCTGGTCGTGCGCAGCCGCGCCTTCGACGTGCTCGTGCTGTCGACCATGGGTGTCGCGCTGGCCGTGTTCGCGATCATCGTCCCGCCGTCGCGGTAGGCGGTACGGCCAAGGGGTCCGCCGGCCGGAGCCTGGCTCCCGCCCCTCCCGGACGCGGGCAGGACGTGCTGGGATAGCCTCGCGGTCACCTGGTCTCTTGATGACGAGAGACCTTGCGAGCAGCCGAGCCGCCGTCGCGAAGGAGCGCCGTCCATGGCCCAGAACCCAGTCAACGTCACCGTCACGGGGGCTGCCGGCGCGATCGGTTACGCCCTGCTCTTCCGGGTCGCCTCCGGCCAGCTGCTCGGCCCGGACCGCCCGGTCCGGCTGAAGCTGCTGGAGATCCCGCCGGCGCTCAAGGCGGCCGAGGGCTCCGCGATGGAGCTCGACGACTGCGCCTTCCCGCTGCTCGCCGGCATCGACATCACCGACGACCCGCGCGCGGCCTTCGACGGTGTCAACGTCGCACTGCTCGTCGGCGCCCGGCCGCGGACCGCAGGTATGGAGCGCGGCGACCTGCTCGAGGCCAACGGCGGCATCTTCAAGCCGCAGGGCGAGGCGATCAACGCCGGTGCCGCCGACGACGTTCGCGTGCTGGTCGTCGGCAACCCGGCCAACACCAACGCGCTCATCACGGCGGCGCACGCGCCCGACGTGCCGAACTCGCGCTTCACCGCGATGACCCGGCTCGACCACAACCGGGCCCTGAGCCAGCTGGCCAACAAGACGCGCACGCCGGTCACCGAGCTGCAGAAGCTCACCATCTGGGGCAACCACTCGGCGACGCAGTACCCGGACCTGTCGCATGCCCTGGTCGCCGACAGGCCGGCCCGCGAGGTGCTCGACGACGACGCCTGGATCGCCGACTTCTTCATCCCGACCGTTGCCAAGCGTGGCGCAGCCATCATCGAGGCCCGTGGTGCGTCGTCGGCCGCGTCGGCCGCGAACGCTGCGGTCGACCACGTGTTCAGCTGGGTCGACGGCACGCCCGACGGCGACTGGACCTCGGCCGCGATCGTGTCCGACGGCTCCTACGGCGTGCCCGAGGGTCTCGTCTCGTCCTTCCCCGTGACGTCCTCCGGCGGCGAGTGGGAGATCGTCCAGGGCCTCGACGTCGACGACTTCTCCCGCTCCCGCATCGACGCCTCGGTCGCCGAGCTCGTCGAGGAGCGTGACGCGGTGCAGGGTCTCGGTCTCGTCTGACCTCCCCCCTGAACCTGTACGGCCCGTACGACCCTCACGACCGACCCCAGACCTCCGAGGAGCAGACCCGTGGCGAAGATCAAGGTGCAGAACCCGGTCGTCGAGCTCGACGGCGACGAGATGACGCGGATCATCTGGCAGTTCATCAAGGACCGGCTGATCCACCCGTACCTCGACATCGATCTGCAGTACTTCGACCTGGGCATCGAGCACCGCGACGCGACGGACGACCAGGTCACCGTCGACGCGGCCAACGCCATCAAGCAGCACGGCGTCGGCGTCAAGTGCGCGACGATCACGCCGGACGAGGCCCGGGTCGCGGAGTTCGGCCTCAAGGAGATGTGGCGGAGCCCCAACGGCACGATCCGCAACATCCTGGGTGGCGTGATCTTCCGCGAACCGATCATCATCAGCAACATCCCGCGGCTGGTGCCCGGCTGGACCAAGCCGATCATCATCGGTCGTCACGCGCACGGCGACCAGTACAAGGCGACCAACTTCAAGGTGCCCGGTGCGGGCGAGCTGACCATGACGTTCACGCCGCAGGACGGCTCGGAGCCGATCCAGCACGTGGTCGCGAACTACGGCGCCGACGGCGGCGTGGCGATGGGCATGTTCAACTTCAACAAGTCGATCGAGGACTTCGCCCGGGCGTCGTTGAACTACGGCCTGCTGCGTGGGTACCCGGTCTACCTGTCGACCAAGAACACCATCCTCAAGGCGTACGACGGTGCCTTCAAGGACATCTTCGCCGAGGTGTTCGAGAAGGAGTTCAAGGCCGACTTCGACGCCAAGGGACTCACCTACGAGCACCGCCTGATCGACGACATGGTCGCCGCCGCGATGAAGTGGGAGGGCGGCTACGTCTGGGCCTGCAAGAACTACGACGGCGACGTGCAGTCCGACACGGTCGCGCAGGGGTTCGGCTCACTGGGCCTCATGACCTCGGTACTCATGACCCCGGACGGCCGGACGGTCGAGGCCGAGGCGGCGCACGGCACGGTGACCCGGCACTTCCGCCAGCACGAGGCCGGCAAGCCCACCTCCACCAACCCGATCGCCTCGATCTTCGCGTGGACCGGCGGCCTCAAGCACCGCGGCAAGCTCGACAGCACCCCCGAGGTCACCGCCTTCGCCGAGACGCTCGAGCGGGTCTGCGTCGAGACGGTCGAGAGCGGCCGGATGACCAAGGACCTGGCGCAGCTGGTGTCGCCGGACCAGGCGTTCCTCACGACCGAGGACTTCCTCGCGGCGCTCGACGAGAACCTCGCCGCCGCCCTCGCCTGACATCGACTCACCGGTGATCCACACCGGGTCCGTGCGGATCTTGCGCATCGATCCGGTGTGGATCACTCACATGTCGCGGCGCAAGCCCTCGGACGGGGCGACCTCGAACACCACCGGCGCGGTCCAGCCGCGGGACGCGAAGGCCGACCGCACTGCCTCGCCGACCGCAGCGACGGCGGACGTCGGGACCAGCGCGATCGCCGACCCGCCGAATCCGCCGCCGGTCATCCGCGCGCCCACGGCGCCTGCCGACCGCGCCGCCTCCACCGCGACGTCGAGCTCCTCGCAGCTCACCTCGTAGTCGTCGCGCAGTGATACGTGCGAGGCGTCCATCAGGCCGCCGAGCCGGCCCCAGTCGGCCGCCCGCAGGGCGGTGACCGCCTCGACGACCCGGACGTCCTCGGTGACGACGTGCCGGACCCGGCGCCGCAGCTCGTCGTCGGACAGCCGGGCCAGGGACTGATCCAGCGACGCCGCGTCGACGTCCCGGAGGGCGGTGACGCCGAGCTCCGCGGCAGCGCGCTCGCAGGACGCCCGGCGCTCGCCGTAGCCGCCCTCCGCGTGGTCGTGGTGCACCCGGGTGTCGAGCACCATGAGGGCGAGACCAGCCGACGCCACGTCGAGCGGGACCTGCTCGACCGCGAGAGTCCGGTTGTCGAGGAAGATCGCGTGCCCCGCGGTGCAGTGCAGCGACGCGAGCTGGTCCATCATCCCGGTCGGCGCGCCGACGAAGTCGTTCTCCGCGGTGAGCGAGAGCCGCGCGAGGTCGTCGTGGGCGGCCTCGATCCCGTGCACGTGCACGGTCGCTGCGGCGACCGCGCACTCCAGCGCGTGCGACGACGAGAGCCCGCTGCCCAGCGGCACCCGCCCGTCGACGAGGACATCCATGCCGCCGACCTCGTGACCCGCCTCGCGAGCCGCCCAGACGACGCCCGCAACGTACGCCGCCCAGCCGGTCGGCGTTCCTGGCGCGATGTCGTCGAGCGCGACAGTCACGTCGTTGTCCGGCAGCTGCACGGAGGCCATCCGCAGCATGCCGTCGTCACGACGACGGACGGCGGCGTAGGCGCGAGCCGCGATCGCGAACGGGAGCGCGAAGCCGTCGTTGTAGTCGGTGTGCTCGCCGATCAGGTTCACCCGTCCCGGGGACGACCAGATGCACTCCGGCGCGCCGCCGGCCAACCGGTCGAAGGCGTCGACGACCGACGCGTGCCCGTCCTCGACCGTCATCGCTGCAGGGCGTCGCGCAGCATGGCGGCGGCGCGCTCCGGTGCGATGTCGTTGATGAACGCGCCCATCCCGGACTCCGAGCCGGCGAGGAACTTCAGCTTGTTCGCCGCCCGCTTCACCGAGAACAGCTCGAGGTGCAGCGCTGCCAGGTCGCGGTCCACCCGAGTCGGTGCCTGGTGCCAGCCGGAGATGTAGGGCAGCGGCGAGTCGTAGAGGCAGTCCAGGGCGCGCAGCACGTCGAGGTAGATCTCGGGGAAGGAGTCGCGCGCGCCGTCGTCGAGCGCAGGGAGGTCCGGCACGCCACGGCGCGGGTAGAGGTGCACCTCCACCGGCCAGCGGGCCGCGAACGGGACGAAGGCGACCCAGTGCTCGTTCGCGGTGACGAGGCGGGACCCGTCCGCGAGCTCGCGATCGAGGCGTTCGGCGAACAGGTCGGCCCCGGTGCGCTCGCGGTGGCGGCGGGCGGCGTCGAGCATCGTCCGCGTCCGCGGCGTGACGAAGGGATAGCCGTAGATCTGGCCGTGCGGGTGGCTCAGGGTGACCCCGATCTCCTCGCCGCGGTTCTCGAAGCAGTAGACCTGCTGCACGAACGGCAGGCGCGCGAGCTCGGTGCTGCGGTCGATCCACGCCTCCAGGACCAGCCGGACCCGCTCGGGCGACAGCCGGCTGACCGGCAGGTTGTGGTCGCTGGTGAAGCAGACGACCTCGCACCGCCCGAGGCCGGGGCGCCGGTCGCCGGTCGCGTCGACGCCGGTCTCCGGGTCGACGTGGTCGGCGAAGGACAGGAAGCGGTTCTCGAACACGACCACGTCGTAGTCCTCGGCCGGCACCTCCGTGTGTCGCCCGTGGCTCGATGGGCACAGCGGGCACTCGTCAGCGGGGGGGAGGTGGGTGCGGGACTGCCGGTGCGAGGCCACCGCGACCCACTCGTCCAGCACGGCGTCGTAGCGGATCTCGGAGGCTGTCGAGGTGGGCTCGAGGTCGCGGGAGTCCACCAGGTCGCTGCGGTCGGTGACCGCGGCCGTCTCGTCGGAGTCGAAGAAGTACTCCTCACGACCGTCCGCGAGAGTGATCAGGGACTTCCTCACGGGTCCTCCGTCCCGGTAAGCCCGGGCGCGACGGTGACGACAATCACCTCGCTCACCTCTTCGCGCAGCACGGCCAGCGCCTCGGGGCTAAGGCCGTCGTCCGTCACGACCACGTCGGCCTCGGTGAGGGACGCGATGGTGCTGATGCCGACCACGTTCCACTTCGTGTGGTCGGCGACGACGGCGAGCCGGCGGGCCGACCTGGCGAGCGCGCGGCTGGTCTCGGCCTCGAGCAGGTTGGGGCTGGTGAACCCGGTGCGCCCGTCCATCCCGTGCACACCGAGGAAGACGATGTCGAGGTTGAGGCTGCGCAGGGCAGCGACCGCCAACGGTCCGACCAGCGCATCGGAGGGGGTGCGCACGCCGCCGGTGAGGACCACGGTCTGGCCCGGGTCGGGCGAGGACCAGAAGACGGTGGCGATCTGCACCGAGTTGGTGACCACAGTGATGCCCGGCACCTCGCGCAGTCGGTGCGCGAGGGTCCACGTCGTCGTGCCCGCCGACAGCCCTACTGCGCAGCCCGGCCGCACCATCTGCACCGCGGCAGCGGCGATCGCGTCCTTCTCGGACCGCTCGCGCGACGACTTCGTCTCGAAGCCGGGCTCGTCGGTGCTCGTCAACGTCGGGGAGGTCGCACCGCCGTGGACCTTGTCGAGGAACCCCTGGCGGGCCAGCAGGTCGAGGTCGCGCCGGACCGTCATGTCCGAGACGGCGAGCTCTCGGGTGAGGTCGCTGACCTTCACCGCGCCGTTCTGGCGCACCCGCTCCAGGATGTAGCTCTGTCGCTCTCTCGCCAGCATCAGTGCCCCTCCTCCCGGACAACTGCCACGCCGCCCGCAGCGACCTTCACGGTTCCTGGGCAGGCCCGGTCGGTCACCAGGTCGGTGCCCCGCACCGGCACCTCGACCGCAGCATCGGTGTGGTTGAGAACGAACAGGTACGACGCCGTCTCGCCACTGCGGCGTACGACCTCGACGCCGGGCAGGTCGTGGGTCGCGATGCCGACGTCCGCGCACAGCTGTCGCACCAGGGCGGTCGTGCCGGCGGGGTCGGTGCGGGTGGCGAGGTACCAGGCAGTGCCGTCGCCGACACGTCGTCGGGTCAGGGCAGGTACGCCGGCGAGCGGTCCGTCGTCGTAGCTGCTGACGACTTCGGCGCTGGTCGCGTGCAGCAGCTCGGTCCACACGTCGGCCGTCGTGCCGTCGAGGACGCCGCCGGAGAGGCGCACCTCCTGGCCCTCGCGCAGCGGGAAGAACTCCTCGGTGGTGATCCCCAGCAGCTCGCGGAAGGCACCGGGGTAGCCGCCCAGCCGCACGTGGTCGTGGCCGTCGACGATGCCGCTCCAGTACGTCACCAGCGCCGTTCCGCCCGCTTCGACGTAGCCGGCGAGGTTGGTCGCCGCCGCGTCGGTCGTCAGGTAGAGCGTGGGGACGAGCACCAGCCGGTAGCCGTCGAGGTCGTCGTCCGGGCGGACCATGTCGACGGTGACCCCGGCGTCCCACAGGGCGCGGTAGAGCGCATGGTGCCGGTCGAGGTAGGTGAGGTCCTGGGTCGGGTGGCTGTCGAGCTCGGCGGCCCAGCGGGCGTCCCAGTCGACGACGACGGCGACGTCGCCCCGCACGGTGGTGCCGGCGACCTCGCCGATCGCGCGCAGGGTCCGCCCGAGCTCGACGACCTCGCGCCACACCCGGGTGTCGGTGCCCCCGTGCGGCAGCAGCGCCGAGTGGAACTTCTCGGCACCGGCTCGGGACGCCCGCCACTGGAAGAAGCACACTGCGTCCGAGCCGCGCGCCACGTGGGCGAGGCTGTTGCGCGCCAGCTGCCCCGGTGCCTTCGGTACGTTGCGTGGCTGCCAGTTGACCGCACTGGTCGAGTGCTCCATGAGGAACCAGGGTCGGCCGTCGGCGGTGCCCCGGGTGAGGTCGGCCGACCACGCGAGCTCGACGTGCGCATCCGGGTCGTGCGCCTCGAGGTAGTGGTCCTGGGAGACGACGTCGAGCTCGGGCCCCCAGCGGAGGTAGTCCATGTCCCGCACGTGCGACATGATCATGAAGTTGGTCGTGACCGGGACGCCCGGGCTGATGCGGTGCAGCAGGTCGCGCTCGGCCACGAAGCACTCGAGCAGGGCGTCGGAGCCGAAGCGCGCGAAGTCGAGCTGCTGGGTCGGGTTGGGGAAGGTCGGCGCGGACCGCGGCGGGAGGACGTGGTCCCAGTCGCCGTAGCGCTGGCTCCAGAAGGCCGTTCCCCACGCCTCGTTGAGGACGTCGAGGTCGCCGTAGCGCTGGCGCAGCCAGCCGCGGAACGCCTGCGCGGTGACGTCGCAGTAGCAGCGGCTGTTGTGCCCGCCCAGCTCGTTGGACACGTGCCACATCACCAGCGCCGGGTGGCCGTGGAACCGCTCGGCCAACGCCGACACCAGGGCGAGGGAACGCTCGCGGTAGACGGGGGAGCTGGGGCACCAAGCCTGCCGGCCACCCGGCCACAGCACGGTGCCGTCGGCCTGCCGGGGAAGCGTCTCCGGGTAGTGGTGCGAGAGCCACGGGGGAGGGGACGCGGTGCCGGTGGCGAGGTCGACGGCGATGCCGTTCGCGTGCAGCAGGTCGAGCACGTCGGCCAGCCAGTCCAGCTCGAAGTGGCCCTCCGCCGGCTCGAGCAGGGCCCAGGAGAAGACACCGACCGTCGCCACGGTCACGCCTGCCTCGCGCATCAGGCGGACGTCCTCGTCCCACACCTCGCGGGGCCACTGCTCCGGGTTGTAGTCGCCGCCGTAGGCGACACCGGGCAGCCGGGTGCCGTCGGGGTGAACGGGCCAGGCAGTCATGGCTGGAACCCTGGCCCGGGTGCGGGAAAAAGTCAACAGAAACCGACGGGCCAGGCGCGTGACGTTGTTGGAGGCGCTCACCCGGACATTTCGCCTCTGGTGGGCCGATGCGGGCGTCCACCGTTCCCCAAGTGTGACCTGTGGGTTTCGTCTGGCCTCTTGACAGGTGACCAGTGCCACACCAATCTGTGCGCAGTGCTGTTCGTATGTGTTTGTTCATGTTGGCAGGTCGCATCTGGTGCGCGGCGACCTGCAGCTCCGCCCATCTGCGCGTCAGCCATCTCCTGAGGAGGGGACAGATGCCCACCTTCGAGACAGAGGACCACTACCTCGCCAGTCTCGTCCCGCCGTCCACCCGTGTGACGTCGGCCATCACCAACGCCCGGCTGGGCCGCCGTGGCTTCCTCAAGGGAGCCGCCGGCACCGGTGCCGCGCTCTCCCTTCCGGCGCTGCTCGCGGCGTGTGGCGGCAGCTCGGACACCGGCTCGACCGGGAGCAGCGGCAGCGCCGGGGCCACCGGCAACGTCACGATCGGCTCCAACGCCTCGGACGACGTGCCGAAGAAGGCCTTTGCGGACGTGTTCGCCGCCTTCGAGACGGCCAAGCCGAAGCTGAAGACCAAGGTCAACACCGTCGACCACAACACCTTCCAGGAGCAGATCAACAACTACCTGCAGGGCAGTCCGGACGACCTCTTCACCTGGTTCGCGGGCTACCGGATGCGGTTCTTCGCCTCGCAGGGTCTCGCGGGCGACATCACCGACGTCTGGGACAAGGTCGGCGGCGACTTCAGCGACTCCTTCAAGAAGGCGTCGACAGGGGACGACGGCAAGCAGTACTTCATGCCGATCTACAACTACCCCTGGGTCCTGATGTACCGGAAGAGCGTCTTCTCGGACCGCGGGTACACGGCGCCGACCACCATGGACGAGCTGACGACACTCGGCGACACCATGAAGAGCGACGGCCTGGACCCGATCGCGTTCGCGGACAAGGACGGCTGGCCCGCGATGGGCACGTTCGACATCCTCAACATGCGGACCAACGGCTACGACTTCCACGTCAGCCTGATGGCCGGCAAGGAGTCGTGGCAGGACGCGAAGGTCAAGCAGGTCTTCTCGACCTGGGCCTCGCTGCTGCCCTACCACCAGTCCGGTTCGCTGGGTCGCACCTGGCAGGAGGCGGCTCAGGCGCTCGTGAGCAAGAAGGCGGGCATGTACCTGCTGGGCACCTTTGCCTCGCAACAGTTCACCGACCCTGCCGACCTCGAGGACCTGGACTTCGTCGCGTTCCCGTCCATCGCGAGCGAGCACGGCACCGACTCCATCGACGCGCCGATCGACGGCTTCATGATGTCGTCGAAGCCGAAGAACGAAGCCGGTGCGAAGGCGCTGCTCGAGTACCTGTCCACCGCCGAGGCCGAGAACATCTATCTCAAGACCGACCCGGGTGACGTCGGTGCCAACAGCAACGTCGACACCTCGGGCTACAACGCGGTGCAGGCGAAGTCGGCCGAGATCATCGGCGCGACCAAGAACATCGCGCAGTTCCTCGACCGTGACACCCGGCCCGACTTCGCGTCGACGGTGATGATCCCTGCGCTGCAGGACTTCATCAAGAACCCGAAGGACATCGACGGGTTGACGTCCAGCATCGAGAACCAGAAGAAGTCGATCTTCGTCTGACGAGGTCTTGACGCCGGGGTCGCCGGGCGCGGAAGGTCGAGAGGACCGCGCCCGGCGGCGCCGGTCCCAGCGGCCGTGGCTGCGCGCCACCACGCCCGAAGAAAGGTGACGCGATGGCCACGTCCGAGGCCCCGCCCGTCGTACCGGCCCCCCTGGGCGGCCGGCAGAACAAGCCGAGGAGCAAGCTCTCCCGGTTGTCGAAGGCGGACCGCATCACGGTGTTCGTGATGGCCGCCGTGCCCACCGCGCTGGTCCTCTGGCTGGTCTGGCTGCCGGGCATCGCCTCGGTGTTCCTCAGCTTCTTCCGCTGGGAGGGCGTCGGCGGGTTCGACACCGCGAGCTGGGTCGGCGTCGAGAACTACAAGAACATCCTCACGAACTACCCGCCGTTCCAGCCGGCCATCGAGCACAACCTCATCTGGCTGGTCGCGCTCTTCCTGATCCCGACGCCGCTCGGCATCTACCTCGCCGTGCTGCTGGACAAGGAGATGCGGTTCAACCGCTTCTACCAGACGTCGTTGTTCATCCCGGTCGTCCTGTCGCTGGCCTTGGTGGGGTTCCTGTGGCAGCTCATCTACTCGTCGGACCAGGGTCTGCTGAACCAGATCACCGGCGGTCGCACCGACTGGTACGGCGACCCGAGCATCAACCTCTGGGCCGTGCTCGTCGCGGTCTGCTGGAAGCAGACGGGCTACGTCATGCTGCTGTACCTGGCGGGGCTGAAGGCGGTCGACCCGACCCTGCGCGAAGCGGCGACGGTGGACGGCGCCAGCGAGACGCAGACGTTCTTCAAGGTTGTGTTCCCGGTGATGCGGCCCATCAACGTGGTCGTCCTGGTGATCACGTTCATCGAGGGGCTCCGCGCCTTCGACATCGTCTGGGTCATCAACAAGGGCCGCAACGGGCTCGAGCTCATCTCGGCACTGGTCACGCAGAACATCGTCGGTGAGGCCAGCCGGATCGGCTTCGGCTCGGCCCTGGCGACCATCATGCTGGCGATCTCGTCGGTGTTCGTCGCGATCTACGTCCGGATCGCCCTGCGCGAAGAGGACAACACATGAGCGCCACCGTCGAGCACAAGCGGACCGCGGTCGCCACGACGGCCACGTCCTCCCGGGCGCCCAAGCCACGGGGCCGTCGGTTCGCCCTGCACGCGTTCCTCAGCGTCATCGCCGTCCTGTGGCTGTTTCCGATCCTCTACGCACTGCTCAGCAGCGTCCGCACCTACGAGTACACCCAGAAGCACGGCTACCTGTCGCTCGGCGGGTTCACCTTTAAGAACTACACCGAGGCCTGGCAGCGGGCCGACTTCTCCGGGCATTTCCTCAACACGGTCTACATCACCGTTCCCGCGGTCCTCCTCACGCTGTTCCTCTCCTCCTGTATGGCCTTCGTGCTGGCCCGGTTCAGCTTCAAGTTCAACCTGACGCTGCTCGGCATCTTCCTGGCCGCGAACCTCCTCCCGCAGCAGGCCTTGCTGATCCCGCTGTTCCGCATGTTCCGCGAGATCCCGCTGCCGGCGTTCATGAGCGACTCGGGCAGCATGCTCAACAGCTTCTGGGCGCTGATCCTCGTCAACACCGCGTTCCAGACCGGCTTCTGCACCTTCGTGCTCAGCAACTACATGAAGACGCTGCCGAAGGAGCTCTACGAGTCGGCGCAGGTCGACGGGGCCTCGGTGCTGCGGCAGTTCTTCCAGCTCACGCTGCCGCTGTGCCGGCCGCCGCTGGCGGCGCTCGCCACCCTCGAGGTCACCTGGATCTACAACGAGTTCTTCTGGGCGACGGTCCTGCTGCAGAGCGGCGACAAGTTCCCGATCACCAGCTCGCTGAACAACCTGCGCGGCGAGTTCTTCACCGACAACAACCTGGTCGCTGCCGGCTCGATCGTGGTGGCTCTGCCACCCCTGATCATCTTCTTCATCCTGCAGAAGCAGTTCGTGTCCGGCCTGACGCTGGGAGCCACCAAGGGATGACCGGGTCTGACCCGCACGCGCGCCCAGAGACAGGTGTGCCGGGTGTGGTGCTGCTCAGGTCCGCCGGCGTGGCCGTCGTGCTCGACGCCTCGGGTCCGGGTGTGCCGGCAGTGCTGCACTGGGGAGCCGACCTCGGCGACCAGGTACCCGACCCGTCGGTCTGGTCGGCCGCCCGGCCGCGCAGCGCCGTCGACGTCGTGCAGCAGCTGACCCTGCTCGCGGGCGGAGTGGGCGGCACGCAGCACGCCCCGGCCCTGCGGGGCGGCCCCGCCTGGGCGCCGCACTGGGCCCTGGTGTCGGTCGACGCCGACGGCTCGCGCGTCCGCACTGCCTGCCGCGCCGGCGACGCCGGGTTGGAGCTCACCACGGACCTGCACCTCGACGACCACGGTGTCCTGCGTGTCGCCCACGAGATCACGAACACCGGCCCGGCGTCGTACCGCGTCGACGGCCTGTCCGTCGTGCTTCCGGTGCCCGCGGATGCACGCGAGCTGCTCGACCTCAGCGGCCGTTGGGTTCGCGAGCGGAGCCCGCAGCGGATGCCGTTCACCGCGCAGGGCACCTGGGTGCGCGACGGGAGGCACGGCCGCACCGGGCACGACGCGACGCTGCTCCTCGTCGCGGGCACCGAGGGCTTCGGCAACCGGCACGGCTCGGTATGGGGGCTGCACCTGGCATGGAGCGGCGACCACCTGTCTTACGCCGAGCGCCGGCCCGACGGCCGGGCGGTGCTGGGCAGCGGCGAGCTGCTCGCGCCGGACGAGGTCGTCCTCGTGACGGGGGAGTCCTACCGCACCCCGGACGTGCTGGCAGTGTGGTCCGCCGACGGGCTCGACGGCCTGAGCGGCCGGCTGCACCGGCACGTCCGGGCTCGCGCCAGCCATCCGCGCACGCCACGGCCGGTCATCCTCAACACCTGGGAGGCCGTCTACTTCGACCACCGGCTGGACCGGCTCAGCGAGCTCGCCGAGGTCGCCGCCGAGGTGGGCATCGAGCGCTTCGTGCTCGACGACGGCTGGTTCCACGCCCGCCGGGACGACCGGGCCGGCCTCGGCGACTGGGTGGTCGACACAGACGTCTGGCCGGACGGCCTGGGCCCGCTGATCCGCCACGTCCGCGGCCTGGGCCTGGAGTTCGGGCTCTGGGTCGAGCCGGAGATGGTCAACGTCGACTCCGATCTCTACCGGGCCCACCCGGACTGGGTGCTGCGGGCCGGTGACGACCTACCGGTGCCGTGGCGCGGGCAGCAGGTGGTCGACCTCGCCGTGCCCGGCGCCTACGAGCACGTCCTCGGCCAGCTGGACGCGCTGCTGACCGAGTACGACATCGGCTACCTCAAGTGGGACCACAACCGCGACCTGCTCGACCCCGGCCACGGCGGACGGCCCGGCGTGCGGGCGCAGACCCTCGCGACGTACCGGCTGCTGGACGAGCTCCGCGCCCGGCACCCGGGTATCGAGATCGAGTCGTGCGCGTCCGGCGGCGCCCGGGTCGACCTGGGCATCCTCGCGCGCACCGACCGGGTGTGGGCCAGCGACACCAACGACGCCCTCGAGCGGGCGACCATCCAGCGCTGGACGCAGCTGTTGCTGCCGCCGGAGCTCGTCGGCAGCCACGTCGGGCCGGCGACCGCCCACACCACGGGGCGTACCCACCAGCTGTCCTTCCGCGGTGCCACGGCCCTGTTCGGGCATCTCGGCGTGGAGTGGGACGTCACGTCGCTGGACGCCGAGGAGCGGGCCGCCCTCGGCCGGCTGGTGTCGACGTACAAGACGCACCGTGCGCTGCTGCACGGCGGCGACGTCGTGCACGCCGACCACGCAGACCCGGCGGTGCTGGTGCACGGCGTGGTGGCGGCCGACCGGTCGGAAGCGCTGATGGCCTGCGTCACGGTCGCCAGCCAGGCGTCCGAGGTGCCGGTGCCGGCGCGTTTTCCCGGCCTCGACCGCGGCGCCGGCTACCGCGTCGACGTGGTCGACACCGGCGGCGAGGTCTTCACGGTGCAGCACGAGCCGCCCGCGTGGTGGCCCGCCGGCGGAGCCGCCGGGCCGGTCCTGCCGGGGTCTTTCCTCATGGAGGTGGGCCTGCCGCTGCCGGTGCTCGGCCCGGAGCAGGCGCTGGTCCTGCACCTCACCCGCGCCTGACACCGCGGACCGGGAGCCTGCAGGGTCAGCTGCGGGCGCCGGTGCGTCTACGCTTGGCGGCATGGACGGTGGCACTAGACCGGCGTACCCGCGACCCGCAGGTACGCCGTGAACGGAACCCTCGCCAACGTGCTGCTCGTCGGCTTCTTCCTGCTGATCGGGGGCATCTTCTCGGGCTCCGAGATCGCGCTGGTGTCGTTGCGCGAGGGTCAGGTCAGGTCACTTGCCCAGCGGGGTCGCCGGGGGGCGAAGGTCGCTGAGCTGCACGCCGACCCCAACCGCTTCCTCGCCGCCGTCCAGATCGGCGTCACCCTGGCCGGCTTCCTCTCCGCCGCCTTCGGTGCCTCGGCCTTCGCCGACGACCTCGCCCCCGTCCTGCGCGACTGGGGCATCTCGCCCGAGGGCCCGGCGACCGCGAAGGACTCGGCGTACTGGGTGGCCTTCATCGGGGTCACCCTCGTCATCACCTATCTGTCGCTGGTCATCAGCGAGCTGGCGCCCAAGCGGATCGCGCTGCAGCGCGCCGAGAGCTTCTCGCTCGTCATCGCCCCGAGCCTGGACCGCGTCGCCCGGGCGTCCCGGCCGGTGATCTGGCTGCTCTCCCGCTCGACCGACCTGGTCGTACGGCTGCTGGGCGCCGATCCGGGCGCCTCCCGCGAGACCATCTCCGAGGAGGAGCTGCGCGACATCGTGGCCGGCCACGAGACGTTGGGTCGCGAGGAGCGGCAGCTGATCGAGGACGTGTTCGAGGCAGGCGAGCGGCAGCTGCACGAGGTGATGGTGCCGCGTACCGAGGTCGACTTCCTGGACGCCTCCATGCCGGTCTACCGGGCCGTCCGGCTGTCCTCGACCAACCCGCACAGCCGCTACCCGGTGGTGCGGGGGTCGCACGACGAGGTGGTCGGTTTCGTGCACGTGCGCGACCTGTTCGCTCCGGAGCGCACCGGCTCGGCCGTCCGCGTGGGTGAGATCGCCCGCGTGGTGAAGCTGATGCCGGGTACCAAGCGGGTGCTCTCGGCGTTGTCGGAGATGCGCCGTGAGGGGCACCACCTGGCGATCGTCGTCGACGAGTACGGCGGCACCGACGGCATCGTCACCATGGAGGACCTCATGGAGGAGGTCATCGGCGAGATCCACGACGAGTACGACGTGGCCGAGGAGCCGTCGCGCGCCCTGGTCGACGGCGACGTCGAGGTCGACGGCCTTCTCAACCTCGAGGACTTCGAGGACCGCACCGGTCTCGAGCTGCCCGAGGGGCCGTACGAGACGGTCGCCGGGTTCGTCATCAACGAGCTCGGCCGTCTTCCCGAGCTCGAGGAGAGCATCGTGGCGCTCGGCCGCCGCTTCACCGTCACCGAGCTCGACGGACGGCGGATCGCGAGGGTCCGCATGACCCCGGAGGCACCCGCCGGCGGGGACGCCTCGGTCCCGGCCGAGGAGACAGCGCCCACCACGACGTAGGCACCGGTCGTCCTGGCGCACGGGCACCGGGTGCTCCGCCGGTCTCCCCTGGCAGAATGCAGGGATGCCCGAGTCGCCCCGTCCCCGTGTCCTGTCCGGCATGCAACCGACGTCGGACTCGCTGCACCTCGGCAACTACCTGGGCGCGCTGCGGCAGTGGGTGGACCTCCAGGATGACTTCGAGACGTTCTTCTTCGTCGCCGACCTCCACGCGATCACGATGGAGATCGACCCCGAGGCGGTCCGCCGCCGCACCCGCGTCAACGTGGCGCAGTACCTCGCGGCCGGCGTCGACCCCGACCGCTCGACCCTGTTCGTGCAGAGCCACGTGCCCGCGCACGCCCAGCTGACCTGGGTGCTCGGCTGCCTGACCGGCCACGGCGAGGCCGGCCGGATGACGCAGTTCAAGGACAAGGTGGCCCGCGGCGGCTACGCCTCGGTCGGGCTGTTCACCTACCCGGTCCTGCAGGCCGCCGACATCCTGCTCTACCGGCCGGAGCGGGTGCCGGTCGGCGAGGACCAGCGGCAGCACCTCGAGCTCAGCCGCGACCTGGCACAGCGCTTCAACGGGCGGTTCGGCGACACGTTCGTCGTCCCCGAGCCGCACATCCTCACGAAGGTCGCGAAGATCTACGACCTGCAGAACCCGGGTGCCAAGATGAGCAGCAGCGTGGGCGGCAGCGGCGTGGTGTGGCTCGACGACGACGCCAGGGTGGTCGAGAAGAAGATCAAGAGCGCCGTCACCGACACCGGTCGCGAGGTGAGCTTCGACCCGGAGGGCAAGCCGGGCGTGAGCAACCTGCTCGCGATCCTGTCCGCGTTCGGCGACGAGAGTCTTGACGACCTCGAGGGGCGGTTCGCGGGTGTCGGCTACGGCGACCTCAAGAAGGCCGTGGTCGAGGTGGTGCTCGATGCCGTCGGGCCGTTCCGCGCGCGCCTGCACGAGCACCTCGCCGACCCTGGCGAGCTCGACGCGATCGTGGCACGCGGTGCGGCGCGAGCCCGTGAGGTCGCGGCGGGCACGCTCGCCGACGTCTACGACAAGGTCGGATTCCTGCCGGGGACCGGCGCCTCGTGAGCACGCGCACCATCGGCGTCGCGATCCCGATCCCGGAGCCCTACGGCACCGAGCTCCAGGGCGTCCGCGAGGCCTACGGCGACTCGCTGGCGCGCACGATCCCGACCCACATCACGCTGATGCCGCCGTCCGAGGTCGAGGCCGGCGACCTCGAGACCATCGACAAGCACCTGCGCACCATCGCCGAGTCCGAGCAGCCCTTCGACATCCATCTGCGGGGCACCGGCACGTTCCACCCGGTGTCCCCCGTGGTCTTCGTCTCGGTGGTCCTCGGTATCAGTGACTGCGAGCGGGTCGAGTCCCGCGTGCGGTCCGGGCCGCTGGCCCGCGAGCTGGTCTGGCCCTACCACCCGCACGTCACCGTCGCCCACGACCGGCCGCGCGACGTGCTCGTGCGGGCCTTCGACGAGATGGCCTCCTACGACGTGCGGTTCCAGGTGTGGGGCTTCAGCATCTACGAGCACGGCTCGGACGCCGTGTGGCGCCCGCAGCGCGACTTCCCGCTCGGGCAGCACCTCCCGGGTCCGCAGAGCGTGTAGCCGGCTCCCGCCCGGGGACAACGACCAGCATGCCGGTGATGGAGCGCGTCTACTCACGGGTCCGCGCCGCCCGGTCCCGGTTCGCCTGGGTCGACCACGCCATGCGCGCCAACGACCGCCACAGCGATGTCGTGGGCGGGCAGATCGCGGCGGGGATCACCTACTTCGGGTTCCTGTCGTTCTTCCCGCTCCTCGCGCTCGCGTTCGCCCTGGTCGGCTACCTCAGCGACGTCTACCCGGGAGCCCGGGACGGCATCACCACCGCCGTCCAGGGGGCGTTCCCGGGGCTGCTCGGCACCGGGCCCGGCCAGATCAACATCGACGACGTCGTCGCTGCCAAGACAGGGGCGGGGATCGTCGGTCTGCTGGGACTGCTCTACTCGGGGCTGGGGTGGGTGGACACGCTCCGGGTCGGCCTGCGGCGGGTGTTCGGGACCCTGGACGCGCAGCCGCCGTTCCTGCGCAAGAAGCTCGCCGACCTCGTCGTGCTGGTGCTGCTCGGGCTGTCGTTGCTGGCTTCCGTCGTCGTCAGCAGCCTCGCGACCAGCGCCACCTCCTACGTGCTCGGCCTGGTGTCGCTCGACGACTCGCTGACCGCCACCGTCCTGCTCAAGGTCGTCGCGGTCGCGTTGGCCCTGCTGGTGGACACCATTCTGTTCGCGATCCTGCTCACCCGGCTCCCCGGCGTCCGGCGGCCGTGGGCGCAGATCCGCAGCGGCGCGCTGCTCGGGGCGGTCGGGTTCGAGGCGCTGAAGCTGCTCGGGACCTTCCTGGTGGCCAAGACCACGAGCAACCCGGTGTACGCGACCGTGGGCGTCGTCGTCGGGTTGCTGGTGTGGATCAACTTCGTCTCCCGGCTGCTGGTCTACGCGGCGGCGTGGACGGCGACCCAGGCGTACTCACTGTCGCCGGGCGGGATCGGCGACCCCGGCGCCGGCCGGAGCACCGGCCTGGCCGCGGCGACCGACCCGGTCCGCGCGGTTGCACCGCGGGACTACGAGAGGGTGCCGGTGGCCGCCGACTCCGGCGGCGCCTCGCGGGGGAGGATGCGCACCGTGCGCGGCGTCGTGGTCGGCGCTGCGCTGGGTGCCGGCCTCGCGGGTGTCCTCACCCGGCGGGCGACGCGCGACTGAGGGATCCGGGCGGCTCGTGAGTCACCCGGCCGGCGGACCGCGAGCCGGTGGCGGCGCGAGCGGCGGCGGAGCAGCACCCTCGCGCGCAGCGCAGCCACCACCAGCGCGAGCGCGAGGGCGACGTCCAGCCACCGCGGCAGGCCGCCGCCACCACTCCCGACCGCGGTCCGGTTGGCGACGTCCTGAGCCGCCGGTCCGGCCACCTGGTCGCCGGCCGACCCCGAGGTGCCGACGACGGCCTGCGTGCGCGCGTCGAGGGTGCCGACCGACCTGGCCAGCGAGCGGTTCGTGAAGCCCCACGAGAGCAGGGCCGCGGAGTCGCGCCAGGAGTCCTGCTGGCTGTGCAGCACCGTCGCGACGAGGGTGTGGCCACCGCGCGTCGCGGCGCCGACGAAGGTGCCGCGCGCCTTGGTGGTCCAGCCGGTCTTGACGCCGATCGCGCCGCGGTAGTTGAGCAGCAGCCGGTCCTGCGTGTAGATCTCGAACGTCTTGCGCACTTTGCCGACCTTGGGCATCTTGCCGGGGAACTGCGCCTTGACGGTGGTCACGTAGTCGCGAAAGTCCTGCCGGGTCATCGCTGCCCGGGTGATCACGGCGAGGTCGTACGCCGAGGTGTACTGCCCGGGCGCGTCCAGCCCGCTCGGGTTCTTCACCGTGGTGTCGAGAGCACCGAGGTCCCTGGCATTGCTGCTCATCGCCGCCACGGTCTGCGGGACGCCGCCGTAGGTGTGGGCCAGGGCGCTGGCGGCATCGTTGCCGGAGACGAGGAACAGCGCCTGCCAGAGCTGGTGGACGGTGTACGAGGCGTCAGGGACGATGCCCGCGCGGCTGCCCTCGGCGTTCGCGTCCTCCCACTGCGCCGTGTAGACCGTGGTGGGGTCGAGCTTCGGCATCAGGGTCAGGGCGGTCAGCACCTTGAGCGAGCTGGCCGGGCGCCAGCGGCCGTGCGGGTCCTTCGCAGCCAGCACCTCGCCGGTGTCGAGGTCCGCCAGCAGGTAGGCGGACGCGCTCACCTCGGGGAGGGGTGCCGAGCCGGGGGCGTCCACCGCCAGACCGGGGGTGGCCAGCGCCTCGCCGCCGAGGGTGCTGCCGCTCGTGGTGGCTGCTGCCGGGAGGGCGCCTGCGCCGACCATCGTCGCCGCGGCGATGCACGCGAGCACTCGGCACCGCACCGTCGCCGCGCGCTGGGAGCTCATCGAGAGGCAGGTTAACGGTCATCGACCCCTGGCTCGTTAGCATCCGGGGCATGTCGCGCGAGTCGGAGTCCGGTCTCCCGATCGAGCCTGTCTACGGGCCCCACGCCCTCGACGGCTGGGACCCCTCGACCCGGCTCGGCGAGCCTGGGCAGTACCCGTACACCCGCGGTGTCCACCCCTCGATGTACACCGGCCGGCCGTGGACGATGCGGCAGTACGCCGGGTTCGGCACCGCCAAGGAGTCGAACGAGCGCTACCACCGGCTCGTCGAGGCCGGGACCGGCGGCCTCTCCGTCGCGTTCGACCTCCCCACCCAGATGGGTTACGACTCCGACGACCCGATCGCGCACGGCGAGGTCGGCAAGGTCGGCGTGGCGATCGACTCGCTCGACGACATGCGGACGCTGTTCGAGGGCATCCCGCTGGACGAGGTGTCGACGTCGATGACCATCAACGCGCCGGCGTCCGTCCTGCTGCTGCTCTACCAGCTCGTCGCCGAGGAGCAGGGTGTCGACCCGGGGCAGCTCACCGGCACGATCCAGAACGACGTGCTCAAGGAGTACATCGCCCGCGGCACCTACATCTACCCGCCGAAGCAGTCGCTGCGGCTGGTGTCCGACGTCTTCGCGTACTGCGCGAAGGAGATCCCGCGCTGGAACACCATCTCCATCTCCGGCTACCACATGGCCGAAGCCGGGGCCACGCCCGCGCAGGAGGTCGCGTTCACCCTCGCGAACGCGCGCGCCTACGTGCAGGCGGCACTGGCCGCGGGCCTCGGCGTCGACGACATCGCGCCGCGGCTGTCGTTCTTCTTCGTCGCCCGCACCACGCTGCTGGAGGAGGTCGCGAAGTTCCGCTCCGCCCGCCGGATCTGGGCCGAGATGATGCGCGACGAGTTCGGTGCTCAGGACCCCAAGTCGCTCATGCTGCGCTTCCACACGCAGACCGCCGGCGTGCAGCTCACCGCCCAGCAGCCGGAGGTCAACCTGGTCCGGGTGACCGTGCAGGCGCTGGCGGCCGTCCTCGGCGGGACCCAGTCGCTGCACACCAACTCCTACGACGAGGCGATCGCGCTGCCCACCGAGAAGGCCGCTCGGCTGGCGCTGCGCACCCAGCAGGTCATCGCCTACGAGTCCGACCTCACCACCACCGTCGACCCCTTCGCCGGCTCGTACGCCGTCGAGGCGATGACCGACGCGCTCGAGAGCCGGATCCGCGAGCTGATGGGCAACGTGGAGGAGCTCGGGGGGGCGGTGGCCGCGATCGAGCAGGGCTACCAGAAGCGCGAGATCGAGCAGTCGGCGTACGAGGTCGCGACCTCGGTCGAGGACGGCTCGCGCACCGTGGTCGGCGTCAACCGGTTCCAGCGCGAGGCCGACGAGGTCTACGAGCCACTTCGGGTCGACCCGACCATCGAGTCGGCCCAGCGCGACCGGCTGGCGGCCTTGCGCGCCGATCGCGACGACGCAGAGCTGACGCGGTGCATGGACGCGCTCCGCGCCGCCGCCGAGGGCACCGACAACGTGCTGTACCCCATGCACGACGCCCTGCGGGCCCGCGCCACGGTCGGCGAGGTGTCCCACCTGCTGCGGGAGACCTGGGGCACCCACGTCCCCGCTGACGCCTTCTGAGGCTCTGCTCGGCTGCCCGCGCCGAGGGCCGATGCCCTACGGGTGGCCCGGCAGCCGACGGTAAGGTCGCCGGTTGTGACCGTTCCGTCCGTAGACCCGCAGCGTCCGGCGGCGCCGTCGGACCTGGCGGCGCGGGTCAAGGTCCACCACGACGAGCTGGTGGCGATCCGGCGCGACCTGCACGCCCACCCCGAGCTGTCCTGGGGCGAGGTCCGCACCACCCGGGTGCTGCGCGAGCGCCTGGTCGCCGCGGGGCTGGCGCCGCGGGTTCTCGACGGCGGCACCGGCCTGGTCTGCGACATCGGGGCGGGCGAACGGGTCGTCGGGCTCCGCGCCGACCTCGACGCGCTGCCGATCGTGGACCTCAAGGATGTGCCCTACGCCTCGACCGTGCCCGGTGTCTGCCACGCCTGCGGGCACGACGTGCACACCACCGCCGTCCTCGGTGCCGGCCTGGTGCTGGCCCAGCTCGCCGAAGAAGGTGCCCTCCCGGGCCGGGTCCGGCTGATCTTCCAGCCCGCCGAGGAGTCCGCGCGCAGTGGCGCCCTGGCGCTCGTCGAGGCCGGCGAGACCGCCGACCTGGCGCGGATCTTCGCGCTGCACTGCGCCCCGCGCGAGGAGGTCGGCAAGGTCGGCCTCCGTGTCGGGCCGATCACCGGGTCCGCCGACCAGCTCCTGGTCCGGCTGTCCGGCCCGGGCGGCCACACGGCTCGTCCCCACCTCACCGCCGACGTCGTCTACGCCCTGGGCAAGGTCGTCACCGAGCTGCCCGCCGCCCTGTCGCGCCGGGTCGACCCCAGAGCGGCGCTTAGCGTGGTCTGGGGCCGCGTGGCGGCCGGGCGGGCGGCCAACGCCATCCCCACCTCGGGAGAGGCCGAGGGCACCGTTCGCTGCCTCGACGCCGGGGCCTGGCACGACGCCCCCCTGCTCGTCGAGCGGCTGGTCCGCGAGATCGTCGCCCCGTACGGCGTCCAGGCCGAGGTCGGCTACACCCGCAACGTCCCCCCGGTCGAGAACGAGGCGGGAAGCGTCGACCTGCTGGCCCGGGCCGTGCGGGAGACGGAGGGCGAGGGCGCCCTGGTGGGCACCGAGCAGAGCCTGGGCGGCGAGGACTTCGCCTGGTACCTCGGCAGCGTGCCCGGAGCGCTGGCCCGGCTCGGCACCGCCCCGCCCGAGGTCCCCCTCGAGGACCGGATGGACCTCCACCAGGGCCGGTTCGACGTCGACGAGCGGGCCATCTCCGTCGGGGCACGCGTGCTGGTGGCCGCCACGTACGGCGCGTTTCTCTCGGTCTGATAACGGGTTATCGACTTCCGGGCTACTCGCCTATCGGTACCGGTAGACCCCGCTAGAGTGCGCAGGCCTGGCCGAACGACGGCCTGCTCGGGCTCCCGACCGGATCCGGTCGTGCCCACCCCCATGGAAGGAGACACCCTTTGCGACGGGTGACCACTCTCGCTTCGGCGCTCGTTGCCGGGGCCCTTGTCCTGACCGCTTGCGGCGGCAGCAGCGACACCGCAGGGACCGACACCAAGACGCCCGCTGCCTCCGGTAGCGAGTCCGCCCAGAGCGACCTCAAGGTCGGCCTTGCCTACGACATCGGTGGTCGTGGCGACCAGTCGTTCAACGACGCCGCCGCTGCCGGTCTCGACAAGGCCAAGGCCGAGCTCGGCATCGAGATCAAGGAGGCCGAGGCCAGCAACGGCGAGGCCGACTCCGCCAAGGAGGAGCGCCTGCGCGTCCTCGCCAACGCGGGCTACAACCCGGTCATCGCGGTCGGTTTCGCCTACTCGGGGGCTGTCGCGAAGGTCGCCAAGGAGCTCCCTGACACCCACTTCGCGATCATCGACGACGAGGCCGCGGTGGGCGACAACATCGCCAACCTGGTCTTCGCCGAGGAGCAGGGGTCCTTCCTGGTCGGCGCGGCCGCCGCGCTCAAGTCGAAGTCCGGCAAGATCGGCTTCGTCGGCGGCGTCGACGTCCCGCTGATCCACAAGTTCGAGGCCGGCTACGCGGCCGGCGCCCAGGCCGTGAACAAGGACATCAAGGTCCAGGTCAAGTACCTCACCCAGCCGCCGGACTTCTCCGGCTTCGGTGACCCGGCCAAGGGCAAGACCGCCGCGGCCGGCATGTACGACGGTGGCGCCGACGTGGTCTACCAGGCGGCCGGTGGTTCCGGTGGCGGCGTGTTCGAGGCCGCCAAGGCCGCGGGCGCGCTCGCGATCGGTGTCGACTCCGACCAGTACAAGACGGCCGACCCGACAGTCCAGAGCGTCATCATGACCTCGATGCTCAAGAAGGTCGACGTCGCGGTGTTCGACTTCATCAAGTCGTCCTCCGAGGACAGCTTCACCGCCGGCACGGTCCGCTACGACCTCGAGAAGGACGGCGTGGGCTACTCCACCAGCGGCGGCCAGATCGACGACATCGTGTCGCAGCTGGACGACTACAAGGCGAAGATCATCTCGGGCGAGATCACCGTCCCGGCCGAGTGATCACGGCTGGGACGGCGCGCGTGCAGACGCGCGCCGGCCCGGTCTGTGTGCGACCCGCGACCGGGTCCGAGGGGGCGGCGACGCCTCCCCGGGCCCGGTCGTCACGTTCCCCGGTGTCGCGCTAGCGTGCAGCCCTACGCCCCGCCGGGACGCGCAGGTCCCGGCCGCCCACCACGACGCCCGCGCGGCGTCCGGCCCGAGGAAGGTGCCCTCATCGCCACGACGAGTGCCCCCCCGCCAGTGGCGGCCCCGGCCGATGTCGCCGTCGAGCTGCACGGCATCACCAAGCGCTTCCCCGGCGTGGTCGCCAATCGCGACATCAACATCGTGGTCAAGCGCGGCCAGGTGCACGCGATCGTCGGTGAGAACGGCGCGGGCAAGTCCACGCTGATGAAGATCCTCTACGGGATGCAGCGTCCTGACGGGGGCTCCATCACCATCGACGGGCGGGAGGCGAGCTTCCACTCGCCCAGCGACGCCATCGACGCGGGCGTCGGCATGGTGCACCAGCACTTCATGCTCGCCGACAACTTCACGGTCCTCGAGAACGTCGTGCTCGGCAGCGAGCCGAGCCGCGCCGGCATGATCGACTTCGGAGCCGCGCGCAGCCGCATCAAGGAGATCTCCGACTCCTACGGCCTCGAGGTCGAGCCGGACCGGCTGGTCGAGGACCTCGGCGTCGGCGACCGGCAGCGGGTCGAGATCCTCAAGGTGCTCTACCGCGGCGCCAAGATCCTCATCCTCGACGAGCCGACGGCGGTGCTGGTGCCGCAGGAGGTCGCCGAGCTCTTCGACAACCTCCGCGAGCTCAAGGCCGAGGGCCTCACGGTGCTGTTCATCTCGCACAAGCTCGACGAGGTGCTCGAGGTCGCCGACGAGATCACCGTGATCCGGCGCGGTACCACGGTCAAGACCGTCGAGCCGGCCGGCGTCACGGCCCGGCAGCTGGCCGAGCTCATGGTGGGCAGCGAGCTGCCCACCCCGGAGACCCGCGAGTCCACCGTCACTGACGAGGTGGTCCTGCAGGGCGAGGGCATCACCGTCCGGTCCCTCGACGGCCGGGCCTTGATCGACGACGTGGCCTTCGTCATCCATCGCGGCGAGGTGCTCGGCCTCGCCGGCGTCGAGGGCAACGGTCAGGCCGAGCTCGTCGAGGCGATCATGGGGATGCGGCCGGTCGAGGGGGGCTCGATCCACCTGTCCGGCGAGGACCTGTCCCACTGGGGGACTCGGCGGCGCCGCGAGGCGGGCATCGCCTACATCCCCGAGGACCGGCACCGCCACGGGCTGCTGCTCGACGCCCCGCTGTGGGAGAACCGGATCCTCGGACACCAGACCCAGGAGCCCAACGTCAACGGGCCCTGGATCGACCGTGCCGGCGCCCGGCGCGACACCCAGCGCATCGTCGACGAGTACGACGTGCGCACGCCCGGGATCGAGGTGTTCGCGTCGTCACTGTCGGGTGGCAACCAGCAGAAGCTCATCGTCGGCCGGGAGATGAGCGGCGAGCCGAAGGTGCTCATCGCCTCGCACCCGACCCGCGGTGTCGACGTCGGTGCCCAGGCCGCCATCTGGGACCACATCCGGGCGGCGCGGCGGCTCGGCCTCGCCGTCCTGCTCATCTCCGCCGACCTGGACGAGCTGATCGGGCTGTCGGACTCGATCAAGGTGATCCTCCGTGGCCGGTTCGTCGCCGACGTCGACCCGGCGCACGTGACGCCGGAGGAGCTCGGCTCGGCCATGACCGGAGCCGGCGAGCGCACCGAAGGGAGCCCCGGATGACGCTCGACTGGCGCCGCATCGGCCTCGCCGTGGCCGCTCCCACGGCCGCCCTGGCGTTCGCGCTACTCGTCACCGCACTGGTGCTGGTCTCGACCGGTGATCCGGTCTGGTCGACGGCGCAGGTGGTCTGGGACTACGGCACGCAGCCGCGCGTCATCGCGCTGACCTTCAACCAGGGAACGGTCTACTACCTGTCCGCCCTCGCGGTAGCCATCGGTTTCCGGATGAACCTGTTCAACATCGGCGTCGACGGCCAGTACCGGCTCGCCGCGTTCTGCGCGGCCGTCGTCGGCAGCAAGCTGGACCTGCCGAAGCCACTGATGATCCTCATCATCATCGCCACGGCCATGCTCGTCGGGGCGATGTGGGCCGGCATCGCCGCCCTGCTCAAGGCGACCCGCGGAGTGAGCGAGGTCATCTCGACCATCATGCTCAACCTGATCGCGACCTCACTGGTCGCCTACCTGCTCCGCAAGGCCGCAGTCGACGTCGCGGGCAGCAACAACATCGGCACCAAGCCGATCTCCGAGCGTGGTGCGCTCCCGGGCATCCCGCTGATCCCGGACAGCCCGCTCGACGTCTACGGCTTCATCCTGGTGGCGGCCTTCGCCGGCGTCGTCTACACCGTGGCGCTCGGCCGGACCCGCTTCGGCTTCGACCTGCGAGCCACGGGTAGCTCCGAGTCCGCGGCGGTGGCGAGCGGGGTGAACGTCAAGCGGATGGTGGTCATCTCGTTGCTGCTCTCCGGCGCGGTCGCCGGCCTGGTGGGCATGCCGCAGCTGCTCGGCGGCGACAGCCGCAACTACAGCCTCGACTTCCCGGCCGGCCTCGGCTTCACCGGCATCGCGATCGCGCTGCTCGGCCGCAACAACGCCATCGGGATGGCGCTTGCCGCGCTGCTGTTCTCGTTCCTCGACTCGTCGGCGATCATCCTGGACATCAACGACATCTCCAAGGAGATCGTGCTCATCATGCAGGGCACCGTCGTCCTGTCCGTCGTCGTGGTCTACGAGCTGGTGCGTCGCTACGGCGTAGCCGCCGAGCAGCGCCGGGTCAGCCAGGAGCTGGCGGGCGCCACCGACGAACCCGCGACTCCCGCGGGGGTGGGCGCATGAGCCTCCTCGACAAGCCTGCGGGCGATCCGATGAAGACTGCCGGCGCCCCGCACAGGGTCAACCACAGATTCCGGCTCCCGACGAGCGGACCAGTGCGCGTGCTGCTGGCGCTCGGCGCTCTCGTGTTCATGCTCAGCGTGGTCCGGGTGGTCAGCGGGGCCAACGACATCACGTCGAGCGGCACGATCGGGGCTGCCCTGGCGCTCTCGATCCCGATCGCGATGGCCGGACTCGGCGGCCTGTGGTCGGAGCGCGCCGGCGTGGTCAACATCGGTCTCGAGGGCATGATGATCCTGGGCACCTGGGGGGCCGGCTGGGCCGGCTACCAGTGGGGCCCGTGGACCGGCGTGCTGGTCGGGGCGCTGTTCGGCGCGGTCGGTGGCCTGCTGCACGCGGTCGCCACCGTAAGCT
The DNA here is from genome assembly GCA_038246545.1 of Actinomycetes bacterium. Lineage (GTDB taxonomy): Bacteria > Actinomycetota > Actinomycetes > JACCUZ01 > JACCUZ01 > JBBRVW01. Next base: position 52,639 of record JBBRVW010000015.1, on the reverse strand, counting down.
TCGGCGTCGACCACATCGTCTCCGGAGTTGCCATCAACATCCTCGGCCTCGGTGTGACGCAGTTCCTCTCCGTGGTTGCCTTCGAAGGGGTCCCCGGCGCCGGTGAGTCGCAGTCCCCCCCGCTGGCGAACATCCGCGAAGTGTCCATACCCGGGCTGGCCGACCCGCTGCTCACGCTGCAGAAGAAGGAGTGGTTCTTCGTCTCGGACCTCGCCGGGGTGGCGCGCGGCCTGTTCACCGGTGTCTCGCTGCTCACGGTCGTCGCGATCCTGCTGCTGGTCCTCACCTACGTCGTGCTCTGGCGCACGGCGTTCGGGCTGCGGCTGCGGTCGTGCGGCGAGAGCCCGAGCGCGGCAGAGTCGCTCGGCGTCAACGTCTACCTGATGAAGTACGCCGCGGTGGTCGCCTCCGGCGCGTTCGCCGGCCTGGGCGGCGCATTCCTGGCGATCGTGGCCGGCAACGGCTACCGCGAGGGCCAGACAGCAGGCCGCGGCTACATCGGCCTGGCTGCGATGATTTTCGGCAACTGGCGCCCCGGCGGCCTCGCCGCGGGTGCGGGGCTGTTCGGGTTCACCGACTCGCTGCAGCTGCGGCGCGGTGGCGAGTCCGTGCACGCACTGCTGCTGCTGCTGGGCGCGCTGCTGCTCGCGGTGGCGATCTACCTCGCTGTCAAGCGCAAGCTGCTGCCGGCGGCGATCAGCGCGCTCGTCGGGGCCGGTGCCCTCGTGTGGTACGCCACCACCGACGAGGTACCGGGCGCCTTCACCACCATGACGCCGTACGTCACCACGCTGCTCGTGCTGGCCCTGGCCGCCCAACGGCTGCGGATGCCGGCGGCCGACGGCCTGAAGTACCGGAAGGGCCAAGGTGGCTGAGGTCACCGAGGCCGACTGGGCGCGACTGCGCGAGGAGGCCACCGCGGTCATGTCGCGCGCCTACGCGCCCTACTCGTCGTTCAAGGTCGGTGCGGCCGGGCTGGTCGACGACGGGCGGGTCGTCGTGGGCTGCAACGTCGAGAACGCCGCCTACGGCGTCGCCCTGTGTGCCGAGTGCGGCATGGTGTCGTCCCTGCACGCGACCGGTGGCGGCCGCCTGGTGGCGGTCGCCTGCGTCGACGGCCATGGCAACACCCTGATGGCCTGCGGCCGTTGCCGGCAGCTGCTGTGGGAGAACGGCGGCCCGGACCTGCTCGTCGACACCGTCAGCGGCATCCGACCGATGAGCGAAATCCTGCCCGACGCCTTCGGGCCCGACGACCTCGAGACCCGGAAGTGAGCGGTCCCAGGTGAGTGGAATCGCCGCCGTCGACGTCATCCGCGCCAAGAGGGACAGGAACGGCCTCACCGACGAGCAGATCGACTGGGTCATCGCCGCCTACACCCGCGGTGAGGTCGCCGACGAGCAGATGTCCTCCCTCGCCATGGCGATCCTGCTCAACGGCATGGACCGCCGCGAGATCTCCCGCTGGACCGACGCGATGATCGCGTCCGGCATCCGCATGTCGTTCCCCGCCGAGGCGCTGGGCGGCCGCCCGACCACGGACAAGCACTCCACCGGCGGTGTCGGCGACAAGATCACCCTGCCGCTCGCGCCGCTCGTCGCGGCCTGTGGTGCCGCAGTGCCGCAGCTCTCCGGCCGCGGGCTGGGCCACACCGGCGGGACGCTGGACAAGCTCGAGGCGATCCCGGGCTGGCGGGCCACGCTGACCCGCGAGGAGATGCTCGCCCAGCTCGGCGACGTCGGGGCCGTGGTGTGCGCCGCGAGCGACGACCTGGCTCCGGCCGACAAGAAACTCTACGCCCTGCGCGACGTGACCGGCACTGTCGAGGCCATCCCGCTCATCGCCAGCTCGATCATGAGCAAGAAGATCGCCGAGGGCACCGGAGCCCTGGTGCTCGACGTCAAGGTCGGGTCGGGAGCGTTCATGAAGGACGTCGCCGCCGCCCGCGAGCTCGCCGAGACGATGGTGGCGCTCGGCACCGACCACGACGTCCGGACCGTGGCCCTGCTCACCGACATGTCGACGCCGCTGGGGCTCACCGCCGGCAACGGCATGGAGGTGCGGGAGTCGGTCGAGGTCCTGGCCGGCGGGGGACCGGCCGACGTCGTCGAGCTGACGCTCACCCTGGCCCGCGAGATGCTCGCCGCTGCGGGGCTGGACGGTGTCGACCCCGCCGACCGGCTGGCCGACGGGTCGGCCATGGACGTCTGGAAGCGCATGATCCGTGCCCAGGACGGCGACCCGGACGCACCGCTGCCGGTGGCGCGCGAGACCCAGGTCGTCCCCGCGCCGGCCGACGGCGTCCTGGCCCGGCTGGACGCCTTCGCGGTCGGCCTCGCCGCCTGGCGTCTCGGCGCGGGCCGGGCGCGCAAGGAGGACCCGGTGCAGGCTGCCGCCGGCGTCGAGATGCACGCCAAGCCGGGCGACGAGGTCCGCGCCGGCCAGCCGCTGTTCACGCTGCACACCGACGAGCCCGCACGGTTCGCCGACGCCGAGCAGGCGCTGGCCGGTGCGGTGGACGTGGCCGCCGCGGGGACGCGCGCCGACGTACCTGCCCTCGTCCTGGACCGGGTGCACTGATGGCGCCGCAGCTGGTCACCGCCCCGACCCGCATCCCCGTACCGGGTGGCAAGGTCATCGACGAGTACGTCGGCCGTGTGACGTCGCAGACCAGCGCCGTCTCCGTGGCGCACATGCAGGCGCCACCCGGGTGGCAGGAGCCGGCCCAGACCCCGGAGTTCGACGAAGTGACGGTGGTCCTGCGGGGCATGGTGGTCGTCGAGCACGACGACGGTCGCCTCGAGGTGGCGGCCGGGCAGGCGGTCGTCACCCGAACGGGTGAGCGGGTGCGCTACCTGGTCGGCCCCGAGGGGGCCGACTACGTCGCGGTCTGCCTGCCGGCGTTCGACCCCGGGCTGGCGCACCGCGTCCCCGAGGACTGATCTCGGGCGAGGCTCAGGGCTTGCGGTCGCCGCCGTGGAGCTTGAACGGGTCGGCCGTGGGCGGCTGGGTCAGCTCGGCACGGGGACAGGTGCCGATGGTCAGACCGGCCCAGATGAGGGCGTCGTCGCACAGGCTCTCGACCGTCCAGCCCTGGTCGAGGCCGTTCTCGCTCACGGTGACTTTGTAGATCGTGATCTCGTGCCGGTGCGGGGAGTCGTACATGACCGCGATGGAACCCAGCAGCTTGGCCTCGCCCCGGGTGCCGCCCACACCGTCCCAGGGCGTGTCGTAGCGCTGCCAGAGCGAGGACGTGGCGTTCCAGATCCCGCCGGCCGACACGTCCAGCCGGCGGAGCTGCTGGAGGACCTGCGCAGCGGCGCGCTCGTCCAGGATCGCGGCCGGCCGGATGATCCGGACGTCCTCACGTGCACCCACCGTCATGCCTCTTTCATCGTGCTCGCCGGGGCCAGAGTTGAGAGTCTCGCAGACGGTACCGTGCCCACGTGACCAACTCTTTGACCTCTTTGAGTGCCGATGACCTTCGTCCCGTCCCCAAGGTCCTGCTCCACGACCACCTCGACGGCGGCGTCCGGCCCGGCACGGTCGTCGAGCTGGCCGCCGAGACCGGCTACGCGGACCTGCCCACCACGGACGTGGACGACCTCTCGGCGTGGTTCGTCGCGGCGGCGAACTCCGGGTCCCTCGAGCGCTACCTGGAGACCTTCGCCCACACGGTCGGGGTCATGCAGACCGAGGGAGCTCTGGCCCGGGTCGCCAGCGAGTGCGCCCAGGACCTCGCGGCCGACGGAGTCGTGTACGCAGAGGTTCGCTATGCCCCCGAGCTGCACGTCGAGGGCGACCTCGAGCTGGACGCGGTCGTCGAGGCCGTCAACGCCGGCTTCCGGGAGGGCGAGCGGCGCGCCGCCGAGGCGGGGCACCCCATCAGGATCGGCGCGCTGCTCACCGCCATGCGGCACGCCGCCCGGTCGCAGGAGATCGCCGAGCTCGCGGTGCGCTACCGCGACGCCGGGGTGGTGGGGTTCGACATCGCCGGAGCGGAGGCGGGCAACCCACCCACCCGGCACCTGGACGCGTTCGAGTACCTCCAGCGTGAGAACGCCCACTTCACGATCCATGCCGGCGAGGCGTTCGGCCTGCCGTCGATCTGGCAGGCCATCCAGTGGTGCGGTGCCGACCGGCTCGGGCACGGCGTGCGCATCATCGACGACATCACGGTCGCTGCCGACGGCACGGCGACGCTCGGCCGGCTGGCGGCCTACGTCCGGGACATGCGGATCCCGCTCGAGATGGCCCCGACGTCCAACGTCATGACGGGCGCGGCCGCCTCGATCGCCGAGCACCCGATCGGGCTGCTGCGGCGGCTCGGGTTCCGGGTGACGATCAACACCGACAACCGGCTGATGAGCGGCACCTCGATGACCCGGGAGATGGTCCAGCTCGCCGAGGCGTTCGGCTACGGGTACGACGACTTCCGCTGGTTCACGGTCAACGCGATGAAGTCCTCCTTCATCCCGTTCGACGAGCGGCTCGCGTTCATCGAGGACGTCATCAAGCCCGGCTACGCAGCACTGACGTCCTGACCACCTCACCGCCCCCCGAGGCAGTGGGGCAGCGGGTCAGGCAGCGACGGCAGCGGCGGACCGGCTCTGCGCCGATGCGTCGGAGCCGTGCGGGGCGAGCAGGTTGACCGTCGCGCAGCGGGTGCAGCGGTAGACCAGGTCGAGGCCCTGCTCGGTGGTGACGAGGGTGTCGATGGAGCGCGCGCCGCGCAGCTCGCGCAGGCCGCACTCGAGGCAGTTGGTGAGGAACATGTCTCCATGGTCGGCGCCATGGCACCATAAGTCCAACCACTATTGCTGGAGATGAACATCAGCAGACCTTATGCACCCGCCTTCGACACCAAGCAGCTGCTGGCGCTGCTCGCGGTCGTCGACACCGGGACGTTCAGCGCGGCCGCCGACGAGCTGGGCTACACCCAGTCCGCGGTCAGCCAGCAGGTCGCCGGGCTGGAGCGCGCCGTCGGCGCCCGGCTGTTCGACCGCCCGGGCGGCCCCAGCCACGTCCGGCTCACCCCGATCGGTGATGTCCTCGTCGGCCACGCCCGGGCGATCGTGGCGCGGCTGCACGCGGCCGCGGCCGACGTCGCGGCGGTCCGGGCGGGCGACAAGGGCATCCTGCGGGTCGGCACCATGCAGAGCATCGGCACCAAGGTCCTGCCACGGCTGCTCAGGCGCTACCGCGAGGAGCACCCGGGCATCGAGCTGCTGCCGCAGGAGACCTGGGACCTGGCTGAGCTGGCGGCGGCGGTCGAGGACGGCCGGTTCGACCTGTCCTTCGCCCAGCTGCCGCTCCCGGAGGGGCCTTTCGAGGTGCGACGTGTGCTTGACGACCCGTACGTGCTGCTCGCTCCGGCCGACGCGCCCGAGGCAGGCAGCGAGTCGGTCACGCTGCGTGCCGCGGCCCGGCTGCCGCTCATCGGCTACAGCGACCCGCACGAGTTCGAGGACCTGCTCTACCACCTGCGGCGCACCGGCATCGAGCCGTCGTTCGTCTTCCGCTCCAACGACAACCCGACGATCCAGGGGTTCGTCGCCTCCGGGCTCGGCTACGCCCTGATGCCGCGGCTCACCGTCGACGAGGACGACCCCGAGGTGTCGGTCATCCCGTCGGTCACGGGACTCCCGCCGCGCAACCTGGCAGTCGTCTGGCACGCCGACCGTCAGCTCGCGCCGGTGGTCCAGCACTTCGTCGAGCTGGCGGTCGAGGTCTGCGCCGACCTCGGCAGGGAGTGGGAGGAGTCCGCCGGCTAGCTGGGCGGGGACGCCGCGGCCCGGAGCGCGGCCATGGTGAGCGCCCGGCCGCAAGGCCGGCAGCCGAGGGCGACCTGCCGGGCGACCACGCTCGGCTCGACACGGAGCAGCCGGAAGCCGCGCCGGACCAGCGTCAGGGGCGGCTTGCGGTGCTCCCGCAGGTCGCGACCGAGGCGGCGCAGGAAGTTCTTCACCCGCGACCTCTCCACCACCACCGCGTCGCGCAGCAGCCCTCGGTCCCGCGCCGGTGCGACGAGCTCGGCCGCGAAGATGCCGGTGCCGACGAACGCCGGTGCGGCACCGATGTCGAGGCGGCGGGTGCCGACCCGGCCGTCCCGCGAGATGTCGTAGACCGGCACCTCGGCCGAGCCGGTGCGGCACAGCTGCTCCAGCACCCGCAGCGCCTCGTCCGCGTCCCACGACGCGGGATCGTCCCAGTCCACGATGCCGAGCGACGGGTGCCGTGGCGCCGTCGGGTCGTCGCCGTCCTTGTAGAAGTGGTCGAGGTCGACGATCGGCAGCCCCGACTCCTCGGCCAGGTGCGTCTTTCCGGATCCCGAGGGCCCGGCGAGCAGCACGAGGCGGGGCTTCGGCGGGATCATCGCCGCGAGGCTACCGGCAGCGTCAGACGCCGATGGGGTGCCAGACCGTCTTCGTCTCGAGGTGGGTGCGCAGCCGGGTCAGCTCCGGCACCCGGGCCCAGTCGGTGCGCCCGGGGCGAACGATCCGCTTGAGGTTCTCGGCGGCGGCGACCTGCAGCTCGACCAGGTCGCCCTCGGCCGCACCGGCCAGGTCGATGCTGTTGACGTCCATGTGCGACGCGAGCCACGGTGCAACCTCCGCTGTGACCCCTGTCAGCACGTTGACGACGCCGCCGGGGACGTCGGAGGTGGCGAGCACCTCGGACAGCGTGACGGCGGGCAGCGGCCGGAGCTCGCTGGCGAGCACCACGACCGTGTTGCCGCTGACGATCGCCGGGGCGACGACCGACACCAGCCCGAGCAGCGACGAGCCCTGCGGGGCGAGCGCGGCCACGACGCCGGTCGGCTCGGGGACGGAGAAGTCGAAGTACGGCCCCGCGACCGAGTTGGCCGACCCCAGCACCTGGGAGAGCTTGTCCGACCACCCGGCGTACCAGACCCAGCGGTCGATCGAGGCGTCGACGACGCCTTCCGCCTTGCTGCGCGAGATGCCCTCGCCGAGGGCGACCTCGTCGACGAACTGCGACCGACGACCCTCGAGCAGCTCAGCCACCCGGTAGAGCACCTGGCCGCGGTTGTAGGCCGTGGCCGCGGCCCAGCCGGGGAACGCCTTGCGGGCCGCGACGACCGCGTCGCGCGCGTCCTTGCGGGACGCCATCGCCGCGTTGGCGACGAACCGGCCCTTGCTGTCGCTGACCTCGTAGGAGCGGCCGCTCTCCGAGCGCGGGAACTTGCCGCCCACGAACAGCTTGTACGTCTTGCGCACGTCCAGTCGCTCAGACATCGAGATAGCCCTCCAGCCCGTGGCGACCGCCCTCGCGGCCGTAGCCCGACTCCTTGTAGCCGCCGAACGGCGACGCGGGGTCGAACCGGTTGAACGTGTTGGCCCACACCACGCCGGCGCGGAGCTGGTTGGCCATCCAGAGGATCCGGGAGCCCTTGTCGGTCCAGACCCCGGCGGACAGGCCGTAAGGGGTGTTGTTGGCCTTCTCGACGGCCTCCTGCGGGGTGCGGAAGGTCAGCACCGACAGGACCGGCCCGAAGATCTCCTCGCGGGCGATCCGGTGCGCCTGCGTGACGCCGGTGAAGACGGTCGGCGGGAACCAGAAGCCCTTGGCCGGTAGCTCGCACGGTGGCGACCACCGCTCGGCGCCCTCGGACTCGCCGACGTCGGACAGCTCGCGGATCCGGGCGAGCTGCTCGGCGGAGTTGATCGCGCCGATGTCGGTGTTCTTGTCCAGCGGGTCACCCAGGCGCAGCGTGCCGAGGCGGCGCTTGAGGGAGTCCATCACCTCGTCGTACGCCGACTCCTGGACCAGCAGGCGCGAGCCGGCGCAGCAGACGTGGCCCTGGTTGAAGAAGATGCCGTTCACGATGCCCTCGACGGCCTGGTCGACCGGCGCGTCCTCGAACACGATGTTGGCGGCCTTGCCGCCCAGCTCGAGGGTGACCTTCTTGGCCGACCCCGCGGTGGAGCGGGCGATCATCTTGCCGACATCGGTCGAGCCGGTGAAGGCGACCTTGTCGACGCCCTGGTGCTCGACGAGCGCGCGGCCGGTGTCGCCGGCGCCGGTCACGATGTTGACGACGCCGGGCGGCAGGTCGGCCTGCTGGCAGATCTCCGCGAACAGCAGCGCCGTCAGTGACGTGGTCTCGGCCGGCTTGAGGACCACGGTGTTGCCGCAGGCCAGCGCGGGGGCGATCTTCCACGCCAGCATGAGCAGCGGGAAGTTCCACGGGATGACCTGACCGGCGACTCCCAGCGGCTTCGGATCGGGTCCGAAGCCGGCGTGGTCGAGCTTGTCGGCCCAGCCGGCGTAGTGGAAGAACCACGCCGCGACCAGCGGGATGTCGACGTCGCGCGACTCACGGATCGGCTTGCCGTTGTCGAGCGACTCGAGCACCGCCAGCTCGCGGGCCCGCTCCTGCACGATCCGGGCGATGCGGAACAGGTACTTCCCGCGCTCCCGGGCCGGCAGCCTCGACCACACCTTGTCGTAGGCCTTGCGCGCTGCCGCGACGGCCCGGTCGACATCGGTGGGGCCGGCCTCGGTGATCTCGGCGAGCACCTCCTCCGACGCCGGGCTGACCGTCTTGAACGTGCGGCCGTCTGTGGTGTCGACGAACTGCCCGTCGATGAACAGGCCGTAGGACGGTCTGAGGTCCAGGATCGTGCGCGACTCCGGCGCCGGGGCGTACTCGAACTTCTTGCCGGTCATCGAGGCCATGGTGATCAGTCCAGCGTGAAGTAGTCGGGACCGCTGTAGCGGCCGGTGGTCATCTTGGTGCGCTGCATGAGCAGGTCGTTGAGCAGGCTGCTCGCGCCGAGGCGGAACCAGTCGGGGTCGAGCCAGTCGTCGCCGACCGTCTCGTTGACGAGGACGAGATACTTGATGGCGTCTTTCGTGGTGCGGATGCCGCCGGCCGGCTTCACGCCGACCTGGCGCCCGGTCGCCGCGCGGAAGTCGCGCACCGCCTCGAGCATCACCAGGGTCACCGGCAGCGTGGCCGCGGGCGCGACCTTGCCGGTCGAGGTCTTGATGAAGTCGCCGCCGGCGAGCATCCCGATCCAGGAGGCGCGGCGGACGTTGTCGTAGGTGACCAGCTCACCGGTCTCGAGGATCACCTTGAGGTGCGCAGTGCCGCAAGCAGCCTTGGTGGCCACGATCTCGTCGTAGACCTCGTGGTAGCGGCCCGACAGGAAGGCGCCGCGGTCGATGACCATGTCGATCTCGTCGGCGCCCGCCTCGACGGCGTCGCGTACGTCGGCGAGCTTGACCGCGAGGCTGGCGCGGCCGCTCGGGAAGGCGGTCGCGACGCTCGCGACATGCACGCCGCTGCCGCGCAGCGCCTCGACGGCTACCGGGACCATGTCCGGGTAGACGCAGATCGCGGCGACCTGCGGCGTCTCGGGCACGGCCGGGTCGGGCCGCATCGCCTTGGCGCAGAGGGCGCGGACCTTGCCGGGGGTGTCCTGTCCCTCGAGCGTGGTGAGGTCGATCATCCGGATCGCCAGGTCGATGGCCCAGGCCTTGGCCGACGTCTTGATCGAACGGGTCGCGAGGGTCGCGGTCCTGGCCTCGGCCCCGACCTGGTCGACGCCGGGCAGGCCGTGCAGGAACCGTCGGAGCGAGGCGTCGGACGCGGTGACGCCAGGGACGTCGAGGCCGCTGAGGCCCGGGGCGACCGACGGGGGAGCGGTCGTTGTCACCGCCCGACCCTACCGCCGTCCCGGATGTCGGGACGTGCGGCCCGGGACGCCGCGGTCAGCGGATCTTGATCTGGACCGTGTGGTCGGCGACCCAACCCGAGGTGAAGTGCACCCGGAGCAGGTAGGTCGAACCGGCGGTCAGCTTCGTCGTGCTGAGCAGGAAGTCGAACTCGTGCAGGAAGGGGTTGTAGACGAAGCAGCCGGCGTTGACCGGGGCCCCCGGTGAGGCGGACACCACCGAGTACGACAGCCGGGGGTCGCAGGCCAGCGCGAGCTTGAGCGCCGTCCGGTCCGCGATCGGCTTGCCTGAGCTGTCGACGAGCCGGAACCGGAGCAGCACCGGGACTCGCCGGGGGAACACGCTGGGCGTGGAGCCGGGGCCGTCGGCGACCGGGATCAGGAAGCCCTCGAACGGCGAGGACCGGACCGTGTAGGTGACCGAGGCGGTCCCCGTGCGGCCGGCGGCATCGGTGGCCGTCACGGTGAACGTGTGGGCCCCGAGGGAGGTGTCCGGGGAGGTCGGCGATGCGGCGCAGGACGTGACCTGGTAGCCGGAGCACGAGAAGACTCCGGGGATCGCCTCGCCGGCGGTGTAGGACGTCGTGGCGGACGGGCTTGTGATCGACACCGTCGGCGCGGGTGGTGGGGCGATGGTGAGAGTGAGCGTGCCAGTCCCACCTGATCCGGCTGCGCTGATGGTTAACGTGCCGGGTCCGGTCACGGTGAACGGGCCGGTGTAGGGAGTCGTCGCCGGGACCACCGTGGTACCGGTGCCGACGCCGTAGGTCACCGGCCCGGCGCCGAGGATCATCACCTGCTGTGGACCGATGTACGACCCGCCGACCGGGGTGCCGGCGACCTGGACCACCGGACCGTCGGCGGACGGTGGCTGCGCCGGAGCCGCGAAGTCCTGGCCCTTCTTGCTCGACACCGACACGTTGTTGGCGTCGTCGAGCAGCTGCACAAAGTACTGCTCGACCGTCGCGGCCCCGGCCGGGGCGCTGCCGCTCCACGTGCGTCCGTTCGTCGATGTGAGCTGGACTCGCGTCCACGACTGCCCGGTCGTACTGCTGCGCGCCAGGAACAGTGCAGTAGCCGCCCTCACGTCACCATCAGGGGTGGTCACCGTGAAGGTGACCGTCGGGCCGGACACGGTGCCGTCGACCGTGCCGATCTCTGGTGGCGTCACGTCGGCCTTGTCGGAGTACAGCAGGTGGTACGTCATCTCGTCGGTGAGCTGCTGGAAGCCCAGCCCGCTGTCCGGTGAGCTGCTGCGGAACTGGCCCGGGTGCAGCACGATGACGTCCCGGAGGCCCTGCGGCGTGGCCCGCTCGACCACGTTGGCGAGCGTCGCGGGGAAGAACGCCCCGACGGTCTGCGGCTCGGGCCGCGTGGTGCTCGAGTCGGGTGTGGCTGCGGAGTAGACCGGGTTGAACGAGCCGGTCGCCGATGTCACTCGCGTCGTGAGGTCGTCGACGATGATGCCGTGGGCCACCTGGCCGTCGGTGGGCTGGGCGTAGGAGTCCGAGGTCTCGGGCTGCAGCGGCCGGCCGGGGATGGCCAGTGGCGCCTGCACGGGCGAGCCCGCGCCCTGCACGCCGTACCAGGTGCCGCGGGGCCCGGACTGCGGGACGAGCTGCCTGCTCCCGGTGAAGGACGCGGTCTGCGGCGTCCCGGCGGAGCTGGTCGTGCCGGTCACCGGTGCGGTCGGCAGGACCGCGGGTGCGGAGATGCCGCCGGCGCCCAACTTGTACATCGGGAGGCCGTAGAACGTTGCCTCCTGCATGACCTTGGCGTCCACGACAGCCATCGGCAGGTGCACGGAGCTCTGCTTGGCGAACATCAGTGCCTGCCCGACCGTCATCTGGCCATCGAGATTCGCCGCGAAGTCGGCCATCAGGCGCTCGCTGTACGCGACGGCTTCGCTGTCCCCGTACCCGAAGCCGGTGTTCGCGGCGAGCACGCCGCCCCGCGAGGCGACTCCCTGCGCCCAGTCGCCCTTCCGCACCGCCTCGGTTGTCGTGGCCACGAAGGTGTCGGCCACGTTGAGACCGGTGTGGCAGCCGATCGTGAAGAGGACGCCCCCTGTGAGGTCCGACGGGAGATCGGTGGGAGTGAGCAGCTGGTTCTGCGTGCCGCCGCTGAACTCGTCCGCCGGGAGCGCCCGGTACGCGTCGTAGTGCGCGTTGACGGAGATGAAGCCGTGCGCGGCCGAGGCCATGCCGTTGATCGCGTCGGTCTTGGACCAGGTGCCGTTGATCGCCGTGGCGGACGCTGTGGCTGCGACGCGCTGGGCCAGCCGGTCGGCGACGAGCTGGGCGCCGTCGGAGTTGAAGTCGTAGCCGGCGGTGTAGGCCGCCGTGGGTGCGCGCACGCCGCTCGAGGCGACGAACTGGTCGACGGCCTTTGTGATGTCGGCAGGGGTCTCGACGAGGCGACCGATGGCGACGTCGGGAACATAGAGCGAGCTGTCGAGCCACGGTGCCGGGTTGAGGTCGCCGTACGGGTCGTCGCTGAGCAGGAAGGCGCCGCGCAGCGAGCCGCTGAGCGCGTTGTCCTTGCCGTTCAAGACCTGCTCCGGCGCGAACGACGACTCGTTGTCGAGGTCGACCCGGTCCGGAACGCGACCCATGGGGACGACCTGGTCGCCGCCCGCGATGACGAGGTACTTGAGGGTTGAGTTAGTGGCACGGATCCCGTCGATGTAGGCGTTGATGGCCGTGACGACCTGGTTCGCCTTCGCCGGAGAGCAGGACGCCGCGTCCCAAGCGTTGTAAGCGGTCTGTACGGCGGGGTTCGCCTCGACGGAGATCACCACACCCTTGACGTCGGTGCGCGCGGCGAGAGTCTGCAGCTTCGTCATGACGTTGGTCGCCGCGGCCGAGCCGTAGAGGTCACTGAGGCGCTTCTTGTCGGTGAGGATCACCGTCTCGGTACCGGCGGGCAGGCCGCTGACGGACGTGCCGGCGGTGCCCTGGCCCTGCGACGGGAAGGAGGGCGCGGCGCAGCTCGTCGGCGCGGCCGGCGGGTCCACCGAGACGAGCAGGGAGTAGGGCTGCGCCTTATCGTTCGAGCCGTTGTAGCCGCTGACGACGATCGTCGTGGGGCCGCTGGAGGCGCCGTCGGGCACGGTGTAGGCGAGGCCTTCCTCGGCATCACCGCGGTTGGCCGAGACACCGAGCACGGTGCTCCCGGCCGGCGGCTGGACCGGTACGTCGGGCTGCGGCTCGGTGCCGGCGGTGCCGGTGTCCGAGGACGGGTCGAGCGTCGTGTCGTCGACGCCCGACACCCGCAGCGGCGACACCCGCAGCGGGGAGACGCGCAGCGGCGAGGATCCGACCGACGAGTGCAGGGCCGGGACGCCCGGGCCGAAGACGGACAGGTCGTCGTCGTGCCCCGGGCTGACGTTGGCCAGCCGGACGGTCAGCTTCGTTCCTGCAGGCAAAGTCGGGGCGACGTAGGTGTCTTGGTTGCCGGGAGCGGAGACGTAGCCGAGGAAGACCGTCCCTGTCGGCTTGCCTGCCTCGGTCGGCACCGCCGTGTCGGTGTCGGTGTCCACGACGGTGACCGGGGAGTCGTCCGAGACGGTCGTGCTCGCGGGCCCGAAGCGTGCCGTCACGGAGTCGGTGGTCGGCCCCAGAGCCAGCCCTGGTTCGGCGTCCACCTTGGCCGTCACCTGCGGCGCACCACTGCAGGCGAGGTTTGACGTGGTGAGTCGGAGGCCTCCAGCGATCGACGAGGGGGTCACGGGGACCGATCCGAGTCCGGCCACCGTCACCGAGGCGGTGCTCGGGAGGGGTCGGAACCCCGCGGGCAGGGTGAAGTCGACGGTCGCCGCCCCGTTGGACGTGGAGCAGTCGATCGTGAACCGGGCGGTGTAGGTCACGCCGCTGCTCGGCAGCGGTGCGGCGGCGGCCAGCCGGTTGCTGGGGATCCGCTCGTAGCCGAGCTGGTCGCGGGAGACCAGGCCGGGCAGCACCTGGCCAACAGTCGGGTTCACCGTCGTCGACGGCAGCGCCAGGACCGCGGCGACGGTCGCCGCGTCCTTGACGCCCGTGTCGACGTTGTTGGCCTGGGCGTCGGCGAGTGTCGTGCACCCGCTGCACGCGGTGTACCAGGTCGACGGCAGCTGGCTCAGCGGCACCGCGCCGAACGGCGTCTGGGACAGCCACAGGTCACCGAGGCGCATCCTCCCCAGGGGGGCATCGCCGGCAAGGGTCACCCCTCGGAGCTGGATCCCGTGCACGTAGACCGGAGACATGTCGACGCCGGTCAGCTCGAGCTCGAGCAGGCTCTTGCCGAGGTTCACGCCGGCGGGGACGTCGGACAACCCGAGCGCCGACGCCGGGGTGCTGCCGAGGAGGAACGCGGCGAGGCTGACGTTGCGCAGGGCGGTCCGGCTGAGGTCGATGTCGGCCAGCGACAACGCGCTCACCGACGCGGGCGGCGGCTCGAGGTCCAGGACCTGCTGCAGGGTGACGTTCTGCAGTGGCTGGTTCGCGAAGGGTGTCCCAGCCAGGACGGTGGTCCAGGTGCTCGGCGGGTCGAGGGGTACGTCGGACAGCGGGATCGGCGACACCCGCAGGGGTGACACCCGCAGGGGCGACACCCGCAGGGGTGACACCCGCAGCGGCGAGACCCGCAGCGGCGAGACCCGCAGCGGGGAGACGCGCAGCGGTGACACCCGGAGCGGCGACACCCGCAGGGGCGACGACTGCAGGTTGGCGAACGAGCCGGTCAGGTCGTCGGCCGAGATGGCGCCGACCGGGATCGTGCGCTGCCCGAACGGGACGGTGGCGCGGTCCGGAGCGACGGTCAGGCCGTTGACGCCGTCGACGACGTTCACCTCGGCGAGGAAGGTGCCTGGTGCTGGGACGATGTTCCCGGCCCAGAACTTGCCGTCACCGGTCCAGGTGCCGCCACCGCCGGTGCAACCGTTCTCGTAGACCCGGTCGAAGGAGATGTAGTAGCGGCCCGGTCGGGCCGGCGCGGTGAGGTTGCCGCTGACGGCGGCGGACGGCCCGCTCAGTTCCGCGCCGCCCGCATCGAAGCACAGGTCCGGCCCGGCGTTGGTGAAGCCCGCGACCACCTGGGTGATACAGACCGTGCTGCAGATGTCGTCGGCGACCGGGTTGTCGAAGTGGTAGGTGAAGGCCAGCGACAGGGGAGCACCCGGAGACACGGTGACCGTGCGACCCAAACCGTTGACGCTGATGCCGGTGGCGTTGAGGACGGCTGTCTGCGCGCCGCCCCGAGCGATCGGGGGTGTAGGCAGCGGCACGGCGTTGCCGCCCTTGAGCCGCCAGAGGACGTTGACGCTGGCGTTGAAGGGACTGACCGACTCCGGGCAGGTCCCGGTCACGACGATGTTGCCGTCCGGCTGGACGGCGACACCCTGCGCCGAGCCGGCCGTGCCACCGGGGCAGGTGAGGGTCTCGGACCCGGAGCCGTTGAACGTCGTGTCCTGCGGGTAGCGGTCCGCCACGAGTCGCGCGACGGTCGGAGCGTTCGCCCCGCCCACCACCACGGCCCGGCCCGCCTCGTCAACGGCCACAGCGGCGTTCTCGCTGTACTGGACGCCGAAGCCGGTGCGAACCCAGCCCGCGCCGGCGGCGCCGTTGAGGCGTCCGAACCCGGTGTCTGCGGCACCGACGGTGTCCAGTCGCAGGACAGCGCCCGAAGAATTCTCGGAGCCCTCGACCCGGACGGAGACGAAGGAGTAGCCGAGCGAATCGATGGCGATCGAGCGGGCACCATCGTTGAAGCCGTTGGCGAGGTCGAACTCCGCCTTGCCGTTCGCCCCGAAGCCGGTCGCGGTGCTGCCGTCGCTGTTGAGGCGCCAGGCGCCGGTGTTGTCGTTGCCGCCGCCCGGCCCCTTCACGTAGCCGACCGCGATCACGTCGCCGCCCGGGGCGATCGCGATGTCGCGCACCGTGTCGTTGCCACCGTTGAAGTCGGTGGTCGCGAGGCCGTCGCCGGAGAAGGCGCTGTCCAGGGCGCCGTTGCCCTCCTGGAGGGCCAGCACGGCGAAGTCGGTCCCGTTGCCGCTGTTGGGTCCTTCCCAGGCGCCGACGTACACCCGGTTCCCGCTGTCGTCCACGACGACGGACGTGCCGTGGTCGTTCGCGCTTCCGCCGAAGTCGTACGTGACGACACCGGTACCGCTGGTGCCCCACGTCGGGTCCGGAACACCGGCCGGGGTGAGGCGCAGAACAGCGACCTGCGGTGTCGCGATCTCGAAGCCCACGAGGACCGCCGAGGTGACGTACGTTCGTCCGGCGGAGTCCTGCGCGAGTGCTGCGGCCGGGCCGTGCGCGACGGCCGGGACGGAGGCATCGGTCCACGCGTACGCGCTCCCGCCGTTCCAGGCGGGATCCGGGGTGCCGTTGGCGAGGAGACGGTAGATGTAGGCGCCGCTGCCGGCACCCAGGAATCCCGCGACGATCTTCCCGTCGGGCTGGACGGCCACCGAGTCGAACGACTCACCGAAGCCGCTGCCGTAGTTCACCCGGCCGGTGCCGGCCCCGAAGGTCGTGTCGTAGGACCCAGGTCCGCTGGCGGGTGGGTCGGCCTGGGCCGCCGGACCAGCGAGCGTGGCGACCATGGCAGCCAGCAGCAGCGCCGGTACGACGCGTGCGGTCCACCGCTGGATGCAGTTCATTGAGCTCCCCCAGGCATCGGTGTCCCCCCAAGCCCGCTGGCAGCCTCCTCCCGCGCCGGGAGTGTCGCCAACCACCCGAACGGGCTATCCGGTACGTAGCCCGGGCCATGCCGAGGCGCCCTCACCGGGGCACCACGGGGCAGATCGGACAAGCATGTCGACGTGGAGCGGCTCCCGGCCGCACACTTGCCCCGAGGCAACGGAGGGCAGGGTGCCGGTGGAGACGTCGATGGATGCGTTGTCGCCGTACCTCGCCCGGGTGGCTCTCGACTGGCTGGCCACCGACCCGGACGCGCGGCGCCGCACGGTCGAGGGCACCATTCTCTTCGCCGACGTCTCCGGCTTCACGCCGCTCACCGAGCGGCTGGCGCGTCAGGGCAAGGTCGGCGCGGAGGAGCTCACCGACGTCCTCAACGACGTCTTCGGGAGACTGCTGGCGGTGGCGGCCGAGACCGGCGGCGACCTCGTGAAGTTCGGCGGCGACGCCCTGCTGCTCCTGTTCACCGGCGAGGGCCACGCACGCCGTGCGGCCGGCTGCGGCGAGGGCCTGCTCACCGCGCTGCGACCGTTCCGCCGGTTCCGCACCGGTGGTGGCTGGGTGCGGCTCACGATGTCGATCGGTTTCGAGTCCGGTGACGTCCACCTGCTGCTCGTCGGGGACAGTCACCGCGAGCTGTTCGCCGTCGGGTCCGTCGTCTCGGCAGCAGTCAACCTGGAGAACCTCGCGCAGGGCGGCGAGGTCCTCGTCGGGCCGGTCGCGGCCGCCCAGCTCGACCCCGCCTGGCTGCGGGTGCCCGACGACGGCCCGGTCGTGCTGCGCGGCGCACCGCTGGCCGCCGCCCCGGCCGCGGGCACGGTTGCCGACGACGTCGCCGGCCGCGGCCTCCCGGCCGTGCTGCGCGAGTACCTCCGCAGCGGTCGCGAGGACGGCGAGCACCGGGTCGCAAGCCTCGCGTTCGTCCAGCTCCGCGGCACCGACGAGCTGCTCGACGCCGAGGGGCCAGACGCCGTCGCTGCCGCGGTGGAGGCCGTCGTCGTCGCAGCCCAGCGGTCCTGCGTCGCGCACGGCGTCACGTTCCTCGCCACCGACGTCGACGCCGGCGGCGGCAAGATCCTGCTGGTCGCCGGTGCTCCCCGGCTCGGCGAGCGCGACGAGGAGCGGATCCTGCTCGTCCTGCACGACACCGTTGCTGTGCAGGGTCCTTTGCAGGTGAGGGCGGGCGTCAACCGCGGCCGTGCCTTCGCCGTCGACGTGGGCACCGACGAGCGCCGCACGTACGCCGTCATGGGCGACGCCACCAACCTCGCGGCCCGGGTCATGGGCAGGGGTGAGACGGGCGAGATCGTCGCCACCCAGGCGTTGCTCGACCATGTCCACGGAGTCTTCGAGCTTCGTGCGCTGGAGCCGTTCACAGTCAAGGGCAAGTCGCACCCGGTGCGGGCCTCGGTGGTCGGTGCGCCGACCGGTGGCCGGACGGCGACGGCTCACGAGCTGCCATTCGTCGGCCGCACTCCGGAGGTCGCCGTGCTCACCGACGCGCTGGAGTCGGCCCGAGCGGGGCGGGGCGGTGTCGTCGTGGTCACCGGCGAGCCCGGCATCGGCAAGTCGCGGCTGGTCGCGGAGACCCTGCTCGGTCACGACGACATCCCAGTCATCCGGGTCGAAGGCGGCCGCTACTCCGCCGCGACGCCGTATTTCGCGGTGCGCTCGGCGATGCGCGGCCTCATCGGTGCGACGCTGCGGGACGACGACGAGACCGTCGTGGCGAGGCTGACCGCATCGGTGCAGCAGGCCGACCCGGGCGCAGTGCCGTGGCTGCCGCTGATCGCCACCGTCGTCGGCGTCGACCTGCCGGACACCCCCGAGGTCGCGGCCCTGGGTGCGGAGTTCCGCGCGACGGTGCGCCACGTCCAGCTGGCCAACCTGCTCGCCCGGGCTCTGCCTGGCCCCATGGTGCTCCTCGTCGAGGACGCGCACCGCCTCGACGACGCCACTGCTGAGCTGCTGGGCCACATCACCTCGCACGTGGCCGACCGGCCCTGGCTCGTGTGCGTCTCCCGCCGGCCCGGTGACGAGGGCTGGGTGCCCAACCCCACCACCGAACCCGCAGTCCTCGAGCTCGAACCGCTCTCTGACGACGAGAGCAGTCGGCTGCTGATGCGCGTGGCGGAGCAGCGACCGCTGGTCCCCAGCGCGCGGGCCGTCGTGGCCGGCCGCGCCGCCGGCAACCCGCTGTTCCTGCGCGAGCTGCTGCAAGCCGTCGCCGACGGCAGCGACGGCACCGACCTTGCCCTCCTGCCGGACACGCTGGAGGAGGTGGTCGGCGCAACGATCGACCAGCTCGACCGGGCCGACCGCGAGCTGCTGCGCGTCGCGGCGGTCCTGGGTGCGAAGTTCGACGTCGACCTGCTGGCCGAGGTCACGGGTCAGCCGGTACCGGCCGTGGAGGACGGGCTCGGTCGCATCGACAGGTTCGTCGTCCCGGACCCGACCGGGGCCATGCGGTTCCGGCACGTCATGGTCCGTGACGTGGCGTACGAGGGACTGCCGTTCCGACGGCGCCGGGTCCTGCACGGCCAGGTCGGTGACGTCCTCGCTCCCCGGGCCCCTGCGCAGGAGTCGCTGGTCGACCTGTTGGCGCTGCACTACCGCCTGGCAGACCGGCACGTCGACGCATGGCGCAGCTGTCGGACCGCCGGCGAGCGCGCTCGTCGCAACGCGGCCCCGGTCGAAGCCGCCAGGTTCCTGCGCTGGGCGCTCGACGCCGCCGTGCACCTGCCGGACGTGACGGCTGCCGACCGGGCCGAGGTCGGCGAGCACCTGGGCGACGCGTTTGAGCTCGACGGTCGGTACGACGACGCGGCCAGGGCGTTCGCGCAGGCTCGCCGCTCGGTGCTCGACGACGACTTGCGGGTCGCCGGGCTGCTGAAGAAGGAGGGCTGGGTCCGGGAGCGCTCCGGCCGCTACAGCAGCGCGCTCTCCTGGTACACCCGGGCTCGGCGGCGCATCGCCGACCGCGACGACGAGCACGCCGCCCGCCTGCGCGCCCAGCTGACCATGGCCTACGGCGCTGCCCGGGCCAGGCAGGGCCGCTACGCCGAGAGCCTGCCTCTGCTCGAGCGCGCGGCCGTCGCGGCCGAGCAGCTGCACGACGAGCCCACCCTCGCCCACGCCTACTACCTGCTGGACTGGGTGCTCACCGACCTCGGACGGCCGGAGGCAGCCGACTACCGCGAGAAGGCCCTCCCGATCTACGAGCGGCTCGGCGACCTGTTCGGGCAGGCCGGGGTGCTCAACAACCTCGGCATCGATGCCTACTACGAGGGTCGGTGGGACGTCGCCCGCGAGTTCTACGAGCGGACCCGTGACCTGTGCCGGCGGTCCGGCAACGTCATGGTCGACGGCACCGCCCTGAACAACATCGGCGAGATCCTGTCCGACCAGGGTGACCTCGGGGAGGCCGAGGCAATGTTCCGGGAGGCGCTGGCGCTCTGGCGGTCGGTGACCTTCCCGGTCGGCCTCGGGCTGTGCCTGAGCAACCTCGGCCGGGTGGCGAGCCGGGGCGGACGCTTCGACGAGGCGCGCGAGATGTTCGACGAGTCGCGCCGGCACTTCGAGCGGATCGGTGCCGACGCGTTCCTCGTCGAGCTGGACAGCCGGGAGGCCGAGCACCTCGTCCTCCGTGGCGACGGCGCGGCCGCGCTCCCGGTCCTCACCGAGGCAAGCGCCCGCGCCGAGACCCTCGGCGGCATGCCGGTCGTCCTCGCGATGCTCGACCGTCTGGGCGGCCTCGCGCTGGCCCAGACCGGTGACCTCGCCGGCGCCGAACGACGGCTGCACCAGAGCCGGGGCCGGGCGACCGACGCCAAGGCGGACTTCGAGCTGGCGCTGACACTTCACGAGTGGGCGCGGGTGGCGGCGGCGAGTGACCCGGTCCGGGCCGAGGGGATGCGGCTGTCGGCGGCGACGATGTTGCGCGCGCTCGGCGTCCGGTCGGTCGCCGAGGCGCTGCTGCCGGATCAGGTGCTCGTCATCCCGACGCAGGGCACCCCGGCCCAGCTCGTGCACTGACTGCTCGGGTCGGTCGGAGTACGGTCGGCTCCGCCGCACGGACCGGTGCAGACGCGGGCGCGGCACGGAGGCTCTGGTGCGGGTGCTCGTCACGTCGACACCGGGCTACGGCCACGTGCTGCCGATGGTGCCGCTGGCCCAGGCCCTGCTGGCCCGCGGTCACGCCGTCCTGTGGGCGACAGCGGCCGATGCGTGCCGCCGGGTGCGCGACGCGGGGGTCGAAGCGACCGAGGCCGGGTTGACCGAGGACGAGATCTCCCCGGTGCGCAGCGAGATCCGGCGGTCGGTGGCCGGGTTGCCGCCCGAGCACCTGCCGGGCCACGTGTTCCCGAGGATGTTCGGTGCGGCCCGCACACCGCCGATGGTCGACGCGCTGCTGCCGCTGGCGCGGGACTGGCAGCCGGACCTCCTCGTGCACGAGCAGGGCGAGCTGGCCGCACCCCTGGTGGCCACGCTGGTCGGCGTACCGCACGTCGTGCACTCGTTCGGTGGAGCGACCCCCGCGTCGATCGTGGCGGCTGCGGGGGAGGCCGTCGCGCCGCTGTGGTCACGGCACGGAGCTGCCGTGCCTCGGTACGCGGGGTGCTACGAGCACCTCTACCTCGACATCTGCCCGACGGCGCTGCAGACGGTGCCGCTGGACCATGTCGGGGCCGTGCAGCGAGCGCGCCCGGTGTTCCCGCCCGCCGCAGGCCCGGGGCTCGCCGCGACCATGCTGCCCGAGGATGACGGTCGACCACTGGTCTACGTCACCTTCGGCACCGTGCACAACAGCGCAGCGGTGCTGCAGCCGGTCGTCGAGGCCGTCGCGGGTCTGGACGTCCGGCTCGTCGTCACGGTCGGGCCGGACAGCGACCCGGCCGCCCTCGGGCCGCAGCCCACTCACGTCCGGGTGGAGCGATGGCTGCCGCAGGTCGACGTGCTGGCGCGCAGCGCCGCGGTCGTGTCGCACGGCGGCTCGGGGACGGTGTTCGCCACGGCGGCGCAAGGTCTGCCGCAGCTGTGCCTCCCGCAGGGCGCCGACCAGTTCCGGAACTCCGCGGGTGTGGTGCGGGCGGGCGCCGGTCTGGGCCTGCACCCTGACGACGCGACGCCGGATGCGGTCGCGGCGAGCGTCCGGGAGCTGCTCGATCGGGCAGACCTGCGGGTCGGTGCCGCGCGCGTGCGCGGCGAGATCGCGGCCATGCCTGCGCCGGACATGGTGGTCGACCGGCTCGAGCAGCTCAGCCCAGGGCGAGGGCCGTCGCGACGTCGCGGGTGATCGCGGCGAGGTCGGCGATGGCCGTGCGTCGGGCGGTGGCGAGGTCGTCCTCACGCACCGGGACGACGACCTCGAGGTAGGCCTTGAGCTTGGGCTCGGTGCCCGAGGGCCGCACGACGACGCGGCCGGACCCCCCGGAGACAGGGTCGGCGAGGGTGTACCGCAGGCCGTCGGTCGGCGGGAGGTCGCCCGTGCCGTCGGCGAGGTCGTCGGTCTGCTCGACGGCCCGGCCGCCGAGCGAGGTGGGCGGCTCGGCCCGCAGCCGGGCCATCGCGTCCTCGATCAGCGCGACGTCGTCGACGCGCACCGAGAGCTGGTCGGTGGCGTGCAGGCCGTGCTCGCGGGCCAGGTCGTCGAGCAGGTCCGGCAGGCCGCGGTCCTCGGCCTTGAGGGTGGCGGCCAGCTCGGCGACCAGCAGCGCCGCAGAGACGCCGTCCTTGTCGCGGACACCGGCCGGGTCGACGCAGTAGCCGAGGGCCTCCTCGTAGCCGTAGCGCAGGCCCTCGACCCGAGAGATCCACTTGAAGCCGGTGAGGGTCTCGCGGTAGTCGAGGCCGTGTGCGGCGGCGATCCGGCCCAGCAACGAGGACGACACGATCGACGCCGCGAACGTGCCGGTGATCGACGGGTCGCGGCGCACCAGGTGCGCCGCCAGCAGCGCACCCACCTCGTCGCCGCGCAGCATCCGCCACCCGCCGTCGGCCGCCGCGTCGGGCACCGCGACGGCGCACCGGTCGGCGTCCGGGTCATTGGCCAGCACCACGTCGGCGCCGTGCTCGACTGCGGCCGCGAGAGCGAGGTCGATCGCGCCGGGCTCCTCGGGGTTGGGGAACGCCACGGTGCTGAAGTCCGGGTCCGGGTCGCCCTGCTGCGTCACCACTGTGGGCGCCGCGAAGCCGGCCCGGTCGAAGGCCGCGAGCACGACGTCGCGGCCCACTCCGTGCAGCGGTGTGTAGACGATCGACAGGTCCCGCGGCGACTGCGGGTCGACGAGTGAGGCGACCCGGTCGAGGTACGCCTCGAGGACGTCCTCGCCGAGCGCCTCCCAGCCGTCCCCGCGGGGTACGGCGGCCAGTGGGCCGACCGCCTCGATCTCGGCCGAGATCTCGGCATCCGCCGGAGCCACGATCTGCGAGCCGTCGCCGAGATAGACCTTGTAGCCGTTGTCCTGCGGCGGGTTGTGCGACGCGGTCACCATCACCCCGGCGTCTGCACCGAGGTGCCGGATGGCGAAGGCCAGCACCGGGGTGGGCAGCGGTCGGGGCAGCACCGCGGCGCGCAGGCCGGCACCGGCCATCACCTCGGCGGTGTCGCGGGCGAACACGTCGGACTTGTGGCGGGCGTCGTAGCCGACCACCACCGACGTGCCGCCGTGTGCCTTCGTGTACGTCGCGAGGCCGGCGGCGGCGCGGCTCACGACGACCCGGTTCATGCGGTTCGGGCCGGCCCCGAGGGCGCCGCGGAGACCGGCCGTACCGAACTCGAGGCGGCTGCCGAAACGGTCGGTCAGGGCCGCCGTGTCGCCGGCCTCGAGCAGGTCTTGCAGCTCGGCGCGGGTGTCCGGGTCGGGGTCCTCGGCGAGCCACGCCTCGGCGACGCTCACCGCGTCGACAGTGTCGGCGCTGCTGCGGTGCTCGTGACCCTGGCCACGACTCGACCGCCTGCCGTGGGGGGTCACAGCTGGTCGACCACGCGGGAGAGCAGCCCGCCCATCCGGGTGGCGGCGGTCCGGCCGGCCTCGAGGACCTCGGCGTGGTCGAGGGGCTCGCCGGTCATCCCGGCCGCGAGGTTGGTGACCAGGGAGATGCCCAGAACCTCGGCACCCGCCTCGCGGGCGGCGATCGCCTCGAGCGTCGTCGACATGCCCACCAGGTCTCCGCCGATCGCGCGGACCATGCCGATCTCGGCGGGTGTCTCGTAGTGCGGCCCCGGGAACTGCACGTAGACGCCCTCCTCGAGGGAGGGGTCGACCTCCCGGCACAGCGCGCGCAGCCGCGGCGAGTAGAGGTCGGTGAGGTCGACGAACGTGGCGCCCACGATGGGCGAGGTCGTGGTCAGGTTGATGTGGTCGCTGATGAGCACCGGCTGGCCGGGCGCGAACGTCGGGCGCAGGCCGCCGCAGCCGTTCGTGAGCACGACCACGCGGGCTCCAGCGGCCACAGCGGTGCGGACCCCGTGCACCACCGAGGCCACACCGCGGCCCTCGTAGAGGTGGGTCCGGCCGAGGAAGACCAGGGCGCGCCTGTCGCCGACGACCACCGAGCGCACCGTGCCGGCGTGCCCGGCGACCGCGGCGCCGTGGAAGCCGGGGAGGTCGGTGACCGGCAGCTCGGCGGCGGTCTCGCCGAGCATCTCGGCGGCAGGCACCCAGCCGGACCCCATCACCAGGGCGACCTCGTGCGTCTCGGTGCCCGTGGTCTCGCGCAGCCGGTCGGCGGCATCCCGGGCCAGGGCGTAGGGGTCGGTCGTCACGTCGCTCACGGCGGCGACCCTAGCCCGAGCCCCGCCGGTCCAGCTCCCGGGTCAGCCGTCCGGATGCGGCGATCGAGCCGGCGCCGCGCAGCCGGAAGTCGCCGGTCGCGCCGGTGGTCGCGGGGCTGGTGTCCGACCAGACCAGGCCGCGCACGCTAGGGTGCCGGGCGACCCAGCGCCCGAGGTTCGCGACGAACGCGGCCTGCCGGGGACCGCTGGCGCCGACCTCCGCGAGGAGGAGCGGGCGTGCCGTGATCCGCCGGAGGGCGCGCGCCGTGCGGTCGAGCAGAGCGCCCGCGCGGGTGTCGCGACCGTAGGCGGTCAACCCGACCAGGTCGACCCACTGGTCGCCCGGGTACGCGGCTGCCAGGAGGCCCTGGTCCCGGGCTCCCGACCGCAGCCGGCGCCCACACCCACCGCGCCGGGTCGCCCGGGCGGCGCCACCCGGTGCAGCCGGCGCAGCCGTGAGCGCAACGCAGGGGTCTCGACCAGGAAGTTAGTGAGGACCGCGAACCACAGGGCCAGCACCATGACGACCAGGTTCAACGTCCAGCCGAACGAGCGGTCGAAGGCGACCGGGACGAGGACGACCATCGGCCAGTGCCAGATGTACCAGGCATAGCTGACGCTGTCGCCCCCTTCAGGGGGCGACGGCCGAGCAGTGCCTCGGCGCAGCCGGCCCGGTGCGCGCAGCCGGCCGCGACCAGGAGCGCGGAGCCCAGGACGGCGCCAGTGCGGCGGTGCCCGGGAACGGTGTCCGGTCGTCGATCCGGTCGACGTCGTCCCGGGAGCAGCCTCAGGCGGCGGCGAGCTCGGCGCGGCCGTGGCAGCGGTGCAGGACCGGGCCGCTCGCGACGAGGAAGGCGAGGACGTCCTCGACGCTGCCGGTGACGATGCCGTCCACCCAGCGCACGACGACCCCGCGGGTCTCGGCGAGCGCGATCCGGCAGTGCTGGGTCCCGGCCTCGGTGCGCAGCAGCTCGAGGATCGACGGCCGGCCGCGGCTGGACGACGCGCTGAGGACGAGGCTCACCAGCTGGGTCGGCGGGCAGGCCCGCAGGACCGCGAGGACGGTGTCCTCGGCGGGCGGGGTGGTGTCGCGCATCAACCACATGTCTGCACTATCGGCACCCGACGTTGCGGACTGGAGAACTCCAGGTGTGAGTCGGCTGTGAGCTTCCTGCCCCGCGCGCAGGATGCCGAACCGACGGCAGGCCCGGTCAGCCGCTGGCCGGACCCGGACCGACCGAGCGGCACGGCCGGGACCGCAGCTCGGCCACGTAGTCGTCCGGGGCGCCGGCCGCCTCCGCGGCGTCGGCGATCAGGCCGAGGTAGCGCGCCGAGGGAAGGCCGCCCTCGTAGTCGTTGAGGATGTACAGCCACGCCAGCACCTCGCCGTCGAGCGTGTGGACCCGGGCACGGACCTTGGTGAACAGCGCCAGGTCGGCCGCCTCCCACCGGTCCATGTTGAGCGCGTCCGCGTCGGTCAC
Organism: Actinomycetes bacterium; assembly: GCA_038246545.1. Taxonomy (GTDB): domain Bacteria; phylum Actinomycetota; class Actinomycetes; order JACCUZ01; family JACCUZ01; genus JBBRVW01. The sequence continues at coordinate 26,996 of JBBRVW010000015.1, read as the reverse complement.
GTCGTACAGCGCCACGAACACGTGCTCGCCGGACGCCTCGACCAGCGTGGCGAGCGGCCCCTCCCAGGCGCGGTCCTCGCCGCCGAACGTCAGGCGCCAGCCCTCCAGCCAGCCGGTGCCCCGCAGCGGGGAGTGCGGGGCGCGCTGGAGCATCTGGCTCGGGTCCAGGTTGCTGCCGTACGCCGCGTAGAGGGCCATGGACCGAAGGGTATGGGCCGCGGCGGTCGGGACCGAGCAGGGCGTGCGGGAGAATGCCCGCGTGACGAGAGTAGGGATCATCGGCGGCGGACCCGGCGGCTACGAGGCGGCCCTGGTGGCCGCCCAGCTGGGGGCCGAGGTGACGGTCGTCGACACCGACGGACTCGGCGGGTCCGCCGTGCTCACCGACGTGGTGCCGTCCAAGACCCTCATCGCGACCGCCGAGGCCATGACCGACGCCGCGGACTCCGGTGAGCTCGGGGTCCGGCTCGGCGCGGTCGGCGCGGCCAGCGATGCGGACGGGCCGAACCAGGTCGGGGTCGAGATGGCCCGGGTCAACGAGCGCGTCAAGGCCCTCGCCCGGGCCCAGTCCGACGACATCGCCGCCCGGATGGAGCGCGAGGGGGTGCGGGTCGTGCGCGGCCGAGGCCGCCTGGACGGTCCTCGGCGGGTCGTCGCGACGTCCGCGGACGGCGGGGTGGAGGCGCTGGACGTCGACGCGGTCCTGGTCGCGACGGGGGCGCACCCGCGGGTGCTGCCGGACGCCGCACCCGACGGGGAGCGGATCCTCACCTGGGAGCAGGTCTACGACATCGACTGCCTGCCCGAGCACCTGGTGGTGGTCGGCTCCGGGGTCACCGGGGCCGAGTTCGCGTCCGCCTACACCGCGCTCGGGAGCAAGGTGACGCTGGTCTCCAGCCGCGAGCGGGTCCTGCCGGGCGAGGACGCCGACGCGGCGACCCTCCTCGAGGGCGTGTTCCGCCGCCGCGGCATGACGGTGCTGGGGCAGTCCCGGGCGCAGTCGGTGACGCGGTCCGGCGACGGCGTGGTGGTCGCCCTCGCCGACGGCAGCACGGTGGAGGGCAGCCACTGCCTCATGGCAGTCGGCTCGATCCCGAACACCGAGGGCCTGGGGCTCGTCGAGGCCGGGGTCCGGCTCGCCGACGGCGGCTTCATCGACGTCGACCGGGTGTCCCGTACGTCCGCCACCGGGGTCTACGCGGCCGGCGACTGCACCGGCGTACTGATGCTCGCCTCGGTCGCCGCGATGCAGGGCCGGATCGCGATGTGGCACCTGCTCGGCGACGCCGTGAGCCCGGTCAACCTCCGCGCAGTGTCCTCCAACGTCTTCACCGACCCGGAGATCGCGACGGTCGGGTGGACCGAGAACGACATGGACGAGTCCGGCTCCACGGTCACGGTGAAGCTGCCGCTCGCCACGAACGCGCGCGCCAAGATGCAGGGCGTGCACGACGGCTTCGTCAAGCTCTTCGCACGCACCGGGTCCGGGACCGTCGTCGGCGGTGTGATCGTCGCCCCGCGGGCCAGCGAGCTGATCTACCCGGTGGCGTTGGCGGTGGACGGCCGGCTGACGGTCGACCAGCTGGCGCACTCGTTCACCGTCTACCCCTCCCTCAGCGGCTCGGTGGCCGAGGCGGCCCGACAGCTGCACACCAAGGTCTGGCGCGGCTGAGGCGTCACTCGGACCTAGGGGCTGTCTCGTCGCGCAGCCGGGGTTCGGTCCTGTTCGCCGGTCGGATGCCGCGCTTGTCGGCGTAGAAGGCACGGACCATGTCCATGTCGGCCGCGACGTCGCCCGTGGGGTGGAAGGTCGGCCCGAAGCCCATCGTCCGGCTGGGGCCGTCGACGAAGCCGAGGGTGACGGGCAGGCCGGTCTGCCCCGACATCCGGTAGAAGCCGGACTTCCAGAAGGTCCCCTTGTCGCGGGTCCCCTCGGCGGCGATGACGAGCAGGAAGCGCTGGTCGTGCTCGGCCTCGGCCAGCAGCGTGCGGACCGTCTCGCCCGGGTGCGCGCGGTCCAGCGGGATGCCGCCGGTCGCGCGCAGCAGCGGGGCGAGCGGGCCGCGGAACAGCTCCTTCTTGACGAGGACTCGCGCCTGCACGCCGTCCCGCCAGGTGAGGAGGAGCATCGCCACCCAGTCCCAGTTCGACGTGTGCGGCGCGCCGACCAGGATGCCCGAGCGCGGGACGCTGCCGACGGTCTGCCACCGCGCGAGCCGGAGGACGCCGTGGGCGAACGACCTCCGCAGGACGGCGGTCAGAAGTCGCCACCGCCGAAGTCCCCGCCACCGAAGTCGCCGCCGCCGAACCCGCCGTCGTACCCGCCGCCGAAGTCCCCGCTGCCGTCGAACCCGCCGCCGTCCCCACCGCCGACGTCGTCGCCGCCGTCCCCACCGTCGAAGCCGTCGCCACCGCCGTCGTACGACCCGTCGTCGCCGCCGTCCCCACCGTCGAAGCCGTCGCCACCGCCGTCGTACGACCCGTCGTCGCCGTTGGCGTCGACGCCGTCCTGGTAGCCGTCGGAGTAGAACCCGTTGCCGTCGAAGCCGCCGGACAGTATCGACCCGAGGAACAGCCCGGGCAGCAGCCCGGTCATGGCGAACGGCGAGAAGTAGCCCTGGGCGTACGGTCCGTAGCCCGGGCCGCCCTGCCAGTACGGCCGGCGTCCGGCACCAACCGGCACCTTGCGCACGTCGGGCTCGGCGCCCGCCCGGACCCGCTCCCCGTCGGCGGGGCAGGCGGGGACCGACCGGGGTACGCCGCCGGGGGGTGCCCAGTCGACGTTATCGCTGGACGGGCCGTGCTGCGGGTTGAAGAAGCAGGGTGGCAGGCGGGCCGGCACCGGCTTGCCCGCGAGCCGGGCCTGCACGCAGGCGATCGCGTAGCGGCCGTCCTCGAGGATGCCGGTGATGCCGCGGACGTCGTCCGGCCGCTGGACCCGGTCGAGGGCGGCCTTCGCAGAGTCGTACGCGTCCAGGGCGCGCCGGTAGTCCTGCCGGGTCGCCTCGTCGAGCTGGCGGCCGGCCGTGTCGTCGCCAAGGAGGGTGAGGTCCTCACCGAACCGGACGACGTCCTCCTCCGCGGCCGATCGGACCGCGTTCAGGGCCTCGGTCTCGCGCTGCCGCTCGCGGGCCCGCGAGCGCGACACCACGACGGCGAGGACGACGCCGATGACGACAAGCAGGATCAGGATGTCCATGGGCGGTCAACTCCGGTTGTGGTCGGGCGGTTCCGCCATGGGGCGCGCGCGTGCGCTCGACGAGCGTCAGTCCTTGATCTCGCAGATGACGGCACCGTGGTTCACCGTCGCCCCCACCTCGGCCGACAAACCCGTGATGGTGCCCGCCTTGTGCGCGTTGAGCGGCTGCTCCATCTTCATAGCCTCGAGGACGACCACCGGGTCGCCGGCCGCGACCTGCTGGCCGTCCTCGGCGACGACCTTGACGATCGTGCCCTGCATCGGGCTCGTGAGGGAGTCGCCGCTGGCGGCGGCGCCGGTGGCCTTGCCGGTGCGCCGGGCCGGCTTGGCCCGGCCGGTGGCGGCTGCTGGTCCCACAACGAGCCCGGCCGGGAGCACGACCTCCAGCCGTCGACCGCCGACCTCGACGACGACGCGCTCGCGATCGGCCGCCGCGGCGGGCTCGGCGGCCGTGCCGTCGTACGCCGGCACGTTGTTGTCGAACTCGGTCTCGATCCACCGGGTGTGGACCGTGAACGCCTCGTCGTCGGTCGCAGGGGCGAACGCCGGGTCGGTGACGACGACGCGGTGGAAGGGCAGGACGGTCGGCATGCCGTCGACGACGAACTCGGCCAGGGCCCGGCGGGAGCGCTCGAGGGCCTGACGGCGGCTGGCGCCGGTGACGACCAGCTTGGCGAGCATCGAGTCGAAGGCTCCCACGACCTCGCCGCCCGCCTCCACGCCGGAGTCGACGCGCACGCCGGGCCCCGAGGGCGGCCGGAACGTGGTCACGTGCCCGGGTGCGGGCAGGAAGTTGCGGCCGGCGTCCTCGGCGTTGATGCGGAACTCGAAGGAGTGACCGCGCACCGCGGGGTCGTCGTACCCGAGCTCCTCGCCGTCGGCGATGCGGAACATCTCCCGGACGAGGTCGATGCCGGTCACCTCCTCGCTGACCGGGTGCTCGACCTGCAGCCGGGTGTTGACCTCGAGGAAGGAGATGGTGCCGTCCTGCCCGACGAGGAACTCGCAGGTGCCGGCACCGACGTAGCCGGCCTCGGACAGGATCGCCTTGGACGCGCGGTAGAGCTCGGCGTTCTGCTCGTCGCTGAGGAACGGCGCGGGCGCCTCCTCGACGAGCTTCTGGTGCCGCCGCTGCAGCGAGCAGTCGCGGGTGGAGATGACGACGACGTTGCCGTGGCTGTCCGCGAGGCACTGGGTCTCGACGTGCCGGGGCTTGTCGAGGTACTTCTCGACGAAGCACTCGCCGCGGCCGAACGCCCCCACGGCCTCACGCACCGCGGACTCGTAGAGGTCGGGGATCTCCTCGATCGTGCGCGCCACCTTCAGGCCGCGGCCGCCGCCGCCGAAGGCGGCCTTGATCGCGACCGGGAGGCCGTTCGCCTTCGCGAACGCCACCACCTCGTCGGCGTCCTGCACCGGGTCCCTGGTCCCGGCGACCAGCGGTGCGCCGGCCCGCTCGGCGATGTGCCGCGCCTTCACCTTGTCGCCCAGCGAGTCGATCGCCGAAGGTGGCGGACCGATCCAGGTCAGGCCGGCGTCGATCACGGCCTGCGCGAAGCCGGCGTTCTCGGCCAGGAAGCCGTAGCCGGGGTGGACCGCGTCGGCCCCGGAGCGACTGGCCACGTCGAGGAGCTTGTCGACGACGAGGTAGGAGTCGCCCGGGGTGCTCCCGTCCAGCGCGAACGCCTCGTCGGCGGCGCGGACGTGCAAGGCGTCGCGGTCCTGGTCGGCGTACACGGCCACGCTCGCCAGTCCGGCGTCCCGGCAGGCCCGGGCGATCCGGACGGCGATCTCACCGCGGTTGGCGATCAGCACCTTGCGCACGCTGCACCTCCCTCACGTCGGCTCGGCCGAGGAAGTCTAGAGGTCGCCCTCGACGCGCTGTCGATTCCCTGCTAGGCCGGACGTCGTAGGGATGTGGAGGTCGAGGACGCCCCGCCCCTGTCGGTGCGCCGCCTCCCGTCGAGAGAGGCTCGCCATGAGCAAGTTCCTGGCCCTGTACCGCGGTCCCGCCACCCCGCCCGGGGAGATGGACCCTGCTGACGTCGAGAAGGTGATGGCCGAGTGGCACACCTGGATGGAGAACACCGGTTCCGCGCTGGTCGACCCGGGTCAGCCGTGCGGCGCTCGCACCGCCCTGAAGGACGACGGCTCCACCGCCGAGCCGAGCGACCAGAACGGCTACTCCCTCGTCGAGGCTGCCGACCTGGCCGCCGCGAAGGGGCTCTTCGAGAAGCACCCGTTCCTGTCCGAGGGCAAGGGGCGCTTCGCCGTGGAGATCTTCGAGCTCATCCCCATGTAGCGGGCCGCGGTCGCCGTCGGGACGCCGCGGCACCGGACCGCGGCGGCCCGACGACGTCCGGTCCGGCTCAGCGGAAGACGCCGGTGTGGCCCAGCGAGTAGCGGCCCGGCTGCGGGTACACGCAGAGGCCGTGCGGGCCGGACCCCACGGGGATCCGCTTGAGCAGGTGTCCGTCGACGGTCGAGATGGCGTAGACCTCCGCGTCGTAGCGGCCGCTGACCCAGAAGATCTTCCCGTCGCTGGACAGGCCGCCCATGTCGGGGCTGCCGCCGCCCGGGATGCGCCAGCGGTCGACCAGCCTGTTGGTCGCGAAGTCCAGCACCGAGATGCTGCCCTCCTCGCGGTTGGTGATGAGCAGGTGCTTCGAGTCACGGGTGACGTAGAGGCCGTGGGCGCCCTTCCCGGTGTGCAGGAACCGTCGCACCCGCAGCGTGCGGCCGTCGACGAACCAGATTCCGTCGCTCTTCATGTCCGCGACGTAGAACGTCCGGCCGTCGGGGGACATCTTCACGTCCTGCGGCATCGGCGTGCCGTGGCCCGGACGGGAGCTGAGGCGGCGCACGCGGGTGACCTCGAAGGTCCGGGTGTCCACCTTCAGCAGCTGGGCGGAGAACTCGCAGGACACGATGAAGTAGCGGCCGTCGGTGGAGAAGTCGGCGTGGTTCACGCCGTAGCAGGGGACGTGCGTGCGGTGCCGGACCTTCATGGTCTGCGGGTCGCGGAAGACCAGCTCGCGGTCCAGCGATGCCATGACGACGGCGTACTTCCCGTCCGGGGTGAAGTAGAGGTTGTACGGGTCGTGCACCGGTACCCGCTTGCCAGGCTTGCCCGTCCGCGGGTCGACCTTGGTGAGCGTGTTGCCGAGATCGTTGTTGACCCACAGGGTCTTGAGGTCCCAGGACGGCACCACGTGCTGCGGCTCGGTGCCGGTGGCAAAGGTGCGCACGACCTTGAAGGTGTGCGGGTCGATCTCGGTGACAGTGTTGCTCGTCGAGTTGGGGACGTAGACCAGGTCGCGGAATCCCCTGACCACCGGCGAGAGCTGACCGGGACGGTCGGCAGCCCAGACGTCCGCGTCCGCCAGCGGCGCAGGCATGCCCGGCAGCAGGTCGAGCCCGGGCGAGGCGGCCGAGGCTGAGGGCGTGCCGGGCAGCGGGCTCCCGGTCGCCGTCGGGGTGCCGGACGTCGCACCCGACGACGGACCGGGCGGTGGTGCCCCGGTGCTGCTCCCGGAGCAGCCGGCGACGAGCAGCACGCCGGCGAGCAGGAGGGTGGTGGCGCTCCCTCGGCGCCGGGTGCGTCGCGTCATGCGAGCAGCTCCGTCAGCGTCACGGGCCGAAGGCCCTTGTCGTGCAGTCCCGCCAGGATCGTGGGGAGCGCGTCCACGGTCACCTGGTGGCCGAGGTGCAGGCTGATGATCGACCCGGCGCGGGAGTGACCGAGGACGGCCCGCTCGACGGTGCTGGTCGACGGGTCCTGCCAGTCGAGACCGTCGACGTCGTAGGAGATGCAGCGGTCGTAGCCGGCCCGGCCGGCCTCGCGCCGGATGGTGGTGGTCGTGGCCTGGGTGCCCGAGGCCCGGAACCACGTGCCCCGCGACCCGGTCAGCCGATGCAGGGTGCGGGCGCAGCCGCGGATCTCGCTGAAGGCGGTCGCAGCCGACAGGGACCGCATCGGGTAGTGGTGCAGCGTGTGGTTGCCGAGGTCGTGACCGGCGTCGAGGATCCGGCCCGCCATCCGTGGCTCGGCCCGCAGCCAGGTGCCGACCGCCATGACGGTGGCCTGCGCCTGGTGGTCGCTCAGGACGCGCAGCAGACGCATCGCAAGCGCCGGGTCGCCGTTGCCGTGGAAGGTGAGTGCGACCAGCGGCGAGGTCCGCGGACCGTGGTCGACCTCGCGGGCCGGCCGGCTCCCCACCGCCGGGGCCGCGCTGCCCGCGCCGGACGGCGGCGGGCCCGACGACGCCGAGGTGCTGCTGTCCGACGGGGCGGCCGTGTCCGGCGAGGCACTCCCACGGGGTCCAGACGCGTCGGAGGATGCCGGGCTGCAGGCCGCCGTGAGCGCGGCCGCCGCGGAGGCGCGCAGGAGGTCGCGGCGGGACAGGGGCACCGGGCCACGGTACGTGCGCGGCCCCCGGCGGACGGTCACCGGAGCCGCCGTCAGCCCACGTGGTCAGGTCGCGGTCAGGCTCGAAGCTCGGTGAGCGCCGAGCCGACCTCGAGCAACATCCGGCGGAGCAGGGGGAGCGAGAGGCCGACCACGGCGTGCGGGTCGCCGTCCACGCCGTCGATGTAGGGGCCGCCCAGTCCGTCGACGGTGAAGGCGCCGGCGACGCGCAAAGGCTCGCCGGTGGCGACGTAGTCGTCGATCTCGACGTCGGAGACGTCGGCGAAGTGCACGGTCGTGGACGCCACCTCGGCAGCGTCGCGGCCGGTCCGGGTGTCGACCAGGCAGTGGCCGGTCCGCAGGACTCCGCTGCGGCCGCGCATCCGGCGCCAGCGGGAGACGGCGTCGGCGGCGTCCGACGGCTTGCCGAAGGCCTCGCCGTCGAGGTCGAGCACGGAGTCGCAGCCCAGCACCAGGCTGTCGGCCTGTCCCGGCGCGACCGCCATCGCCTTGCGGACTGCCAGCGTCAGCGCCACGTCGTACGGCGGACCGGTGACGTCGCTCTCGTCGACGCCGCTCACCACGACCTCGGGCGCCAGCCCGGCCTGCCGGAGGAGTGTCAGCCGCGCGGGGGACGCGGAGGCGAGCACGAGGCGCCGGGTCACGGCGGTCACGCTACGGGACCTGCCCGATACGTCCCTCGACGGCGTCCGCTGACGCAGGCACGATCGTCGGAACCCCGGAGGAGAATGCCGATGTCAGCAGTCAGTCGTGTCGTGGACCTGTACACGCGGTCGGCCCACGCGTTCGCGGCAGCAACCGCCGCCGTTCCACCCGGCAGGTGGCCGGCCGTCACGCCGTGCGCGGACTGGGACGTGCGGGCGCTCGTCAACCACGTCGTGGGAGAGGACCGATGGGTCCCGCCGCTGGTGGAGGGACGGACCATCGCCGACGTCGGTGACGCTCTCGACGGCGACCTGCTCGGCGGCGCACCCGCCGAGGCGGCGTCGAGCGCAGTGGCGGCGGCGGTGGCTGCGCTGTCCGAGCCCGAGGCCCTGGCCCGGACCGTGCACCTGTCCTTCGGCGACCTCAGCGCCGAGGACTACGCCTGGCAGGTCCTCGTCGACCACGTGGTCCACACGTGGGACCTGCTGGCCGCGACCGGCCAGGACCGCACGCTCGACCCGGACCTGGTCGACGCGGCGGTGGGCTGGTGGGCGGACTGGGCCGAGCCCTACCGCGGCGCGGGGGCAGTAGGCCCGCCGGTCCCGGTGCCCGACTCGGCGCCGAAGCAGGACCGGCTGCTCGGTTCGTTCGGTCGCGACCCGGCGTGGAGGGCGTAGCCCGAGGTCGCCGGCCGTGCCGTCAGCGGGGAAGTGCGGAGGCTCGCCAGCCGCCGGAGCGGGGCGGCTGCGGGTGCCGCACCAGGCGAGCCGGGTCGTTCCAGGACGAGCGGAGCCGACCGGAGGCCCCGGTCGGGGCGGCCGCGGCGCGGGCACCCAGGACGGCGACCAGAGCAGCCAGCTCAGCGGCGGTGGGCTCGCCACGGACGACGCGCAAGGTGGGGCGTGCACGCTGGTCGTCGGTCACAGCGGGATGTTGCCGTGCTTCTTCGGGGGCAGGGTCTGTCGCTTGGTGCGCAGGGCGCGCAGCGCCTTGACGACGTAGGTGCGGGTGTGCGACGGCGGGATGACCGAGTCGACGTAGCCCCGCTCGGCGGCGATGTAGGGGTTGGCAAGGTGGTCCTCGTACTCCTGCACGAGCTCCTTGCGCTTGTCGGCGGCGTCGTCGCCGGCGTCGGCCAGCTCGCGGCGGTAGAGGATGTTGACCGCCCCCTGCGCGCCCATCACCGCGATCTGCGCGGTCGGCCACGCGAGGTTGATGTCGGCGCCGAGGTGCTTGGACCCCATGACGTCGTACGCGCCGCCGTAGGCCTTGCGGGTGATGACGGTGACCTTGGGCACGGTGGCCTCGGCATAGGCGTAGATGAGCTTCGCACCGCGGCGGATGATGCCGTCCCACTCCTGCGAGGCGCCGGGCAGGAACCCGGGGACATCGACGAAGGTCAGCACCGGCACGTTGAACGCGTCGCAGGTGCGCACGAAGCGCGCGGCCTTCTCGGAGGCGTCGATGTCGAGGGTGCCGGCGAGCTGCATCGGCTGGTTGGCGACGACGCCGACGGAGCGTCCCTCGACGCGACCGAAGCCGCAGATGATGTTGGGCGCGAACAGCGCCTGCACCTCGAGGAACTCGCCGTCGTCGAGCACGTGCTCGATGACGGTGTGCATGTCGTAGGGCTGGTTGGCCGAGTCGGGCACGAACGTGTCGAGCTCGCGGTCCTCGTCGGTGACGTCGAGGACCGCGGTCTCGTCGTAGGCCGGCGGGTCCTCGAGGTTGTTGCTCGGCAGGTAGGACAGCAGCGCCTTGACGTAGTCGATCGCGTCGGCCTCGTCGGGGGCGAGGTGGTGGGCGGTGCCGGACTTCGTGTTGTGGGTGCGGGCGCCGCCGAGGTCCTCCTGCGTCACGTCCTCGCCGGTGACCGTCTTGATGACGTCCGGACCGGTGATGAACATGTAGGACTTCTGGTCGACCATCACGGTGAAGTCCGTGATCGCAGGGGAGTAGACGGCACCGCCGGCGCACGGCCCCATGATCAGCGAGACCTGTGGAACGACGCCGCTGGCCATGACGTTGCGGTAGAAGATGTCGCCGTAGAGGCCGAGCGAGACGACGCCCTCCTGGATCCGCGCACCGCCGGAGTCGTTGATGCCGACCACCGGGCAGCCGATCTTCAGCGCCAGGTCCATGACCTTGACGATCTTCTCGCCGAAGACCTCGCCGAGCGACCCGCCGAACACGGTGAAGTCCTGCGCGAACACGCAGACCTGCCGCGCGTCGACCGTGCCGTAGCCGGTGACGACGCCGTCGCCGTAGGGCCGCGACCCGTCCATGCCGAACGACGTCGAGCGGTGCCGCGCGAGCTCGTCCATCTCCACGAACGAGCCCTCGTCGAGCAGCCCTTCGATCCGCTCGCGGGCAGTCATCTTGCCCTTGGTGTGCTGCTTCTCGACCGCGCGCGCCGAGCCCGCGTGCACGGCCTCCTCGTGGCGGCGGTTCAGGTCAGCGAGCCGCCCGGCCGTGGTGTGGGCGTCGACGGCCCCGGGCACCTCGGTGCCGCCCGGCCCGGGGGTCTCCGCTGCGCTGGTCACCCGGGCAGCGTAGCCAGGCTCGGGAGCGGCCGGACCGGCCGAGCCGGCGACCCGGCTGGTCCGCGCTCGGCGCGGGACCGGTGGGTGGTCGTGGGGGTGCAGACTCATGGCGTGGAGCTCCAGGTCCGGTGCGGCCCGTCCAGGGGCGGCAGCCGTCCGAGCGGTGGTGACCCGGCGTGCGGTGGCTCGTGAAGCCGCGTCACGGACCGAGCAGGTACAGACGTGGTCGCGAGTGACGAGTCCCTGGCGGGACCTCGACCGGCCGCCGCTGCGCCAGTCCGCCCTCCGGGCCGCCCTCGTCGGTCCGGGCAGCCCCTGGACGGAGGTCCGGGTCGTCCGGTCCACCGCCTCCACCAACGCCGACGTCGCCGAGGCGGCCCGGGCGGGTGCCCCGGAGGGCCTCGTCGTGGCCGCCGAGCTGCAGACCGCCGGCCGCGGCCGCGCCGGCCGGAGCTGGCGGGCACCCGCGCGGTCCGGCCTCGCCGTCTCCGTGCTGCTGCGGCCCGCGGTGCCGCGCGAGTCCTGGGGCTGGCTGCCGCTGCTGACCGGGCTGGCGGTCGTGGGCTCGCTCGGCCCCATGTCCGGGCTCGATCTCGGGCTCAAGTGGCCCAACGACGTCCTGGTCGACGACGAGCGCAAGCTGGCCGGACTGCTGGCCGAGGTGGTCGACGAAGCGGTGGTCGTCGGACTCGGTCTCAACGTCTCGCTGCGCGCCGACGAGCTGCCCGTGCCCACGGCCACCTCGTTGGCGCTGGAGGGGTCCGACGTGGTCGACCGCGACCCGGTGCTGCGCGCGGTGCTGCGGACCTTGGCCGACCGCTACCGCGACTTCCAGGCGGCGGGCGGTGACGCCGTCGCGTCCGGCCTCCTGGATGCCTATCGGTCGTCCTGCGCCACCCTCGGGCGCCGGGTCCGGGTCGAGCTGCCGGGCGACCGCTGCATCGAGGGAGAGGCCGTCGACGTCGACGCCGCCGGCTGCCTCGTCGTCCAGGCCGACGCAGGACTCACGACTCTCGCTGCCGGAGACGTCGTCCACGTGCGATGAGGCCGGCGGGCGCCGCACCATCTGGCACCATCACGAGCGTGACCGGCATCCCGAAGCACCTGCTCGCCGACGACGAGGACGTCGTCATGGCCCTCCGACCGCACTGGAAGGAGATGGTCTGGCCGGTCGTGGTGCTCCTGGTCGTGTGCCCGGTGGCCACCTACGTCGCGACGGTGGTCCCCGAGAGCTCGGCGCAGCTGCCGCTGCGCATCGCCGTCGTCGTGCTCGCCACGCTGCTGCTGCTGCGGCTCACCGTGTGGCCGTTCCTCACGTGGATCACCACGGCGTACGTCGTCACCGACCGCCGCATCATCACCAGGGTCGGCGTGGTCGCCCGCCAGGGCCGGGACATGCCCATCTCACGGATCAACGACGTCACCTTCGAGCACAGCGGGATCCTCGAGCGGATCCTCGGCTGCGGCACCCTGGTCGTGGAGTCAGCGGGTGAGCGTGGCCAGCTCGTCCTGCGCGACGTGCCCCAGGTCGAAGAGGTGCAGCGCGACGTATACCGGCTCGCCGAGGCAGACGAGGAGCGCCGCCGCGGTGCCGACGACGGGACCTGACGAGCCGCAGCAGCCCGACCGGTCGTCGTCCGCAGCCGGGATCGAGGAGCGGCTGCTCGGCGGCCCGCGCCGGTACCGCCGTGACGAGGTCGCCGCCCGGGCCGGTCTGTCCGTCGACTACGCACGCCGGCTGTGGCGCGCGGTGGGCTTCGCCGACGTCGGCGACGAGCCGGTTGCCTTCACCGACGGCGACCTCGGCGCGATCGACCGGCTGCAGCACCTCATCGAGGTCGGCGTCCTCGACGACGAGCTCGCGGTCAGCGTCACCCGGGCCATCGGCCACAACACCGCCCGGCTGGCCGAGTGGCAGTTCGACGCGCTGGTGGAGCACCTCGTCGACGCCGGGCACTCCCAGGAGCAGGCGCACCGGCTCGCAGCCCAGCAGTCCGCCGACCACCTCGCCGACTTCGAGCAGCTGCTGGTCGCGGTCTGGCGGCGGCAGCTGGCCTCCGTAGCCGGCCGGATGCTCGCCGCCGCCGAGTCCGACACCGTCACCAGCCGCCGGTCGGTCGGGTTCGCCGACCTCGTCTCGTACACCCGGCTGTCCCAGAAGCTCGAGGAGCGCGAGCTCGCCGCTCTGGTCGAGCGGTTCCAGCGGCGGGCGGCCGACGTCATCGCCGCCGGGGGCGGCCGGCTGATCAAGACGGTCGGTGACGAGGTGCTGTTCGCCGCAGACTCGCCGCTGCCGGCCGCCACCATCGGGCTCGAGCTGGCCGAAGCCATGGCGGAGGACCCGGTCCTGCCCGATGTCCGCGTCGGGATCGCCACCGGGCCGGTGGCCATGCGGATGGGCGACGTGTTCGGCGCCACGGTCAACCTGGCGTCCCGGCTGACGGCGCTGGCCGCGCCGGGCACGGTCCTGGTGGACCGGGCCACCGCCGACGCGCTCGAGGGTGCCGACGGCATCGCCCTCGACATCGGTCGCACCCGCGCCGTGCGCGGGATGGGGCTGGTGCGCCCCGGGGTGGTGCGGCGCACCCGTTAGCCTCGCCCGCGTGGCTGAGCACTCGAGCGGACCGACGTACGACCACGTGACGGTGACCCGGCACGGCGACCGGGGGGACGTCGCCGAGCTGGTGCTGGACCGGCCCGAGGCGCACAACGCGCTGTCGACGGCCATGGCGCGCGACATCGTCGCGGCGACCGCCACGCTCGCCGCCGACGGCGGGCTCCGTGTGGTCGTGCTCGCCTCGGCGTCGGACAAGTCGTTCTGCGTGGGCGCCGACCTCAAGGAGCGCAACTCCTTCACCGACGCGGACCTGATGGCGCAGCGGCCGGTCTTCCGCGCCGCGTTCGCGGGCGTCCTGAACCTGCCGGTGCCGACCATCGCCGCGGTGCACGGCTACGCGCTGGGTGGCGGCCTCGAGCTGGCCCTGTCCTGCGACCTCGTGGTCTGCGACTCGACGGTGGTGCTCGGCCTGCCGGAGGTGACCGTCGGCGTCATCCCCGGCGGAGGGGGCACCCAGCTGCTCGCGCGGCGCATCGGCGCCTCGCGCGCCGCCGACCTCGTCTTCACCGGCCGTCGCGTCGAGGTCGACGAGGCCGAGCGGCTCGGGCTGGTCGACCGCCGCGTCCCGGCCCGGCGGGACCGGGCCGCCGCTCTGGAGCTTGCCGCGCAGATCGCCCTGAACTCCCCGGTGGGACTACGCAACGCCAAGCGGGCGTTGCGCAAGGCGGCGGACGTCGACCTCGCCTCCGGCCTCGACGTCGAGGACGGCGCCTGGCGGGCCACCGCGTTCTCCGGCGACCGCGCCGAGGGCGTGGCGGCGTTCAACGAGAAGCGCCGACCCGAGTGGCCCGGCACGTGAAGGGGACGACGACATGAGTGACCTGCCCGATCGGCTGTCGCTGCGCGAGGTCGGGCCCCGCGACGGCCTGCAGAACGAGGCACCGGTGCCCACCGCCGGCAAGGTCGCACTCGTCGATGCGCTGTCCCGCACCGGCGTGGGCCGGATCGAGGCGGTGTCGTTCGTGCACCCGAGGGCGATCCCGTCGATGGCCGACGCGGCCGAGGTCTGGGCCGGGGTCGTCCGCAACCCCGACGTCCGCTACTCCGCGCTGGTGCCGAACCTCAAGGGCGCCGAGCGCGCGCTCGCCGCCGGCTTCGACGAGATCGAGGTCGTGGTGTCGGCGTCCGACACCCACAACCGCAAGAACGTCAACCGGTCGACCGAGGAGTCGCTCGACGACATCGCCGGCGTCCTCGACCTCGCGCACGGGCGCGGCGCCACCGTCCAGGTCATCGTGTCCACCGCGTGGGGCTGCCCCTACGAGGGCGAGGTGCCGGTCGAGCGGGTGCTGGGGGTGGCGCGGCGTGCCCTGGCCGACGGCGCCGACACCCTGTCGTACGGCGACACCACCGGCATGGCGACACCGGGACGGGTCACCCGGCTGGTGGGCGAGACCCGGTCGGCCTTCCCCGCCGCCGCGCTCAACCTGCACTTCCACAACACCCGGGGCACCGGGCTGGCGAACGTGCTGGCCGCGCTCGAGCTCGGTGTGAGCGACTTCGACGCGTCGGTGGGAGGTCTCGGCGGCTGCCCCTACGCCCCGGGCGCCACCGGCAACATCGCCACCGAGGAGCTGGTCCACATGGTCGAGGACATGGGGGTCTCCACCGGCGTGGACCTCGAGGCCATGATCGAGGTCGCCGCGCAGGCGGAGACCCTGGTCGGCCGGACGCTGCCGTCGCAGGTCCTGCGCGCCGGACCACGCACCCGCCTGACGCCGGACAGCTGACGGCCCGCGGCTGGCCGTTCACGGCGGACGGTTCGAGGGCCGGACTCGCGGAAGTCCCACGCCGGCCGGGTCTCGTGCGCCAGAGTTGCGTGGTGTGACGAGCTCCGACGACGCCGGGCGGCTGCGCAGCCTGCTCGACATCGCCAAGGTGGTCGGCGCCGCCCGCCGGTTCGACGACCTGGTCGAGCTGACTGCGGAGGAGGCCCGCCGAGCGCTGGACGCAGCCTCGCTGTCGATCACCCGGTGGCAGGGCGAGCGGGGCCTGCTGCGCGTCCTGGTCAACGTGGGCGTGCTCTCGCCCGGTGAGGTGCGCTTCCCGGCCGACGAGGTCTACCCGGCGGCGCGCTACCGCCAGGCCGACAACCTCGTGCAGCGGCGCCGGGGCTACGTCGCGTCCGTCGACGACGGCGACGAGGAGGCCGAGCTCCTGCTCCGCCTGGGCAAGGACTCCGCCCTCGGAATTCCGATCGTGGTCGATGCGAGCGTCTGGGGCGCTCTGTACGCGACGCGGTTCGCGGGGCAGCCGCGGTTCACCGACGCCGACATCGACTTCGCCACCGCGGTCGCGACCCAGGTCGCTGCCGGCGTGGTCCAGGCCGACTACGTGGCGCGGATCGAGCGCCTGGCCTTCCAGGACCCGCTCACCGGGCTGGCCAACCGCCGGGCCGTCGACGACCGGCTGGAGGCCGAGTTCGGCCCGGACGGAGACACCCAGCAGCCGGTGTCCGTCGTGCTGGCGGACATCAACCGGCTCAAGCAGGTCAACGACTCCTTCGGCCACGAGGCCGGCGACCGGGCGATCATCGCGATCGGTGACGCGGTGAGCCGGGCCAGCGGGCTCGTCGCCGGCAGCATGGCCGCCCGCATCGGCGGTGATGAGTTCTGCGTCGTCATCAGCGGCGTCCCCGGGAGCGAGGCGGTCAAGGTGGCGGAGGAGCTCTGTCGACTCGTCGACCGGCTCCCGATGAGCACCGGCGTCTCCTGCGGTGTGGCGTCCTCGGACACGGCCGTGGGCGCCGTCGACTCGCCGGTGCGGCTCCTTCGTCTGGCCGACGCAGCGCAGTACCGCGCCAAGCGGGCACGGTCCCTCACCCCGGTTGTCGCCGGGCAGGCGTCAGCGGAGGAGCCCGACCCGAGCACCCCGGACCGGCGGACCCGTCGGGGCGCGTCGTCGGCCCGGGTGCCGCAGGTGCTCGACGCCGGGATGGCTGTGCTGGACCAGCTGTCCGAGGCGAGCGTCCAGATCCGGGTCGAGGCGATGGCCGCCCTGGTCGCCGAGCTCGTCGACGCCGCCGGGTGGTGGGTGTCCGAGGCTCCCGGCGGCGGTGACGAGCTGGTCTCCCGGACCAGCTCGGTGCAGCGGGAGGGTGACCCGACCGACCCGCAGTACGTCGCGTTCTCGCAGGTCGGAGCGACCTTCGACCTGAGCGACTACCCCGAGACAGCACGTGCGGTGCGCCGGGCCGGGTCCTTCTACGTCGAGATAGGGGTGCCCGGCAACGACCCCGGCGAGGAGTCCGCCCTTGCTGTCGCCGGCTACCGCGCGGTCCTGGCCGCCGGCGCCTCGCACGCGTCCTCGGGCTGGCTGGTGGAGATCTTCAGCGACTCGCTCAGCCTCGGCTCCGACGACCTCGAGCCGGTGCTCCGGGCTCTGGTGGCGGTGGCCGTGAGCGGGGCGGCCGACGGGCCGGGGGCAGGGGCGGCGGGGCAGCTGTGACCTCCGCGCGGCTGACGAGCGGCCGCGCGCATGCCGAGGCGCGGGCCTGGTCGGCGGCGTACGACGACCTGCTGGCGGCCGACGCCGAGGCCGCCCTCTCCCCGCCCGATCGCGAGCTGCTGGCCCTCGCGGCGTTCCTCACCGGTCACGAGCCGGAGTCCGACGCTGCGCGGGAACGAGCCCACCACGACCACCTCGTGACGGAGGACGCGGAAGGGGCCGCACGGGTGGCGTTCTGGCTGGCGCTGGCACTGACGCTCCGCGGCGAGCCGGCCCGGGGACGCGGCTGGTTCGCCCGGGTCGAGCGAGTCCTGGACGATGCCGGCCTGACGGACTCGGTGTGGCGGGGCTACCTGGACGTCGCGCAGGCGATGCAGCTGCTGTTCACCGACGACGTCGCCGGCGCGATCGCCCGGTTCGAGCCCGCGCTGGTGTCCGCCGAGCGGCACCGGGACGCCGACCTGCTGACGCTCGTCCGGCACGGTCACGGCCAGGCGTTGGTCGCCCGAGGGGACGCGGAGGCGGGGCTGGCCGAGCTGGACGAGGTGATGGTGGCGGTCACCACCGGAGACGTCTCGCCGCAGGTCGTCGGGCTGGTCTACTGCGCAGCCATCGAGACCTGCCGGGACCGCTTCGACCTGCGTCGCGGGCGCGAGTGGACCGATGCGCTGAGCCGGTGGTGCGCCGAGCAGCCCGACCTGGTGCCCTACCGGGGACAGTGCCTGGTGCACCGGGCCGAGATCCTCCAGCTGCACGGTTCCTGGCCGGACGCCATGGCCGAGGCGCGGCGGGCCTGCGAGCGGCTGCGGGATCCGCCCGGGCAGGTCGCCGAGGGAATGGCCGTGTACCAGCGCGCCGAGATGCACCGCTTGCGCGGCGAGACCGCCCGGGCCGAGACGTGCTACCGGGAGGCGTCCCAGCACGGGCACGACCCGCAGCCGGGCCTCGCCCTGCTGCGGCTGGCGCAGGGCCGGGTCGACGACGCTGCGGCCTCGGTCCGGCGAGCGCTGGACGAGGCACCGGAGTTCCGCGGCCGCACCCGGCTGCTGCCGGCCTACGTCGAGATCTCGGTGGCCAGGGGCGACGTGGACAGCGCCCGGCTGGCCGCCGACGAGCTCACCGAGTCGGCCGCCGCCCGCGACAGCCCGCAGCTCGTCGCCGCCGCGCTGCAGGCGTCCGGTGCCGTGCAGCTGGCCGAGGACGACCCGCGGGAGGCCCTGCTCGGCCTGCGCCGGGCCTGGTCGCTGTGGCAGGACATCGGGGCGCCCTACGACGCGGCTCGGACCCGGGTCCTGGTCGGGCTGGCGTGCCGCGCCGTCGGCGATGACGACACCGCGGAGATGGAGCTCGACGCGGCGCGCTGGGTGTTCGAGCAGCTCGGCGCGGCGCCGGACCTGGCCCGGGTCGCCGCCCTGTCCCGACGCGGCGGGCGCGCCGCCGCTCCCGGCGGGCTCACCCTCCGGGAGGTCCAGGTGATCCGGTTGGTGGCCACCGGGGCCACCAACCGGGCCATCGCCGCAGAGCTGTTCCTGTCGGAGAGGACCGTCGCGCGGCACATCGCCAACATCTTCACCAAGCTCGACCTGTCCTCCCGCGCGGCGGCGACCGCGTACGCCTACGAGCACCACCTCGTCTGAGGGCAGATCTGCACAGTTCTGCCGACGCGGCGACCGCGTGCACCGACCTAGCGTCGCGAGCACGAGCAGTTCTCGCGACAGGAGCACGCCATGCACACCGAGCACACCGAGCACACCGAGCACACCGAGCACACCGAGCACGTCGAGTCAGTCGTCATCGGTGCCGGCCAGGCCGGGCTGTCGACCGCATTCCACCTCACCCGCCGCGGCCGCGACTGCGTGGTCCTCGAGGCGGGGGACCGAGTCGGGGACGTGTGGCGCCAGCGTTTCGACTCGCTGCGTCTGTTCACCCCGGCGCGCTACGACGGGTTGCCCGGCCGGCGCTTCCCGCTTCCCGGCTGGGAGTTCCCGTCCGGCCACCAGATGGCCGACTTCCTCGAGACCTACGCCGCCGACAACCGGCTCCCGGTCCGGACCGGGGCGAGCGTGGACAGCCTCGACCCCGCGGCCGACGGGGACGGCTTCGTCGTGACCTCCGGCCACCGAGTGCTCACGGCGGACAACGTGGTCGTCGCGTCCGGGACCTGGAAGAGCCCGCTGGTGCCGGAGTTCGCCGACGAGCTGGACCCGTCGATCCGGCAGATGCACTCCGCGGAGTACCGCAACCCGTCGCAGCTGCGACCCGGGCCGGTGCTCGTCGTCGGTGCCAGCCACTCCGGCGCCGATATCGCCCTGGAGCTGTCCGGCGCTCACGAGACGCGCCTGGCCGGCCGGATCCAGGGCCAGATCCCGCTCGACATCGAGAGCCGGCGCGCCCACGCGGTCCTGCCTCTCCTGTGGTTCGCCTGGAACCACGTCCTCACCGAGCGCACCCCGATGGGACGAAAGGTCCAGGCACACGTGCGCGGCGGGGGCGGTCCGCTGATCCGGGTCAAGCGGGCGCACCTGGCCGCCGCCGGGGTGCGCCACACCGAGCAGCGCGTCGTCGGCACCCGGGACGGCCGGCCGGTGCTCGCCGACGGCGAGGTCCTGGCGGTCGCCAACGTCGTGTGGTGCACCGGATTCGGGCCGGACACCGACTGGATCCACCTGCCGCTCGGGGATGGTCGGTGGCCGACCCAGCACCGCGGGGTCGTCCCCGGTGTCGATGGCCTGTACTTCGTCGGACTCCCGTTCCTCTACTCCTTCTCCTCGATGCTGGTGGGCGGGGCCGGGCGCGACGCAGACCACGTGGCCCAGCGCATCCAGGCGCGGCAGCGTGGCCGCGGCGTCGCTCCGGTCGAGGCCGGGACCGCCGCTCGTTAGGCTCGCTGCGTCCCGAGCCCCCATCCCCGAGGTCGCCCCGTGTCGCCCGTGCAGAGCCAGGAGCACAACCCGATCCCCGAGCACCCGCCGGTGCCCGACCTGCGGGCGGCCGTCGAGCGCGGCGGCGCGGCGAAGTACCACGAGAGCAACGCCACCAAGGGCAAGCTGTTCGCCCGCGAGCGGGTGCGGCTGCTGGTCGACGAGGGCTCCTTCGTGGAGGACGGCGTGTTCGCCAACGTGGCTGCCGCCTACCTGCCGGCCGACGGAGTCGTCACCGGCACCGCCACCGTCGACGGTCGCCCGGTCGCGCTGATGGCCAACGACTCGACCGTGAAGGCCGGCTCGTGGGGCGCCCGGACCGTCGAGAAGATCATCCGGATCATCGAGACCGCTTACCGGACCGGCGTGCCGATGGTCTACCTCGTCGACTCGGCCGGCGCGCGGATCACCGACCAGATCGACCTGTTCCCCGGCCGTCGGGGCGCCGGGAAGATCTTCTGGAACCAGGTGCGGGCCAGCGGCTCCATCCCGCAGGTCTGCGCGCTGTTCGGGCCGTCGGCGGCCGGCGGTGCGTACATCCCGGCGTTCTGCGACGTGGTCGTCATGGTCGAGGGCAACGCGTCGATGTACCTCGGTTCGGACCGGATGGTCGAGATGGTGACGGGGGAGAAGACCACGCTGGAGGAGATGGGCGGTGCGCGGGTGCACTGCGCCGAGTCCGGCGTCGGGCACTTCCTCGTGAGCACCGAGCAGGAGGCGCTGGAGACAGTGCGGTCGTACCTGTCGTACCTGCCGTCGAGCTACCAGGGCACCCCGCCCGCGGCCGAGCCGAGGCCGGCGCCGGGCAACGTCGACCTCGCGGCGCTCGTGCCCGCGAGCGAGCGGCAGGCGTTCGACATGCGCCGCTACGCCAAGGGCCTGCTCGACGAGGGCAGCTTCTTCGAGATCCACGCGCTGTGGGCCCGCGAGCTGACGATCGGCTTCGGCCGGCTCGACGGCGAGGTGGTGGGCGTCGTCGGCAACAACTCGATGTTCAAGGGCGGCGTGCTGTTCATCGACTCCGCCGACAAGGCCACCCGCTTCGTGCAGCTGTGCGACGCGTTCAACGTGCCGCTGGTGTTCCTGTCCGACGTCCCCGGCTTCATGGTCGGCTCGGTGGTGGAGAAGGCCGGCATCATCCGGCACGGCGCCAAGATGATCACGGCGATCTCCGAGGCGACGGTGCCGAAGATCTGCGTGGTCGTCCGCAAGGCGTACGGCGCCGGGCTCTACGCCATGGCCGGGCCTGGCTTCGAGCCCGACGCGACCCTCGCCCTGCCCACCGCGAAGATCGCGGTCATGGGCGCCGAGGCCGCCGTCAACGCCGTCTACGCCAACAAGATCGCGGCGATCGACGACGACGACGAGCGCGCCGAGTTCGTCGCCACCAAACGCCGCGAGTACGACGAGGACATCGACATCGTGCGGCTGGCGAGCGAGCTGGTGGTCGACGACATCGTCACCCCCGAGACCCTGCGGGACGAGCTGGTGCGCCGGCTGCGCACGTACCGCACGAAGGACCGGCACTTCTCCCGCCGACGGCACGGGGTCACGCCGGTCTGACGGCGCTCGGGGGCGAGCGGGGGCGGCAGATCTGAGTACGGAGGCGGGTGTGGGCGGGCGCCGTCGCTGCCGATGATCGCCGGCATGGGGACGACAGCTCTCGCTCACGACGCGGTGCTCGCCGGGCCGATCGAGTTCAGCCCGGCCGACATCGCGGCCATCGTCGCGGTCCTGGCCGCGCTGTTCGTGCTGGTGACCGCGCTGGGCTGGGCCATGCTCGGCTGGGCGTTCGGGCGCCGCCGGCGCACCCGGGAGTCCGGCTGGTCGTGCCCGGCGGTCGTCGGTGGCTGCGGCGCCGGCCTGCTGCTGAGCGCCGGACTGTGTGCGGGCATCAGTGCGCTGTTGTCGGATGCAGGAACCGCAGCCGGGGTCGTCGCCGTGGCGGTGTCCTGGGTCGCCTGCTGGGTCCTGGCCGCGGCGCTTGTCCGCGAGGCGCCTACGGAGTCCCACGGGCACGACGCGGTGAACGCGCCCCGCACGCGGTGAACTCACCACTGCCAGCGGTCGCCGAACCACGTGGACGTGATCAACGCACCGAGTCGGGCGCGGCGAGGGTGGGTGGCCGATCTGAGTACCCGTACGGTTACCGCGGCAGCCGTTCCCGCCGATGCTCCACACATGGGACCTGAGATCTCCGGCACCGACTTCCTCGTGATCCTGCTGCTGTGGGGCGTCCTGGGCGGCGCGGTGACAGCGCCCGGCTGGGCCGCCGTCGCGGTCTCCGCCCGACGCCGTCGTACCGCACGCGGGCCGGGACCCAGCTGGCCGGCCGCTGTCGCCGGTGCCCTGGTGGGTCTGCTGCTCAGTGCGGTGGTCGTGCCGGCTGTCGCGGAGGCGCTCCCGACGGGTGACACCGCCACAGCCGCGGGCGTGCTCGCCGGCTGGGCCGCGTGCTGGCTGCTCGCACTCGCCGCTGTGCCGCGTCGTCGCCCGCGCGGGTCGGCGCCGGCGCACGCCGCCGCGGCCGGGCGAGGGTCCGCGCGATGATCGACGAGACCCTGCTCACCGACCCGACCCGCTGCCCCGACTGCGGGGCCACGCTGAGCGCCGCCCGTGACGTCTGCCCGGACTGCGGGCTCCCGCTGACCGGTCCGGTCGCGGGGCGGCTCTGGCAGGTCTCCGTGCAGGCCGCCGAGACGCTGCGGACCAGGGCCGGGCTGGTGACCGCTCTGCGCGAGCAGGCGCTGTCGGCGGTGCCGGTCGGCGCCTCCCCGGCACCCACCACGTCGTCCCGGCCGGCCGCCGCGGGGTTCGTGCCGCCGAGGGCCGCTCGCCCCCGGCCGGAGTGGTCGGCACGCCGGGTCCAGAACCTCCTGCTCGCGCTGGGCGTGGCCCTGCTCGGCGTCGCGGCGGTGATCTTCGTGGCCGTGTCGTGGGAGCGGCTCGGCGTCGGCGGCCGGTCGGCCGTCATGGCTGGGGTCACCGCTCTCGCGGCCGCCGGTGCCGTCGGGGCGCACCGCCGCGGCCTGCTCTCCACGGCCGAGTGGCTCTCGGTCCTCACCGTCGGCCTGGCCGTGCTCGACTGCTTCGGCGCCCGCAGCGCCGACCTTGCTGGGCTCGCCTCGGTCGAGGGCGCCGTCTTCTGGGCCGCGGCCCTCGCCGCCGTCGCCGTCGGCGCCGGCCTGTTCGCCGTGCTGCTGCCGACCCGCGTCCTGCCGCTCGCTGCTGCGCTCGCGGCTCAGCTGCCGCTGCCGCTGCTGGCCGGGCACCTCGTCGACGACGTCTCGCACCCCGCGGCCCTGGTCGCGACGCTGCTGGCCGTCCAGGCCGTCGCCGGGCTCGCCGCGGCCGGGGCCTGGCCGGCGGGCACGCGGACGCGCGACGCCCGCGCCGTGGTCGGAGCCGGTGGCGGGCTCGCGCACCTGGTCGCGTCCTTGACTGCTCTCGTGGCGGCGTACGGCGAGGCGGGCTCACTCGTGGTGGGGACCGCCTTGCTGCTGGCCCTCGCAGCCGTGCCGGTCCTGGCCGGCACCGTGCTGGCCCGCCGGGAGCGGGAGCATGACGGCCGGGTCGCCGCCTGCGACGTCACCGCCGCCCTGCTGCTGGTGGCCGCGACCTGGGCGCCGCTCGCCGACCGCGTAGCCGACCGGTGGCTCGGCCCGGCGCTGGCCGTCCCCGTCCTGCTCCTGATCGCCGCGCTGCCGCTGCTGCCGCGCGCCCGCAGCGTCGCACCGGGCGGTGTCCTGCTGATGGCTGGGCTGGTGCCCGCGCTCAGCGCCCTCGGGACCGTCGGCGGGGCGGTCGACCGGATGCTCGTGGTCCTGCGGGTGCCCGAGACGGCGTGGTCCGTCACCACGCGTGCCGCCGCGGTGCGGGCGGACTGGCCCGACGCCCTCGCCCTCGCCGCGACCAGTGCCGCGCTGCTGCTCGGCGCCCGGGTGCTGCGAGCGGCGCCGTTGCGGGTGGCGGCGCTGCCGGTCCTCGCGGCCGCGGGCTGGCTCGTCGCCCCCGCGGCGTCGGCCACGTTCCCCGTCCAGCTCGGCGTCCTGCTCGGGCTGGCGGCGCTGCTGCTCGCGGCCGGAGCCCAGCTCGACGTCCGCGGCTGGGTCTGGCCGGGCGGGACCGCGCTCGGGTGCGGCGCCGTCGCCACGGCCGCCGCGGTCGCGTGGTCCTTCTCGACACCGACCGCCACCCTGGTGACCCTGCCCGCCGCAGCCGCGGCGCTCGCCGTCGCCACGGTGGCGGCGCGCGGCGCGGAGCAGCTGCGCGTCTGGCGGGTGCTGCTCGTGCTCGCGGCCCTGCTGCTCGGCCTCACGGAAGCGGGTGCCGTGGCCCGCCACGACGGGGCCGGTTGGCCGGCCGTCTGGTCCCTCGTGCTGGTGCTCGGAACGGGCGTCGCCGTCGGCGCCGCACTGCTCCTCTCGCTGCGCACGGCAGCCACCGACCCGTTCTGGGCACCGCTGCACACGTCAGCGGTGGTCGTCGCAGCGGCAGCTGCCGCTGGGGCCGCCGCGGCGATCGCGGACCGGCAGGGGGCGGCGCTCGCCGACATCGGACTGGTGGCCACCACGTCCGCCGCGCTGCTCACCCTCGGGTCCTGCGCGCCGCTACCGACCCGGCGGCCGGTGCGCGGCGCGGTCCAGGTCGTCGCGATCGTCGTCGCGGCACCGGCGCTGCTGCTCGCGGCGCTCGACGCCGAGCGGCTCTGGGTCGCCCTTCTCCTCGTCGGTGCCACGGTCGCGGTCGTCGCGCTCACGTCGGTGCGGCCGGCCCTCGGCTGGGTGGCGGGCCTGCTGCTCGCAGCGAGCAGCTGGGTACGGCTCGCGCTGTCCGACGTCGACGCACCGGAGGCCTACACCGTTCCGGCCGCGGTGGCCCTGCTCGCCCTCGGGCTGCTCCGGCGCAGGCGCGACCCGGCGTACGGCTCCTGGCAGGCCTACGGCAGCGGGTTGTCGCTAGCGCTGCTGCCGAGCCTGCTGCGCGCGCTGACCGATCCGGGCGACCTGCGCCCGCTGCTGCTGGCGCTCGCCGCCGCCGCCGTCGTGGGCCTCGGCGTGCGGCAGCGGCTCCAGGCGCCGCTGGTCATGGGCGGCGCGGTGCTGCTAGTGGACGCCCTCGTCCAGCTGGCGCCGTACCTCGTCGAGGCCTACCAGGTGGTGCCGCGCTGGATCACGATCGGCTCGATCGGGCTGCTCCTGCTGGTCGCCGGAGCGACGTACGAGCGGCGGGTCCGCGACCTGCGACGCGTGGGTCGGCACGTCGCTCGCTTGGGCTGACCCGCGAAACGCCCCCGTCGCAGCACTGCTGGGGCACCCGTTGTGCCTACGATGCCTCTCATGACGCGCGTGCTTCTCGCCGAGGACGACCAGGCGATCTCTGAGCCGCTCGCGCGCGCACTGCGACGTGAGGGCTACGAGGTCGAGGTCTGCGAGGACGGTCCGGGCGCGCTCGAGTCGGCCACCGGAGGCACCCCGGTCGACCTCGTCGTGCTCGACATCGGCCTGCCCGGCATGGACGGCCTCGAGGTCTGCCGCCGGCTGCGCGGCGAGGGCAGCGGCGTGCCTGTCCTCGTCCTGACGGCGCGCACCGACGAGGTCGACACCGTCGTCGGGCTCGACGCCGGCGCCGACGACTACGTGACCAAGCCGTTCCGGCTGGCCGAGCTGCTCGCCCGGGTCCGCGCGCTGCTGCGACGGGGCGGCATCGAGATCGCCCAGGGAGTCCACGGCGTCCGGATCGACGTCGACTCGCACCGCGCCTGGATGGACGAGAACGAGCTGTCGCTCACCGCGAAGGAGTTCGACCTGCTGCGCGTGCTGCTGCGCGAGAACGGCAAGGTCGTGACCCGCGAGCAGCTGATGCGCGAGGTGTGGGACACCGCGTGGTGGGGGTCCACGAAGACGCTGGACATGCACGTGTCCTGGTTGCGCAAGAAGCTCGGCGACGACGCCGCCAACCCCCGGTTCATCACCACAGTGCGAGGCGTGGGGTTCCGTTTCGAGCGCGAATGAGCACCGTGCACGCCGTGGTCCCCCGTTGAGGACCCGGGTCCTGGCTTCGAGTGTCCTCATCGCTCTGGTCGCCGTCGTCGTCGTGGGTGGACCGCTCGCCGTCCTCGCGCTGTCCGATCGCGACGACACCACCGGCCCGGTCGTTCTGCTCTGGCTCGCCGGGACGCTGGTCGCCGTGGCCGCTGCTGCTGCCGTCGGGATCCTCCAGGCGAAGGTCCTGAAGGGGCCGCTGGCCGGGCTGCAGCGTCGCGCCGAGAACCTCGGCTCCGGGCAGAAGCGCGAACCGCTGCGCAGCTCGGGCATCTCCGAGGTCGACCGGGTCGCTGAGCTCCTCGAGCGCAGCGCCGACCGGGTCGACCGGCTGATCGCCGCCGAGCGGCAGTTCGCCTCCGACGCCTCCCACCAGCTGCGCACCCCGCTCACCGCGCTGTCGATGCGGCTCGAGGAGATCATGCAGGCCGATGACCAGCAGACGGTGCGCGAGGAGGCCGGCTCGGCTCTCGCGCAGGTCGAGCGGCTGGCCACCGTCGTCGAGCACCTGCTCGACGGCGTGCGCGACAACAACCTGCGCGCCGGCCCGGTGCCGCTGGACGACATCGTGCTGCAACAGGTCGTGGAGTGGGAGCCCGCGTTCGGCGCGCGGCACCGGGTCGTCAAGGCGACCGGGACACGCGGGCTGGTGGCGCTGGCAACTCCCAACGGGCTCTCGCAGGTGCTCGCGACGCTGCTGGAGAACAGCCTGATCCACGGCGCAGGCACCGTGACGGTGTCGACCCGCTCGACCGGCATCTCACTGGTGGTGGAGGTCTCCGACGAGGGACCAGGCGTTCCTCCCGAGCTGGGGTCCCGGATCTTCGAGCGGTCGGTCAGCGGGCGGCGGGGCACCGGGCTCGGGCTCGCGGTGGCCCGCGAGCTGGCCGAGGCCGACGGCGGCCGGCTCGAGCTGGTGCAGCAGAAACCCGCGATGTTCGCGCTGTTCCTCAGTGCGGCGGGCGCGGGTCCTCGCTGACCGGTCCCAGCCGGACGTTGTCGGGCGCCGCGGTCGGCGCGGCCGCCTCTTCTCGCAGCTCGACGCTCATGCGAGCAGCTCGTCGTCCGCTCGTCCCTCGCTCTCTTCTCGCAGCTCGACGCTCATGCGAGCAGCTCGTCGTCCGCTCGTCCCTCGCTCTCTTCTCGCAGCT